>JAEWKZ010000124.1 GCA_023393525.1 Pseudomonadota bacterium | reverse complement strand
CGGGAAAAGGACGCCGCGCCATGAACGCCGCTATTTCGATTTCTTGATCATGTACGACTGCTGGGCGATGGACAGCACGTTGTTGACCAGCCAGTACACAACCAGACCGGACGGGAAGTTGAGGAACAGGAACGTGAAGATGACAGGCATGAACATCATGATCTTGGCCTGCATCGGATCGCCCATGGGCGGGGAAAGACGCTGTTGCAGGAACATGGTCGCACCCATGACCAGGGGCGTGATGTAGTACGGGTCCTTGGCCGAAAGGTCGGCCAGCCAGACCAGGTCGGTGAAGGGCAGGGTCGGGATGAAGGCCGCGTGCCGCAGCTCGATGGCTCCGAGCAGGGCCTGGTACAGGGCGAAGAACACGGGAATCTGCAGCAGCATGGGCACGCAGCCGCCCGCCGGATTGACCTTGTAGGTCTTGTAGAGCTGCATGATCTCGGAATTCATCTTCTCCCGGTCGTCGGCGTACTTTTCGCGGATCTTGGCCATCATGGGCTGGAGCTTCTTCATCTGTTCCATGGACTTGTAGCTCTTGTGCGACAGCGGCCAGAACAGAAGCTTGATGATGATGGTCAAGATGATGATCGCGATGCCGTAATTGCCGACATAGCCGTACAAAAATTTCAGGAACTGATTGAGCGGCTTGGCGATGATGTCGAAAAAGCCGTAGTGCATGCTGCCCTTCAAGTCCTTGGGCATGATGGACAGGTCCTTTTCCGTCTTGGGACCGAAATAATAGGACACGGTGCGCAGCTGCGTGATGCCCGGATCAAGCAGCACCTGATCGGCCACGGTCATGCGGTAGACGTTGTCTTCAAGCTTGGCGCGGGCGAACATGTCCGAAGAGGTCGGCACCATGGCCAACAGGAAATAGTTGCTCTCGATGCCGCCCCACTGGGCCGCGGCAGGCGATTCCACCCCCAGTTGCAGATCCTTCTGGCTGTCTTCCTCGGTCAGGCTGCCGGCGGTCATGTAGGCGATCTTGGTCAGGTTGTACTTGTCGCTTTCGGCCGTGAGCGGGACGCTGGACACGGAAAACGCCAGGTGCCCCTGGATCTGGGCCGTGGTGACGTTGGTGACCTTGACCTCTTCCTTGACCTCGTAGGTGCCGCCGGTGAAGGTCAGCACCCGGTCCATCTGCACGCCGCCGACGACGCCGCTGAGCGCGATGGTGCCGCTCTGGCCGTCGGACAGGTCCAGATCGCCGCCCTGCACGGTCCACTCGCCCTGGGCCCAGGTCGGCAGGGAGTTCCAGATCAGGCCCATGGGAGCCTTGGTCACGGACAGGGGAGTGACCAGATCGATGTTCTTGGAATCCGGAGCGATGGTTTCCTTGTAGTTCTTGAGCTCGAAACTCTCCAGCACGCCGCCGGACGTGTTGATCACGGCGCGGTACAACGGCGTGTCCACGGCCAGCTTTTCTCCCTGGGCAGGGGTGAACTGCACGGTGGGGGCGGAGGAGGGCATCTGCGAACCGGCCTGGCTGACGGGCGGTGCGACCTGCTCAGGAGCGGAAGCGTTCTGAAGGGGGGCCTCCGGGGGCGTTACCGGCGGAAACATGTAATTCCAGCCCAGAAGCACCAGCAGGGACAGGGAAACTGCGAGGATGACGCGCTTGTTGCTATCCATTGATTTCAATCTCTCTTTGACAAGTTAGGGGAGGGAACCGGATCGTAACCACCGGCACACAGGGGATGACAACGTAATAAACGCCAGAGTGCAAGGCCCATCCCCCGAAAAATTCCATGAGACAAGACGGCCTGCCGGGCATATTCGGAACACGAAGGAGTGAAGCGGCAACAGGGAGAATAGAGCGGGGATATCAGATACTGATACAGGGAAAGAATACGTACGAAGACATGGCGCATGGAAACTCCGCAAAGACCTAGGCCGCTCCAACCCGGGACACGATTTTTGTCATGAGCGGGGCAAGTTCCGAGGACACCTGCGCTAGGTCCATGGAATCCACGCACACGCCCCGCTTGGGCACCACGACAAGATCCGCGCACAGACGAAAATCGTGCTGATGGAGCCGAAAAAACTCCCGGACCAGACGCTTGACCCGATTGCGTCGCACGGACTTGCCGATTTTTCTGCTCACCGTCAGCCCAAGACGCCAGGATAGTCCGGCATCTTCCCGTTCGAGCACAAAGAGGGTGAAACTCTTTGAAAAAAAACGACGGCCCCGGTCATAACAGCTGCAAAACTGGGGCCGTCTCTTCAGTCGATACGAGGGAGGGTAGGTTAGACGGCTAATCTTTTTCTTCCCTTGGCTCTTCTGCGGCGCAGCACCGCCTGTCCGTTCTTGGTCCGGGAGCGAACCAGAAAGCCGTGACTTCTCTTGCGCTTGGTGGTGCTCGGCTGATATGTTCTCTTGCTCATTTCGTTTCTCCTTCAAAAAAAGTAAACTGGGAAAGTAGCCGCAAATATTCAATGCGTCAAGATGCCAAGCGCTCCTGGCCCCTGGACAATTCCGCCCGCTTCCACCACACTAGTCGGAGCAAGGAGAAAAAGATGTTTTTCCATACTCCCGACTGGGAAATGACCCTTTTCAGGTGGATCAACCAGAGCTGGCAGAATCCGTTTTTCGATATGGTCATGCCCCTGTTCTCAAGCCATGCCGTGCTCTGGACGCTGGCCGTGGTGCTGGCCGCCATCGGCCTCAAGCTGGGGCGGGCCTCCATGACCGTGGTTCTGGGCCTGGCCCTGAGCATCGGCGCTTCCGACCTGACCTGCTCCCTGATCAAGGACAGCGTGGGCCGGGTGCGCCCCTATCAGAGCGTCGGCGAAACCCGCTTCCAGCAATCCGGAACATGGGCCGCGCTGCCGCAGGACTTCACGGCGACCAAGCAGCAGGGCTCGTCCTTCCCCTCCGCCCATGCCGCCAACTCCGCAGCCGCCGCCCTCGTCCTTTTCGCGGCCTTCCGCAAAAAAGCCATCTGGGCGCTGCCCCTGGCCATCGGCTATTCGCGCATCTACCTGGGCAAGCACTTTCCCATGGACGTCCTGGCGGGCTGGGCCACCGGGCTGGCCGTGGCCGGAGTCCTGCTGCCCCTCTATCCCGCGCTCTGGAGCCGCTTGCGCTCGCGGTGGATCAGATAGAGGTTGCGCGTATAGATGATGGAGCCCGTTGACTGGCCGACGATGAACACGATGTCGCGGCGCAGGATGGCGTAGATCAGCAGAAAAAAGCTGCCAAGCAGGCTGAAGTACCAGAAGCTTATGGGAATGATGCTCTTTTTCTCCCGCTCCGAGACGATCCACTGCCAGAAAAAACGCATGAAGAAAAAGGCCTGGCCCGTGAACCCGATGGCCAAGAGCCACCACTGCGTCGTCAATTCCATGTTCCGCCCAAGGCGCGTCCGCGCCATATGATGAAGCTCTGCCCAGCCCAGCCGATCAGCCCGGACCGTGCGCCCGGCATCAGCCTGGAAAACAGGTCACGCTCCAAACATCATTTAACGTTTGTATCAGAAACCACGTACCCGATGTGCCGCTTCTGCATCCAGCGCACCGCGAGCAGGTCGTAGGCCGAGGACCAGGCCCGGTCCCAGATCCCGTACTTGGAGACGCCCTTGCTGCGCGGACGATGATTGACCCGCACTTCCGCCACCTTCGCCCCTTCAAGCTTCATGAGCGTGGGCAGAAAACGGTGCATGCCCGTGAACATGGGGATGCGCCTGACCATCTCGGCACGCATTACTTTAAGAGAGCATCCCGTGTCACGGACAGTTTCGCGGCTGATCCCGTTGCGCACCCAGTTGGCGAAACGCGAGGCCCAGCGCTTGACCACGCTGTCCTGACGCTTGGCCCGCCAGCCGATGACCATGTCCACGCCCTGGGCGTAGACGTCGAGCATGGCCGGAATATCGGCGGGGTCGTTCTGCAGGTCGGCGTCCAGGGTCACGACCACGTCCCCGCCCGCATAGCGGAAACCTGCGGCAAAGGCCGCGGACTGCCCGCAGTTCCTGGCAAAGGATAAAAAGCGGACGCGCTCGTCCGCCCCGGCCAAGGCCCGAATCACGCCCAGACTGGAGTCCGTGCTGCCGTCATCCACGAGCAGAAGCTCATAGGCGCAGGTCAAACCGGAAAGACTGCCTGTGATCTCCGTGTACAGGTCCTGAAGATTTTCTTCTTCATTATATACCGGAATAATTAGAGAAATTTTATTAATTGTGTTTTTCATAAGAAAAAAGTGAATATAGCATTTGACAAGCGTTGTAAACCTACATAGAAAGCTCTTCTCACATGGCGCGGGGTGGAGCAGCATGGTAGCTCGTCGGGCTCATAACCCGAAGGCCGTAGGTTCAAATCCTGCCCCCGCTACCAAAGAAATCAAAGGCTTAAGAGCAAAAACTCTTAGGCCTTTTTCTTTTTCCGCCCAGCCGCGCAGATTCGTCCGGGCCATTCCAGAATCAACAGAAGACCGTCCGCTCGACCCGAAGCCACCAGAGATTCGCACGATCCGCCTGTTCATCGGACGCAGAAGTCAGCTCATCCGTCTGCCCACAAAGGCCGCCGCGAGAATGACGATCATGCCTATCACGGCGTGCGGGGTCACGGCCGCGCCCCGGACCAGGGCGGCCAGCAGCACGGCCAGGGGCGGGGTCAGGTAGGACAGGTAGCCGATGAGCGTCATGTTGCCGCCGGTCACGGCCCTGTTCCAGAGGGTGAAGGACAGCCCCAGCGGCACCAGCCCCAGATACAGGGCCGAGAGCAGCGCCCCCGCCGGAGGCAGGGCCTGCGGAGCGCTGGCGGCGTAGACCAGGGTCGAGAACAGGGCGGCCAGGACCGTGAAGGCGGGCATGTAGTCGCGGGTGGGTTTCAGGCGCGACAAAACCACGGAAAAGCTGCTCCAGATCAGCCCGCACCCCAAGGCCATGAGATAGCCGGGCAGGTACCGGGTTTCAAACCGCAGGCTCTGGCCGCCGGACACGACCAGACCCGCGCCCGCGAGCCCGGCCAGGGCCACGGCCAGCACAGGCAGGGACAGTCGCTTTTTGTCCAGAATGGAGGATAGGACGACGATCCAGAAAGACCAGGTCGTGGTCAGGATGGCCCCTTCCACCAGGGGCGTGTGGTCGAGGGCCAGATAATACAGGGCGTGGTAGCCGAAAATCCCGGCCAGCCCCAGAACGGTCAGCTTCAGGCCCGGCCAGGGGATGGCCCGGCGCCGGGAAATGATCATCTCCTGCGCGGTAAGATACAGCGCGGCCGGAACAAAGCTGAAAAAAAGCAGCTCCGTGACCGAAAGCCCGTCCAGACCGCTGCCCGTGGCCGCCGGCAGGCTGGCCCAGCAGAGCACCGCGCCAAGGGCGTAGAGATAGGGTTTCATGGGCATCCTAGAAAAGCTTGCTGCCGATCTTGGCGTTGACCGCCGGGGAGACAAAGGTCGCCTCGCCGCTGTCCCTGCCCGGATACTGCACGCCCAGCACCAGCACCTCCGAGACCACCGCCCCCATGGGGCGCGGGGGGAAATTGAGCACTACCAGCACCAGCCGTCCGATGACCTCGTCCAGGGGATGGGCGGTGAAGCGCCCGTAGCTCACGCGCTGGCCGTATTTTCCAAAATCGATGACCATCCTGTAGGTGGGTTTTGGCGTTTCGGCGCAGGGCTCGGCCAAAACGACCCGACCCACGCGGATGTCCAGGATTCCCAGGGATTCTTCAAAATTCACGACGGGTTTGAGTTCCGAGGCCACAACCGTTCTCCTTGGCTGATAAAGGGTGGATCAATGGGGCCAGGCCTGTTTGAGCGAGGCCAGGGCCAGGGTCAGACCCAGACAGACCAGCACGCCCCCGATACCCCGCTCCACGTGATGCCGGCAGGAGGCCACCGCCCGCTGGGCCGGGGCCGAGGAAAAGGCGCAGGCCACGAGGATGAACCACGCCAGGTGCGCCAGGGACATGAACGCTCCGTAGCCGAGCTGGACCGGGAGCGGGGTGCGCGGACTGATGACCTGCGTGAACAGGCTGACCACGAAGAGCGTGGTCTTGGGGTTGGTGGCGTTGGTCAAAAAGCCTGTGCGCAGGGCGCCAATGTCGGAAAGCGCGGGGCGCGGCGCGGCGGCGCCGACAGCGGGTCGGGCCCGGATCATGGAGATCCCGAGGAAAACAAGATAGGCCGCTCCCAGGTACTTGATCAGGTTGAAAAGCAGGGCCGAGCGGGAAATGATCAGTCCCACCCCGAGCAGGCTGTAGGCGACATGCACCAGCACGCCCAGGCTGATGCCCACGGCGGTCAGGACCCCGGCCCGGCGCGACATCATCATGCTGTTGCGGCTGACCATGGCGAAATCCGCCCCCGGACTGATGACGGCCAGAATGGTGATGGTTGCGACGGTGAAAAGTTCGAGCATCTGTCTCCTCGATGGACACGTTCCGGGCCTGCCGGCGCGGACGAACGCATGGTCTGTACGCCCAGCCCGGTGCACAGCGCAAGTCCGGCGTTCTTGCGGCTTGTCCCTGGAGGCGATCTCGGGTAATCCTTCTCGTTACTGATCGCAGCCCAGGATCAAGGAGTCTTCATGTCCATCCGCGCCAAAGTGTTCACCATCATCCTCGTCCTCTTCGCCTCCCTGGGCGTGGCGGATTTTTTCGTGCAGCGCTTTGTCGTCTATCCGAGCTTTCTTGAACTGGAGAATCACGAGGCGGGACAAAACCTGCAACGCATTTTTCACGCCATCGACCGGGAAAACTATCACCTTGAGCGCATCTGCCGCGACTGGGCGACCTGGGACGACACCCACGATTTCATGACCACGGGCTCGCAGGTCTACAAGACGAGCAACCTCTACGACGAGGCGCTGGACAGCATCGCGGTCAACGTCATGCTCTTCCTCGCCCAGGACGGGCGCATCGTCTGGAGCAACGCCCGCGACACGGAACAGAAAGCCGACATGCAGCTTGAATTGGCACAGGCGAAAAGCATTCCCCTGGACCATCCGCTCATACGACTGCCCTCCGGGGAAAAGGGCGCGGCGGGAATCATCAGCACCGAACACGGCCCCATGCTTTTCGCCACCAGGCGCATTCTTCGCTCGGACGGCAGAGGTCCGGCCAACGGCTTCCTGATCGTGGGCCGGTTCGTGAACCCGGCCATGGTCGAAACCCTGTCCGAACAGACGCGCATACCATTCGAGGTCGTCTACCCCTATGTCGAAGAACGGATGGCCTGCGGCACGTCCGGGCTCACGCCCGCAAGCATGGGCGGTCTCGACTACTTCACCCGCAAAGACGGGAAATACGTCAGGGTCTGCAGCGCGTACAACGACTCCGAAGGGCGGCCCATTTTCGGCATCCAGTATCTCTTCCCCCGGGAAATCACGCAGAAGGGCATTGCCAGCATCCGCTACGCCATGGTGCTGGTGGTCTCGTCGGGGTTGATCGTGCTGATCATGTTGAATGTCCTGCTTCAGGCCGTGGTCCTCAAGCCCCTGCAAAAACTGACCAATCACGCCGCCAGGCTGCGCCGGGAGGAAGACTATGCCCAGCCCCTCGACCTGCGCCGGGACGACGAGGTTGGGATGCTGGCCGAGAGTTTCGACAGCATGGTGCAGACCATCCGCGAACGCACCGAGGAACTCAAGCGGGCCAACGAGCAACTGACGCATCTGTCCATGCGGGACGGCCTGACGGGAATCCCCAACCGCCGCATGTTCGACGACTCCCTGAAGCAGGAATGGCGCCGGGCCACGCGGGACAAAACGCCCATATCCATCATCCTGGGCGACGTTGACTTTTTCAAGAATTACAATGACGCCCACGGGCACCTGCAAGGGGACCAGTGCCTCATCGCCGTGGCGGCGGCCCTGCAACAGCAGATGCAGCGCCCGGCGGACCTGGTGGCGCGTTTCGGCGGCGAGGAATTCGCCGTAATCCTGGCCGACACCGACGCCGACGGAGCCGAACATGTGGCCAAGTCCCTGCTTCAGGCGGTCGTGGACCTGCATCTGGAACACGGCGATTCCGATGCGGCGTCCTGCGTGACCATGAGTTTCGGGGTGGCCTCCATGGTTCCCGAGCCCCAGGACGGAGACGAAGGCATGGCCGAACTGCTGCGCAGAGCGGACCGCGCCATGTACCGATCCAAACGCCTGGGCCGCAACCGGGTCGTGGCCTGGAGCGACGAGTCACGGGAATCGCCATCCCCTTGATGCTCAACGCCGCACCGGAAATTCCGGCGCGGTGCCATCTTTTTCATGACCTCGGCCCCACGCCGAAAAGGACATACATGACTTTCGACTCTTTCGGACTTCCCGCCGCCCTGGTCCAGGCCCTGAACACGCGCGGACTCGCCGCTCCCCTGCCCGTGCAGGCGCAGGCCATTCCCGTGCTGATGGCCGGAAAATCGGCCACGCTCGTCTCCCGCACCGGCTCGGGCAAAACCCTGGCCTACCTGCTGCCCATCCTGGCGGGCATCGACTCCGGCAGCCAGCACATACAGGCCGTGGTCCTGGCCCCGACTCACGAACTGGCAATGCAGATCACCCGAGTGGCCACGGAACTTTCCCGCGAGGCCGGACTCGGCGTGCGCGTGCAGGCCCTGATCGGCGGGGCGGCCGCCAGCCGCCAGATCGAGGGACTCAAGAAAAAGCCCCACCTGGTGATCGGATCGGCCGGGCGCATGACGCACCTCCTGGAGCTTGGAAAACTCAAGCTCAAGGAGGCCGCCTGGCTGGTTCTGGATGAAGCCGACCGGCTGCTCATCGAGGAATCCTTGGAGCACATCCGCAAGATCACGGGCCAGCTGGGCGCGGCAACACGCTTCGTCTTCGTCTCCGCCACCGAAGGCCCGGCCACGACCCGCATCGCCCGCGGCCTGGCCCCGGACCTGTCGGTCGTGCGCGCGCAGGACGGAATCAGCCCGGACATACGGCACTGCTACCTGGTCTGCGAGGAGCGCGACAAGATCGACTGGCTGCGCAAGGCGCTGCGCGGACTTTCCCCCGAACGCGCCCTGGTCTTCGCGCACCGCGGGGCCAGCGCCGAACGCATGGCCGAACGCCTGGAGCACCACGGACTGTCCGTGGCCGACCTGCACGGGGCGCACGACAAGTTCCAGCGCCAGGCCGCCCTGGACGATTTCCGCCAGGGCAGGGCCCGGACGCTCATCGCCTCGGACATCGCGGCCCGAGGACTCGACATCTTTGGAGTGGAGCTGGTGGTCAACGTGGACGTGCCGAGCCAGAGCCGCGACTATCTGCACCGCGCCGGACGCACGGGCCGAGCCGGGGCCACTGGCCTTGTGCTCTCTCTCATGACAGAGGCGGAAAGCCGCCTGGCCAAGCGCTACGCCCAGGATCTGGACATCGCCCTGGAGCAGGTGCGGCTTGTGCGCGGAGCCCTGGTCGCGGCCACCGGCGACACCGCGCAAGATCTGCATCCGGCCCCACGCCCCTTTGGCCCCGGCAAGGGCGGCAGAAAGAGAAGCGTTTCCGGCAGGTCTGAATCTTCGCCCGCGTCATCCGCATCACCCGCTCCGGCAGACAACACGCGAGCCCGCAACCCGGCCAGGACTTCGGCACGCGACGGCGATTCCACCGCGCCCGTCGTCAAGCCCGCCAAGCCCGGACGAAAACCCGCCCAGAGCGGCACGCGGTCACGACGTTCCTGAAAATCCCCGCCCGGCGCAACCGCGCCGGGCCTCGCCCGCCAAGCCCGTTCCACAGGCCGCCCATGGTCGTTCCCTCCTTCTCGCGCAGTCCGGACTCTTCCAATAAAACTCGACTGTTGACAAAAACACGAATTACCCGATACCGACGGTCATCGGTATTATTATTTCATATTTCGTGTTACTTTCGGGACCATTTTCTCAATTCAATATTTTAACCTGCAAATCCTGGGATGATCCGCGTCGCCGGGGATCGTTCGGGATGGGAGGCGATTCCATGTTCAGAACACTTTCGCTCTGCCTTGCCCTGATTTTCTGCGTCTCAAGCACAGCCCTGGCCCACTTCGGCATGGTCATCCCGTCGTCGGACATCGTCATGGAGAAAAAGGACGCCGACCTTTCGCTGACCCTGTCCTTTTCGCATCCCATGGAAATGGTCGGCATGCCCCTTTCCGCCCCGGCCTCGTTCAAGGTCTTCGCCGACGGCAAAGCCCAGGAGCTGAAAGACACCCTCAAGCCCGCCACGATCATGGAGCATCCGTCCTGGAGCGCCGGCTACGCGATCAAGCGCCCCGGCGTGTATCAGTTCGTCATGGAGCCCGCCCCGTATTGGGAGCCGGCCGAGGACTGCTTCATCGTCCATCACACCAAGACCGTGATCGCGGCTTTCGGCGAGGAAGAAGGCTGGGGCGAGCCCTTGGGCCTCAAAACCGAGATCGTGCCCCTGACCCGTCCCTTCGGCAACTATGCGGGCAATGTCTTTCAGGGCCGGGTGCTGCTGGACGGCAAGCCCGTGGCCGGAGCGGATGTCGAGGTGGAGTTCTACAACAAGGACGGCAGGCACGAAGCCCCCAACGACTACATGATCACCCAGGTGGTCAGGACCGACTCCGCCGGAGTCTTCACCTACGCCGTGCCTTTCGCCGGATGGTGGGGCTTTGCCGCCTTGAACACGGCGGATGAAAAGATGGATCACGAGGGCGCGCCCAAGGATGTGGAGCTGGGCGCGGTGCTGTGGACGCGCTTCGTCGACCCGGTCCGCAAATAATCCCTGATCGACAAGGACGACGAAAGCCCGGGCCGGGCATGGACACGTGTCCGGCTTTTTGTCATGCCTCGCCTGTCCACGCCAAGAGGGGGAGCACGTGCATATTTCCGAAGGAGTTCTTTCTCCGGCCATACTCGGCCTGGGCGCGGCCCTGGCCGTCGGCGGCACGGCCATCGGCCTGCGCCGCCTCGATTACGACCGACTCATGACCGTGGCCATCCTGGCCGCGGCCTTTTTCGTCGGCTCGCTCATCCACATTCCCATCGGCCCTTCCAGCGCCCACCTGATCTTGAACGGCCTGCTCGGCGTCATTCTCGGCTGGTCGGCCTTTCCAGCCATCCTGGTGGCGCTCATGCTGCAATCGGTGCTCTTTCAGTATGGAGGGTTCACGGTGCTGGGGGTCAACGCCTTCAACATGGCCTTCCCGGCGGTGCTCTCCTTTGCCCTGCTGCGCCCGTTCCTTTACCGCCCGGGCCGGGTGCGCGCCGTGGCGGCGTTCTGCTGCGGCGCCCTTTCCGTGGCCGGGGCGGGGTTGCTCACGGCCGCGTCCCTGGCCTTCACGGACCAGGGATTCACGCAGGCCGCGCAGCTTCTTTTCCTGGCCCATGTTCCGGTCATGATCGTGGAAGGCATCGTGACCACGCTGACCGTATCCTTTCTGTCCAGGGTTCGCCCCGAGATACTCGGGTTCGCCCATAGCTTCGAAGGAGGTCCGCGTGCGTAGTTTTTTCCTGTTCCTCGCTCTCGCCCTGCTCGGCCAGACTTCGGCCCAGGCCCATCGGGTCAATGTTTTCGCCTATGTGGAAGGCGCAGACATCGTCGTGGAATGCAGTTACAGCAAATCCAAGCGGGTCCGCAACGGCGCCGTCGCCGTCCTTGACGCGGTTAGCGGCGAGACGCTTTTGAAAGGAACGACGGACGATCAGGGACTGTTCCGCTTCCCCGTTCCCCCGCAAGCCCGGCTGTCCGGATCGGATCTGCGCATTCTGCTCCAGGCCGGAGAGGGACACCAGAACGAATGGATCGTCGCGGCAAAGGAATTTATGGACGCGCCCCCCCTCTCTCCGGCCCCGGACCTGACTCCGGCGGCCGAAGCCAAGACCGCTCAAACGCCGCCCGCGCCGGCCCTGTCCAGATCCGATGTGGAGGAGGTCGTGGGCGCGCTGCTCGATGCCCGGCTGGCGCCCATCAAGCGCGAGCTGCTTGAGCAAAGACAACGCGGGCCGGAACTGCGCGAAATCATCGGCGGCATCGGCTGGATTTTCGGTCTGGTGGGCGTCGCCGCCTATTTCAAGAGCCGCCCGCGTGTTTGACGAACCTTTTGCCCATGGCCGATCCGTGGTGCATGGGCTCGATCCCAGAGTGCGTCTGGCCATGGCGGGCCTTTTTTCACTCTGCGCGGCCCTGCTGCAAGAACCCTCGGCGGCCGGAGCGGCCCTGGCGACGGCCATGGCGGCGCTTTTCCTGAGCCGGCCGCCTCTGAAGCAGCTCTGCAAGCGCGTGGCCCTGGTCAATGTCTTTCTTCTTTTCCTCTGGCTGACCGTGCCCCTGACCATGCCCGGCACTCCGGTCCTGAGCGTGGGGCCGCTCACCGCGAGTCATGAGGGCGTGGCCCTGGTCTGGCTGGCCACCCTGAAATCCAACGCCATCCTGCTGGCCTTTCTGGCCCTGGCCGCCACCATGGACTCCCCGACCATGGGACACGCCCTGGACAGGCTCGGTCTGCCCACCAAACTCGTTTTTCTGTTCCTTTTCACCTACCGCTACCTGCACGTCATCGCCGACGAATGGCAGCGCCTGAGCACGGCGGCCCGGCTTCGCGGCTTCACGCCCCGCACAGGCATGCATACCTACCGCACCATCGGCAACATGCTGGCCATGGTCCTGGTCAACAGCTTCGACCGCTCGGGGCGGGTTTACGAAGCCATGGTCCTGCGCGGCTTTCAAGGCCGCTTCGTTTCCGTGGTCCGCTTCAAGGCCCGGCCCAAAGACGCGCTGTTCGCGCTGCTGTGGCTGGCGGCCACGGCCGGCCTCGTGTTCATGGATTTTTTCCTGGAGGCAAACCGTGTCTGAAACGCCCATTTTCGCATTGGAAAACGTGTCCTTCGCCTACCCGTCGGGGCACGAGGTGCTGCACGACATCAGCTTCGCCTTCGCCCCCGGGCAGAAAATCGGCCTGTACGGCAGCAACGGCAGCGGCAAGACCACCCTGTTCCACATCATCATGGGCCTTGCGACCCCGCGACGCGGCCAGGTCCTTTTCCACGGTGCGCCGGTGCGCACGGAAAAAGAATTCCGGGTCCTGCGTCGCGAAGTGGGCATGGTCCTGCAGAACGCGGAAGACCAGCTCTTCAATCCCACGGTGCTTGATGACGTGGCCTTTGGGCCTTTGAATCTGGGGATGTCCGTGCGCGAGGCACGGGAGATGTCGATGCTGACCCTGGAAAAGCTGGGCCTGGCAGGGTTCGAGAACCGCCTGACCCACCGCTTGTCAGGCGGAGAAAAAAAGCTGGTGTCCCTGGCCACGATCCTGTCCATGCAGCCCAAGGCGCTGCTCCTGGACGAACCCACCAACGGCCTCGACCCCGAGACCCGGGAACGCATCATCGGAATCCTGGACGGCCTGCCCACGGCGCGCATCATCATCTCGCACGACTGGGACTTTCTGGCCCGCACCACCACGCAATTCATGACCATCAAAAACGGACGCCTGGTGACCAACGTGCCGCATTTGCCGCACCGCCATGTGCACGCCCATCCGCTCGGCGACGAACCGCACCATCATCACGATTGAGCGCCCCAAGCTTTTCGCCATCGCTCCGGCGGCAGTCAGAAACTTCGAAGCGGCGGCAAAAGCCCCGCGTAGATGGTTCGAGCGTCCTGCATGCGCCCGGCCTTGCCCGCCAGCTCCAGCGACTTGGCCATCTCGCCGAGTTCAACCAGACCCATGTTGAACAGGGCCCCCTTGAGCATGTGCCCCGCTTCGGCAATCTCCTGGGCGTCGGACCGCAAAAAGGCCTCCTCCAGCCGGCTCAGCGTGGACGCGACCGTCCGGCAGCCAAGCGCGTAAAGCTCGTCCACGTCGGCCAGGCACAATCCGTAAACCCGGCGCAAATGTTCTTTGACCCGCTGCTCCATTATTTCACCATTGCGGCGCGTCCGCACGCGCGCCGTTCATGTTTGCCGAGTTTCACCTAACGGGCCGCTCCTTTGCCGACGAGCGTCCCGTTGGCCCCCGACCGGGACGAAACCAGCCTCGCTGGCCTTTGTACACGCTTGCCAGGCCTCTCTCGACGCCTGGCCGAAAAAAGGGGGACCGGCTTCTGCATGGTTGACCCCGGACACAAATTTTCTTTATGAAATTCCACGGTGTGACGTTTTTCCATCCACGCACCACCCAAGGAGAACACCATGGATCCATCGTTGGCCAAACCCTTCATCAAAGCAACCAAAGACGTGCTCTCCGCCATGGCCGCCCTTGAAGTCGTGGCCGGGACGCCCTACGTCAAGAAAGACCGAATGGCCCGGGGCGACGTTTCCGCCGTCATCGGCATCACCGGCGACAAGCAGGGCACCTTCTCCATCTCCTTCGACCGCAAGACCGCCGTGCACATCGTCAAGCAGATGCTCGGCGACGCCATCGAGGACATCCTGCAGGACGTTCAGGACGCCATGGGCGAGATCACGAACATGATCTCCGGCCAGGCCCGCGTCGGACTGGTCGACATGGGCCTCAAGCTCCAGGGCTCCACCCCGTCGGTCATCATGGGCGACAACCACACCATCGCGCACATGACCTCGGCCGTGGCCATCGCCATTCCCTTCTCCTGCGAGGCCGGAACCTTCACCCTGGAATTCTGCTTCGACTAGGCCCATGAGCAGCCAGCGAGACATCAACGAGCAGGTTTCGGCCCTGCTGCTCGGGGCCAGCGCGCGAACGTCGGCCCCTCCCAAGGAATTCGACCTCATGGAAATGCCCCTTGAGGGCGTGGCCGCGTTTTGGCTGTCCGTGAAAAAAACCATGGACTCCAAAAACAAGGGCGACGAGTTCCTGCTGGAAGAAGCGAAACACACCCGCGAGCCACACATCAGATTCCTGCTCGAACTGGCGGCCTCGTCATTCTCCCCCGCGCGCTGCGAGGAGCTGTCCCTGGTCAGGAAGAAAAACATCCTGGCGGAGCTGCACCGCAAATACGTGCTCATGGCCATCGGCCTCTTGGGCATCGTGTCCAAGGAAAATCCGCAAAAAGTGATGATCCGCTTTTTGTCCAAGTTCCACATCGCGCCCATCTTCGAAAAACAGGTCTTCGAGGTCGCCCAGGTCATGCTCAAGAACCTGGACAACGCCGAACTGAACAAGACCAAGTTCCTCAACATCGACCACAAGCTCAAGATCGAGGCGCTGATCATCAACCTCATCTTCTACTGCATGCTGGCCAGAAGGAATGGGCCGGAGCACCTGCTGGAATTCCAGGAATTCATCTCCTCCCAATACTTCAAGGACGGCCTTGCCCTCATCTGCGACGGATTCGACTACGACTTCGTCAAATACCGGCTGAACCTGGTCAAAAAGGAAATCCTGGAGTCCATGGAGATGAAGATGGACCTGTCCATGCGCATGATGTCGGCCATCAAGTCAGGAACGCCCTTTGGCGACCTCTATCTCATCGCCAAGGCGTTTCTGCCGTAAAAAACCTCCTTTCGGCCCACAGTTCCGAAACATCCCCTCCGCCGCCCTGGACCGCGAGCGGGCGTCAAAAGCCCATGACAAGACGCAGCAGGTTTTCCCCCCAAAGCAGGGTCAGGACGGCGCCAAGGCAGAGAAACGGTCCGAACGGAATGGCCGTGCGCAAGCCCCTGCCGTCCGGGCGGCGCAGATAGACCACGGCGAGGGCGAGCGCGCACAGGGCGGAGAGCAGGATCATGAGCGGGAGCATGGAAAGGCCGACCAAGGCGCCAAGGCTGAGCATCAGCTTGACGTCTCCGGTGCCCAGGGCGTCGATCCCGCGCACGCGCAGGTAGAACTGCTGCAGAAGCAGAAAAATTCCCGCTCCGCAAAGTCCGCCAAGCACGGTCTCAAGCCAGTCCACGGGCAGAAAGAGCGGGGTGCACAGAGCCAGCGCGGCCGCGGGATAGGTCAGGATGTCGGGCAGGATGAACGAGTCCAGGTCAATGAAGCCGGCCACCAGAAAAATCCCCAGAAAAACCATGTAGGTCAGCCACTGCGCCGTGGGTCCGAATTTGAACGCGAAGAGAAGGGCGAGAATTCCGGACAAGAGCTCCAGCGCGGGATAGCGCCAATGGATCCTCCCTTTGCAGGAACGGCATTTGGCCCCCAGCAGAATGTAGGACAGCACCGGAATGTTCTCCCACCAGGACAGCACATGGCCGCAGGCGGGGCAATGCGAGCCGGGACTGATCACGGACTGGCCCGCGAGGTACCGGTGCACGCAGACGTTGTAGAAGCTGCCCAGGCACAACCCCAGAACAAGGGCCGCCGTGTAAAATACAGCGGGGGGGAGAAAAGGTTCGACCATGCGCCACCTGTCTATGAGTATCAGTGATTCAAAACAATCATGAATCCCGCCGGGCCGCTCAGCTCATGACCCAGATCGTCCAGATCGAGGCTTCGGCGGAAAGTCTGTTGACCAGGTCGAAGGGAACACCGATCTGCAGCGCCTTTCTGTTCAGGCGGTCCCAGTTGCAACGGTCTATCTCCTCCAGAAGGCCGATCCAGACCGAGCCGGGATCATCCGGATCGGTCAGGGCCGCCCTGATGCCGGGGTCCAGAGGTATCTCTTCGAGCACCCTGTCCATGGACTGGTCCAGAATGGCGTCGAGCAGGGAAAAAAAGCCCAGCAGAAACATGCCGTCCCTGTCAAAGGGCGTGGGGTGCCTTTCGGCCAGAATCTGCAAAAACCTGCCCCGCTGCACGGAAATGCGGACAAGCTCGTGAGCCTTGTCCTCCGTGTTGACGTCGGACAAGATGACCACCTGCAGCCACTGACGCAGATTCCGGCACCCGAGCATGGACACCGCGCGCGGAATGGACGTGACCTTGATCTGCAAACCGAAAAAGGCGGAGTTGATGTACTTGAGCAGGCGGTAGGAAATGGACAGATCCGTCTGAATGATTTCCACCAGCCGCGCAGAATCGACGTCCGGCGCGCTCAGCTCCCTGAGCAGCTTGATCTTGTTGATCTGGCTGGTGGACAGCTTGCGCCCGGGTATGATCTCCGGACGATTGAAGAAGAACCCTTGAAAATACGTGAACCCGATATTCCTGCAGACCTTGAAGATGTCGTAGTTCTCCACTTTTTCGGCCAACAGCCTGGCATTGTACTTCCTGACCCCCTGGACGATGGCCATGACCTCGGCCGGCGTCTTGCCGAGAATGTCGATCTTGATAATGTCGGCCATCTCGCACAGCTCCTCCAGGCCCGGCGCGCCCTCGAAATCGTCCAGGGCCAGGGTGTAGCCCCGTTTGCTCAGTTCGCGGCAGGCGCTCAGGACGTCGGGCTCGGGCATGACCGTTTCCAGGATCTCGACCACGCACTGTTCCGAAGGCAGAAGGTAAGGCGCTCCGCCCACCAGCACGCTGCGGGGAAAATTGACGAGAACTCTTGCCCCCGGGCGCAGGCCGCGCACCGCCAGGTTGTAGCCGTCGGCGATGATCTGGGTCGTGGCCTGGTCTCCGTCCACGAACACGGCCTCCTGAATGTTCTCCCCGTGGCGAAAGAGAAGCTCATAGCCCCACAGCTGCATCTCGGCGGTGAACACGGGCTGGCGCGCGACAAAAAACTTGTCGTAAAGTTGTTCGGGATACGTCTCTTCCACTACGGAATCCTGTTGTCTGCGAAAAACGCGACGCCGCCCGGAGCCCAGAATCCGGACCGGCTTTTGCTCGTTTGTCCCGGAGCCCCGGATCGAAACTCCCGCCCGCGCCCTAGGATACGCCGTCCATGACTTCGTCCGTCCACAGCGCGGCCTCGATGGCCGCGCTGTCGATATGGCGCATGGGAACGCCCATCCGGGACGCCTTGCTCTCGAGATCGTCCCATCTGCCCTGGTCGAGCACCTGCAACAGTTCGAGCCAGGCGGAATTGGGGCCATGAGAATCGATCAGGGCGTCCTTGATGTCCGGATCAAGGGAAATCTCGTCGAGAACCTGATCCATGTGCTGGTCCAGAATCGCGTCCAGCACGGAGAAAAAGCCCAGCACGAACATGCTGTCCGGTGGAAACGGCGTGGGGTGAACCGCCGCCAGAAGCTGCAGGAAACGAGCGCGCAGCACGGAGATGCGCACCAGCTCCTGGCCTTTGTCCGTGGAATTGATGTCGGACAAAATGACCACCTGCAACCACTGGCGCAGATTCTGTCGCCCGAGCATGTTCACGGCGCGCTGGATGGATTCGATCTTCCCGCGCAGGCAGAAGCGGGCGGAATTGATGTACTTGAGCAGGCGATAGGAAATGGACAGATCGGTCTGGATGATTTCCACCAGCCGGGACAGCTCCGCCTCGGATTCGTTGAGTTCCTTCAAGAGCTTGATCTTGGTGCTCTGGCTGGCGGAGAGCTTTCGTCCGGGAACGACCTCCGGCTTGCTGAAAAAATACCCCTGGAAATACGTGAAACCCAGCCGCTTGCAGACCGTGAACATGTCCGGGCTCTCGACCTTCTCGGCCAGCAGACGG
The DNA here is from genome assembly GCA_023393525.1 of Pseudomonadota bacterium. Taxonomy (GTDB): domain Bacteria; phylum Desulfobacterota; class Desulfovibrionia; order Desulfovibrionales; family Desulfomicrobiaceae; genus Desulfomicrobium. The sequence continues at coordinate 134,703 of JAEWKZ010000124.1, read as the reverse complement.
GCCTTGTAACCGCGCAGGCCCTTGACGATGGCCATGACCTCGGTCGGGGTTTTGCCGAGTATGTCGACCTTGACGATGTCGGCGATTTCGCACAGGGGCTCGAACCCCGGCTCCCCCACGAAATCGTCCAAAGCCAGGACATAGCCATGATCCTTGAGCTGCCTACAGGCCTCCATGACCTCGGCCTCGGGCCGCACCGTCTCCAGGATCTCCACCACGCAGCGTTCCGCGGGAAGCACGTAGGGAGCCGCGCCGATCAGGACATTGCGCGGAAAATTGATCAGCGCCCGGACCCCGCCGCCCATGCCCCGGGTGCCCAGGGCATATCCGTCGGCGATGACCTGGGTGGTGGCCTGGTCCCCGTCCGTGAACACGGCGGATTGCGTTTCCCCCTGCCGGAAAAGAAGCTCGTAACCCCAGATCCGCATGTCGGCGGCGAAGACAGGCTGTCTGGCGACAAAAATCTTGTCGTAGAATTGCTGCGGCTCGAGCTCCTGCATACCCTTTTCCTAAGGCATGAGCGGTGCGCGCGGCAGACCCGCGTCCTCGCCCAGCCCCAGCATGAGGTTGGCGTTGGCCACGGCCTGGCCGGAAGCCCCTCGGCAGAGGTTGTCGATGGCCGAAACCACGATGAGCCTATCCGTGCGAGGGTCCGTGACCAGCCCGAGGTCGCAGAAATTGGTGCCGCGCACCCAGCGCGTTTCGGGCAGCGCGCCCTGGGGCAGGATGCGCACCCAATGCTTGCCCCTGTAGAACTCCTCGTAGCAGGCCCGGACCCGCTCCGGTTCGACGCCGGGGGACAGCTTGGCATAGGCCGTGGTCAGGATGCCGCGATTGATGGGCAAAAGGTGCGTGTTGAAGGACAGCCGGATCTCCCGGCCCGCGGCCAGGCCCAGCTCCTGTTCGATCTCCGGGGTGTGGCGGTGCCTAGTCAGGTTGTAGGCCCTGAAGGTGTCCGAAACCTCGCAGAACAGGGTGCCCACCCCCGCCTTGCGTCCGGCCCCGGAGGTTCCGGACTTGGAGTCGATGACCAGGTCGTCGGCGGAGATGAGCCCGGAGGCCAGGGCCGGGTACAGCGCCAGGATGGCCGAGGTCGGATAGCAGCCGGGGTTGGCCACCAGCGAGGCCCCGGCGATGCGCTCGGCATACAGCTCCGGCAGGCCGTAGACCGCCTCGGTCAGGAGGGCGGATCGGGTATGGGGCACGCCGTACCAGCTCTCGTACACCTCGCGGTCGCGCAGGCGGAAATCGGCGCTCAAGTCCACGACCTTCGCCCCGTGGCCGCGCAGTTCCGCGGCCATCTCCATGGCCGTGCAATGGGGCACGGCCAGAAAGACCAGATCACAGTTCGCGGCCAGAAAGGCTGTATCCGGAGCCGTGATCTCCAGCTCGCCAAGCTCCGTGCCCTGCAGGAAGGGATAAATTTTTCGCAGGGGCTGCCCGGCCTCCTTGCGCGACGTGACCTGGGTCAGCCGCAGGTGAGGGTGGCCAAGCAGGATGCGGGTCAGCTCCATTCCCGTGTAGCCGGTCACCCCGACCAATCCGACGCGTTTGACCATAAGGCCCCCCTATTTCGCTTTCTGCACGTATTTCATGCGCAATTCGAAAAGCATGTCCCGCAGCAGCCGGGCTTCCTGGTCCGTCAAATTGCCCCTGGTCTTGCTCTCAAGCATGCACAGGATGTCGATGGTCTGCTTGGCGGCCAGAACGTTCTCCGTGATCTGCCCGCTTTCGGGCTCCGGCACCTCTCCCAGATAAACCAGGGCCGAAGAGCTCATGGACAGGACAAAGGTCCCGAAATCCAGCTGCGGCATTTCCGGGCAGGCACAGGACAATTCCTCGTATTCTTCGGCCACTTTCTTTTCTTCGCTCATACTCGCTCCTTATGCCCGCAGCTCGGGGCAACCTTCGCGCAGGGCGTCTTCATAGACCCCCACGGCGTCTTCCATGTATGTCCTTGAGGCGCTGTATCCTCCGGCGGCGCACAGGCCCTGGCGCAGGGCGTGCAAGCCCGCCAGGACGTCGCTCCAGTCCACATGCCCCATGTGGCCCAGCCGGATCACGCGCTTCTTGAGCTCGCCCTGGCCTCCGGCCATGACCACCCCGAAACGCTCTGCGGCGACCCGCAGCACCTCGCTTCCGTCGATGCCGGCGGGCAGCATGATGGAGGTCAGACCCCAGGTGAAATGCGTCTTGGCCAAGAGTTCGAGCCCCAGGCTTTTCGCCCCGGCCCGGGCCATGGAAGTCAGGGCCCACTGCTTGGCGTACACGGCCTCAAGGGTTTGTTCCCTGAACAGGTCGAGGCTCACGGCCAATCCCTGCAGGAGATTGACCGGGGAGGTGAAGAGGGTCTGATGGTTCAGGCTCTTGTCCCGCTCGGCCAGCAGGTTGAAATAGAAATTGGAGGAGCCCGCGAGACGCACCTTGTTCCAGGCGCGCGCGCTCAAGGATAAGAGGGCCAGGCCCGGCGGGAGCATGAGCCCTTTCTGGGAACCCGTCAGCAGGCAGTCGATGCCCCAGGCGTCCATGGGACAGGGCGAGATGCCCACGGCGGAGATGCCGTCCACCACCAGCAGCACGTCCCGATCCCGGGTCACGGCCCCAAGCTCACGCACCGGATGCAGCACGCCGGTGGACGTTTCCGAGGCCTGGACCAGCACGCCGCGAAGCCCCGGATCCGCGTCCAGCGCCGCCCGCACGTCCGAGGCCGCCACGGCGTGGCCGTTTTCCCGGACCAGGGAGGTGACGTCCAGACCGTGGGCCTGGGCGATTTCACGCCAGCGTTCGCCGAACTTGCCGCCTTCGACCACGAGCACCTTCTCGCCCGGAACGAAGAGGTTGGCCACGGCCGCGTACATGGCCCCGGTGCCCGAACAGGACAGGGGCAGAACCTGCTGTTCGGTGCCGAAAAGATATTGGAGGCCGGGCTGGATGCGCTCCATGACCCGCACGAAATCGTGCTTGCGGTGATGGATCATGTCCTTGGCCAGGGCCAGGCGGACCTCCTCCGGCAAGGGGGTGGGTCCGGGAGTGAGCAATCGAAGTTTGTTGAGCATGATATGTCCGAAAAGATGGTTACTGATGCGCCTGGCTCCAGTCCCTGCCCGCCCCCCAGTCCACGGACAGGGGCACGGAAAGGCTGTACACGGAGGCCATGATCCCGGCCACGGCCCGTCCCACGTCTCCGGCCACGGCCTCGGGGGTTTCGAGCAGAAGCTCGTCGTGGATCTGCAGGATCAGGCTCGCGCCTAATTCGCCAATAACCGGGCTCTTGTCCACTTCGAGCATGGCCTTTTTGATGATATCCGCCGCCGACCCCTGGACCACGGTGTTGATGGCCATGCGCCGGGCCTGCTGGGCCATGTTCGTATTGCGCGAATTGATGTCTGGCAGCATGCGCCGACGACCGGCCAAGGTGGTGACAAAACCCAGGGACTTGGCCCCGGCCTCGATCTCCTCGTAGAATTCCCGCACGCGGGAAAGCTTGCTGAAGTAGACCGCGATGAACTCCTTGGCCTCCTTCAGGCTGATGCCCAGCTCGCGCCCCAGCTTCTGCGGACCCATGCCGTAGAGCAGGCCGAAGTTGATGGTCTTGGCCTTGCGCCGCTCGTCGGGGCTGACCTCGGCCTTGTCGAAGAGGATCTTGGCCGTGCGCGCATGGATGTCGTCGCCGGCGGCAAAGGCCTCGCGCAGGGTCTGATCCCCGGACATGTGCGCCAGGACCCGAAGCTCGATCTGCGAATAGTCCGCGGCCACGAGCATGCTGCCCGGCGCGGCCACGAAACAGGAGCGCATGCGCGGCCCCAGGGCCCCTCGAATGGGGATGTTCTGCAGATTGGGATTGCTGCTTGAAAGGCGGCCGGTGGCCGTGGCCAGCTGGTTGAATGTGGTGTGGATGCGCCCGTCCTTGCCCGCCAGCTGCGGCATGGGCTCCAGGTACGTGGAGCGCAGCTTCTCGTACATCCGAAACTCCAGGATGTCGGCCACGATGGGATGTTCCCCCGCCAGGCCCTCCAGCACGGTGCTCGACGTGGACTGCGCCCCGCCCGGAGTCTTCTGCTTGCTGGCCAGGCCCAAAGTGGAAAAAAGCACTTCGGCCAGCTGCTGGCTGGAGCGGATGTTGAATTCCCCTCCGGCCTGAAGGTGAATCTTTCGCGTCAGCCTGTCCAGTTCGGCCTGGACCATGGTCAAAAAGTCGCGAAACTTGGCCTCGTCGATGCGGATGCCGCGCTTTTGCATGCGCACCAGCACCTCGGTCAGGGGCAGCTCCAGGTCACGCATGAGTCCAAGCAGCTCCGATCCGGCCAGCCGCGCACGCAACAGGCGGCCCACGGCCAGCACGGCCTGGCCATGATTCTCCCGGTGCGCCTCGATCTCGTCGCCAAACCCGTCGCGAATTCGCTCCAGGGAATAGTTCCGCTCCTCGGGGCTCAAGAGATAGGCGGCCAGCTCGATGTCGAAGATCTCCGCGCAGCCGGAAAGATCGAGGCGTCCCTGTTCGAGGGCGCCCTTGTAGGAAGTCAGATATACCCGGGCATCCTTGAGCGCGCGGCTCAGGTCCGAAACCGGCCCCATGTACAGAAGCTCGCTTCCGTCCGTGCCCAGAATCCACTTTTCGCCCTCGGCGTGCAGTCCCACCTCCTGTCCGGCCAGGGAGTCGAGGGACGTGACCACACGGGGTTCGATGCGCAGCGGAGCGGGCGTTTCCGACCCGTCCGGGACAGGAGCGGCAGCCACGTCCTCCTGGTTTCCGTTCTGCCGCGCGCACCCGTTCTTGCGCGCCAGGGCCTGGAATTCCGACAGCAGGGAACGGAATTCGTATTCCTTGAAAAAATCCAGCGCCGCCGCGTCGATCTCTCCCACGGCCAGGTCGTCCAGGCTGAACTGCGTACAGATGTCGGTGCGCAGAGAGGTCAATTGCCGGTACACGAAAACGTCTTCCATGTGGGGTCCGAGCAGCGTCTGCTCCTTGGCCGTCAAGCGGTCGAAATTCTCCTTGAGCAGATCCAGGCTCGGGAAGCGGCGCAGAAAGCCCATGGCCGTCTTGGGCCCGACCTTGGGGATGCCCGGAATGTTGTCCGCGGCGTCGCCGGTCATGGCCTGGAAGTCCGCCCACTGATCGGGCCGAAGGCCCGTCTCCTCCACGAATCCTTCGCGGGTGACGAGCTTCTCCTTGCCCTGGGCCGGATCCCACATGACCACGTTTTCGTCCAGGCACTGACGCAGATCCTTGTCCGCCCCGACTATGACGACGCTTCGCTCCGCCTTGAAGCGTCCGGCCAGGGACGCGATGCAGTCGTCGGCCTCCGCCTCTTCGGCCTCGAGCACGCGGATGCCCAGCAGCCTGAGCCCCGCCTTGAGGGGTTCGAGCTGCGCGGCCAGCCCTTCGGGCATGCGAGGGCGGTTGGCCTTGTAACTGGGCAGGAGTTCGTTGCGAAAGGTGGGGCCGCGCCCGTCGGTGACAAAGACAAGGTGGGTGGGATTCTCTTCGCGCAGCAGCTTCAGGACCAGCTTGAAGACGATATACATGGCGCTGGTCGGAAACCCGTCGGAGCGTTTGAAGTCCGGGTAGGCGTAAAAACCGCGATAGATGAAGGCGTGGCCGTCGATCAAAAAAAGCGGCTCGGTTTTCAGTCCGAGCCTAGTCTGCAAACTCATGCGCCCTCCGGTTTGGTGGAGTCGGAGCCCCTCACGAGGCCCCGTTGGGGCAATTCTCCACTTCTTTCTTCTTTTTCTTCACATCGGACGTTCCGTGCAGGCGCTCCCACACGAACTGACTGGCATGCTGGCAGCCCAGTTTCTCCATGGGAATCTCGGCCCGGGCCATGGACTTGTGCCCCCCGGCCGAACCCACGTCGCCGAACAGGCGTTTGGCGAACTTGCCCATGTCCCGGCGCAGGCCGTCGCCGCGAAAGACCACGATCAGCTTGTCCTCGCTGATGCCGCTGACCATGGTCGTGGACAATCCGTGCACGCGCAGGAAGAAGTCGGCCAGGATGACCAGGATGTCCGAGGAATCGACCTTGCCCATGAAAATGGTGATGGTCTTGCCCGTGACCCGCATCTTGCGGAAGGCCTGGGTGAAATACTTGAGCCACTCCAGACGGAATTCCGAACGGATGATCTTGTGCAGCAGGGGCTTGTTGTAGAACTTCGAAAGATAGCGGAACGCCTTCATATCGTTGTCGTGGAATTCGCGCTCGAAGCTCTGGGTGTCGGTCTTGATTCCGTACAAGAGGGCGGTGGCCAGGAGCTTTCCGGGACGCAGCCCCAGATTGTAGAGGTACTCGGTCATGATGGTCGCGTTGGACCCGTACTCGGACACGATCTCGACAAAATCGGCTTCCACGGGCGTGCCCGCGACCTTGGGATGATGGTCGATGACCACGGAAAACTTGATGTTGGCAAATTCCGGATGGTGATGCGGCTGGGAATCGACCAGGGCGAAACGGTCATACTGGGCCAGCAGGAGCGGGGTGAGTTTCTTGGTGGCGATGCGCAGCAGACGGATCATGGCCAGGTTGTCGGGCCGGGTGATCTCGTTGACATGGGCGATGGCGACCTGTTCGACACGACCGGCCAGAATGCGCTTCAAGGCCATGGCCGAGGCCAGCGCGTCGGGATCGGCGTTGATGAGAATCAGCCAGCGCTCATTCTTGTTCAGCAATTCTTGAAGCTTGGCGAGCTTCGGATCCAGCTTTCGAAAATAGGCCATGACCTTCTCACTTGAGTTTTTGGGCCAACCCGGCAACGACCAGATACACGCTTGTACTGACACTGGCAATTTCACGGTTGAGTTGGCCCAGATCACGGGCAAAAGCCCGTATTTCGCCGTCGAACGCAAGGGGCCCTAGTCCCATTTCGGTCGAAACCAGAGTCAGATTCCCTCCTTGCCAGGCTTCAAGCCCGGCCAGGAATTCCTCCCGCATGCGTTTTCTGTCTTCGCGGGCACGCGCCGCCAGCGAAAACATCCAGAAATCAAGACTGTCCACCAGCACGCTCCCGGACGCCGGGGCCAGGACGGAGAGCGTCCCGGCCAGTTCCGCGTCCACCTCGCGCACCGCGATGTCCCTGTCCCGGCCAAGACGATGGGTAATGATCTGTTCCCGAAAGGCAAGGTCCCGGGATTTGCCCGTGGCGACGAGCGTCCAGGGGCGCGGTCCCCGGCGCAGGAGTTCGAGCCCGAAGTCGGATTTGCCGGATTTGTTGCCGCCGAGCACCAGTTCAATCATGTTCCATGCCCCACCGCAGAAGCCAGGACCTGAGCAGATCCAAGGAACGCTCAAGCTCGTCAAGGGAAAAGATCTCAACCACCAACACCGCATCCGCGCGCACGCGACGCAGGATGTCCCGCAACAGCCCCGGATCGGGCAGCTGGTCCAGTCCGGCATGACCGCGCTTGGATTCGCCTCCGTAGACATGGAGCATGCGGACCCGGTCGAAAAATCCGGACAGGCTCAACATCCCATCCTGACCGTAGCTGACCATGTGTCCCACATCCAGGCAAACGCCAAGGTTCAGGGCGGTTATTTCATCCCAGATTCCGGTCAGATCCCCGTGGGCCGTGTTTTCCAGCCGCAGCAGGCTTGCCAGGTCGGGCCGGTGCGCAAGCAACCCGGAAAGTTGGCCGGGCGCTGGAGGATGGAGCACATAACCGCGTGGACAGAGAAAGGCAATTTTTTGTTCGAGAGCCCAAATGACGTCGGCAACGGCCTTGGAACCGTCCCGCCAAGGCAGGTCGAGGGGCAGATGGGCGTGGTAGGTCAGGCCCAGGGCGGACAGGTCAGGGGGCAGGTCGCGCTCGTCGTAATCCAGGCAGCCAGCTGTCTCCAGAAGCATGAGCGCCACCTCCCGCACCAGTGGGGAAAGCGCCCGGCAGTTGGGTCCGACCCGGTCGGGGATGACGCAGGATGGCGCCGCCAGTCGAAAACGCATGGTTGTCAGAAAAGGCTCAGCTGCCGTTCGTTCAAGCGCACGTGGCGCGTGATGGCGCTTTTGCGCAGCATGTCCTGGGGCAGGCGTCGCACCAGGGAGGACAGGGCCAGCTTGAGGGTCTTGCCGAAAACGCGCCGACTGGCGGAGTGGCTCAGGAAAAGCATGGACTTGGCCCGGGTCAGACCGACGTAGAAAAGCCGACGCTCCTCTTCCATGTCGATATCAAGGACGCCCTCGTCGCCGGGCTTGCCCAGGAGCATGTCCATTCCGGCGAAAGGCAGAATGCCCTCTTCCAGGCCCGGCAGGAACACGACCTCGAATTCCAGCCCCTTGGCCCCGTGCATGGTCATGATCTGCACCTTCTGGGCCTTGGCCCGGATGCCGCACAGCTCGGTCTCCAGCCTGACCATGTTCAGCAGCCCACGCCACCCGGAGCAGGATTGAAAAGCCTTGACCAGATCCACGAACGCCTTGCTCTTCCAGAACAAGGCGTCAAATGGCGGGGTCTCGGAAAAATGGACGGCCATGGCCAAAGGCCCCTTCTCGACCACGTGCTCGGGACAGAGCGCCATCTCCGCCTCCAGAACGTCCGGCAGGCCAAGCACGTTGCCGGCGATGCGCAGGAGCAGCTCCACCCGGGGATCAACGAAAAAGGACTCCTGTTCCGGCACGGACACGGGTATGCCCGCGCTCTCCAAGGCCTTGGCTATGGGCGGGATCAGGGCCTTGAAGCGCACCAGCACGGCGATGTCTCCGGGAGCGAGATTTTTTTCCTCGCTCCGGTCCGCCTGCCAATGGCCTGTGCCGCCAAGCAGTTCGCGCACCCGGCCCGCGATCCAACCCGCTTCCTGCTCCGCGCCCTGTGCCTCGAACAGCACCAGGGACGCGGTGGACGATTTCCGGGCCACGAGGCTTTCTTTTTCCGAAAAGAGATGGCTCGCCAGGCTCAGGATCTGTTGGGCCGAGCGGTAGTTGTAGACCAGCCTGATTCTCTTCAGGTCCGGCCACAGGTTGCGCAGCCTCTGTTCCACGTCGCGCGCCGCGCCGCGAAAGCCGTAAATGGCCTGGTTGGGATCGCCGATGGCGAAAAAGCCCCGCCCGCCCTTGCAGGCAAGGGCCGTGACCAGTCCGAGCTGAAGGGCGGAGAGATCCTGCACCTCGTCGACCAGAACATGGTCATAACCGGGAACGCATTGCCCAAGTTCGAGATGTTCGAGCCAGAACTCGAGCAGATCCGTGTAGTCGACGAGATTGAAGCGGACCTTGTCGTCCAGATAGCGCCTGCCGTGCTCGCCGGGGACACGCACCCCGTTCTCGCGGGCCAGGCCTTGATCGTTCCAGGCGCAGCGCAGCTCCTTGCCCTGCAAATCCGGGTTGGCCGCCGCGAAAAGCCTGCGGCTGCTCTCCTCGGACAGCAATACCGGGGCTTCGCCCATGACGGAGGTCCAGTATTCCAGGCCCAGGGCGTGCAGCGTGTCCGTTTTGGGGAGCGTGGACATGCCGGGGCAGAGACGGTGCAGGCGGTCTTTGAGCTCCCGGGCGGCTTTGCGGGTGAAGGTCAGAATCAGCATGCGGGCCGGATCGGCGCCCTGTTCGAGGAGATGGCGCACCCTTCCCATGAGCGTGTGGGTCTTGCCCGTGCCCGGACCGGCCAAAACCAGCACCGGACCCGGTCCGGCAAGAATCGCGGCCAGTTGCATCTCGTTGGCCGCCAATGCCTCGCCCTGCCCCTGCGGCGTCGCCGTCCCGGTTTTCCGCCAGCGCTGCCCCCGGGCTTCGGCCGGAGCGGACCTGGCCGCCATGGAAAGCATGCGCCCGTGCTTGAATTCAAGCAGCTCCTGGGAGGTGAACATGGAGATGCGGCCATATTCGCCGTCGTATCCGGAGTGCCTGTGCACGAGCCCCGAGCGCATCCTGCGTAACGCCTCGGCCAGCACCTTGGAGGAGCGCCGCAGGTCCTCTTCGGGAACACTGCGCAGGATGTTGAATTCCGATCCGAAATCCCGCACCAGCTGATTGTACATCCCAAGAACCTTCTTGGTGCCGGATCCGGCTCCCAGGATTTCGGACAGGATTTCGGTCAGCGGCACCAGGGAAAAAAAGTCCGCGTGCAGGGCAGGCCGCGTCGGCACATCCCGATCGGAAAGGGCGAAGACGCGGTTCAAAACCCCGATGGTCAAAGGTTTGCCGCACACAGGGCAAAGGCCGCGCCGCGCCGAGGTTTCTTCGGGCTCGAACGCGACCCCGCATTTACGGTGGCCGTCGAGGTGATATTTCCCCTCCTCGGGGTAGAATTCCAGGGTGCCTTCAAAGCGCGTCGTTTCCTCCTCGCGCCGCAAGGCTGAACGAATGCCCGCAAAGGACTGCTCCCCGGAAAAAATGTTGGCCTCCCGACCCAGTTTTTCCCCGGAATGGGCGTCGGAATTGGAGATCAGGGTGAAACGGTCGAGAGCGCTGATCATCCAGTTCATCTCCGGATCGGAGGAAAGGCCGGTCTCCAGGGCGAAAATCTCTGAACTCAAATCGCCGAAACAGTCTTCGATGCGGTCGAACCCAGATTTCGATCCGAAAAGGGAAAACCACGGAGTCCAGATGTGGGCGGGCACGAGGTAGGCCAAGGGGTCGGTTTCCAGGACCATTTCCAGGAGGTCGCGGGCATCGAGGCCGAGAATGGGGCGGCCGTCGGAAGAAAGATTGCCGACCTGCGCCAGGCGGGTATTGAATTTCAGGGCCGCCTCGATGCTCGGCATAAAGACCAGATTGTGGATTTTGCGGACCTTTCCGGCCTTCTTGTAGATGGAGCTGATTTCCGTGCAGAGCAGAAAGCGTATCCGGGTCGCGTCCACGCTGCCGGAATACCAGGGCAGTTCCTGTTCCAGCGCCTTGCCGTCGCGCAGGCGCAGCAACCCGTTTTCCCCGGCATCGAGCTGTTCGCGGATCATGTCCATCCACCCCGGATGGGTGAAGTCACCTGTGGCCAGAACGTTTATGCCCTTGACCGCGGCCCAGGCCACGAGATTTCGGGGCGTGAGGCTTTTGCTCGTGGCGCGGGAAAATCGGGAATGAATGTGCAGGTCGGCGATGAAAGTGTTCACGTTGTGTCCTGGGTATCCTTTTCGGTCCTGAAAAACGAAAGGTCCTGAACCATGACGGCCCTGGTTCCCCCCGTGGGAATATTGGAAAGATCGATGAACGTGCCGTTCTGGGCCGCAAGCCTGCGGGCGATGGCCAGGCCGAGGCCAGAGCCCACGGCCTTGCTGGTCACGAACGGGTCGAAGCACTTGTCGACCATCTCCGGAACCAGGCCGGGACCATTGTCGGCTATGACCAGGGTCCTGGTGTTCTGTGCGATGGAATCGGAAATGGCCACCATTGGGTTTTCCGTGTTTTCGAGTGCTTGCAAGGCATTGACCACGAGATTGATCAGGATCTGGTGCAACTGGTCGCGGTCAAAGTAAAACGGCTCCTCTCCGACATCAATACTCATCGCCACCTCCGGATACCGCAGACGCAGGGGCATGAGCACATGTTCGAGTTCCTTCGCCAGATCAAGGGCCGAAGGTTCCGGCGCCTTGGGCCGGGCGAAGATCAGAAAATCCTTGAGCAGAAAATCAAGGCGGTCGATGTCGCGCAGAATGACCCGGGAGAGCCTTTCGGAAAACTCCTTTTCCAGATTGTCGGAAAGAAGAAGCTGCAGGCTGGTCTTGATTCCGGCCAGTGGGTTTTTCATTTCATGGGCCAGACCGGCGGCCAGTTCGCCGACGCTGGCCAGCTTTTCCATCTCCTTGATCTGTTTTTCCATTCGCTGCACTTCGGTTATGTCGGAAAAAAGAACCATCCAGCCCTGATTGTCGGGCAGTTCGGTCATCTTGAATCCGAAAACCAGGCCCCGCTGGGTGCTGATGACCATGCTGCGGCGCAGGCAGGAAAGTTCGCGCTCCTTCCAGAAAGGAAGAAATTCCGGAAAATAGGTCTCGAATCCCATGCCGATCATCTCGTTGCGGTCATGCCCAGGCAGCCAATCAAGGGCGCGTTGGTTGACCGTCGTGATTTTTCCGTCGTGCGTGACGACCAGAAGCCCCGCATCGATCCAGTCGAAGACGCGGTACTTGATGTCCTCGGCCTTGCGCAGGGCATCTTCCTGTTCGACGATTTTGTACAGCAGCCGGTTTTCCGCAGTCCGGCTCAACTTGACCAATGAACTGACCAGAATGAGGGCCAGAGTCAGCAAACTGTAGTTGTATGCCAGATCGGAACCACGAATATGGATCTGACCCCAATAATGCGGGAAATAGAATTGAAAACAGGATATGATGAAAAGAAGAATCCAGACAAAAAAAGAAGAAAAAATGATTACTTTGAATCCAACTATGCGGCCATAAAAAAAGAGACATAGTATATACAGAAATACGAAAGCGCTAAAAGATCCACCAGTTAATACAACCCACCATGTCGTCAAAAAAATATCGCCAAAAAGCTGAAAAGTGAAGAAAAGGAAAGAACCGATGATTTTTCTGGTGGCGAGAAGATAAACGATGCTCAATGAAAAGCCGCTGACAAAGAAAAGTATGTACTGAAAGTCGCGATTGACTTCCAGTCTCATGCCCCGGTCGGAAATGTTGATGATTTCGGCCAGGGACAGAAGCAAAAGGAAAACCATGATCCCGAGTCGGATCACGGAAAATTTTACGTAGAAATTCTTGAATTCGTCAGAGGGTTTCAATTCGGAGCTATTGTCCACAATCCCTTGTATCTCCCTGGAGTTTCTCCACCGCGTGCCTGAGCGCGGGCAGGATGGCGTGCATGTTCTCCCGCACCGCCTTGGGACTGCCGGGCAGGTTGAGCACCAGCGAAGGTCCCATGGTCCCGGCCACGGCTCTGGAAATCATGGCATGCGGAGTCTTGGCCAGGGAGGTCTGGGTCATGGCCCGCTCAAAGCCCGGCAGACGCTTGTCGAGCAGGGGCAACGTCACTTCGGGCGTGATATCACGCGGCCCCACGCCCGTTCCTCCGGTGGTGAAGACCAGATCGAACCCCTGGAAAAGGCAGCAGTCCACAAGGGCCGCCTTCAGCATTTCCGGTTCGTCGGGAATGATCATCCCGCGAGCCAGCCCGATCTCCATGGCTTCCATGGCCGCGTCGCGAATGGCCGGACCGCTGGCGTCGACGCGCTCGCCCCGCGATCCCTTGTCGCTCAAGGTGATCCAGGCCAGGGAAAAACCTCGCCTGACCCCGACGCAGTCCGATTCTCCCGGCACGAAATGGCCCTTCTCCATGCGGCCGACCCATGCCGTCGTCATCAGGCCATCCTCCAGGCACAGCCGAATCCGGCTTTCAAGCCGAACCCGGCAGTTCGCGTCCTCGATGACTCCGCCGGCCCGCAGATCCGTTTCCACGCCGATCCAGCCATGGACAAGCTCATGATCCCGTCCCTGACCGATGATCACAGGGCCCGAAACATATGTATCCTTCCAGGTAACGCGCATGGCGACCCCTACTGCTAGAATTTTCGGTATGACCCGCTGTGCCTACCAAAGGCGCTCCGCGTTGTCATTACCTCATGACAACGGACACTTGTCCGTCACGCGGGTCTTGAGTACTGTTGCCCATGTCGTGAAACAGCACAAAAAAGGACTGACGCATGAAAGGAATCATCCTGGCCGGAGGATCCGGCACCCGCCTGTATCCCCTGACTCTCGGGACCAGCAAGCAGCTTCTCCCCGTCTACGACAAGCCGCTCATCTACTACCCTCTCTCCATTCTCATGCTGGCCGGGATCAGGGAAATCCTGATCATCTCCACGCCCCAGGACCTGCCCCGTTTCAAGGACGTGCTCGGAGACGGAAGCGAACTTGGCCTCTCGTTCTCCTACGTCGTCCAGCCCTCTCCCGACGGCCTGGCCCAGGCCTTCATCCTCGGCGCCGATTTCATCGGTCGGGACAGCGTCTGCCTGGTCCTTGGCGACAACATCATCTATGGCGAAGGGCTTTCAAAAGTGCTGCAGGAATGCGCCGGCCTTCAAAAAGGCGGCATCGTCTTCGGCTATCCGGTCAAGGACCCGCATCGCTACGGAGTGGTTGAATTCAATGCCGCGGGCGAGGTCATAAGCATCGAGGAAAAACCGCAAAAGCCGAAATCGAAATATGTTGTTCCGGGAATTTACTTCTACGACAACGACGTCGTCGAAATCTCGAAAAATCTGCGCCCGTCCCCGCGCGGAGAGCTTGAGATCACCGACGTGAACCGCGAATACCTGCGCCGGGGCGCCCTCAAAGTCGAACTTCTGGGCCGCGGTTACGCCTGGCTCGACGCCGGAACCCACGAATCCCTGCAACAGGCCGGAAGTTTCGTACAGGCCATCCAGGATCGGCAGGGCTTCAAGATCGCCTGCATAGAGGAGATCGCCTTTTCCAAAGGATTCATAGACGCGGCTCAACTCAGGGTTCTGGCCGCCAGATTCAGAAAAAACGAATACGGAAAATATCTGGACGAACTCGCTGACGAGTCAATTTAATCTTTTAAAACATAGAGTTGTCGAATAAAGGAACACATGGTGAAAACTCTGTTCCCAAAATATTCCCATGTTCCTTTATTCGCATCACCCAAAAAACAAACACCCTTCAAAACATTCGACATCGAAATTTTCCGACTCTTAAAAACGATCAATTTCAAAGAGTTACCCGCATAACCTACATAATGCACCCCCTAATAAATCCAATAACCTCATATTCTTTTCTTATTTAGGAAAAAGCCAAAAATCCTCTTTCACATTTCTCCCGATTGAAGTCTCAGGCCATCTCCAGTACAGAGAAAAGCCGATCAAGAAGAACCAATAATTTTCAATAGGTATGAATAAAATTCAAGGAAAGTGAGGTATCCATGGACGTTATGAAAATGCCGGCGGATCTGCCCGACGTGACACTCAACGCCAACGCCGAGTTGGTGCTCAAGAAACGATACCAGCGCAAGGGACTGGACGGAACGCCCATTGAGAGTCCGAAGGAGATGTTCTGGAGAGTGGCGGCAAGCATAGCATCCATGGAGAAAAACTATTCGTCCTCGCCCTGGAAGCCAGGAGATCTGGCCCGCGCCTTTTATGCCATGATGACCGAGTACGATTTCCTGCCCAACTCCCCCACGCTCATGAACGCGGGCACGGAGCTCGGTCAGCTCGCTGCCTGCTTCGTACTGCCGGTGGGCGACTCCATGGATGAAATTTTCGATGCGGTGAAGCACGCCGCCCTGATCCACAAATCCGGCGGCGGCACGGGATTTTCCTTTACCCGTCTGCGTCCCAAGGACAGTCGGGTCGGATCCACGGGCGGGGTTGCTTCCGGTCCCATCTCCTTTCTGAAAATCTTCAATACCGCCACGGAGCAGGTCAAGCAGGGCGGCACCCGGCGCGGCGCCAACATGGGCATCTTGCGCGTCGACCACCCCGACATCCTCGAATTCATCCGGGCCAAGGAACGCGAGGGAGACCTCAACAATTTCAACCTGTCCGTGGCCCTGACTGAAAAATTCATGCAGGCGGTGGAGAACGACGAGGAATACCCCCTCGTCGCGCCCCATTCCAAGGAAGTGATCGAACACCTCAAAGCCCGCGAAGTGTTCGAGCTTTTGGTGCGCAAGGCCTGGGAAAGCGGGGATCCGGGCATCATCTTCATCGACCGCATCAACCGCGACAACCCCAATCCCGATCAGGGCGAGATCGAAAGCACCAATCCTTGCGGAGAACAGCCCCTGCTGCCCTACGAGGCCTGCAACCTGGGCTCTATCAACCTGGCCCGTTTCGTCATCCGCAAGGACGGGGAGAACGAGATCGATTGGGACCGCTTGCGCGAGGTCATCCACCTGAGCGTGCGTTTTCTGGACAACGTCATCGATGCGTCGGAATATCCTCTGGAGCGCATCACCCAGACGGTCAGGAACAACCGCAAGATCGGCCTCGGCGTCATGGGCTGGGCCGACCTGCTCTATCAGCTCGGACTGCCCTACGACAGCCGCAGGGCCATCCTGCTCGCCGAAAAACTGATGGATTTCATCCAGAAGGAATCCCGTTCCGCTTCCAAGGAACTGGCCATGGAGCGCAGCCCCTTTCCCTCCTACGAGACCTCCGTCTACAAGGAGCAGAACCTGGGCCCCTACCGTCACGCCACGACCACGACCATTGCCCCCACAGGCACCCTGTCCATCATCGCCGGATGTTCTTCCGGAGTGGAGCCGCTTTTCGCCCTGTGCTTCGTGCGTCAGGTCATGGACGGCGAAAAACTGACCGAAGCCAACAGCTTCTTCGTCAAAGCCCTGCACGACCAGGGGTGCTATTCCGAAAAGCTGATGGCCGAGGTGATCGAAAAGGGGTCGGTCCGGAACATGGATTATCTTCCCGAGGAACTTCGGACCGTCTTTGTCACTTCCATGGACATCGATCCGCAGTGGCACCTGAAGATGCAGGCGGCCTTCCAGAAGCACACGGACAACGCCGTGTCCAAGACGGTCAATCTGCCCAACTCGGCCACCCAGGAAGACATCTACAAGATCTACTGGATGGCCTATGAAGAGGGCTGCAAAGGGGTCACGGTTTACCGCGACGGCTGCAAGAGCGTGCAGGTCCTGTGCACCGGAGAGGGCAAGAAGGATGACCCGACCGGCGACGAATGCCGCCCCATGGACCGGCCCGACATCGTCTACGGCTTCACGCAGAAGGTTCGCACGGGCCTGGGCGATCTGTATCTGACGGTCAACGAGGTCAACGGCAAGCCCTTCGAGGTTTTCACCACCATCGGCCGGTCGGGCAGGTCCATCACGGCCAAGGCCGAAGCCATTGGCCGTCTGGTTTCCCTGGCTCTGCGCTCGGGAGTGCACGTGCGTGAAATCGTCAAGCAGCTCAAGGGGATCGGCGGAGAGCATCCGGTCTTTCAGAAAAAGGGCATGCTGCTCTCCATTCCCGACGCAGTGTCCTGGGTGCTCGAAAACAAGTATCTGCAGGGTTCGACGCCGCGCAATTCCTACAAATCCCTGTCCAAGACCGAATGTCCGGAATGCTCCACCGAACTGGTCTTTCAGGAAGGATGCTTCGTGTGCCCGTCCTGCGGTTTCACCAAGTGCGGGTGATCGGACACGGCAATGGGCGCATCTAACGGGATAGAGTCCGACATCGGGCAGTTTCTGAGGAGCATGATGGCCATTTTGGCCAGCAGGGCCATGTCCGCCCCCGATAAACTGCACTGCGGCGGCATGCTCATTCAGACCAGGGTCAAGAGCCGCAACGTCTCGGTCATGCTCTTTGACGAGGACCAGGGTGAGTTGAAGGTCGTGGCCGCGAGCCGCAAGGAGATTGTGGGGTTGACCCAGCCCCTGTCTCCGGAAAGCATCTCCGGCTACGTCTGCACCCACAAGATTCCGCTGCTGATCAAGGATATCGAGACGGATTGCCGCTTTTGCTGCCGCAACGGAAACTACCGAACGAAATCGCTCATTTCCGTGCCCCTGCTTTCCGATCAGGATCAGGTCATCGGGGTCATCAACGTTTCGGATAAGGAGGGGGGCGACCCTTTCACGGAATCCGATTTGTCCGTGCTGCTGGAATACGCCGGCTGGATCACCCCGCTGATCGAGAGCCTGGGCATGTTCGAAAGGCTCGAAAAGGAAAAGGCGCGTTATCAGGAGCTGGCCCAGGAACTCGAGATCAAGCAGAAAGAGCTCATTGTCGCCTCCACCGAGCGCTCCGAACTGGTGCAGATGGTCGTACATGATTTCAAGAGTCCCTTGTCGGCCGTCATCTCGAACATGGATCTGCTTTCCTATCTGGGACCTAGCGAGTCCCAGAAACCGATCATCGAGACGGCCTTCAAGGGCGCGACCAAGCTTTTGGAAATGATCGACGAGTTCCTGCACATCGCGCGGGTCGACGAATGCCAGGAGCGGGGAGTGATTCCCGTTCCGGTTTCATTTTTGCCGTTGGTCCGACGGCAGATAGAGGCCCTTGAGCCGTTGGCCCGCGAAAAAGACATGAGCATCGAAAACCTGTGCGAAGGAGACGTGCGCGTTCTGGGCGATCCCATGCTGCTTGGCCATCTGGTGCAGAATCTGATCTCCAATGCCATCAAGTACACGCCCAGAGGCGGGGTCGTTCGGATCGGCATGGGCATGTGGGAATCGCGCAGGACGGCCGATCCCACGAACACCGTGCTCAAATTCTGGGTCGAGGACAACGGCGAGGGCATCGAGGACTGCTACAAGGAGTCCATTTTCGAGAAATTCGTACGCACGGAAAAATCCGTCGAGAGCGGGATAAAGGGCACGGGCATCGGGCTTTTCATCTGCCGCAAGATCGTGAACATGTTTCACGGCAAGATCTGGGTGGAAAATGTCCTGCCCCACGGCAGCAGGTTCTGCGTCATTCTTTTCATCCCCGAGGAAAATTGAAATGGACAAGAATATCACCGTGATGGTGGTTGAAGATATTCTCTCGGCGCGTGAAACGGTGATCAACCTTTTGCGGGCCTTGGGTTTTTCCTCTTTTCTGGAAGCGGAGAACGGAGAGGCGGCTCTCGAGAAATTACGCGTCGCTGCGCCGGGTCTGATCATTTCAGACTGGAACATGCCCAAGATGAACGGTCTTGGCCTGTTGCGCGCGGTTCGATCCCGGCAGGACTCTCCCTACATCCCCTTTATTTTTCTGACCTCGAAATCCGAGGTCGAGGACGTGGCCCTGGCTTCGGACACGGGAGCCTCGGCGTACCTGGTCAAGCCCGTGACCATCAAGGCGCTCTCCGAAGCCTTGAACACGGTTTTCGACGGCAGTTTCGAGCAGGAATTCGAACTGCTCAAGACGGAGATACAGACTCTGTGCGCTGCGAAGGAAGAGGACAAGGCCGTGGACCTGTTGCGCCGTTTCGAGCTTCTCTATCCTGCCCAGGCCCAGAAAATACGACTGGAGCACATACGCATCCTGATGCAGCTCTGCGATTATTCCAGGGCTGAAGAAATGCTCTGCCACATTCTTTCCCAGAATCCGCTTTTCGCCAAAGGCTGGGTGACCATGGCCAAGATCCAGTCCTGGCAGGGGAAATGGGATCAAGCCCAGGCCGCCGCCGACAAGGCGGTCTCCATCAGTCCGAACAACACCGAATATCACATTCTGCGCGGCTCCATCAATCTGCACAAGGAAGATCTGCACGCAGCCAGGAAGAATTTCATGACGGCCCTCAACATCGACCGCAAGAACGACCAGATCAAGCAGGACATCTGGAACGCCTATGTCGATCTGGACATGGTCGACGAGGTTCAGCGCGATTTCGGGTCGTACATTTTTTCTTCCCTGACCTGCGACACCTTGAACAACATGGCCGTGGCCTATCGCCGCAAGGGGGAATTGGCCCGAGCCATCGAAATCTACCGGGCCGCCCTGGCCAAGGAACCCGACAATCCCAAGATTCTGTTCAACGCCGCCGTGGCTTACGTGAACCGGAAGCAGTACGGCAAGGCCAAGTCGCTTCTGGCCCACGCCTTGGGCAATGATCCCGGCTTCGAAAAAGCCAAGGCCCTGCTGACGCAAATCCAAAGCACTCTTGAACACAAAACCGGCGAAGCCGAGAAATCCGGGGACGCAGCATGATCAGCATTTCCAAGCTCTCCTACTCCTTTGGCAGGCAGCTGGCGCTGAAGGATATCAATTTTTGCATGAAACAGGGCGAATTCGTCTTTTTGTGCGGACCTTCCGGAGCCGGGAAGACGACGTTCATGCGCATCCTCCACGGCGCCCTGCCCGTGCAGCGCGGCAAGGCCGATGTGGCCGGCTATGATCTGAACACGTTGCCCGAAAGCCGTAAACACCTGCTGCGCCGAGACGTGAGCGTGGTCTTCCAGGACTTCAAGATTCTGACCAACCAGACTGTTTTCGCCAATGTGGCCCTGCCCCTGGTGGTGCGCGGCATCGGGAGGCACATCATCGAGAAGCGCGTCCGGGCCGTGCTCAGGAGCCTGCATCTGGATCACAAGACCGGGGCCCTGTGCGAGGAGCTTTCCGGGGGCGAGCAGCAGCGCGTGGCCGTGGCCAGGGCCGTGGTGGTCAAGCCCAAGCTGCTTCTGGCCGACGAGCCAACGGGCAACCTCGATCATGAGCTGTCCATGCGCATGATGGATATTTTTCAGCAATTCCACAAATTCGGGACCTCGATCATGATCGCCACCCACAACCGCGAAATCATGGAACGCATGGCCGGGGCGCGCATCGTGACCCTGGAGGACGGGACCATGCGCGAAGGCTGCGTCGAAGCGGGAGGCCGGTCATGAGCATTTTTTTTCGACTCATCGCCCAGGGCGTGCGCGACCTGTTCCGGGCTCCCTGGTCCCTGTGCATGACCATCGCCGCCATCACGCTGGTTTCCTTTCTGGGCGGGGCGTTTCTCATGCTCGTACACAATCTCGACCTGCAGATCGGCAGTCGCCAGGGCAATGTTCAGTTCCAGGTCTACTGGAAAGAGGATGCCGTCGCCGCTGAGCTCAAGGAAGCCTGGGCCGGCCTGTCCTCCATGGAGGGCGTGGTGAATGTGCGGACCTACACGCCGGACCAGGCGCTCGGGGTGCTGGCGGAATCGTTTCAGAACAAGGTCGATCTGGAATGGATGAAGGGTCGAAGTCCCCTTCCGCCCACGGCGCTGGTGGAATGCGAGCTGCCCCAGAAAGAAGGCAAGAAATGGGCGGCGGCCATGGTCAAGAGGCTGGAAGGGCTGCCCAAGGTCGAAAAGGTGGCGTTCAACCCGTTGCAGGTCGATCTGTTGACCTCCTGGGTAGGATTGACCAAGATGGCTTTCTGGCCGGTGACGGGTTTTCTGCTTGCGGTGGTGGCGTTGGTGGTGGGCAACACCATCAAACTGGCCCTGCTGGCCCGGCGCGACGAGCTGGAGATTCTGCGCTTTGTCGGTGCAAGCCGCGCCTATATCCAGTTTCCCCTGCTCGTGGGGGGGGCGTTCCAGGGGCTCTTGGGAGCGACTTTGGCCCTGGTGCTCCTGAAGCTGTTGCATCACGGCATCGAAGACATGTTCAATGTTCCGCCCCTGTGGATCACCATCTCCTTTCTGCCGCAGCTGCACATTCTGGCCATTCTGGCGGTTTTGTCCTGTGTCGGAGTGTTGAGCTCCCTCGTCGCTTTCCGTAACTGAACTATTTGAGGATTTTCCCATGAATCGTAGCGATAAGATGATCAAAGGTTTGGAAAAGGCCCCGCACCGCTCCCTGCTTTTCGCCCTCGGCATGACCCGGGAGGAAATGAAGCGCCCGCTTATCGGCGTGGTCAATTCGGCCAACGAGATCGTGCCGGGACACATGCATCTCGATATCATCGCCCGGGCCGTCAAGGACGGGGTGCGCATGGCCGGAGGCACGCCCATGGAGTTTCCGACCATCGGCGTGTGCGACGGGCTGGCCATGAATCATGAAGGCATGAAGATGAGCCTGCCCAGCCGCGAGCTCATCGCCGACTCCATCGAGATTTCCGCCACGGCCGTGCCCTTCGATGGTCTCGTCTTCATCCCCAACTGCGACAAGATCGTGCCCGGGATGCTCATGGCCATGCTGCGCCTCAACATCCCCTCCATCATGATCAGCGGCGGGCCCATGCTGCCGGGCAAGTTCGAAGGAAACACCGTTGACGTCATCACCGTTTTCGAAGGCGTGGGCAAGGTCAAAATCGGGAGCATGACCGAGGCGGAGCTTGAGCGCATGGAAGAATGCGCCTGTCCCGGATGCGGGTCCTGCGCCGGCATGTTCACGGCCAATTCCATGAACTGCCTGTCCGAGGCGCTGGGCCTGTCCCTGCCCGGCAACGGCACCATTCCCGCCCCGACCAGCGCGCGCATCCGTCTGGCCAAGGACGCCGGCATGCAGGTCATGAGTCTGGTCGAGAAGAACATCCGCCCGCGCGACATCGTGACCGAAAAAAGCGTGGCCAACGGCGTGACCGTGGACATGGCGCTGGGCTGTTCCACCAACACGGTTCTGCACCTGCCCGCGATTTTCCGCGAGGCCGAGCTTGATCTGACCCTGGACATTTTCGACGAGATCAGCCGCAAGACCCCCAACCTGTGCAGGCTCTCCCCGGCCGGACCGCACCACATCGCGGACCTGCACGAGGCGGGCGGCATCCCGGCCGTCATGAACGAGCTGGCCGCGAGCGGGCGCATCGACCTTGAGGTCATGACCGTGACCGGGCGGACTCTGGGAGAGAATCTTGCCGCCTTGAAGCCCCGCATCCTGCGCCCCGAAGTCATCCGCACCGTGGCCGAGCCGTATTCCAAGGAAGGCGGCATCGCCATCCTGAAGGGCAACCTGGCCCTGGACGGCGCGGTGGTGAAGCAATCCGCCGTGGCGCCCGAGATGATGCAGCGCACGGGCACGGCCAGGGTCTTCGAGAGCGAGGAAGAGGCCGTGACCGCGATCATGGGCAAAAAGATCAAGGCCGGCGACGTTGTCGTCATCCGCAACGAAGGCCCGGTGGGCGGCCCCGGCATGCGCGAGATGCTCACCCCGACCTCGGCCATCTCCGGACTTGGTCTTGGCGGCGAAGTGGCGCTGCTGACGGACGGCCGTTTCAGCGGCGGCACGCGCGGGGCGGCCATCGGGCATATCAGCCCGGAGGCGGCCGAAGGCGGAATCATCGGACTGGTGCGGGAAGGGGACCTGATCAGGATCGACATTCCGGGCCGCAGCCTGGAACTTCTTGTGGACGAGGTGGAACTTGAAAAACGCCGCCAGACCTGGAAGCCCTATCCCAAGGAAATCCGTTCTTCCATCCTGCGCCGCTACAGCCGCATGGCTTCGTCGGCGGCCAAAGGCGCGGTGACACGAATTTGATGTCCTGGGATCGCGACAGCGCCGCCCGCTATGACATGTGGGCCAGAAGTTCGCGCGGAAGCTTCGCTCTGCGGCAGGAGATAAAACTGCTGCAGAGCGTCATCGCCCCCTGGCCCAGGCGCAAGCAGAAGCTGCTTGACGTCGGCTGCGGCACGGGCATGTTTCTGGAGTTTTTCTGGTCCTGCGGATTTGATCTGACGGCCATGGACAAAAGTCCCCACATGCTCGCCCTGGCCCGGGAAAAGATGGGACACCGCGCCGATCTGCATCTGGGGAGCGCCGAACACCTGCCTTTCGAAGACCGCGAGTTCGACTACGTATCGCTTGTGACCGTGCTTGAATTCGTGGATGATCCCGCCTTGGCGCTGCGCGAGGCGGTTCGCGTGGCGCGCAAGGGCCTTGTGATCGGTTTCTTGAACCGCTGGTCCTTGTACGGGCTGTCCGTGCGGCTTGAGAAAAAGAAATCCAGCCTGTCCGGGGCGCGTTGGTTCACCTGGCCCGAGATGCGGGGATTGATCCAAAAAAATCTATGCCCGGGAAGCCTGGAGGCCCGCTCCATCCTGAGCGGCCCCCCCTGCACCTGGAATCCAGCTCCGGTCATCCGCTACCTGAACACAACCCCTGTCGTGCCCTGGATGGGAGCCTTCACGGCGGTGCGCGTCGAATTGACCGCGCCTCGGGCCCAGACTCCGCTCATGGCCTGGAAGACCGAACCCACCACGTAAAGCCTATCCTTTTCCATGCACCAGGTTGCAGATTTCTTCCAGGGCCTTGGCAGGGTTTTCCTGCTGGAAGACGTTGCGTCCGATGCACATCCCGGCCACTCCGGCATCCAGGGTTTCGCGCACCGAGCGCAGGAAGGATTTGAAATCGCCGCTGCGCGGTCCCCCGCTCATGACCACCGGCACCGGGCAGGCCGCGATGGCCCGGCCGAAGCTCTGGTTGTTGCCGCAATAGGGCACCTTGACCACGTCCGCGCCAAGTTCCGCGCCGATGCGGATGCTGTGCGCCACCAGGGACGGGTCGTTCTCGTTCACGATCTGGCCGCCTCGGGCGTAGATCATGGCCAGCAGCGGCAGGCCCAGCTGGTGCGCCTCTTCCACGCATGCGCCAAGATCCGAGAGCATGCGGTCCTCAAGGTCGTTGCCGATGTTGATGTGCATGGAGACCATGTCCGCGCCCAGGCGCAAGGCTTCCTGCACGGAGCAGACCAGGGCCTTGTTGTACGAGGGCAGGCCGTGCCGGGTGCCGGCGGAGAGGTGCACGATGAGGGACTGGTCCAGCCGGATCTCTCCGGCGTGGGCCATGACCATGCCCTTGTGCAGGATCACGCCCTGGGTGGGCAGGTGCTGCACCCCGCGAAGCAGACTCCCCAGATCTTCCAGGCCGGGGATGTTCCCTTCGGAAAGTCCATGATCCAGCGGCAGGATGATGGTTCGTTTGGATCCCGGATGAAAGAGGCGGGCCGCCTTGCGCAGGTATCCGATCATGATGCTCTCCTGTTTATGTTATCGGTCCGACCACAGGCATCGATTGCCCTTGATCGTCAAAAACCCCAAGGGAAGTCCCCTGAAATAAAACGCGAGGCGCTTTCCCGGCCCGGACCAGGGCAGGCTCTGCCCGGACAGGAGTTCGCGGATCGTGCTCGCCTGCTCGAGAACCAGGCTTTTTCCGTCCGGCCGTGGCGGCACGAACATGCGCAGCGTGGCGTCGGCCAGGATGGAATCCCCGGCGCTCTTGCCCACGGCAAAGCCTTGCCAGCGGAGCTTGGCCGGAAGCTTTGCCGCCTGTTCCATAATAAGATAGATGCGGCCGCCCACGCGCAAAAAACTGTGCTCCGGGAGCCAGTCCGTGTCCAGTCCGGTGCGGGTCGAAAACTCCTGGCGTGAAACACGCTCGCCGGGCAACTCGGCTTTCGGCGCATGCGGGCTCTTTTCCCGCTGACCCGGCTTGCCCAGCGCGGCCAGGAAAAATCCCTGCGCGAGGCTGCCTTCTCCGTCCACCAGCAGGCATCCGGGCAGGGACGGGGCGAACCTGAAGCCGGGGAATTCCGTCAAGGGTTCAGGCACAAGACCCAGGTGATCCATGGCAAAACGGATCTGATCCTCGTTTTCGCGCACATTCGTGGTGCAGGTCGAATAAAGGAGTCGCCCTCCCGGGGCAAGAAGCCCCGCGGCCTTGGTCAAAAGTTCCCGTTGCAGGGCTTCCAGCGGCGCCGTTTTTTCCCCGGCCCACATCTGGGCGGCCTTGGGGTTCTTGTCCACCGTGCCCCAGCCGCTGCAGGGCGCGTCGAGCAGGATGTGCGGCCACGAGTCGTCTTGAAGGGGCAGGGACTGGCCTTCATATTTGCAGGTGGCCACGTTGTAGCAGCCGAGATGGCGCATGTTCACGCGCAGGGTGGCCAGGCGGTCCGGGCTGGGTTCATTGGCCAGAACCAGTCCGGCGGGACCGACAAGCTGGGAGAGGATGCCGGTCTTGCTGCCTGGACTGGCGCAGAAATCCAGCACCCGGTCTCCGGACTGCGGAGCCAGGGCCAGGGGCGGGAGCATGGAGGATTTGTCCTGGATGTAGACGTAGCCGAATCTGGCCGCGATGCTCCGCCCCAGCGGCACGGGTTCGGCGGTCAGGGTCCGGGCCAGGTCGAAGCAGGGTTGCGGTTCGAAGCGGAATCCTTCGGCCTGGAGCAGGGCTTCCACATCCTGGATCTGATCCTTTGCGCACACCAGCCTGAAAGAGCGAGTGGTATTTTTCATAGGGGGTGGTTTAAGGGCTCTATTTGACAAGAGCCCCTGTAGCCATCAAGAAAGGGCCTGTCAAAGCGGAGGGGCCATGCAGTCGGAAAGGACATCGGTTCAGGTGGTGGAAGTCGGGCGCGAGGAAAACGGCCGCAAGCTCGTCTCCTTTCTGGAGGCCCGGCTGGGCAGTCTTCCGACGGGCCTCTTCATGCGCCTGGTGCGCACCGGTCAGGTGCGCGTGGACGGACGCCGGTGCAAGCCCTTCGATCGCGTGCTGACCGGACAGAAGGTGCGCATCCCTCCGGTCGATGCGCAGCGCAGGCAAGAGCCCGCAAGTCCTCTGCCCGGGATTGACGTGGTGTTTGAAAACGGGGAGATGCTTGTCGTCGACAAGCCGTCGGGGCTTCCGGCGCACGGGGGCACGGGTTGGACCGATTCCGTGCATGACCGCTTGAAGCGCCGTCACGCGGGAGCCTTCGTGCCGGTTCCGGTTCATCGTCTGGACCGTGATACCTCCGGGCTCCTGCTCTGCGCCAAGACCCACGATTTTTTGCGCGCCATGCATGCTTCGTGGCCCGGGCTGACCAAGGCCTATCTGTGCTGGGTGGAGGGAGAATGGCCCTTCTCCGGCTGGCGGACGGTTGTTTCGGAGCTGGCCAAGACCCAAACCGGAAGCGGCGAGCAGGTGGTCTCCGGGCAGGGCAAGCGGGCCGTGTCCCATGTTCATCCAGTGCTTTCCAGGGCCGGGCGGAGCCTGCTGCTGGTCGTGCTCGGCACGGGACGCACCCATCAGATCCGGGTCCATCTGGCCGACTGCGGCCACGCCATTGTCGGCGATCCCCGCTATGGCCATGGGGGCGGGCTTCTTTTGCATGCGACCGCTCTTTCCTGGCCCGGACATTCATTTTTCGTCCTGCCGCCCTGGCGGGACGAGTTTCGCATCGACCCTTGTCGTGCGCAGGACATCGATACTATTCTCGCCACAGCTCCCGCCAAGGAGGGACCCATATGACCGACCGCCAAGAATCCGCCCTGTATTGGGTTTTGAGCCTTCTTTTGATCACGGCCGCGACCCTGGCCAGATACTGGTTCGTGGTCACGGGGCAACTCAACCTCGCCCCCGACGAGGCCCAGTACTGGGACTGGAGCCGGAGTCTGCAATGGTCCTATTATTCCAAGGGGCCGCTTATCGCGTTCATCAATTATGTGGGCGCGGCCTTTCTGGGAGCCACGGAACTCGGGGTGCGCGCCGGTGCCATGGTCGGGGCGCTGGTCATGCAGGTGGCCGTTCTGGGCTGGATCGGCATTTATCTCAAACGCATCCGCACCGCCTTCTGGACCCTCGTCGTCCTGAACACGACCATGCTCTTCATGGCCGGGGGTCTGCTCATGACCACGGACAATCCGCTTCTGGTCTGCTGGATCCTGGGCATGATCAGCCTCTGCGTGGCCGTGGACAAGGGCCATCTCGCGGCGTTCATCGCGCTCGGGCTGTTTCTTTCGCTTGGGATCACGGCCAAATACACCATGGCGCTGTTCATTCCGCTGGCCTTGGCGGCCGCATTCTGGATAGGGCGCAAGCAGGACATGCCCGCGCTTTTCTGGCCCCGGCTCCTGAAGACCCTGGGCATCGGCGGCCTGGCCGGCATGTTGCCGATCCTGATCTGGAACGCCACCAACGGCTGGGTCGGGATCAAGCACGTCCTGTATCGCGGGGCCATGGCCGGGGACAAGGCCAAGGTCTTTTTTGAGCTGAAGAATTTTCCCGAATATCTGGGCAGTCAGCTCGGCGTGGTCACCCCGTGGTGGTTCGTTTTCCTGTTCATCGGCGCCTGGCTGGTCGGCCGGCAGCTTTTACAACGCAGCGACGAACCCGCCTTTCCCTGGCTTCCCCGCACCATGTCCGTGATCCTGACCGTTTTTTTCTGGCCGGTCTGGCTTTTTTTCCTGTTCTGGAGCCTGCATACCAAGATCGAGGCCAACTGGTCGGCCACGGCCTATCCTGCCGGAATCATGCTCGCGGCCCTGGCCGTGGAGCGCTTCATGCACCGCGATCCGCGTCCCAAATGGCGCTTCGCCTGGCCCGCGCTGGGCGCTGTCGTCTTCATCCTGCTGCATCTGCAGGGGTTCATCCCCTTCGACAGCCCCAAAAATCCGGTCTATCGACTCCTGGGCTGGCAGGATCTGGGCGCGCAGGTGGCCCAGGCCAGGGATGAGCTCGGCGGCGAGGACTCGGTTTTTGTTTTTGCGAACAATTACGGGGTCACGGCGGAGCTGTCCTTTTACGTTCCAGGCCAGAAACGCGCGTTCTGCCTGGCGGGAGGCCGCAAGATGAACCAGTACGATCTCTGGCCTGGTCCGGATCAGGACATGCAAAGCGCGGTCTTCGTGGCCAGGGGCGAGAAGGGGGAAGTTTCCGCGAGGGTGCTGGAACTGTTTGAAAGCGTGGATGAACCAAGGGTCGTGACCACGGCGCACGGCAAACGCACCGGCCAGACCTTCACCATCTATCTGTGCCGGGGTTACAAGGGCGCGTGGCCGGAGCATGAGGGCGGCTCTTTTTGACGTGGCGGGGCTCTCATGCCCGCCACGTTCTGTTCCATGCCCGACCCATTCTTCAGCTCATGAGAGCTTTTCTTGCCTCCCGCCACGCTTCGAATTCGGAAAGTCGGAGTCGATATCTGGCCAGCGTTCCCGGATGGAGGCGCTTCAATTCGTCCTGAACCATCTCGACAAAGGCTTCCCGGTCCCGGGCTTTAATCCGTTCATCCGCAAACCGCTCCATGGCCGCAAGCACATCCTGTCGTCCACTGCGTACGATATCAGCGACAATCTCCCGCAATTCCTGCCTGTAACGCAGACGCAAAGGGTCCGGGTCGGCCAGGCTCTTGCGCACGGCCACGTATTCCTTGGCCGAGCGTTCGTATGCCCAGACAAAGAGGTCCCGCAGCAATTCGATGCGGTTCATTTCGTACACGCCCAGGATCGCATCGACATAGGTCCGGTCCGGAACGTCGATGAATGTCAGCGGCGAGAGATTGTTTTTGAGCAGCGGAATATTGGCCGCGAGCCGTGAGACGCGCTTGTTCACATCTTCGAAAGGTTGGAGGTACGGAAGCTGGACCAGCGCGAAAAACGCCTGCTCGAATGGGTCGGTAATGGCCGCCGCTTTGCCCAGGATGCCGTGAAAGCATTCTTCGATGACCTGCGGCATGGCCAGGGGAATGAAGACTGATCCGCTGATCTGCACCGGCCGGCACCGCAAACGTCCGGATGCGTCCGGATCGGGCATCAGGTTTTCTGAAAGCAGGCCATGCAGGCTGAGCACGGTCTGCGCGTCAAAACCAACGGTATCGGATTCATCGAGCAACAATTCGATGGCCGCCTTGTGGTTGAGGATCATCTGGGCGTCCTGGGCGTCCTTGCCTTCGGCATGGCGACCGAATTCGATCAGCTCCTTCGTATCGAGCCGGGAGTAGGTGTTGCCTTCCAGGCGGCTGGAGGCCCAGGACAAGTCGATCAGAAGCCGGTTCAAAATGGCCCGTCCATGCGTGCCCGCCGGTCGCCCCAACGCGTCCGTCTCGCCAATGCCTCGCAAATGCCTCCTCGTGGCCTCGCTCAAGTACCAGCTCTGGTTTGGAACGTAATCGTCGAGAAAACCTCGATCATAACCCATCGGCGTTCGGCCCGTCCGTGGGCGTCGGACGTAGGCGCAGATCTCTCTGCCGTGCTCCGACAGGGGAATGCCGTCAGTGGCGCCGAAGGATGCCGATGGCTCTGCGGGCAGCGTTGCCGGGCTGCCGGAGGGAGTGCCCAGCTGATAGACGGTGGCGCGCGCGCGACCGGAAACGGTCACGGCTCCCAAGGCCACAAGTTCGGACAGCCAGCGCTGCACCGTGCGTTGATGCGGCGGATTTCGCAGCGACGCGCTGATGGCGGTGCTGGTCAGTCCGTCAGGATATTGGAGCAGAAGCTGCCGGATTTCTTCATGTCTGTGAGCGGGAATATGCATTCGCGGGCCTTGTCGTGACAAATGATGGCAAATCACGACATGGGTATGTCACGATTTGTCGCGATTGACAAGAAGCGTGTCGTGATTCGTGTCGCGATTATCTCTGCGCCGCGCGCCGCTCAGAGCTTCAGGTCGTGGTCGCGCAGGTAGTTCCGGGTGGCCAGGAAGGCGTCTTTTGTGTGCGGTTCGAAAGTGGCCGAGACTTCCCGGCCGTCCAGGCCGGCCCAGAGCTGGTCCCAGGGGATCGCGCCCTGGCCCAGTCCAAGATGGGCGTCGGACTCGCCATCGTTGTCGTGCAGATGCAGGTGCAGGGGGAAAGGGGTCAGGGCGGCGAGCCACTCCTGCAGGTTCCCCCGCTTGCGTCCTGCGGCGAAACAGTGCCAGTGCCCCACGTCCAGACAGGCTCCGGCCTTGCCTTCAAGTCCTCGCAGCACGCGTACGTGATGGTCCGGACTCGGTTCGAACACGTTTTCAAGATAGAGCGGGACCTCTGCCGTCTGATCCAGCACGAGTTCCCAGGTGCGCAGGGAATTTTCAAGCCATGCGTCCTTGAAATGGGAATAGATGACGCTGTTGTAGTCCAGATGGGCGATGAAGTGGGCCGGGGCGTAGACCTGGGCCGTGTCCACGGCTTGCAGCAGGCGCTCCCGACTCGCCTTCAGGATCATGGGGTCGAGGCTTCCCGGGCGCAGGTCGAAAAAGGGCAGGTGTACGGCGCAGGTCAGGCCCACGTCATGAAAAATGCGGGCGGTCCTTTTGTGCCATTCGGGCGAAAACGTATCGAGGGCCAGGGCGTCGAGGCCAAGCTCGGGGCAGAGCTTGCGGGTCAGGAAGAGCTCCAGAAAATGGGGGTGCTCCTCAATGTAGCGCAGGGGCAGGTTGGTGAAGGTCATGGCTGCTTCGTCTCCACGTCGCCGATGATGGTCCGGACTCCCGGTGCTCCGGACGCAAGGCCGGTGGTCCGGACCGTGGCGCAGGAAAGGATGTTCCGACGGGCCGCCTGGACGGGGAAGGTGCCCATGCTTCAAGTCGGGGAGGCCTGAGCCTCCCTAGCTTTTGGCGGTTTCGAGCAGTTCTTTGCGGGTGAAGATGGTCTGCAGGTCGAATCCGGCCTTTTCCAGATTCTCCCGGCCGCCCTGTTCGCGGTCGAGCACGCCCATGATACAGGCGATGTTCAGGCCCTGGTCGCGCACGCGCTCGACTGCCGTGAGCAGCGTGCCGCCGGTGGTGATCACGTCTTCGAGCAGGCAGACGCTCTGTCCCGGTTCGAAGTTCTTGAGCCCTTCCAGGTACTGGTTGGTGCCGTGCCCCTTGGACTGCTTGCGGATGATGAATCCGGGCAATGGGTAGCCCTCCAAATGGGAGACCACGGTCACGCTCGATACCAGCGGATCGGCCCCGAGCGTCATGCCGCCCACGCCCTTGACCCCGCCCTTGGCGCGGATCATGTCCAGAAAAAGCTTGCCGATGAGCCAGGCCCCTTCAGGATGCAGGGCCGTGTGCTTGCAGTCGAAATAATAGTCGCTCTTCTTGCCCGAGGTCAGTGTGAAGTCGCCTTCGAGGTAGGACTTCTCGATGAGCAGACGGGCCAGACGCCTCTTCAGATCAATCATTTTTCTTCCCCTGCGAAAAAACGCGGTCGAGAACGGTCTGTTCGTGCCGCAGATAGTAGTTCAGATCAAAGGCCTGGTCCAGGCGGGCCGGGGAGAGATGGGCGGTGATTTCCGCGCTCACGCGCACCGCGGCCTCGAAGGAGGTCCGGTCCCGCCAGCAGTCCATGGCCACGGCCTGGACCATGACGTAGGCCTTCTGCCGGTCCAGTCCCGCCTCCACCAGGGCGATGAGCACGCGCTGGGAGAAGAAGAGGCCGTAGGAGCCCATCAGGTTGCGCTCCATGTTCTCGGGGATGATGCGCAGGTTTGCCAGCAACCCGTTCAAACGGTTCAGCATGTAGTTCACCATGATGGTCGAATCGGGCATGATGACCCGCTCCACCGAGGAGTGGCTGATGTCGCGTTCGTGCCACAGAGCCATGTTCTCCATGGCGGCCACGGCGTTGGTGCGCACCAGGCGGGAGAGCCCGGTCAGGTTCTCGGCCGAGATGGGGTTCTTCTTGTGCGGCATGGCCGAGGAGCCCTTCTGGCCCTTGCCGAACCCTTCCTCCACCTCGAGCACTTCGGTGCGCTGCAGGTGCCGAAGCTCCACGCAGATGCGCTCGATGCCGCCGGCGATCAGCGCCAGGGCGGTGAAATACTGGGCGTAGCGGTCGCGCTGGATGACCTGGGTGGAAATGGGATCCACCTCAAGGCCCAGGATGTCCAGGGCGCGTTTTTCGAGTTCGGGTTCGAGCTGGGCGTAGGTGCCCACCGCGCCGGAAATCTTGCCGAAGCGGATGTTCTCCAGGGCGTCCACCCAGCGCTGCCGGTGGCGCTGGAATTCGGCGTGGAACACGGCCATTTTGAGGCCGAAGCTGGTCGGCTCGGCGTGGATGCCGTGGGTTCGTCCCATGCACAGCCTGCCCTGGTGGGTCTTGGCCATGGTTTCCAGGGTGCCCAGCAGCCTGTCCAGGTCGGCCAGGATGATTTTTCCCGCCCTGGTCAACAGCACGGCGTTGGCCGTGTCCACGATGTCCGAGGACGTGCAGCCGAGGTGGATGTATCTGGCCGAGGGGCCGACCTTTTCTTCCACGGCGGTCAGGAAGGCGATGACGTCGTGCTTGGTGGTTTCCTCGAGTTCGAGAATCCGGTCCAGCTCGAAATCGGCCTTTTCCCTGATGGTGGCCATGTCCGTGGCCGGGATGACGCCCATGGCGTGCCAGCCTTCGCAGATGGCCAGTTCCACTTCGAGCCAGACCCGGAATTTCTGTTCCAGGGTCCAAATCTCGCCCATTTCCTTGCGGGTATAACGATCGATCATGGTGGTGCGGGTGGGTTGATGTTTGGGGCCGCGTGCGCCCCTCGGCTGAAAATGAAAAAGGCAGCCGGAGCTGCCTTGGTCAGGACGCCGAAGAGGATGTATCCGGGGCCGGAGAGGACGAGGTCTTTTTGCCGTTCCCGCCGGACTCCTTGCTGTAGCCGGATGCGTACCAGCCGCCTCCTTTCAAAACAAAGGAGGTGTTGGAGATGAGCCTCTGGGACGTGCCCCCACAGACAGGGCAGATTTTTTCCCTGTCCTGGAAATCCTTCTGCCATTCTTCGAAGATCTGTTGGCAGTCTTCACAGCAGTATTCGTAGATGGGCATGGGTACCTCCCTGAAAAAACGGGCCTACTTCTTGGCAGCGGCCTTGGCTTCCTTGATGCGTTCCTTGATGCGCTCGGCACGACGTTTGCGGCGACGATCAATCTCTTTTTTGCGTTCGATTTTCTTCTGAGCCATTATGTATTCCTCCAATGGGATAAATGATAAGCTGATTCAAAGAAAGGGCACATATAATAGCGCCCGGCCTTTTGTCCAGCCTCAATGTGGGCGGAAAGTCCGCTTCAGACCGGTTGCAGCGCGTACTCGCGCGAGCCCAGGCCCAGGCTTTCGGCGTATTCGAGCAGGTAGCGGCCGCGCACATGGCCGTGGATGGCCTCGAACTTGTCCTCTCCGGGCGTGATTCCGTCGGGCAGGGCGCTGGGGTGCAGGGGCTGGGCCTGGTTGACCAGGTCCAGGCACGCCTGGTCCAGGGCCACCGGGTCCCAGGAAGCCAGAAGACCCAGATCCGGACAGATGGGCGCGTCGGAGAAACCGGCGCAGTCGCACCCCGGACTGACCTGCTGGATGAAGCTCAAATGCAGGGTTTGCCGCGTCCGGGTCAGCAATGCGGCGGCCGCGTATTCGGCCATGCGCTCAAGAAAGGTGTTCACGTCCACCCGCCAGTCCACCTCCAGCCCGCCCGAACGGCAGACCAGGAAGCAGGCCGCGCAGCCCGCGCACTTGTCGCGGTCTATGCTGATTTTGCCGCCCTGGTCCAGGGTCAGCGCTCCGTGGCTGCAAACCTCAACGCACAGCCCGCATCCGGTGCAGTGCTCTGGGTGGACGGCAGGTCCCAGCCCGCAGTGCTGCCGCATCTTGCCTTTGCGGGTGGCGCAGCCCATGCCCACGTTCTTGATCGTGCCGCCGAATCCGGCCAGATCGTGGCCCTTGAAGTGGCTGACCGTGATCAGGGCGTCCGCCTCCACGATGTCTCCGGCCAGGTAGGCGAATTCGAAATGCTTTCCGGGACAGGGGACGGACCGTTCGTTGCCGCTCTTGAGGCCGTCGGCGATGACGACCGGGGCGCCCAGGACGTTGGGGTCGTAGCCGTGCGCGGCGGCTTGCAGGCAATGCGACACGGACTCGCCGCGCTGGCCCACGTAGAGGGTGTTGGTGTCGGTCAAAAAGGGCTTGGCCCCGCATTTGCGCACAAAGGCCAGCACGGGTGCGAGCTGCAAGGGGCGCACGTGGCCCGTGCCCCCGCCTTCGCCGAAATGCAGCTTGACTGCGGCCAGGTCTCCGGAACGAAGCACCGCGCCAAGCCCCGCCAGTTTGAGCAGGCGTTTGACCTTGGCCTCATAGGGTGCCTTGCGCGAAGCGCGCAGGTTCCAGAAATAGACGGGCGCGGCCATGACTTACCTCGCGGGAATGGGTTCCTGGGCCTCGGTCAAGAGGAATCGGCCTTCCTGTATCCAGCGCTTGAGTTCCTCTGCGACTTCCAAGGACAGCGTGTAGCTGGTCAGGGGGGTGGTGGGCACCTCCTTGCCTTCCACGGTGATGACGCCCTTTTTGAGTTCGGCGAAGCTGACGTGCCCGTATTTGGAGGGGTAGCCGTTGGGGTAGTCTTCGCCGTAATCGACCACGGGCACCTGGATGTCCTCGTCGGACACGCCGGTGAACCAGGCCATCTCCTCGTTTAAAATGGGAATGGGAATGCCCAGGCCCACGGCCAGGGAGCAGCCGTAGCCCACAATGCTCACCCCGCGCAGATAGCGGGCGTTCATGCCCTTCAGGTCGCCCTTGACCATCAGCGTGCCCGAGGGAGTCATGGGCACGCCGCGTTCGTTGCGTTTGGGATCGGGCACATGCTGGGTGCCTTCCCCGATGACGTAGCCCACGCCGCCGCCCAGGAAGATGCGGGTACCCAGGCCGATGGTTTTAAAATACGGATCGTTCAGTAGTGGGCTCAGCTCGCCGGCCGTGGCATAGTTGGCGTTGCCGATGCCCGACTTGAGCGGTCCCATGTAGGTGTACTTGAGCTTGTCCGTGCGATTGATGGCGCAGTTGTAGTTCTGATAGCAGTTGCGCGGGTTGAACAGGATGGCGTTGCGCAGCTCGTTTAGGGAAACCTTTTTCTCGATGGCCTTGCGCGGGTAGCAGTCCGTGCCGTAGGCCTCGGCCTTGAGATGCACGCGTTTGCCCTTGACCAGATCCTCGATGACATGCCCGCCGCCGTATTTGAACTGGCCGGGGTAGACCTTGTTCAGAGGATCCTCTTCCGTCGGTTCGGTGGCGCCTAGGTAGGAGTCCACGGCGGCCAGGCCCGCATAGCAGGGCACGCCGTTCAGCCAGACCTTGGAGGTCTTGATGGTGGGGGGCTGCTGGCCGATGTTGAAGAGCAGGCCGGAGGAGCACATGGGCGAGAATGTGCCGGTGGTGACGACATCGACTTGCCTGGCGGCCTTGACCTTGCCTTCCTTGCGAACTAAGCTGGTCATTTCGCTGGCGTTGAGGACGACCGCTTTTCCCTGTCGGATTTTCTCGTTGATTTCGGCTATGGTTCTGTGGACTTCAAATGGTGCGCTCATGCATGTCCTCCAAAATATGATATCGGGCCGTAACCGGTCCGCAAGGGACGACTATGTCTGATTTGTACGCCGGAGTAAACCGGCTGCGGGCTGCGGCGCATGCGGAGGCCCGGTGACGCCCGCGTCGGTCGATGAGGCCCTGGCCAGGGAATTCCCCCCTGCGGAGCTGGAAAAATGGCGCTCGTCCCTGGGGCTCAGCGTCGACGGTTCCGTGCTCACGGTGCGTTTTCCGCACAGGTATTTCGCGGACTGGTTCGATGGCCACGCCAGAAAGCGATTCGAACAGGCCTTGGCCGGGTCGGGCTTGAGCATTGTCTATCAGTGCCGCGACAAAAACCGTACCCGCACCATGCGGGAATCCCGCCCGGTCGGGCAGGACTTGCCCTTTGGCTCCGAATTCATTTTCGATAATTTTCTGGTCAACAACAAGAACTACTTCCCTCTGGCCTCGGCCCAGGAAGTGGCCCAGAGCCGGGAGGCCCCGTACAATCCGTTCGTGCTCTGCGGGGAAAGCGGGTCGGGCAAGTCCTTTCTGTTGCGGGCCATCGCCAACGCAAGAAGCGAGTCGGCCGGGGACGGAATCTATCTGGGCGGCATCGAGGACCTGCACGAGCTGTATTCCTCCAGGTCCGACGCACGCAAATTTCTGATGTCCACGCAGTTCCTGGCGGTCGACGACCTGCAGGAGATAGCGCGCTACCGCTACCTGCAGGGCGAACTCCTGGCGCTCTTCGACCACTTCCATCTGCAACGCAAGCAGATGGTCTTCGCCTGCGCGGGCAAGGTCGGCGGATACACGTTCCTGGCGCCCAAGCTCAAGTCGCGCCTGGAATGGGGCTTAAGCGTCATGCTCAAGGCCCCGGATCTGGACATCCGCACCCAGTACGCCCTGTCGCGCTGCCGGGAACGTCGTCTGGACCTTTCCCGGGACAGGATTTTGCTTCTGGCCCAGCGCTTCTCCGACCTGCGCAACCTGGAAGGGTGCCTCTTGAAGCTGTGGGCCTACCGCGAACTGGTCCATGAGCAGATTTCGGACGAGGAGTTTGACAACATTCTCAATTATCTGGACGATCGCGCCGTGACCAGCCTGAGTGTCGAGCAGATCCTGGACGCGGTCTGCGCCGAGTTCAAGCTGAGCCCGGAAGATATCCTGTCCGCCAGCCGCCGGCACGACCTTGTTTTCGCCCGCCAGGTGGCCATGTACCTGTGCCGCAGGCACCTCGGGCTGTCCTTCCCGGAGCTTGGCCGGGCCTTTGGCGGAAGAGACCATTCCACGGCCCTCTACAGCTGTCGAAAAGTCGAACAATTGCAAAGAGATGATAAAAGCATAAAAAACATGTTACATGAGCTGAGCGACAAGTGCCTGGCCATGAACGAAACAACCCTTGCCTAGTCGGGAAAAGGAGTCGGCGATGTTTTTGAAAGTGCGTAAGGAAGATGTCATTGACGGGCTGCTCAAGGCCGCCAACATCATCCCCTCCAAGACCGGCGCGGCCTACCTGCGCACGGTCTGGCTCAAGGCCGAAGGTGATAGCATATCCATCCTGGCCACGGATTCGAGCATCGAATTCGTGGGCGTTTACCCGGCCGTGATCAGCGACGGCGGCCTGGTCGGCGTGCAGGGCAAGAAGTTCTGCGAACTGATGCGCCGGCTGCCTCCCGGCGAGATCACCCTGAAGCTCGACCCTTCCGCCAAGCATCTGCACATTGAGCAGGGACGCCGCAAGTACAAGCTTCCCGCCAACGAGTCCTCCTGGTTTCAGGATTTCAACCCGTTTCCGGCGGAGAACGCCGTGCTCTGGTCCGGGGATCTCTTCAAGGAGATCATCGACCGCATCGCGTTCTGCATCGCCGACGACGAGGACCTGACCAGCATGAACTGCATCAAGTTCGCGCCGGTGGAAGGCGACGACGTGGAGATCTGCGGGTTGAACGGTCACCAGTTCGGCCTGCTGCGCTTCTCCAATCCCGACATCCGCG
The DNA here is from genome assembly GCA_023393525.1 of Pseudomonadota bacterium. Classification (GTDB taxonomy): domain Bacteria; phylum Desulfobacterota; class Desulfovibrionia; order Desulfovibrionales; family Desulfomicrobiaceae; genus Desulfomicrobium. Next base: position 97,419 of record JAEWKZ010000124.1, on the reverse strand, counting down.
CGGCCCTGGGGCAGGACGGGTTCCTGGTCTCCAAGAAATACCTGCTCGAAATCCGCAAGTGGCTGACCAACGACGAGATCGAGATCAGTCTTTCGGACAAGCGCCTCTTCCTGCGCACCGAGAACCGCAAGGAATCCTTCAGCCTGCCGCTCAAGGCCTACGTGGTCGCGGACTACCGCAACTTCATCAACCAGTACAAGGACCGTTTCGCCTCCACCCTCGTGGTGGACCGGCACGAGCTGACCGACGCCCTGGACCGCATCTTCGTCTTCAACACCGAAGCCAACAAGGCCACGTTTTTCGATTTCGGTCCCGAGGAACTGTCCCTCTACTGCCAGGGCCAGGATATCGGCGAGGGCACGGAGCTGATCAGCTGCCGGTACCAGGGCGAGCTGTCCAAGATCGCCCTGCCGACCAAGGTCATCCTGGAGATCCTGGGACATTTCGTGTCCGACTCCCTGACCTTCTCCTTCGTGGGCCCGTCCGAGCCCTGCCGCATCACCGGCAAGGACGATCCCAACTACATGATCATCACCATGCCCGTGGAAATCACCGAAGACACCTATTACAGCGAGGAAGAGCTGTAGGAGTTTCGTGACAGCGAAAGTCCTGCGCTTTTTCTTGAAACAAGAATATCCCATGACAAAAGCATCGACATATACCGCAGACAACATCACCGTTCTCGAGGGCCTGTCCGCCGTGCGCATGCGTCCGGCCATGTACATCGGCTCGACCAACACCAACGGCCTGCACCACCTCGTCTACGAAGTCATCGACAATTCCATCGACGAGGCCATGGCCGGGTACTGCGACCACATCAAGGTCGTGGTGCACATGGACAACTCGGTCAGCATCGTGGACAACGGCCGCGGCATTCCCGTGGACATGCATCCCAAGGAGAACAAGCCCGCTCTCGAGGTCGTCATGACCGTGCTGCACGCGGGCGGCAAATTCGACAACGACACCTACAAGGTCTCCGGCGGCCTGCACGGCGTGGGTGTGTCCGTGGTCAACGCCCTGTCCGAGTACCTGGAGGTCACAGTCAGCCGAGGCGGCCTGCGCCACTACCAGCGTTACGTGCGCGGCGTGCCCCAGGCTCCCCTGGCCGTGGTCGGAGAGACGGACAAGACCGGCACCCTGGTTCGTTTCCGTCCCGACGAGGAGATCTTCGAGGAACTCGACTTTCAGTACGACGTGCTGGCCAAACGCTTCGAGGAGCTCGCCTACCTCAACCCAGGCATCAAGATCGAATTTTTCGACGAGAAGACCCAGAACCGCGATGTGTTCAAGTATGACGGCGGCCTGCCCCTGTTCGTCAAGAACAAGAACCAGGACAACGGCATCCACAAGGTCATCGGCGGCGCCGGCGAGATGGAAGGAGTGAGCATCGACTTCGCCCTGCAGTACACTGCCGGGTACAAGGAAAACGTCTTCACCTTCGCCAACAACATCCGCACCCGCGAAGGCGGCACCCATTTGCAGGGCTTCAAGACGGCCCTGACCCGTGCCATCAACACCTACATCCAGAACAGCGCCGACCTGCCCAAGAAGCTCAAGCAGAAGGTTTCCGGCGACGACGTGCGCGAGGGTCTGACCGCCATCGTGAGCGTCAAGATCCCCAATCCGCAGTTCGAGGGGCAGACCAAGACCAAGCTCGGCAACTCCGAAGTGGCCGGTTATGTGGCAACCATGGTCTACGAGGCCCTGAACCAGTTCTTCGGCGAAAACCCCAAGGACGTGCGCCTGATTATCGAGAAGGTCATCGACGCCGCCCGCGCCCGCGACGCGGCCAGGCGGGCCAAGGATCTGGTGCGCCGCAAGGGCGCCCTGTCCGACAACGCCCTGCCCGGCAAGCTGGCCGACTGCCAGAGCAAGGATCCGGCCGAGTGCGAAGTGTTCATCGTCGAGGGCGATTCCGCCGGCGGCTCGGCCAAGCAGGGGCGCAATCCCAAGTTCCAGGCCATTCTCCCCCTGCGCGGCAAGATTTTGAACGTGGAGAAGACCCGTTTCGACAAGATGCTCCAGAACAAGGAAATAAAGGCCCTGATCACGGCCATGGGCGCGGGGATCGGCGAGGACGACGTGGATCTCTCCCGGCTTCGCTACCACAAGATCGTCATCATGACCGACGCCGACGTGGACGGGGCGCACATCCGCACCCTGATCCTGACCTTCTTTTTCCGCCACTACGAGGAGCTGATCAAGCAGGGCTACCTCTACATCGCCCAGCCGCCGCTCTACCGCGTGCACAAGGGCTCCTTCGAGCGCTACATCAAGGACGAGGAGGAGATGAGTCAGTTCCTGGTGCAGCGCGTGGCCGAGGAGGTCAGCCTGATCCTGCCCGGACGAGAGCCCGTGGCGGGCGAAGAGCTGACCGGCCTTTTGAACACCATCCTGGCCCTGCGCGAGCTGGCCGTGGACGTGGCCAACATGGGCATCCCCGACGGATTGTTCATGCGTCTGGTGGGTGCTCCCGGCGTCATCGAACCGGACGACCTGCGCGCCAGCGGCCCGGACGGCGCCCTGACCGCCCACATGGCCGAAGGCGGCTTCGCCCTGGAGCTGATCAGCGAGCAGGACGAATCCGGCAACGGCGAGGTGCTGGACAGCGAAGCCCGCTATTATCTGCGCTTCACCGACGCCAACAACCATGTCATCCGGCTGGGCGTGGAGTTCTTTCATTCCAAGCGCTATCGTCGGGCCGTGGAACTCTTGGGCAGGATCAGGGAGGTTGGCCGGGATCAGGTCTGGACCATCCGGCACAAGGACGCGGAACTGGAGGCCAGCGGCCCCTTCGACCTGCTGCGGCAGGTGCTCGACCTGGCCCAGAAGGGGATCAACGTGCAGCGCTACAAGGGTCTGGGCGAGATGAACCCGGAACAGCTCTGGAGCACGACCATGGACCCCGAAGCCCGCACCTTTCTGCAGGTTTCCATTGACGACGCCATCGAGGCCGACGAGCTGTTCACCAAGCTCATGGGCGACAAGGTCGAGCCCCGGCGCGAATTCATCGAGCGCAATGCCCTGCTGGTCACGGACCTGGACATTTAGCTCGGGTTCAACAGCTTTTACAAGAAATTGAGGTGGATGTGTCCAACATCAGTATAGAGAAAGAACTCCAGAAATCGTACCTTGAATATTCGCTGAGCGTCATCATCGGCCGGGCCATCCCGGACGTGCGCGATGGCCTCAAGCCCGTGCACCGGCGCATCCTGTTCGCCATGCACGAGCTCGGCAACACCTACAACCGGGCCTACAAGAAGTCCGCCCGCGTGGTCGGTGACGTCATCGGTAAGTTTCACCCCCACGGCGATTCGGCCGTGTACGACGCCCTGGTGCGCATGGCCCAGGACTTCAACATGCGCGATCCCCTGGTCGACGGCCAGGGCAACTTCGGCTCCATCGACGGCGACTCCGCGGCGGCCATGCGTTACACCGAAGTGCGCATGTCCAAGCTTGCCGGCTCCTTTCTGGCCGACATCGAAAAGGACACGGTGGAGTTTCGCCCCAACTACGACAACTCCCTGCAGGAGCCCTCGGTGCTGCCGACCAAGGTTCCGAACCTCCTGGTCAACGGCTCCTCGGGCATCGCCGTGGGCATGGCCACCAACATCCCGCCCCACAACCTGGGCGAGGTGGTGGACGGCACCCTGCACCTCTTGGACGATCCGCAGGCCTCCATCGACGAGCTGATGCGCTACATCAAGGCTCCGGATTTTCCCACCGGCGCGCTGCTCTACGGCAAGGCCGGCATCCGCGAGGCCTACCGCACCGGGCGCGGCTCGGTGCGCATCCGCTCGCGCATCGAGATCGAAAAGCGCAAGGGCGACCTGGAATCCATCGTCGTCAAAGAGATTCCCTACGCCCTGAACAAGTCCACCCTGGTGGAAAAGATCGCCATGCTGGTCAACGAGCGCAAGATCGAGGGCATCTCAGACCTGCGCGACGAGTCGGACATGAAGGGCATCCGCATCGTCATGGACCTCAAGAAGGGCGTGTTCTCCGACGTCATCATCAACCAGCTCTTCAAGTTCACGTCGCTGGAGACCAGCTTCGGCATCAACATGATGGCCGTGGTCAACAACCGGCCCCAGCTTTTGAACCTGAAGCAGGTGCTGGAATATTTCCTGGATTACCGGCGCGAGGTGGTCATCCGGCGTTCGCGGTTCGACCTGAAGAAGGCCCAGCACAGGGCGCACATCCTGGAAGGCCTGCGCATCGCCCTTGATTTCATCGACGAGGTGGTCAGCCTCATCCGCGCCTCCAAGACCCCGCAGGAGGCCAAGGAGCGTCTGCGCGAACGTTTCGGCCTGTCCGAGATCCAGGCCCAGGCCATTCTCGACATGCGCCTGCAGCGGCTGACCAACCTGGAGCGTGAGAAGCTTCTGGAGGAGTATGCCGAGCTCCTGAAGCAGATCGAATACCTGACCAGCGTCATCGAGAACCCGGAGGTCTTGAAGACCGTCATCCGCCAGGAGCTCCAGGATCTGCGCGACAATTTCGCCACGCCCCGCAAATCCGAGATTCTGGCCCATGATCCGGACTCCATCGACATCGAGGACATCATCCCCGACGAGCCCGTGGTCATCACCCTGTCCCGCAACGGGTATCTGAAGCGCACGAGCCTGGACAACTATCGCCAGCAGCGCCGGGGCGGCACGGGCATCACCGGGGTGCAGGTGGCCGACGAGGACTTCATCACCTCCATCATCACCACCTCCAACCACCAGTACATGAATCTGTTCAGCAACAAGGGCAAGATGTACCAGATCAAGGTGCACCAGATCCCCGAAGGCGGGCGCACGGCCCGGGGCAAGCACGTGGCCAACCTGCTTCCCCTGGACGGCAACGAGTATATCGCCGCGGCCATGACCTGCCGCGACCTGGATCAGGAGAAGTTCTATTTCTTCTACACCAAGTTCGGGGTGGTCAAGCGCAGCGCCGTGAACCTCTATCGCAACATTCGCGCCGTGGGTCTCATCGCCCTCGGCATGCGCGAGGATGACGAGCTCATCGGCGTGCGCGAGGTGGACGCCGACGATGAGATGGTGCTCGTGACCATGGACGGCTATTCCATCCGCTTCGCCTGCGCCGAAGTGCGGGCCATGGGCCGCGCGGCCACGGGCGTGAAGGGCATGGCCCTGCGCAAGGGCGACCAGATCGTGGCCGGCGTGGTGGTCAACAAGGACACCCAGCAGGAGCTTTTGACCATCGCCGAAAACGGCTACGGCAAGCGCACCCAGGTCGAGCACTTCCGGGCCCAGTCGCGCGGCGGCAAGGGCATCATCAACATGCGCATCACCCCCAAGACCGGCAAGGTCGTTGGGGCCATGATGGTCTATCCCACGGATGAGCTGATCCTCTTGACCTCGGGCAGCAAGATCATCCGCATCGGCATCTCCGACATCAGCCTGGTCGGCCGCGCCACCCAGGGCGTGCGTCTGGTGCGCCTTGAAGACGAGCAGACCGTGGTCTGCTTCGATCACGTGCCCACCGAGGCGGCGGAAGCCGTGGGCGCGCCACGTTCCGTCGTGCCCGCCCCGGAGCAGGATGTGGACGACACTGACGATGTGGACGGCATGGACGATGAGGCCGTGGACAGCCCGGAGTAGGCTTCGGGTCTGTTGACGCCGATTGGGGCGCGCTCCGCTGGGGCGCGCCTTTTTTTAGGCGCGCGCCTGCATCCTCCGCCGCACTGGACGTCAAGAGCGCGGTCGTGTAAGGGGCCTTGGCATGAAACGTGTACGAAAAACCGTGCGGTACGTAAGCAGCAAGGGACGGGCGAAAAGCCGGGTCCCTTTTTTTTGGCCACGGTGCAATCACAACCCCCGCAGGGGCGGCAAGGCGGAGCTATGAACTGGCGGCACAAGGACCTTTTGGAGATATCCCAGCTCGACACGGACGAGATCTCCCATGTTTTCGAGACGGCGGCCCGGTTCGCGGAAGTGAACCAGCGGCCCATCAAGAAGGTGCCCATCCTGAAGGGCAAGAGCGTGGTCCTGTTTTTCGCCGAGGCCTCCACGCGTACCAAGACCTCTTTCGACATGGCCGGCAAGCGCCTCTCCGCCGATACCTTCAGCCTGGCCAAGTCGGGCAGCTCGCTGCAAAAGGGCGAGAGCCTCAAAGACACGGCCCTGACCCTGCAAGCCATGAACCCCGACGCCATCGTCATCCGCCACTGGGACAGCGGGGCTGCGCGGTTTCTGGCCGAACGGCTGGACTGCTCGGTCATCAACGCCGGCGACGGTTGGCACGCCCATCCCACCCAGGCCCTCCTGGACGGGTTCACCCTGCATCAGGTCTGGGGAAGTTTCGCGGGCAAGACGGTGTGCATCCTGGGCGACATCGCCCACAGCCGGGTGGCCCGCTCCGACGTGGAGCTTCTGACCATGCTCGGGGCCCGGGTGCGGATCTGCGCGCCCCGCACCCTGCTTCCGGCCATGGTCCGGACCTGGCCGGTAGAGGTTTTTTCCGACGTGGCCAAGGCCTGCGAGGGCGTGGACGCGGTCATCTGCCTGCGCCTGCAACTGGAGCGGCAGCAGGCGGGGCTTCTGCCTGATCTGCGCGAATACGCCTGCACCTACGGGCTGGCGCCCAGGCATCTGGAAAAGGCCAATCCCGACGTGAGGATCATGCATCCCGGCCCCATGAACCGGGGCCTGGAGATCGCCTCCGAGCTGGCCGACTGCGGGGCGAGCCTGATCCTCGACCAGGTCGCGTCAGGCGTGGCCGTGCGCATGACCCTGTTGCACCTGTATCTGACCAGGGCCAGGGTTTCGGCATGAGAACTTTCAACATGGTGGTATCATGGCACAAATAGATTGTCTGATTCGCAATGTTTCCTGGGAGGAGCGCAGCCGCGACCTGCTCGTGGGCCAAGGCCGCGTTCTGGAGCTGGCCGAGGCCGGAACTGTCGCCGCTCCCGTCGGTGCGCAGGTTGTCGATGCGGGAGGGCTGGCCCTCTTGCCGAGCCTCATCGACGCCCACGTGCATCTGCGCGAGCCCGGCCAGGAATACAAGGAGGACATCGCTTCCGGCCTGTCCGCCGCTGCCGGGGGCGGTTTCGGCCAGGTCATGGCCATGGCCAACACGTGTCCCGTCAACGACACTGCCTCGGTGACGCGCTTCATGCTGCAAAAGGCGGCGCTGGCCTTTCCGCATGGGCCCTGGGTGCGTCCGGTGGGCGCCCTGACCGTGGGCCTTTCGGGCAAGGAGCTGGCCCCGGCTGGGGAGCTGGCCCGGGCCGGGTGCGTGGCCCTGTCCAACGACGGGCTGCCCGTGGAGAATACGGAGCTTTTCCGAAGGGCCATTGAGTACGCGGCGGATTTCGGCCTGAAGGTCATCGACCACTGCGAGGACCCGTGGCTGGGCAAGGGCGGAGTCATGAACGAGGGCGAGGTGTCGAGCCGTCTGGGCCTCAAGGGCATCCCGACGGCGTCCGAGGCCATGCAGGTCGCCCGCGACATCCTCCTGGCCTCCTATCTGGACCTTCCCGTCCACCTGGCCCACATCAGCTGCCGGCAGTCCGTGGAGCTCATCGCCTCCGCCAAGGAGCGCGGGATCCGGGTCACGGCGGAGACCTGCCCGCACTACCTGCTCTGGGACGAATCCCGGGTGGAGGGTTACGACACCAGTGTGCGGGTCAATCCCCCCCTGCGCACCCGCGACGACGTGCTGGCCCTGCGCCAGGCCGTGCGCGCGGGAGTCATCGACATCCTGGTCACGGATCACGCCCCCCACGCCGCCCACGAGAAGGAAGTGACCTTCGCCGACGCGCCCAACGGCATCTCCGGGCTCGATACGGCCCTGTCCCTGACCTACGAGCTGGTGCGCAGCGGGGAACTCGATTTTGCCGACATTAGCCGGCTGTGGTGCTGGAACACGGCCGACATCTTCGGCCTGCCCGCCAACCGCCTGCGGCCCGGCGACCCGGCGGACTTCGTGCTTTTCGACCCCGATCTGGCCTGGGTGGCCACGGCCGGGGCTCTCCTGTCCAAGGGCAAGAACACGCCCTGCCTGGACAAGGAAGTGCCGGGACGGGTCATGGCCCATTTTCTGGGGGGACGGGCCGTTTTTTCCCGGCTGGAGAATCTCGCTCCGAAACAGCCTTGAAGGGCGGACGCGAACCGGATCACGCCGGCATAGGAGGAGGACATGGCCAACATACTCATCGTCGATGACGATCTGAGCCTGCGCGAGGTGCTGGAGATCGCCCTGCTCAAGAAGGGGCACGCGGTCTGGACCGCCCCTGACTCGGCCTCCGCCCTGGCCGTGCTGCAACAGCAGTCCATCGCGCTCATCCTTCTGGATCTGCGTCTGGGCCGGGAGAGCGGCATCGACCTCTTGATCCGCATCCGCGAGACCTGGACCGACGTGCCGGTGCTCATGGTCACGGCCTACGCCGACGCCAAGAGCGCCATCACGGCCATGAAGCACGGCGCCAAGGATTACATCTCCAAGCCCTTCGAACTCGACGACCTGCTCTACACCGTGGAGCGCACCCTCGAAACGGCCCGCCTCAAGGAGGAGAACGACTGGCTCAAGGGGCAGATCAGCAAGCAGTACGGCGAGATCATCGGCGGGAGTCCGCAGATGCAGGCCGTCTTCGACCTGGTGCGGCGCATCGCTCCGACAAATATCAGCGTGCTCGTGACCGGCGAGTCCGGGACGGGCAAGGAGCTTTTCGCCCGCTGCATCCACAGTCAGAGCCAGCGCGCGAAGCATCCCTTCCTGGCCATCAACTGCGGGGGGCTGCCCGAAAATCTGGTCGAAAGCGAGCTGTTCGGTTTTCGCAAAGGTGCTTTCACCAGCGCGGACCGGGCCAAGAAGGGCCTTTTGGAAATGGCCGAGGGCGGGACTCTTTTCCTGGACGAGGTCGGCGAACTGGCCGCTTCCACGCAGGTCAAGCTGTTGCGCTACGTGCAGGAGCGCTGTTTCATTCCCCTTGGCGGCACGGAGGAGCTGCGCTCGGACGTGCGCATCATCGCGGCGACCAATCGCAACGTCGAGCAGAGCGTGGCCGACGGGGACTTTCGGGAGGATCTCTATTACCGCCTGAGCGGGGTCAAGGTGCACCTGCCTCCGCTTCGGGAGCGCGGCGAGGATGCCCTGGCCCTGGCCGAACATTTTCTGGAGAAGGCCTGCCGGGCCCAGAAGCGCCAGCTGCGGGGCTTCACCACCGAGGCGCGCAGAAAGCTTCTTGCCTACGGCTATCCCGGCAACGTGCGCGAGCTGGAAAACATCGTGGAACGGGCCGTGGCCCTTGAGCCCGGAGATACCGTCACCGCCGACTCCCTGGTCATCTACGAAAAGATATCCTCCTCCGAACAGGATGGCGGGATTCAGAAGGTGCTGTCCGGCCAGATGACCCTGGACGAATACCTGGCGGTGCATGAACACAAGGTCATCGCCGAGGCCTTGCGACGCTGCGGCGGACACAAGGGACGGGCGGCGGAGATGGTCGGGCTCAATTTTCGGCAGTTCCGCTACCGCTTGACCAAGTCAGGGGAAAAAGATGAAGATAATTAGATTGCATCCGATCAGCGCATGCAGTCCCATCACGAACACGACCACTCAAGGAGACCTTGATGCCTCAGCCGATAAAAGAAGCCGCCTCCATCTGTAAAACCATCATGCGCAACGGCTATGACGCCTACGTCATAAATGCCGCCTTGCAGCGCAAGATTCTTGGCACATCCAAGGATGCCGAGGTGGAGATCTGCACGGATATCGATCTTGCCGGCCTCAAAAATCTTTTTCCCGAAGTGTCCGCCGGAAGCGGGGAGATCGTGGCCCGAATGAACCAGGGCGGCGCGACCTTCCTGTTCCATCCCGCCGACATGGCCGACGCTTCCCACCCCGAGGCATGCGTGGCCCAGATCACGGCCAACATGCTGAAGAAGCTGGAGACGGACGACAGTTTTCCCGTCAGCCTGGCCTGCCCGTACATCCCGCGTTCCCGCGACGTGTACGACGGGTTCGAGAACATCTCCAGCGGTCAGATCAAGTTCCAGGGCGTCCCCGACGAGACCTTGAAGCACGACTATCTCCGCGCCATCCGGGCCTTGCGGTTTTCGGCCAACTACCATCTGCCCATCGAGGAGAATTCCTGGATGTCCATTGTCCGCGCCTCGCGCCGGGTGCTCGACTACGTTTCGGTCACGGACATCATGGACGAGTGGCGCAAGGTCGAGGCCGAAAACATGTGGCGCTTCGTCGAGCTGATGTTCGACTCCCTGATCCTGCACGGCCTGGTGCCGGAGCTTGCGGCCCTGAGCCGGGTCTTCCAGACGTTCGAAGAGGACGACGGGCCGCAGTCCATCTGGGAGCATACGCTCAAGGTCATGCGTCACTATCCCGAGGAGCTGCCCTACGACTGGTACGGCACCCTGGGCTGCCTGTTCCTCAGTTGCGGCAAGCTCTACGCCGGAGAGGTCTACGACGGTCGCACCACCTTCTATCAGCACCACCGCATCGGGGCCAAGGTCACGCGCAAGATCCTGAAGCGCCTGCGCCTCAACACCGAGGAGGTGGACATGATCGTCAACCTCGTGCGCAACCACATGCGCTTTCATTTCATGCTCACGGACAAGGGTATCCGCCGCTTCAAGGCCGTGGACGATTATCCGCGCCTCATCGAAATGGCCCGGGCCGACATCAAGGCCAGGGATGCCAAGTACACGGAATTCAATCACAACATGAAAATGCTGGAGCGGGCCGATATTCGCGAGGAGCTGCTCGAACCCCTCCTGAACGGCAAGCAGATCATGGACATCGCCAAGATAAAGCCCGGTCCGGCCGTGGGTCTGATCCGCGACAACCTGCTCCAGGCCCAGATCGCCGGAGACGTGAACACGTTGGAGGAGGCGGAGCGTTTCGTGGCCGCCTACAAGGCCAAGGAGCAACTCTAGTCGGGGTTGGGCAGTGATGTGTTTTTACCGTGGAAGGCACGAGGAGCGGCTATCTGAAGCCCCTTGTGCCTTTGCGATTCCGGACAGTGGAGCCTCATGCGCAATATCTTGGAATTGACATCTCCCGAGCTTGAACAGGCCGTGCGGGCCATGGGGCACCAGGGCTTCCGGGCCCGGCAGCTGTGGCATTGGCTGTGGCGCAAGGGCGCGCGGGAGTTTTCGGCCATGACCAATCTGGCCCGGGATTTCAGGGAGCAGCTGACGCGGGAGTGGACGCTTCATTGGCCGGAGGTGCACGAGGTGCAGACCAGTGGCGACGGCACCGTCAAGCTGCTTCTGCGTCTGACCGACGGCGCCCTGGTCGAGACCGTGCTCATCCCGGACAGGGACCGCTACACCCAATGCCTGTCCTGCCAGATCGGCTGCCCCATGGGCTGCACCTTCTGCAGCACGGGGCTGATGGGCTTTTCGCGCAACATGACCGGCGGGGAGATCGCGGCCCAGGTGCTGGTGGCCAGGGACTATCTGCGCACGCACGGCCTGGCCGACGAGGTCAAGAATCTCGTGTACATGGGCATGGGGGAACCCCTGACCAACTGGGACGAGGTGCGGCGCAGCCTGCAAATTCTTTCCCACCCGGAAGGTCTGGAGTTTTCACGCCGCCGCATCACCCTCTCGACCTGCGCCATCAAGGGCAAGCTGGGTGTCTTCGACGCCGAAGGCCTGGCCCTGCCGGCCATCTCCCTGCACGCCCCGACCCAGGAGATCCGCGAGCTGCTCATGCCCGGCGCGGCCCGGTGGCCCATCGACGAACTGATCGAGACTCTCCAGGGCCTTGAGCTCAAACCCCGGGAGCGGGTGACCATCGAGTACATCCTGATCAAGGGCGTCAACGACAGCCTGCAGCATGCCAGGCAGCTGGTGCGGCTCTTGTCGCATCTCAAATGCAAGATCAACCTCATCGCCTACAATCCCGGCCCGGGCATCGAGTACGCGGCTCCGGAGCCGGCGGACGTGCTGGCTTTCGAGGAGCTTCTGCGCAAGAAGGGCTTCACCGTGACCTTGCGCAAGAGCAAGGGGCAGGATATCGCGGCGGCCTGCGGTCAGCTCAAGACCGAGGCCTTGAACCGCGCCGATACGATATCGAGCAAAGAAGGACGGATACATGGAACAACCTGATTTTGAGAAGTGCGGGGGCCTGGTTCCGGCCATCGCCCAGGACGAGGCCACCGGCGAGGTGCTCATGCTCGCCTACATGAACGAGGAGGCCTGGAACGAGACCCTGCGCACCGGCGAGGTCCACTACTACAGCCGCAGCAGAAAGACCCTCTGGCACAAGGGCGGCACCTCCGGACATGTGCAGAAGGTGCGCTCCATTCGCCTGGACTGCGACCGGGACACCGTGCTGGTCCTGGTCGAGCAGATCGGCGGGGCGGCCTGCCACACCGGCCGCAGAAGTTGTTTTTTTCGTGAACGAGACGCACAGGGGCGGTGGACGGACTGCTCCCCCATGGTGTTCGACCCCAAGGAGGTTTACAAATAATGGCTGAAGGAAAACAGATGCGCATCGGGATTCCCAAGGGTTCCCTGGAAGAGGCCACGGTCAAGCTTTTCGCCAAGGCGGGCTGGAAGGTGACCTCGCACCACCGGAACTACTTCCCGGAGATAAACGACCCCGAACTGACCTGCTCCCTGTGCCGCGCCCAGGAAATGGCCCGCTACGTGGAAAGCGGCCTGCTCGACGCCGGCCTGACGGGCAAGGACTGGATTCTCGAGAACCAGTCCGACGTGGTCATCGTCGACGACCTGATCTATTCCAAGGCCAGCAACCGCCCGGCCAAGTGGGTCCTGGCCGTGGCCGGGGACTCCCCGTACAAGCGCCCCGAGGATCTGGCCGGCAAGAAGATCGCCACCGAATTCGTGAGCTTCACCAAGCGCTACTTTGAAGACGCGGGCATTCCCGTGGATGTCGAGTACTCCTGGGGCGCCACCGAGGCCAAGGTGGTCGAGGGGCTGGTGGACGCCATCGTCGAGATCACCGAGACGGGCACGACCATCAAGGCCCACGGCCTGCGCATCATCGCCGAGCTCCTGCAGACCAACACCCAGCTCATCGCCAACAAGGATGCCTGGAAAGACCCCTGGAAGCGGGCCAAGATCGAGAACATGAACACTCTGTTGCAGGGGGCGCTTCGGGCCGACAAGCTGGTGGCGCTCAAGATGAACGCCCCGGCCGAGGCCGTGGACAAGGTCATGGCCCTTCTGCCGAGCATGAATTCACCGACCGTGGCCCATCTGCACAATTCCGACTGGCTGTCCATCGAGACGGTGGTCGAAACCTGCCAGGTCCGGGACCTGATCCCCAGGCTTCAGTCTGTCGGCGCGCAGGCCATCATCGAATATTCCCTGAACAAGGTCATCTAAACCAGCGCCCCCGCCAGGGGGCGCCGAAAAGGAGCACGGACATGAAGACATGGGCTTATGTACTTGTTTTGTGTCTTGCCCTGGTCGGCTGCGGAGCCAAGGGGACTTCCCGGGGCGGTTCATCCAACATGAGCGCCAAGGAGGTTGATCTGCGCCTCACCCTGGTCGAGTCGCACATCAACAACAACCAGTACCAGCTGGCCCTGCAGGAACTGCTCAAGGTGGACTCCGCGGCCGATCACCTGCCCAGGTTTCATTATGACTCCGGCATGATATTTCGCGGGTTGCAGGAATTCGAAAAGGCCCGCGAAGGCTTTGCCCGGGCCGTGGAAATCAACGAGGAATACGGCGAGGCCTGGAACAATCTGGGAACGATCGAGGAAGCCCTGGGCCGGGAAAAGGAAGCCGAGACCGCCTATCGCAGGGCGCTTGGAATCCTGACCTACATCACGCCCGAATTCCCGGCGTACAATCTTGGCGCGTTGCTGCTGCGCCAGGGGCGGGTCCAGGAAGCCGAGGCGTTCGCGCGCAAGGCCTTGCGCAACTGGCGCTTCATGCCTGCCTATGAACTCCTTGCGGATATCTTCACGGCCCAGAACCGCCTCGATGACGCCGAAGCGGTTCTGAAGAGCGGTCTGGAGGCGGACATGGACAGCCCCGCGATCATGCTGGCCCTGGCCGAGCACCAGATGCGCACGGGCAAGACTCACGAGGCGGGAGAACTCTTCGGACGCATCGTCAAGCAATACCCCGATTCCGGTGAAGCCAAGGTGGCCCGCGATTATCTGGAATTTCTGCAGTGACGCTTCAGCGCGGCTGAAATAAAAGGACGGACCGGCTCGACGCGGGTGGCGCACCGGGCTCGGCCGCAGAAGGGCCGGGAAAGGGGAGGTCAGTCCTCGTCGACCCGGAGCAGGTCTTCCTCGTCCAGATCCTCGGGATATTCGCCCGAGTCCAGATCGCAGAAACCGAACCCCACTGAGCACATGGGCAGGCCCAGAAGCTCCACCAGGCTCAGGTGCCGATCCACGGCCAGGGAAAATCCGCAGTCCTGGTCCGGGCAGTGCAGGATGTCGACGATCTCTTCGCGGGTGGCGTCGGTGTTGAAAAGCTGCGCCAGCAGCTCGGGCTTGCCGCCCTGGCTTCTGGTGTTGCCTTTGCCTTCGGGGTCGAGGGACTGGGAGGGTGACTTGTAGGAATCGAGCAGTTCGCCGTCGGAGAAGAGCCAGTAGTTGAAAAGCTCCTCGTCCAGGGTCTGGACGGCCAGGGCCGGGCATCCGAAATAGCCGGAGAGGTCCTCGGCCAAATCGGTCAGGGCCGTGGTGTCGCCCTCGTCGCTGTCCATGTCGTAGACGGTGGTAAGATCATCTTCGGTTGGGGAAACAAAGGCGCTGCGGCCCTGGTTGCCGAGTTCCTGCAGGATATCCTGCGCCTTTGGACCTTTGAGCGTGATGTTGGCGTACGTGGTTCCCATATGGGGTTTCTTCAAACAGATTATGGTTCAAGATGCAAGCCTGTGATCGGGGTGCGGTTCAGAATCTTCGATACTGTGTTTTTGAGGAGTTGCATCACGATCAGCCCCTGGCAATCCGGCTTGAGGGCTCCATTGTGGGGCCTTTGTTTTTCTTGGGACTTGAGAATGGGCGGGCCTTCGCGTACCCCCGGACAGACGAGGCGCGAACTCGTTCGGATGATCCGGCAGCGAAGTCCGCATCGAAAGGTTTGTCGTTTCCCCCTTGGCGGGGTCTTTATTAAGGACATATTTTTTCCATTGGAGGATTCATGAGCGCAGTGAAGGCGATGTGTACCGATACGGCGGGCAAGGGAGTGGTCATCCAGGGCAACATGGCCTTCGCGGTAGGCTGCGTGCGTGCCGGGATCCACGCCGCGGACGGCTACCCCGGCACGCCCAGCACCGAGGTCATCGACAAGGGCCTGTCCCAGGTCCAGGACATGATCACCGTGGGCTGGTCCGTGAACGAGGCCGTGGCCGCAGGCGTCGGCTTCGGTCACACCCTGGCCGGCAGCGACTGCGTCGTGACCATGAAGATTCCGGGCCTGTTCCAGGCCGCCGACGTGATCACCAGCGCCGCCTTTTACACCGGCCAGCGCGGCAGCCTGATCTACTACATCGCCAGCGATTACACGCCAAGCTCCACCCAGCATCTGGTGGATCCGCGCTACATGCTCAAAAGCTGCTGCATTCCGGTCTTCGAGCCGCGCAACCACCAGGAAATGCACGAGGCGGCCCGCATCGCCGCCGACCTCGGGCGGCAGTTCAACACGCCCGTGGCCGTCATCGCCAGCGGCGTGCTCTGCCACAGCGAAGGGCTGGTGCGCCTGATGGAAACGGCCACGCGCGAAAAGGCTCCGCTGCCGGAAAAAATGAGTGATTTCATCACCCTGCCCGTGCGGGCGCGCATGTTCCACGATCAGGTCCGCACCACCCGCATCCCGGCCCTGCGCAAAATGGTCGAGGACAGCCCGCTCAATGTCCTGACCAGGGGCGACGGCAAGATCGGCATCATCACCCACGGCGTGAACGACCTCTTTGTGGAGGAGGTCCGGGCCGCCACGGGCGCGAATATCGATGTCTTGTCCCTGGGCTTCACCTACCCGCTGCCCATGGACCTCATCCGCCGCTTTTGCGAGAGCGTTGACGGTCCGGTCCATGTCATCGAAGACGGCTATCGCTTCATCCAGGAGGCTATCCAGGCCGAAGGAATCGCCGTCCAGGGCAAAGGGGCGGACGAGACCGTCACGGAATGGACTCCGGCGCTTATTTCCACCCGCCTGGGCCTGGCCGAGGCGGCGGGGAAGTCGGCAGTGGCCAGTCTGCCGCGGCCGCCCATGATCTGCGCGGGCTGTCCGTACCGCCTTTTCGGCCAGATCGTCGGCAAGATGCGCAAGAAGGGCAAGCTCGAAGCCGTGTTCGGCGACATCGGCTGCAACACCTTGCTGCATTTCCTCAACGCCATGGACACCGCCCTGGCCATGGGCGCGAGCGAAGCCAAGCGGCTGGGCTATGTCCTGTCCCGACCCGAGGCCGCGAGCAAATGCCTGGCCGTGCTCGGCGACGGCACCGAGTGCCACAGCGGCATGGACGCGACCCGCAACACGATTTTTCGGAACATCCCCGGCGTCAAGGTCGTGCTGAACAACAACTGGACCGCCATGACCGGCGGCCAGCCCTCGCCCACCTCGCCCGCCAACCTGGCCGGGGACCCCAACGTCTTCGACCTGAACGCGAGCCTGAAGGCCCATGGGGCGAATGTGGTCGAGGTCAGCGGCTACGACAAGAAAGCACTGGAAAAGGCCCTGAAAGAAGCCCTGGCCGCCGCCGAGGCCGGCACCTTCACGACGCTGGTGGTCACGGGCGTGTGCATCCGCAAGATGCCCAAGGAATCCTACGGCGTGAAAATGGCCGTGGATCCGGAGCTGTGCATCCGCTGCGGCATGTGCCAGATCTGTTCCGGCATCGAGGCCGACGCCGAGGGGCTGCCCTTCTTCAACAACATCTGCACCGGCTGCGTGAGCCAGAACCCGGCCTGCGCCCAGATGTGCCCCAAGGGGGCCATCGCCCCGGCCAGGGACCAGAGCGCCTGCGGCCTGACCACCTGTCCGGATCTGCCCGTGCCGCCCGAAAGCATCGACCTGCCGGCCACAGGCGGCCTGCCGCCCTTTTTGTCCGTGGCCATCCGCGGCGTGGGCGGTCAGGGCAACCTCTTCTTCGGCCGCGTCCTGACCCAGCTGGCCTACCTCCTGGGCTACGACAAGCAGAACATCGTCAAGGGCGAGACCCACGGCATGGCCCAGATGGGCGGCCCGGTCATCAGCACCTTCGCCTGCGGCGCGGTCCATTCCCCCGTGCTCATGCCCGGCACCACCCAGTGCCTGGTCTGCATGGAACGCAGCGAAGTGTTCCGTCCCGGCTTCCTGGACATGCTCAAGGCCGGCGGCACGGTCATCCTGGCCAACACGGCCATCATGCCTCCGCTCTTCAAGGCCGAGAACTATCCGACGGTGGAAGCCGTGCGCGAGGCCTTGAGCGGGTACAAGGTCATCGACGTCGACGTGCTCGGCACGGCCCTGGGCCTTGGCGATCCCACGGGCCGCAGCGCCAACGTGGTCATGATCGGTGTCCTGAGCACCCTGGCCCCCTTCGATTCCTTCCCCAACGAGTACTGGCTGCGGGCCCTCAAGAATGTCAGCCCCAAGCCGGCCATCTGGCAGGCCAATTACGCGGCCTTCCTGGCCGGGCGGAAGCTGGGCGGGAAATAGGTTTTGTCTTCCGGCGGGCCGGGGAGAATTCCCCGCGACCCATCATGAAACGAACACGGGCGCCTGTTTCGACGGGCGCCCGTGTTGTGTTTGGAGGGTCAGAGGCCCTGGTAGCGTTGCAGGCCCATGAGTTTGTGGAAGTCTTCGGGCTGTTCGATCTGCACCGCCCCATGTTTGCGGGCCCAGCCGAAGTCGCCAAAGCGCGAGCCCTGGACCTGGATGAGTGCCCGCGTGCCGCCGGGGCCCATGACCATGGTCTCGTAGGCGCGCACGACCTCGGGCAGGGTGGCTTTCTTCAAAAATTCGACCAGCTTGTCGCGGCCGTCGAAGGCCTGGTTGCCCAGGCGCAGGTCCGTTTCCAGCCAGCCGAATTCCTCTTCCAGGGTATCCGGGCTTTTCGTCAGTGAGGCCAGCACGCCCTGGCGCACGGACTCGAATTCCTCCCTGGTCACGCCGCGCAGCTGCGAGAGGGCCGTGTAGTAGAAGGACTCGAAGCGGTCGGCCAGGCCCGCCGTACCCTGCACCGGGCTCTGCACGCCGAACCCGATCCCGGCGGCGTGGGCGAACATGACCGGAAAGCTGGTGGCCACGTAGCCCAGTTGCTCTTCGGTGCGCAGACGGCTGAAGAAGCGGTTGGACAGAAGCCCTTCCAGCAGGAGCATGCGCGCCTTGGACGCGGGGCCGGTCGCGGGGGTCAGGAACATTTCGACCAGGGCGCTGTCTTCCAGTTCGCTCGATTTGCGGTAATCGGCCACGACGCCCTGCCTGGGCGCGATGCGCGCCGCCATCGGCGGCGCTCCCGCTTCAGGTCCGATGAACGGGCGAAGGTCGTCCTCCAGCGTGCGCAGGTCGTCCGGGGCGATATTGCCGAACCCGAAGACCGTGAAGCGCAGGTCCCGCCGCACCGTGCCCAGGTATGCGTTCAGATCCTCCAGGGTCAGCGTTCTGGTGGCCTCTTCGATGTCCCGGTGGTCCCACGACGGAACCTTGAGCAGACTGCGCATGGCGCCCATGGCCTGGCCGAAGAGCCCCTGTTTTTCCATGTTGGCGAGGCTGCGCAGCTGCTCCGCCTTGGCCTGTTCAAAATCTGCAGGCGTCACTTCCTGGCCGAGAAAGTCGAGCACGCGGGGCATCAGGTCGGTCTGATGCTGACTGAATCCATCGATGCGGATGACGATGCCTTCATCGCCGGATACGGACAATCCAAGCCCCGCCTCCATGGCCTGATAGCGCAGGCCCGCCTGCTTTTGATCCCACAGTTCGAGCAGCACGCCCTGCAGGGCCGTTTGCTCGCGGGTGGAGGCGAAATGGGCGGATTGCAGCCGGGTCATGAGGATGGCCTTGGGTTCCAGCCGGAAGGCCGACCCGGCGTGCCAAAGGGAAAGACCGGGTTTGTCCGCGAGTTTGCGAGGCTCTGCGTCAGCCTTGGCCGCGACCAGCGAGAAATCATCCGGCAGGAAGGGGTTTGGGTCCGGCAGGCGCAGTTCCATCCCTGCGGAAAGCTTTTTCCAGCGGGCGATGTCGCTGTCTGCGACGGGCCGCGCGCTGTATGGGGTCTGATAGAAGAAGGCCTGCCTGTCCACGGGCTGATCCGCCCCGACCTGGAAGATGCGCGCGTTCTCGGGCCTGAGGGCTTCGATCACGCTGCTTACGGCCTCGCGGTCAAAGGAGTCCAGGCGATAGGGGCCGTAATTCACGTCTTCCACGGGATGCCGCAGCATCTGCGTCGCGGCGGAGGCGACATAGTCGAAGCCGCTGGCCAGGGGGGCGAAGCGGAATTCCATCTCAAGCATGCGCCGCAGCTGCTCGAAATACGTTTCTCCCAGACCCTGGGCGCGCAGCAGATCGAAGTAGGCGAAGATCGTGGCCAGCACCTCGTCGCGTTTCCTGTCGCCCTCTGCGGTGAGCTGCACGAAGAGGGACAGGGTCACGCCGTTGCGCAGGGAAGTGGTGTCCCCTCCAGCCGAAAGGCCCAGCGCCAGCCCCTTGTTTCGCAGCACTTCGATCAGGGAGTGCCCGGTCTCCGTGCCGAGCACGGCGGAGACGACCTGCAGGGGCTTGGTGCGGGAGTCGTCCAGGGCCTGGGGCAGGACGAATTCGATGCTCATGCTCCGGGTCTCGCGCACGGGACGCACGCCGACGATCACGCCTTTTTCGGCGTCCGTGGCCGGCGGCGCGGCGGGAACCGCTATTTGGGCCTGGCGGTCGGGGATGACGGCAAGCTCGCTTCGGGCCAGGGCTTCCAGTTCATCCAGGCTCTGGGGGCCGTAGAGCACGCCTTTCATCAGGTTCGCCGAGTACCAGGTCTGGTGGAAGCGGACCAGTTCGTCGTGCAGGCGGCTGCCTTGCTTGTCGGACAGGGTCTCTAGGTTGCCGCCCGTGAAGCGGGTGGCCGGATGATCCGGGTTCAGGGTCGAGAGCATGAGCATGGCCAGGCGGCGTCCGTCGCTGTGCTTTTTGGACTCCATCTCCGCGTTGACGGCGCTTCGCTCCTTGTCCGCGTAGACCGGGTCGAGCAGGGGCCGGGCCAGGGTGTCGGCCATGCGCCGCAGGGCCTCGGCAAAGGCGGGCGGGTCGACCTCCATCATGTAGGTGGTGGAGGTGTAGCCCGTGGCCGCGTTGGTCTGGCCGCCGTTTCTGGTGATGAAGGACTGGTACTCCTCGGGGCCGGGGTAGGCCTCGGAACCCAGAAAGAGCATGTGTTCCAGATAATGGGCCAGGCCGGGCTGGGAATCCGGGTTGTCGAGGCTGCCCACGGGCAGAGCCAGGGCGGCGGCGGCCTTGGAGGCGCGCTGGTCATGCACCAGCAGCACCTCAAGGCCCGTGTCCAGGGTCAGGGTCCGGTAGGCGCGGTAATCCGTGTCCGAGACCCGCACCTGCGCGGCCTGGGCCTGCAGGGCGAGGAACAGGAAGAAAAGAACAAAACGCACTATGGGCATGAGGCCTCCTTGGACATGTTGCCGGGATATTCGGGGCTAAAGTCTTCGCAGCAGATGCTCGATCTCGGGCAGCGCGCGCTCTACGCATTTTCCGCCTTCCGCAATGGCTTCCTCGGCCCTGAAAAACTCCAGCAGACCGATGTGCGAGAGCTTGGGCGCGAGCAGGATTTCCGGAGGGTCCCCGGCCAGGCGGCTGCGCGTGATGCGCTCCTGGGCGATATTCACGGACCCGGCAATGGCGTCGAAAAGCCCCGGGGGATCGTCTTCCTCTTCGGAATCAAAAAAGAGCGAGCCCGTGTATTCCTTGACCAGATTCGTGAACGCTTCGGCCACGCCGTTCTTTTTCTTCTCTTTGGGCGTCTTGACCAGGTGCTTGCCCACGATGTCGCCGTTGAGGTTCACGGCAATGACCACGTCGGCTCCCATCGCGCGGCAGACCGAGACCGGCACGGGGTTGACCAGGCCGCCATCCACGAGCCAGCGGTTCTCATGGCGTATGGCCGGAAACAGGCCCGGCAGGGAGATGGACGCCCACACGGCCTCCAGCAGCGGCCCTTTGGTGAACCAGATCTCGCGGCCCGATTCCAGATCCGTGGCCACGGAGCCGTATTGCGGTCCAAGGTCCTCGATGCGGATGTCCTTTCTCGCCACGTGCTTTTCCAGAAATTTACGCAGCCTCGATGTATTCACGAAACCGGTGAACGCCGGGGTCAGCTCGAAAAAGCTCGCGGTTTCAAGCCGTGTCAGAGAGCGCACCCACTCTTCGAGCTTGTCCAGATTGCCTGCGGCGTGGGCCGCGCCGACCAGCGCTCCGACAGAGGTGCCGCAGACGATGTCCGGCCGTATGCCTTGCTCGGCCAGGGCGTTGATGATGCCGATATGGGCCCAGCCACGCGATGAACCGCTGCCCAGGGCAAGGCCGATCTTGAGGTTTGAAGTGGTTCTTGTGCTCATCGGCAAGTCTCCGTGGGGTCGATCGTCGGGCTGCAAAGAATGAGGGTAAATCCGCCGGGAGGCGCGTCAAGGTCTACTTGGAAAAAGCCAGCCGGGTGCCCAGCCCGACCAGCAGCCCACCGCCCAGGCGCTTGAGCCAACGTGCTCCCGAACCGCTGGCCAACCGCCGATGCAATGCCCCGGCGGCCACGGCCAGGACAAGGCTCCACAGCGTGCTGGTGGCGACGAAGGTCAAGCCCAGCGCCAGAAAGGACAGGCCGGGGTGAACG
Source organism: Pseudomonadota bacterium (assembly GCA_023393525.1). Lineage (GTDB taxonomy): Bacteria > Desulfobacterota > Desulfovibrionia > Desulfovibrionales > Desulfomicrobiaceae > Desulfomicrobium. The sequence goes on along the minus strand of JAEWKZ010000124.1, from coordinate 75,642 downwards.
GCATTCGGCGCGATGAACTGCGGAATGAGTGCCAGGAAGAAGAGCGCCACCTTGGGATTGAGCAGGCTGGTTATCACGCCCTGGACATAGATGCGGCCCGGCGATTGTTTCGTCGATAGCGCATGGGACGGGCCATGGCCGCGCGCCCGCAGCATGGTCAGGCCAAGATAGACCAGGTAGGCCGCGCCGGCCCATTTGATCATCTGATAGGCCGTGGCCGAGGCCATGACCACGGCGGCCAGCCCCAAGGCCCCGAGCAGCGCGTGGATCACGCACCCGCTGGATATCCCCAGGGCCGAGGCGACGCCTGCGGCGCGGCCTTGGGCCGTGCTGCGGGTCAGGATGTAGATGGTGTCCGGGCCGGGATAGAGGTTCAGGGTCACGGCCGTGATGATGAAAAGCGGGTAATGGATGACGTCGATCATTGCAGTCCTCGTTTGCAGGGTCTTGCACCGGAGGCGGCCAATGTGTAGCGCAGACTCCATGCATGCCTTCATGAAACTCCTGAAAAATTCTCCGGCCGGGGCGGTCTTCAACCCCTGGCACCACCGGGACCCGCTGCATGACGCGGGTCCCGACGCGCCGGTCATCCGGCGGGAACAGCTCGCCTCCTACATGGCGGAGCGTCAAAAGGCCACGGTCATTCTCCTGGCCGAGGCCCTGGGCTACCAGGGCGGGCATTTCTCCGGCATTCCCATGACCTCGGAGCGCCTGCTCCTGGGACTCTTGCGGCATAAGGGGCTTGGCCCCGAGATGGTCTTCGCGCCCGCCCCCCGGCGCACCAGCCGCGAGGACGTGAAGGCGGACGGCTTCACCGAGCCCACGGCGACCATCGTCTGGGGGGCCATGCGCGAGTTGGGCGTCGATCCGCGCTGCGTCATCCTCTGGAACGCCTTCCCGTGGCACCCGTACAAGCCGGACAAGGGTTTCTTGAGCAACCGCACGCCCACGGACGAGGAGGTCATGCTCGGCCGTCCGGTGCTGCTGGCCCTTACCGCCCATGTCCCGCAAGCCCGCATCCTGGCCGTGGGGCAGAAGTCGGCCGCCCTGCTCGCGGCCATGGGCATCGCCGCCCCGGCCCTGCGGCACCCGGCCAACGGCGGGGCGGGGCAGTTCCGAACCCAGTTCGCGCAGATCATCAAAAAGGGTCGAAAATGATCCCGCCTCGTTGACATGGGGCGCTTCACAAGGGATATGCCCAGGGTGGCGTAACGACTGCACATCATCCCGGAGGAGATCATGAAATATCCGTCCCCCTACGCTCCCGACTTCAGCAAGCGCGACCCCCTGCCCGGCGTGGCCGAAGAGTTTCCGGCGCGCTGGTCCCCGCGTTCCTTCGTCAAAACCGCCATTCCCGTGGAAGATCTGAAGATCATCTTCGATGCGGCCCGATGGGCTCCGTCGGCCTACAACGAGCAGCCCTGGCGCATGCTGACCTCCACGGAGGAGACCTTCGAGACTTTTTTGCACCTCCTGGTCGAGGCCAACCAGAAATGGGCCGTGAACGCCTCGCTCATCGGCTTCATGGCCGCCAGGAAGAACTTCTCCCACAACGGAAAACCCAACCCCACCGCCGTGTACGACTGCGGCTCGGCCTGGATGTCCTTGACGTTGCAGGCCAGGAGGCTCGGTCTCTATACCCACGGCATGTCCGGGATCAAAAAAGAGGCCATCTACGACGCCTTCGGCATCGACCGGGAAGAATTCGAGGTCGTGGCCGGGTTCGCCATCGGCATCCTGGACGTGAAGGAAAACCTGGGCAAGCCCTACGTCGATTGGGAAGGCCCGTCCCCGCGCAAGCCCCTGGTCGAAGTCTGGAAACAGGGCGCCTGGTGAAAATGAAGGGCCGCGCTCCAAACGGTGCGCGGCCCTTTTTCCTGGCGATACCAAATCCTAGTTTCCTATCACCATCCCGTCGGCCATGCGCACCACGCGGTCGGCGCGCCGCGCATAATCCTCGTCATGGGTGACCATGATGATGCCAAGCCCCTCGTCCTTCAGGCCCGCCAGCAGGTCCATGACCGACTCGCCCGTGCTCTTGTCCAGATTGCCCGTGGGCTCGTCGGCGAAAAGGACCGTTGACTTCTTGACCAGGGCCCTGGCGATGGCCGCCCGCTGCTGCTCGCCGCCGGACAGATGGCCGGGCAGCTTGTCGCCCTTTCCGCCGAGGCCGACCCGCTCCAGGCATTGCGCGGCCCGTCTGGTCTCTTCCCTGCCCACGGCCCCAAGACCGTTCATGAAGGGCAGCAGCACGTTCTCGCGCGCCGTGAGATAGGGGAGAAGATAGTGAAACTGAAAGACCACGGCGAAATCGCGGTTGCGCAACTCGTTCAGACGCTGGGCCGAAAACCCGGTCACGTCTTCGCCCTGGTACAATATCTGCCCCGAATTCGGCGCGAGCAGGGTGGACAGCACGTTCAGGAAGGTCGTCTTGCCGGAGCCGGAGCGGCCCACGATGCTCACGAACTCCCCGGCCCGCAGGGTGAGGCTGACCTCGCGCAGGGCCAGTGTCTCCACGCCTTCGGACTGAAAGGTCTTGGTTATGTTCTTGGCTTCAAGCATGGTTCCTCACAGGGAGATGAGCGCCGTGGACGGCTCGATGGAAGCGGCCTTCCAGGACGGGAAAAAGGCGGCCAGGACCGAGACCGAGGCGATTAAGAGGCAGGTCAGGGCCAGATGGCCGACGTGCATGGCCACCACCGCCTCCTTGGTCATGTCGAGCAGGGCCAGGACCTTGAGGCTCAGGGCGTATCCGCCGAAATAGCCGATGACCCCGGCGATCATGCCGATGAGCACGCCCTCGAAACAGAAGATCCCGAAAATCCCGCCCCGCGAGAAGCCCAGGGAACGCAGCAGGCCGATCTCCTTGATGCGCTCGTTGACGGAGGAGAGCATGGTCGCGCCGACCATGCAGCAGGCGATGAAGAGGATGACCAGGCTCACGGTCAGGATGAGGTGCTCCACGAAATGGACCGAATACATGCGCTGCTTGACGATGGACTGCAGGGCCTGGATTTCGGTGCCCGGCAGCTTTTCCACGATCTGGGCCACGATCTCGTCGATGGGGCAGCCCGCGCACAGGGCCGAGACTTCCACGAAGCTGACACGGTCGTCCTGGCCGAAAACGGCCTGGGTGAACTCCATGCCCGCGAAAAGGACGGAATCGTCATCGCTGCCTGTGGGCTCTATCACCCCGGTGACCACGGCGCTCCGTCCGCCCAGCTCGACGCTGTCGCCCACCGCAAGTCCGAGCTTCCCGGCGGCCTTGGACCCGGCCAGGATGCCGTTTTCGACGACCGGAAAAGCGCCCTGCACGGCCCAGTAGCCTTTGAGCACCTTTTCCCGGTCGAAGCGCACACCGACCACGCCCACGGCCACGCCATCGATGGTGGTCATGGCCACCAATTTGGGCGCGATGACGCTGATGCGGTCGCGGTAGCCGATGGAGCGGATCTTCGCTTCCACCTCGCTTTCACGCAGGTCCGTGACGCCCATGAGCATGTCGCCCATGGAGAACCCGCCGTAGCTCACGGTCAGCTTCTCGCTCTTGGGCATGACCAGGATGTTGGCTCCGTAGGCGGTCAGCTTCTTTTCCAGGGATTCGCCCACCACCCGCGAGACGTAATTGAGGGAAACGATGGAGACCACGCTCAGGGTGAAGACCAGGAGCAGAAGCAGGGTCTTGACCCACTTCTTGCGCATGGTCCGCAGCGGAATGGTCAGGATGTTCACTGGAAGAACCTCTTCCCGGCGATCAGGTCGGAAGTCGCGATGACGAGCGAGTCTGCGTCAATTTTACGCGCCAGGGGCGAAGGGTTGCACCCGCCTTCGACCTCGTTGATGCGCGAGGAATGAAAGCGCATGCCGCAGTTGTTGCAGACCATGAAGTCCTTGTCCTGGGAATACCCCTTTTTCTCGCGAAAACAGACGTCGCAGGCGTCAAAGGCGGCGCGGATGACGCCGTCGGAGCTTTTGACCACAAAGAATTTGAGGCTGACACCCTGGTCCTCGAAACTGAAATGATGGGCCTTGCCGTCGGAAATCCGGGACAGCGGAATGCTCACCTGGCCGTTCTCGGCCTTGAGCGCGTCGTTCCCGGAAAAAAGGCCCAAAAAGGCATGGGCCGTGCCTGCCGTCGCCAGGACGAGGGCTGTGAGCAGAAAAGCGCGGAATACGTTCATCGTGCCTCCAAAGAATGATGACACTGCGCGTGGCGCGCAGCGCCTTCATGGAAAGCACGGTTCGTACCAAGAAATATCGGCTTTTATTCCGGCGTATTGCCAGGCCTTCTTGCACAACTGTGCACATGTCGATGTGCAAATCGGACTGTTCTTGTCAAATTTATGCACGAGCGCGACGAGGAGGGGAGATGCGGGCTTAGGCGCCCATCAATTTCTTGCGGAACATGAAGAAGGCCGCGCCGAGGATGCACAGCCCGGCCCAGACATAATCCATGCTGGGCTTTTCCTTCATGTACAGGATGGAGAAGGGGATGAACACGGACAGGGCGATGCATTCCTGCAGGATCTTGAGCTGACCGACGTTCATGACCTGATGCCCGATGCGGTTGGCCGGGACCTGCAGCAGGTATTCCAGGAGCGCTATGCCCCAGCTGGCGAATGCCGCGATGACCCAGGGGGTGTGCGACAGATTGCGCAGATGGCCGTACCAGGCAAAGGTCATGAAGATGTTGCTGAGCGACAGCAAAACGATGGTGGTCAGATAGAAGCGCATGAGACCTGCCTTGCCCTCGGGGGCGTGGACCGCATGTTGTGAATTGCGGCTTGGTCTAGCAGGGCCGTGGAAAAACACAATGCTTTTCAAAAAGAATAAGCGTTTTTATTTCAGATGGATATGTCGATTCGCGCGCTTTTGTGATTCTTGCGCTCGGATGTGGTCGCGAAAAGCCGAGAGGGTGGCCGGTTGTCGTTCCCGTCTTCAAGGAGATGGCGGCCTTGCGCAGCCGCGTCTGGTCAGGGCTTGTGCAGAAAAATGCTCTCGTCCAGCCGGCCATAGGAATCGAAGGCGGCCTTGGTGGCGAAGTGCACGGCCAGAAAAGACGAGACCGTGGCCGCGGTGAAGATCGCGATCATGATCATGATCTGGTAGCCGATGGCCACGGCCGGGGACGAGCCGCCCAGAATCTGGCCGGTCATCATGCCCGGCAGGGAAACGATGCCCATGGTCGCCACCGTGCCGATCTGCGGCCCCACGGCCGCGCGCAGGGCGTTGCGCAGGAAGGGCCGCACGGCTTCCTCGCTGTTTGCGCCCAGGGTCAGGTACTGGATGTGCACGGAGACGCCCGCGCGCAATTCCGAGAAAAAGCGGTCCAGGGCCACGACGTTGCTGCGCAGGATGTTGCCCAGCACCATGCCCATGAGGGGGACCAAGTAGCGCGCCGAGGTGATGGTCTGGGAATCGAAGACGAGCAGGAAGCCGGTCAGGATCAGAATCGACGTCAGCAGATGGGCGGGCAGGATGGTCCAGATGCATTTGCGCCACGACAAGAGGCTCTGGCGCAGGATCGAGCCCGAGGCGACCACGATCATGACCAGGACCCAGGCCGCGTTGACGAGCGCCATGTCCAGCTTGAAGATGTATTCCAGGTAGACCGCCACCAGCGTCAGTTGCACGGCCATGCGGGCCATGGAGATGAGCAGGTCTCGGGTCAGGCGCAGACGCAGATGCCGAAAGATGAGCACCGGGAAGACCAGGATGACGGCGAACATGACCAGCGCCGGGATGGAGATGACCATTGTCTCGTTCATTCGCGCCTCCGCAGCTTACCCGATTCGAGGCGAAGTTCGGTGAAACCGAACTCCATCCATTCGGGGTTGTGTGTCACCGCCAGCACGGTGCGGCCCTTGTCCTGGGCGAAGTGGCGGATCACGGCGCGCATGGACTCCTGGTCCAGACTGGAGGTGACCTCGTCCAGCAGGCAGAAGCCTCGTTCAAGTTGCAAACCCTGGATGATGGTCAGGCGCTGCTGTTCCCCGCCGGACAGACGGCTGTAGGGGCTCTTCTTCAGCGCCGGGTCCAGGCTCAGAGACTCCATGAGCCGGTCCTGTTCCGTCAGGTCGGCCCGCAGACGCCGGTTGGCCGCGAAAGTGAAGGGTAGATTCAGGTATTCTCCGGCCGTGCCGTCGAAAGGCAGGGGTTTTTGACCGATGTACAGAAAGCGGGAGCGGTGGGCGGCCAGATTGGCCGGTGTGATTTTCCGTCCCTCCCACAGGACATCGCCTTCATCCACCGGTTCAAACAAGAGGGCGGCCTTGAGCAGGGTGGATTTGCCGCCCCCGGACGGCCCCGTCAGGGCCAGATGCTCCCCGGGCGAGACGGCCAGACTGATGTTGTCCAAAATGACCCGTGAGGCCCTGCGAATGGTTACGTCTCGAAATTCCAGCATGTCCTCTCCAGTGAAATGGCGCCTGTCCGACCCATGGCAAGCATCGGGGCGCGGGTCAAGCAGCGCAGGGCGAGCCTTGCGGAAAAGCGATTGTGTGTCCCGCTTGCGGGGAAAGAGACGGGTCGCTTCCGAAAAAGCCTGCCTGCCCGTCCTGTCGATATGGCAATTTAAAGCTCATATTGGAATTTTTTATAACCATATGTCGTTGCGTGACTGTATGCTGAATTACAGGGAATATTCATCAAATTGGAAACATACATTTCCATGATGAGTCCTGCTGCGTAAGCCACGACAAGCCGTGATCTGCGCACAGGGCCGGTTGCTTGGAACAAAAGCCCCGCCAGTGCGGGGTTTGCGGGAATTCTCGCCGGCGTTTGCCACAGACCGTGTTTGTGGTAAGCTTTTTGCCAGTAAAGAGCTTTCTACCTCGTATTCAACACGGCATAAGGAGCGGGCAAATGATCGTTGGCGTTCTCAAGGAAATCAAGTCGCAGGAAAACCGGGTCTGCATGACTCCGGCGGGCGTGGAAGTCATGAAGCAGCACGGACACTCCGTGTTGGTGGAAGCCTCGGCGGGCGCGGGCAGCGGATTTTCCGACGCCGACTATCAGGCTGCGGGAGCGAAGGTCGTGGCCGCTTCGTCCGAGATCTACGCCCAGTCCGACATGGTCATGCACGTCAAGGAGCCGCAGCCGTCCGAATACCCGATGGTGCGCCCCGGCCAGATCGTCTTCACCTATTTCCATTTCGCGGCTGACGAGAAACTGACCCGCGAATTCATGAAGACCGGCGCCGTGTCCATAGCCTACGAGACCGTGACCGGGCCTCAGGGCGGCCTGCCGCTTCTGACCCCCATGAGCGAGGTGGCCGGACGCATGGCGGCCCAGGAGGCGGCCAAATACAATGAGCGCGTGCACGGCGGGCGCGGCATTCTGCTGGGCGGCGTGACCGGCGTGGCCCCGGCCACGGTGCTGGTGCTTGGCGGCGGCATCGTCGGCACCAACGCGGCCATGATGGCCGCCGGGCTTGGAGCCAAGGTCTACATTCTGGACATGAACCTGGATCGCCTGCGCTATCTGTCCGAAATCATGCCCAAGAACTGCACCCCGCTGATGAGCTCCCCGGCCATGATCCGCGAGCTGTCCGCTCAGGCCGACGCCATCATCGGCGCGGTGCTGGTCGTCGGCGCCAAGGCCCCCAAGCTCATCACCCGGGAGATGTTCAAGGACATGAAGCCCGGCTGCGTGCTCGTGGACGTGGCCATCGACCAGGGCGGCTGCTTCGAGACATCCAGGGCCACCACGCACTCCGACCCCATCTACGAGGTGGACGGCATCATCCACTACTGCGTGGCCAACATGCCCGGAGCCGTGCCCATCACCTCGACCATGGCCCTGACCAACGCCACCCTGCCCTACGCCCTGCAGATTGCGGACAAGGGCTGGAAGGCCGCCTGCAAGGAGAACGCGGGTCTCAAGAACGGCCTGAACATGGTCGCCGACAAGATCACCTTCAAAGGCGTGGCCGAAGCCTTCGGCCTGCCCTATACGCCCGCCGACTCCTGCCTGTAACGGGAGGCGTTTTTTTTGGCGTCAGGCCGCTCTCTTCGGGGGGCGGCTTTTTTGTCCGCGGCACGTCACGCCCTGGCCTTGGCGCTGAACGCCGCACCGTACATTTCCTCGACGACTTCGGTGCTTGGCGGTATGGGCATGGCACTCGGGCGATGTCCGCCCGGTATCCGTCCAAACCACGGAGCAGACCATGCGCGCATTCCTCGTCGTCGTGTTTCTTGCTTTCGCCGCGACCGCCCTGGCGCAGCGGCAGGTCGTGATCCTGCCCCTGCATCATCGCACGGTGGAGGACGTCCTGCCGGTGCTTGAGCCACTGCTCGAACCCGGCGGAGCCATCTCCGGCATGAGCGGACAGCTGATCATCCGCGCCTCAGGCCCCAATCTCCAAGACCTCAAGAAGGTCCTGGCCGCCGTAGACCGGCCTTCGCGCCAGTTGTTGATCCGGGTCAGACAGACCCGCGAGACGGACTCCCTGAGCGAAAAGTACGGCCTTTCCGGCAGCGTGGAGCTTGGAGGCAATGTCCGCATCACCGCCTCCGGCGGCAGGCCGCCAGGGGGGATCGGAGTCCGGCGCGGCGATTCGGGGCTCACGGTCCACGGCGAAAACGCACGGCGCGGCGGGGAGAGCGGGGCGGACCAGTTCGTCAGGGTCATGGACGGCGGTCAGGCCTTTATCCAGGTCGGCAGGTCTTTGGCCGTGCCCTTTCGCAGGATCAGGGTGCGGGCGGATGGCGTGAAGGTTGCGGAGGGTGTTGAGTATCGGGACATCGGCCAGGGTTTTTATGCCCTGCCGAGGCTTGCGGGCGAGAATGTGACGGTTGAGATCACGCCGCGATACGACAGCCAGGAAAGCGGCGGCCGCTTCGTCGTGGACACGCAGCTCCTCTCGACGACAGTCGCCGGACGGTTGGGCCAGTGGATCGAAATCGGCGGCAGCGCGCAGCAGGATCAGAGGAGTGATGCGGGACTGACGGGCATGGCATCGTCCGAAATGCACGACACGCGCAGCGTCTGGCTGCTGGTCGAAGAGCTGCCGTAAGGCCTGCGCGCGGCCTATTCCCGCAGGGGGATTTGCAGCTCCATAACATTGTCCGGGCTGTCCGCGCCCACCCAGTGCGAATACACCTCACGGCCAACGGGCTGCAAGGCAAGGCCCTGCCGCATGGCCTGCGGCGTGAAGGCGCTCCAGGCCGGGCCGATTCCGCGCATGGGGCCCCGGTACTGCGTGCTGAGGCATTCGTGGGCCGGGAGCTGTACGCACTCGAATGCCCCCTGGCCCCGGCAGGCGTCCACGGGAAGCGACACTTTCAGGGAAAACACCGTGTCCAGGGAGCCGTCGCAGCCTTCGTACGTGAACACGCACGGACCGGTCACGGCCATGCCCCTGTTCTCGGCCTCGGCCAGCAGCATGGGGATGGCCTTTTCGGCGTAGGCGGCGATTTCGGGAATGGTCAGCGTCGCGACGGCTTCGATGACCGTGCCGGCGGGAATGCTCTTGCGCTCGATCCGCATGTTTCGCTCCTTTGCGTGCATGAATTCAATCAAACGCTCCCACTATCGCGCCCAGCTTGTTCTCGACGCGGGAGGCGATGTCAACCAGTTGCTCCGGCCGCAGCGGCACCATGTCCATGACTTCGGGATGGGCTTCGGGCGGTCCGCATTCCCCGCTGCACCCCAGGCCGGCGGCGTGGGAAAGGATGTCGGCCATGTGCACGATGCCCGCCAGGGCCAGCCCATCCGCCCGTTGGGGCTCGTGATGGCAGCCGACGGCGCTGCCCAGGCTCGCGGGCATTTCCCATCCATTCAAAAGCCGCAGTCCCATGGTCGCATGATCGACGCCGAAGAACAGGGCCTCCTCGGTCAAAAGCGGGCGCTGGTGCTTGAGGGCGCTGTCGATGCAGAATCTGGAGCGCTCCGGAAAGGACGTGAAAAAGTAGAGCCGTCCGATATCGTGCAGCAGGCCCGCCACGAAGGCCTGCTCGGCCTGGGCCAGTCCCGTGGCTTCCGCCAGTTCCTTGCAGGCCAGGGCGCAGCCGAGGCTGTGTTCGAGAAAGGTGCGCATCTCGATCACCGATTTGGGGATGACCCCGAACTGGTCGACAACGAGCAGGCTGGAGGCGAGTATGCCCACTTCGCGTAATCCGACGATGGACACGGCCCGGGAAATGGTTTCGACCTTGCGCTGAAAACCGTAGAGCGGGGTGTTCACGAGCCGCAGGAGCCTGGCGGTGAGCCCCGGACTGCGGCTGATGATCTCGACGATGTGTTTGCTGGAAGGGGTGGAGGCGTTCAGGGCGATATTGAGTTCGTGGGCCACGGCGGACAGCTGCGGGGGCTCGAAGCTGTCCAGGCAGAATATCGGCAGTTCTCCGGGCGAGGGTGTCGGCCCGGCGGGCCCCTTGCAGTCGCGAAGCAGCGGGGCGAGGCCCCGCTCCATGCGTTGCGCCTCGGCTTCGGTGCGCAGGCCAAGCAGCACAGGTCCCGGCGGAAGGCTGATGTCGTGCCCGGCGTAGAATTTGCGCGCGCGCTCCGCGGCCTGCTTCATGTGCGCCGCGCTCAGCGGTTCGCGGCCACCTTCGACCTCGACATTCGTCACCCCTCGCTGGCTCAGGGACGCGATGGCGCTTTCGGTCAGCTTCGCGCCCTGCGGGAAGAGGAGCCGCCCTGCGGAATCCTTGAGGTCCGCCGCCAGGATTTCACCGGGCAGAACCTGCTCGATGCGTTTGTTCATGCTTTTCGCTCCGCGCACAAGTGATGAGTGACTCCAAATCTACCACATTCATGCGCGAGGTGGAACAAAAAAACGCAGACGCAGGGCATTGGAGACCACAAAGACCGAACTCATGGCCATGGCCGTGCCTGCGAGCATGGGACTCATGGCCGGGCCGCCGAAGATGTGCGGGATTCCGGCGGCGATGGGAATGCCGACGGTGTTGAAGGCGAAGGCCCAGAACAGGTTCTGGCGGATGTTGCGCATCACCGCGCGGCTCAGGGCCAGGGCGGTGAGCACGCCGGTAAGGTCCTCGCGCATGAGCACGACATCGCCGGATTCCATGGCCACATCCATGCCGCCGCCCATGGCCATGCCCAGGTCTGCCTTGGCCAGGGCCGGGGCGTCGTTGATCCCGTCTCCGACCATGCCCACCACGCGGCCATTTTCTTGCATTTGAACGATTTCCTCGGATTTGCGGTCCGGCAGCACCCCGGACACGACCCGCTCTATGCCGAGCTTCGCGGCCACGGCCCGGGCCGCGCGTTCGGAATCCCCGGTCAGGAGGACGATTTCCATGCCCAGGTCGCGCAGTCGCCGCACGGCGCCCGCCGATTCGGGGCGCAGGCTGTCGCTTACGGCCAACAGGCCCGCCAGGCGTCCATCCACGGCCACATGCACCACGGTGGCCCCATCCTCCTCCATGCGCTCGCGCTCAGCCCTCGCTTTCTCCAGGTCCAGATTCAGGGTGCGCATCAGCCGTTCATTGCCGATGGCCACGGCGCGTTCTTCGACCACGGCGGTCACGCCCTGGCCGGGCACGGACAGAAATTCCCGGGCCTTGGGCAGGGGGCCCTGCACGGCCTGGACAACGGCCCGGGCCAGGGGGTGCTCGGACTGGGCCTCGATGGACGCTGACAGGCGCAGCAAGGACTCTTTGTCGATTTTCCCGTCCGGATCAACCCATACCTCGTTCAGCACCGGCTTGCCTATGGTCAGGGTGCCGGTCTTGTCGAAGACCAGGGTCTGAAGCTCCCCGGCGCGTTGCAGGGCGCGCCCTGACTTGATCAGCACCCCCAGCTGCGCGCCGCGCCCCGTGCCGACCATGATGGAAGTCGGCGTGGCCAGGCCCATGGCGCAGGGACAGGCGATGACCAGTACGGAGATGGCGGTGCGTAGGGCGAAGACGAAGGGCTCGTCGCTGAAGAAGTACCAGGCCAGGCCCGACGCCACGGCCAAAACCATGACCACGGGCACGAAATAGTAGCTGACCGTGTCGGCCAGGCTGGCGATGGGGGCCTTGGAGCCCTGGGCATCGCGTACCAGGCGCACGATGCGGGCCAGCATGGTGTCCTCCCCCACCAGGGAGGCGCGCATGACGAACGCGCCCGTGGTATTGAGCGTGCCGCCGAAGACCCGGTCGCCCGGACTCCGGCGCACCGGCAGAGGCTCTCCGGTGAGCATGGATTCGTCCACGTGGCTCTCGCCTTCGGCCACCTCGCCGTCCACGGGAAGGCGCTCGCCGGGGCGGATGCGCAACAGGTCGCCGGGTTCGATCTCTTCCACCGGGATCTTGCGCTCGTCTTCGCCGTCCACCAGCGTGGCCGTGTCCGGAGCCAGGGCCATGAGCGCGCGCACAGCGCCCGTGGTTTTGGATACGGAGCGGGCTTCGAAAAATTTGCCCAGCGAGATCATGGCGATGAGCACGGCGGCGGATTCATAATACAGGTCCATGGCCCGGGCCCTGGCGTCCACGCCGAGCCAGATCTCCACAGTGTTCCACAAGGAGTAGACCAGGGCCGCGCCCGTTCCCACGGCCACCAGGGAATCCATGTTCGGGGCGCGGCGGACCAGGGCCGGAAATCCGATCAGGTAGAAGCTCCGGCCGCTCCAGACCACGGGCAGAGTCAGCAGCAGCTGGGCCAGGGCGAAGGTTCCGGGCGCGTGCATGGGATCGAGCCAGTGGGGCAGGGGCATGCCCCACATGTGGCCCATGGAGAGAACCAGAAGCGGCAGGGCGAAGGCCATGGACCAGAGCACGACCTTTTTTTTCTCCGCCAGACGGGCGCTTATGCGCGCCTCCTCGTCCCCGGCACGCTCCTTTTGCGCGATGCTCGTGGTGAAACCGGCGTCGTGGATGGCCTGGCGCAAGGCGCGCTGGGAGACGCGGGAGGGGTCGAAGACGAAACGGCCGCTTTCCGAGCCGAGGTTGACGCTGGCCTCCGTCACGCCCTCCATGCGGCCAGTGACGCGTTCGATGCGCGAGGAGCAGGCCGCGCAGTGCATGCCGCCGATCTTGAGCTCAAGCACGCTTTGCTCTGCCGGAGCCTCGACGGAGAAGCCCAGTTCCCGCACCCGCTCCAGAATCTGATCCAGGGAGGATTCCCGCGGATCAAAGCGCAGATCCATTTCCCCCGTGGCCAGATTGACGGAGACGCTCTCCACTGAGGCCATGGAGCCGACCACTTTTTCGATGCGGGCCGAACAGGCCGCGCAGTGCATTCCCCCGACTGGTAAACGTACTGAACGTGACTTCGAATCCATGCCTCACCCCAGAGTATATTTTTAGCTGTTTCATGTCGTTGTGCAGTGCCCTGTACGCATGCGCCGGGCAGTCTGTCACGGCGTGTGATTGACTGATCAATTGTATTCGCGTACCACGCTTTCCAACAAAAATCCCTTTCCCGAGACTCTTCGGGCTCCCGTCGTTTCGTAAAAAACAAATTGGTTGTTCAACCAGGGGCCGTCGATGCAGTGGCTCCGCAATTTCGGAGGAAGTATGTCCGTTGATGCCACCATGCATGTCGTGCGGCCTGGACGCCGGGATGCGTATCTCGACTGGCTCCAGATGCTGACCGGAGCGGGACTGGTCCTGTTCATCGCCTTCCACACGCTTTTGACCGCGTCCATCATTTTCGGCGCCGGCGCTCTCGACGGTGTGGCGGGGGCCCTGGAAGCCCTGCACCTCGATACCCTGGCCCATATTTTCGTGCCCATCCTCTTCTTCATGCATTTCATCATCGCCGCGCGCAAGATTCCCTTTCGTTTCCAGGGCCAGGAAGCAATCTGGCGCGACGCGCGCCTGCTGAACCACCGCGACACCTGGCTGTGGATCGTGCAGGCGGGGTCGGCCATGATCATTCTCATCATGGGCTCCATTCACATGTGGACCAACATCAACGACCCGGCCATCCTGGCCGCCACCTCCACGGCCCGGGTTCAGAGCGGCGGCTGGTTTCTTTTCTACCTGATTCTTGTTCCCCTGGTGCAGCTCCACGTCTTTATCGGCGTGTACCGCATCGGGGTCAAATGGGGCTTCATCACCGACGCCCTGCGCCCCAAGGCTGTGAAGATCCTGACCATCGCCTTCGGCTGTGTCCTGGCCATCGCCCTTGTCGCGCTGGTCCGCTACGCCACCATGACCGTCTAAATTCCGGGAGCATTCATGTACACCCATACTTCTGATCTGCTGGTCATCGGCGCCGGACTGGCCGGCGAGCGCGTGGCCGTGGAGTCTGCCCTGGCCGGGTTCGATGTCGTCTGCCTGTCCATTGTTCCGGCCAGGCGTTCCCACTCCTCCGCGGCCCAGGGCGGCATGCAGGCCGCCATAGGCAACTGCGCCATGGGCGAGGGGGATAATCCAGATGTGCACTTCCTGGACACGGTCAAGGGCTCGGACTGGGGCTGCGACCAGGAAGTGGCCCGCATGTTCGCCGACACAGCGCCCATCGAGATGCGCCGCCTGGCCCATTGGGGCGTGCCGTGGAACCGCGTGGTGCCGGGAAAATCCTTTTATTTCAAGGGGGGCGAAAAGTTCGAGAAATTCGAGAAGCCCGAGAAGGAGGGCCTGATCACGGCCCGCTCCTTCGGCGGCACGGCCAAATGGCGCACCTGCTACACCTCCGACGGCACGGGCCACGCGGTCATGTGCACCATGGACAACAAGTGCGCGGAGCTTGGGATCACGGTCCTGGATCGCAAGGAGGCCATCTCCCTCATCCATGACGGCGAAAAGTGCATGGGCGCGGTGGTGCGCTGCCTGCGCACCGGCAAGCTCGAAGTCTACCTGGCCAGGGCCACGGCCATCTGCACCGGCGGCTACGGACGACTCTACACGGCCACGACCAACGCGGTCATCTGCGACGGCGCGGGCAACGCCATCGCCCAGGAAACGGGCGTGGTGCCCATCGGCAATCCCGAGTCCATCCAGTTCCACCCCACGGGCATCGTGCCCACGGACATCCTGGTGACCGAAGGCTGTCGCGGCGACGGCGGGACGCTTCTCGATGTGAACGAAGAGCGCTTCATGCACATCTACGAGCCCGAAAAGGCCGAGCTGGCCTCCCGCGACGTGGTCGCCCGGCGCATGACCGAACACATGCGCGCCGGCCACGGCGTGAAGTCCGCCTACGGCGAGCACCTCTGGCTCGACATCCGCCACCTGGGCGACCAGCACATCTCCACCAAGCTGCGCGAAGTGGACGAGATCTGCAAAAACTTCCTCGGCGTGGACGCCCGCACCCAGCTCATTCCGGTGCGCCCGACCCAGCACTACACCATGTCCGGCATCCGCACGGACAAGACCGGCGCGGCCTATGGTCTGAAAGGCCTCTACTCCGCCGGTGAATCGGCCTGCTGGGACATGCACGGCTTCAACCGCCTGGGCGGCAACTCCCTGGCCGAGACCGTGGTCGCCGGCGGCATCATCGGCAAATGCATCGTCGAATACCTGCAAGGGACCGAAACGACCTACAGCACGGCCGTCATCAACTCCGAGGTCAAGCGCCAGCAGCAGCGCATCGACGATCTCATCGCCGGCCGTCTGGGCAAGGAGAACGTCTACAAGGTGCGCGCCGAGATGCAGGAAGCGCTGATGACCGGCTGCTTCGTCTTCCGCAATGAAAAGGATCTGCTGACCTGCATCGAAACCCTGCAGGGCATCTATGAACGCTCGGGCAGGATCGGCCTGGTCTCAAACGGCCTTGGGGCCAACCACGAACTGGGCGCGGCCCTCAAGCTGCGCGGGCAGGTGCGTCTGGCCCTGGGTATCGCCGCCGGAGCCCTGGCCCGCAAGGAGAGCAGGGGCAGCCACAACCGCGAGGATTTCCCGGCCCGCGACGACAGGAACTGGCTGAACCGCACGTTGGCCTACTGGCCCGAGAACGCGGACATGCCGGTGCTCAAATACGAGGACGCCACCCCCCACTTCGAGATTCCTCCGGGCGACCGCGGCTACGGCGGCGGCACCATCATCCAGGCCGATCCCGAACTCATCGCGGCCAAGACCATCAAGCGCTAGGAGGAAATCATGGGCAGAACACTCAAATTCGACATCTTCCGCTACAATCCCGAGGATCCCGCCTCCACGCCGCACATGCAGGCCTTCACGCTGGAGGAGACCGAGAACATGACCCTTTTCATCGCGCTGAACCGCCTGCGCGAGGAACAGGACCCGGGCCTGATCTTCGACTTCTGCTGCCGCGCCGGCATCTGCGGTTCCTGCGGCATGGTCGTCAACGGCCGTCCGCGCCTGGCCTGCCAGACCAAGACCAAGGACCTGCCGGAGACCATCACCCTCCTGCCGCTGCCGGTCTTCAAGCTCGTGGGCGACCTGTCCGTGGACACCGGCGTGTGGTTCCGCGAAATGTACCAGGCGACCGAGTCCTGGATTCATACCAACAAGCAGTTCGACCCCGCGCAGGAAGAGGAGCGCATGGACAACGCCGTGGCCGAGCAGATCTACGAGCTTGAGCGCTGCGTGGAATGCGGGTGCTGCATCGCGGCCTGCGGCACGGCCCGCATGCGTGACGACTTCCTGGGCGCGGCGGCCCTGAACCGCGTGGCCCGCTTTGTCATCGATCCGCGCGACCAGCGCACGGATAAGGACTATTTCGAGATAATCGGCAACGATTACGGTATCTTCGGCTGCATGGGCCTGCTCGCCTGCGAGGACATCTGCCCCAAGAACCTGCCGTTGCAGAACCAGCTCGGTTTCCTGCGGCGCAAGATGGGCATCACGGCCATCAAACAGTTTCTCGGGAAATAAGCCATGCGGACACTGCGCACCAGACAAGTCATCGATGCGGTCGCCGCCATGTGCGTGGACTCCAACCGCTATCTGCCCAAGGATGTGCGGAAGCGTTTCGCCGAGTGCGCGGCACGGGAGGAATCCCCGGCGGCACGGGAAGTTTTCCGTCAATTGACCGAAAACTACGAACTGGCCGAACAGACGGGCCTGCCCCTGTGTCAGGACACGGGGCTGGCCGTCTTCTTCGTGGAAATGGGCGAGGACGTGCGCGTCGAAGGCATGAACATCCGCGAAGCCATCAACGAGGGCGTGCGCAAGGGCTACGCCGAAGGCTACCTGCGCAAGTCCGCCTGCGACCCGCTGACCCGCGCCAACACGGGTGACAACACCCCGGCCATCATCCATTTCGACATCGTGCCTGGAGACCGGCTCAAAATTGCCTTCATGGCCAAGGGCGGAGGCAGCGAGAACATGTCCCGCGTGACCATGCTCGCCCCGGCCCAGGGCTGGGCCGGGATCAAGAAATTCGTCATCGAGCGCGTGGCCGAGGCCGGGCCCAACCCCTGCCCGCCGACCATTGTCGGCATCGGCGTGGGCGGAACCTTCGACTATGCGCCCATCCTGGCCAAAAAAGCCCTGCTCAGAAAACTGGACGACGTGAACCCGGACCCGAAGCTCGCGGCCATGGAAGACGAACTCCTCGATGCCCTGAACAGACTCGGCATCGGCCCCATGGGCCTCGGTGGCAAGACCACGTGCCTGGGCGTCAAGATCGCCATGAGCCCCTGCCACATCGCGAGCCTGCCCCTGGCCGTGAACATCCAGTGTCATTCCTCCAGACATCAGGAGGTGGAACTCTGATGGCCGAATACACACTCCGTACGCCCCTCGCGGATGACGACACGGCAAAGCTCAGGGCCGGCGACGTGGTGCGGCTGACGGGTACCATCTACACGGCCCGCGACGCGGCCCACAAGCGTCTCATGGACCTGCTCGACAAGGCGGAGCCCCTGCCCTTCGACCTCAAGGGCTCGGTCATCTACTACGTGGGCCCAAGCCCCGCCCCGCCCGGTCGTCCCATCGGCGCTGCCGGGCCGACCACCAGCTACCGCATGGACACCTACGCTCCACGCCTGCACGCCCTGGGCTGCAAGGCCTCGGTGGGCAAGGGCAAGAGAAGCGACGCGGTCAAACAGGCCTTGAAAGACCATACGGCCGTGTACTTCGGCGCCACGGGCGGGGCCGGAGCGCTGTTGTCCAAGTGCATCACGGCGGCCAAGGTCATCGCCTTCGACGAGCTTGGACCGGAGGCCATCCGCGAACTGACCGTGGTGGATTTCCCCCTGCTGGTCATCAACGACTCCCATGGCGGCGAATTGTACGTGCATCCTGATCGGAAGGCGGCGGGGCTGGAATAGGGGACGCGGGGCGACACACCGTAGGGGCGGAAAATTTTTCGCCCCTACCGCCATGCCACAAACCCGGGCGTGACGTTTATTATTTTTATTCGTGTTAGGTACAAAATGAGACGCGCAGGCGCGCCCTGTGCGAATGTCCGCGTAGTAGGGGCGAAAAATTTTTCGCCCCTACCCCTGCCCCTTCACCGAAATTGTCAACGCCGCTCATGCGGCATCACATCTGGAGGATGACATGGCTCTTTTCACACCCCAGGAAGCCCTGGATTATCATTCCGAAGTCCGTCCCGGCAAAATCGAGGTCGTGCCGGTCAAGCCCTATTCCACCCAGAAACACCTGACCATGGCCTACAGCCCGGGCGTGGCCGAGTCCTGCCTGGCCATCGCCAAGGATCCGGACCTGACCTACAAGTACACGGGCCGCGGCAACCTCGTGGCCGTTGTCTCCAATGGCACAGCCGTGCTCGGTCTTGGCAACATCGGCGCGCACGCGGGCAAGCCGGTCATGGAAGGCAAGGGGCTTCTCTTCAAGATTTTCGCGGATGTGGACGTCTACGACATCAACCTCGACGTGACCGACCCGGACAAGCTCTGCGAGATCGTCAAGGCCATGGAGCCGACCTTTGGCGGCATAAACCTCGAAGACATCAAGTCTCCGGAATGCTTCTACATCGAGGACAAGCTCAAAAAAGAGATGGGCATCCCGGTCTTCCATGACGACCAGCACGGCACGGCCATCATCTCCGCCGCCGGGCTGATCAACGCCCTTGAAATCACGGGCAAGAAGATCGAGGACCTGCGCATGGTCGTGTCCGGAGCGGGCGCGGCGGCCATCTCCTGCACCCGGCTCTATGTGGCCTTGGGCATGCGCCTTGAAAATATCGCCATGTTCGACTCGCGCGGCCACCTTCACCTGGGCCGCACGGACCTGAACGACCAGAAGCGCGAGTTCGCCACGCAGAAAGCTTTCGGCTCCCTGGCCGAGGCCATGGTCGGCGCGGATCTTTTCCTGGGCCTGTCCAAGGCCGGGGTGGTCAGCCAGGACATGGTCCGGAGCATGGCCAAGGATCCCATCATCTTCGCCTGCGCCAACCCCGTGCCCGAAATCTCCTACACCGAGGCCAAGGAGGCCCGTCCCGACGCCATCATGGCCACGGGCCGCTCGGACTACCCCAACCAGATCAACAACGTGCTCGGCTTCCCCTTCATCTTCCGTGGAGCGCTCGATGTCCGGGCCTCGAACATCAACGAGGAAATGAAGCTGGCCGCCGCCAAGGCTCTGGCCGCCCTGGCCAAGGAGCCGGTGCCGGACTACGTGACCAGGGCCTACGGTGTGGACAAGCTGGAGTTCGGCATCGACTACATCATTCCCAAGCCCGTGGATCTGCGCCTCATCGAGTTCGAATCCGCCGCCGTGGCCCAGGCCGCCATGGACACGGGCGTGGCCAAAATGCCCATCACGGACATGGACGCCTACCGCGCGTCCCTGCGCGAGCGCATCGCCAAATCCCGCGAACGTTTGGACGCCTTTGTGAAGACCTACCCGCAGATTTTCTAGCGGGCAGCGTTCGACACGAAAAAGAACCGCCCCGCCGGCATGTCAGCCGGCGGGGCGGTTCTTTTTCGAGCTTTCGCCAAGTCAGCTCCCGGGCCGAACCCTGGACGCGATGTATTCACGAATCCGCTGGTAATTTTCCGGCATGCAGAAGACGGCGATGTTCTGGGCGAATCCTCCATAGACCATGATTGTATTGCTGCGGGGTAGTTCCTTGATTTTTTTGATGCTCCCCCACTTGACCAGCACATCCTGGCGCGACTGGGCCAGGATTCCGGCTCCTGCCGCCGCAGGCTTTCCCGAGAGCAGGCCGAGAACGACGGTGAGGCCGTTGACGATGCGGTTCTGTCTGGCCTGCCGCGCGGCGGTGCGGCAGCGTATCCCCTTGTCGTCGATGACGAATTCGGCGTCGTACTTGCCGCCCCAGACGATTCTGATGAAGAGCCAGGTAAGGAAGAAGAGCAGGCCGATGAGGATGGCCGGATAGCGGAGGTCTGCGATGGAGGCTCCGCTTGCGAGCATGATCACGAAAATCAGCCCGAAGGGGATGCCGACGGCCAGCCCCAGCTGCCTGAGGATGACCGGGTTGCGAAAGATTGGAACCTGTATCGACCATTCAACTCTTTCGCGCATGCTGGACCTGCCTTGAAATATGTGCGGGAGGGCGGTTTGCCGGGGGCCTGACTATAAAGCATAGATCAGAGTCCAGGTTCCTGGCAATGGTCTGAGCCTGCCATGAAAAGGGGCGGCCTAACGCAATTTGAAATGGATGGGCAGAATAGCCTGGCAGGCGACGGGTCTGCCCTTGAAGGTCGCGGGACGGAAGCGTGAAAGAAAGACCGCTTCCCGGGAAGCCTCCTCCATGCCGAAACCAACCCTCCGCAGAACCTCCACCGCGTGTACGGCCCCTGTCGCGTCCAGGGAAAGCTTCAGAACAACGACGCCTTCCTTGCCCAGCCGCCTGGCTTCGCGCGGATATCTGGGCCGGGCCATGCGCACAATTCCCGGGCCGCCGGGAGAGTTGAAGCGTATGAGCTTGTCTCCCGCACCCGAGTCGCCCCCGCCGCCTGTGCCGGCAGTCCCGCCCGCGCCGTTGCCCGGCGTGCCGGGCCCGCTTCCTTGCGCATGCAGCGCGTTTCCGGGGCGGGAAGCAGTTTCCGACAGCCCTCCCGCAGATTCGGACGCATCCTGCCCCGATGCGTCGGAGAGCTTTGCGTCGCCTCCGCGAGCCGTTTGCGGTTCCCCATCCGAGTGAGGCAGCCCGGCAGGCGGCTCCTGGGAGGCGCTCCGCGTTGGAGGGGCTTTTACGGAAGGCTCGGGCCTGACCGGTATCTTCGCGGCAGGCGTCGCCCTGGGCTGCGATACGGCGGGGGCAGGGGACGGCTTTTTCGTGTCCTGGGACGTGGCGGTGGGTGCAGCCGTTTTCGGGGCCCGCGTGGCGGCCTTGGTGGCGGATGATCGGACGGCGGATTCGCCCAGGGACGCCTTGGGCGTTCCGGGAGAGGGCCCGGCCTGCGCTCCCGGTCCGTTGCCGCCGCCGGAAAGCTCCAGGGCCATGAGCATGGGCCCGCCCGTTCCTTTTCCTCCCATGCCGAGCCAGGCGCCAACGGCGCTCAGGATCAGGGCGTGGATCAGAGTGGCGCAGAGCACGGACACAAGAAACCGCCAGGTCTGAAACGAAAAGGCTGTTTCCGGAGCGGTGGGCGGGTCATTTTTCCCGTGGACGGCCTTTTGCGCATTCCCTATGTCTTGGCCAGCCGGCGCGTTTTTCACGCGCAGGACTTCACCGCAGGGGGCATCCCCATGCGCAGTAAGGACATCATCGTGGACCCACAACTCATCATCGTCGCGGGGCGGGAAAAATCTCTGCTCAGGCGTCATCCCTGGATCTTTTCCGGTGCCGTGGCCACTGTCAAGGGCCGACCCGCATCCGGACAGACCGTGGATGTTCTGGGGCAGAATGGACAGTGGCTGGCCCGGGCCTCTTTTTCACCCAAATCGCAGATCATGGGCCGGGTCTGGACCTTTGATGCAGGGGAAGCAATCGACACGGAATTTTTTGAACGCCGCATTTCCCTGTCAGTCGAACGGCGCAGGGATTTCGAGAGCGCGAGCAATGCGCTGCGCCTGGTGCATTCCGAGTCCGACGGCCTGCCCGGCCTGATTCTGGACCGCTATGCCGGGGTTCTTGTTTTTCAGCTGCTGACCGCAGGCGCGGAATTCTGGCGGGGAAGCATCATCGCCGCGTTGCGCAGCCTTTTTCCAGCAGACCCCATTCTGGAGCGCTCCGATGTGGATGTGCGGGCCAAGGAAGGGCTGGCCGCAAGGGTGGAGGCCGTGCACGGTCGTGTTCCCGATCTGGTCGAGATCCAGGAAAACGGCGTCAAATATCTGGTTGACGCGCATGGCGGCCACAAGACCGGCTTCTATCTGGACCAGCGCGACAGCCGCCTGGCCGTGAGCGCGGCCGCCAGGGGGCGCGAGGTGCTGAACTGCTTTTCCTACACCGGCGGTTTCGGCCTGGCCGCCTTGGGCGGCGGGGCGGCGCATGTGACCCAGCTCGACGCCTCGGCTCCGGCCCTGGCCCTGGCCGAGCGCAACCGGGACGCGAACGGGTTTGCCCCCGGAAGCATGGACACGGTCTGCGGCGACGCCTTCAAGATCCTGCGGAACTGGCACAAGGAAGGGCGCGCCTTTGATCTCATCGTGCTCGACCCGCCCAAATTCGTCGACTCCAAGGCCAGCCTGAACCGCGCGGCCAGAGGCTACAAGGACATCAACCTTTGCGCCTTGCGGCTCCTGAACCCCGGAGGTCGGCTTTTCACCTTTTCCTGCTCCGGGCTCATGGAAGACTCCCTCTTTCAGAAAATCGTGGCCGACGCGGCCCTGGACGCCGGTCGCACCGGCCGCATCGTCCGCCGCCTGACCCAGGCCGGCGACCATCCCGTGTCCCTGGCCTTCCCGGAAGGAGCCTACCTGAAGGGGCTTGAGGTGCTGGTGGACTGAGCCGCATCCCCAATCGCTTCTCGCGCAGAAGCGATTGGGGCAGTTTTGGCGCGATCACGATGCACCCTGCATGCTCGCCGCTTTCCCCCGCTGATCCAGATAATACATCACCGGCACGACCATCCTCGAAAAGAGTGTCGCCGCCACTTCTCCGGCCAAGAGCGAGATGGCCAGGCCCTGGAAGATGGGGTCGAAGAGGATGACGAAGGCTCCGGCCACCACGGACAGGGCGGTCAGGACCATGGGCCGGAAGCGTACTGCCCCGGCTTCGACCACGGCGTTCTCCAGGGTTTCGCCCTGTTCGCGGCGCATGGTGATGAAGTCGACCAGGATGATGGAGTTGCGGACCACGATGCCCGCTCCGGCGATGAAGCCGATCATGGACGTGGCCGTGAAGAAGGAACCGGAGACGGCGTGGGCCGGGATGATGCCGATGAGCGAGAGCGGGATGGGGATCATGATGGCGATGGGCGTCGTGTACGACCCGAACCAGCCCACCACCAGAACGGCCACGAGCACCAGCACCACGGCGAAGGCCACGCCCATGTCCCGGAAGACCTCGTAGGTGATCTGCCATTCCCCGTCCCATTTCATGGCGATGTCGTGGGTCGTGTCCGGGCCGCTGGCGTAGAGGCGGGCCAGGGGGCGCGTGTCTCCGGCCTGCCAGGCGCCCTGGCCGGTCCTGCCCAGCTCGTCCAGGGCCTCGTCGATGCGGGCCATGCCGTAGACCGGGCTTTCTTCTTCCCCGGCCATGTCCGCCGTCACGTAGATCACGGGCAGAATGTTCTTGTGGTAGATGTAGCCCGGCGTGACTTCTTGGGTCAGGCTTGCGATCTGGTCCAGAGACACCATTTTCCCGTTTTCCCCCCGCACGGGCAGGGTTTCCAGGTCCCGGGCGTGTGAGCGCCTGGAGATGGGCAGGCGGACCACGATGGGCACATCCTCCCGGGCGCGCGGATCATGCAGGATGCCGACCTGCGTTCCTTTAACGGAAGCGGCCAGCACCTGCCTGGCCCGGTCCGGGCTGACGCCGTTTTGCAAGGCTTTTTCCGCGTCCACGCGCACCCGCGTCTCCGGGCGCGGATCGTTCACCAGCCAGTCCACATCGACCACGCTCGGCGTTTCGGTGAAGATGTCCCTGACCTGCCTGGCCACGGCCAGCCGTGATTCATGCGTCGGGCCGTAGATTTCCGCCACCAGGGTCTGCAGCACTGGCGGGCCGGGCGGCACTTCCACCACTTTGATCCGCGCTCCGAGTTTTTTGGCCAGCGGCGCTATGTTTTCACGTACCCGGCCCGCGATCTCGTGGCTGGAGGCCTCGCGGTCCCCGCGGCCAACCAGGTTGACCTGGATCTGGGCCACATTCGGGCCTCGGCGCAGATAATAATGGCGCACCAGCCCGTTGAAGGAAAAGGGCGCGGCCGTGCCCACGTAAAGCTGCACGTCGGTCACTTCGGGTTCCCGGGCGATGGAGCGCGACAGGGTTTCCGCAGCGGCCATGGTCGTCTCGAGCCCTGTTCCGTCGGGCATGTCGATGACGATTTCGAACTCGCTCTTGTTGTCGAAGGGCAGCATCTTGACCAGCACGGCCTTCAAGGGGAAGAGGCTGACGGCCAGGAGCAGCAGCCCGGCCATCGCGGCCAGGAACAACCAGCGGAATTTGGGCTTTTCGATGAGATGGCGCATGAGCCAGATGTAGCCGCGCGTGAAGATGTCGTCGTGGGTTTCGTGCTCGTGGCTGCCCGAGGGTTTCAGGACCCGCTTGGCCAGCCAGGGGGTGATGACGAAGGCCACGGCCATGGACAAGAGCATGGCCATGCTCGCGCCCACCGGCATGGGCCGCATGTACGGCCCCATCAGTCCGCCGACGAAGGCCATGGGCATGATGGCCGCGATGACCGTGAAGGTGGCCAGGACCAGGGGCGCGCGTACTTCGCTGACCGCCTCGATGATGACCTGGGCGAAGGGCCGCCCCGTCGAACCGGGCAGGCGCACGTGGCGCACGATGTTCTCCACGTCCACGATGGGGTCGTCCACCAGGATGCCGATGCAGAAGATGAGGGCAAAAAGGGTGACCCGGTTCAGGGTGTAGCCCAGCAGCCAGTAGGTGGCCAGGGTCACGGCCAGGGTCACGGGCACGGCGACCATGACCACGATGCTGGCCCGTCCGCCGAGGAAAAAGGCCACGATGGCCCCCACGGACAGGGCCGCGATGGCCAGATGGAAGAGCAGTTCGTCGGATTTGTGCTTGGCCGTTTCCCCGTAGTCGCGCACGATCACGGTCTGCATGTCCGCCGGAATGACCGTGCCGCGTAGGCTCTCGATGGTCGCCAGCGCCTTTTGGCACAGCTCGGTGGCATTGATGCCCGGACGCTTGGCCACGGTCAGGGTGATGGCCGGCTGGAGCTGTCCGGCCCCGGTCGTGATGCCCTTGACGCCTGCCTGCGGGCCGGGAGCGAAGAGGACGTAGTCCTCGGGCTCGGCCCAGCCGTCGCTGATTTGCGCCACGTTGCCCAGGGTCACGGGGTGGCCGTCACGCACGGCGATGACCGTGCCCGCCACGTCAGCGGCGGAACGCAGGGCATTGTCGAGGCGAACCTGGCGGCTGGCCCCGGCGGCGGTCATCAGTCCGCTCTGGTCGGCCTGATTCTGTCCCGCAATGGCCGCAGCCACATCCACGCTGTCCAGATTCAGCTGGCGCAGCCGCTCCGGATTCACTTCCACGGTCAGCGCCCGTTTGCGGCCGCCGATGAGGCTCACTTCCGAAACTCCGGTCATGGCCCGCAGGCTTTCCGCCACTTCGGCGCCGACCTGGCGCAGGGTGCGGCTGTCATAGGTTTCGCCAGTCAGGGCCACGGCCAGGACCGGCACGTCGTCGATGGAGCGGGGTTGCAAGATCGGCTGGGAGCATCCTGGCGGAATCCAGTCCAGATGCTGGTAGAGCTTGCCGTAGGTCTTGATCAGGCTTTTCTCCACGTCCTCGCCGACCAGAAAGCGCACGATGGTCAGGGCCTGACCGTCCATGGCCGTGGAGTAGACGTATTCCACGCCGGGGATCTCCCAGAGCAGTTTTTCCATGGGACCGACGACGCGCTTTTCGATCTCCTCGGGCATGGCTCCGGGCATTTCGACCATGATGTCGATCATGGGCACGATGATCTGCGGCTCCTCCTCGCTCGGGGTGCGCAGCACGGCGAACACGCCGAGAAGAATGGAAAAGACGATAACCAGCGGCACGAGCTTGGAGTCCACGAAGCTCGCGGTGATGCGGGTCAGAAAATCATGGTTGTGGGAGGGATGTCCGGACATGGCTACTCCCGCGCCAGTCTGTCGCCTTCGCGGGCCACGGCGGGGGCATCCAGAACCGCCTCGTCGCCCACGGAGAGCCCGGCCAGCACCTCCACCAGGGTTTCCGCCCCCTCGGGAGCGGTGTCCAGCCGATCCGCTCCGGTCTGGAGGATGAAGGTCTGCCCGTCCAGCACGGCCTTCTGGTAGATCCCGCCGGTCTTGACGATGCGCAGCCGCAGTATGGAATCCTCGTCCACGATCAGGGCCGTGGTCAACTCGCCGCGCGGTCGCAAGGCGGAGCGGGGCACAAGAAGTTTTTTGGCCGAGCCCACGGGTACGCAGACCTTGCCGAACATGCCGGGGCTGGGCGCGCCCTCAAGGGCGGCCTTGACCCTGAAGGCGCGGCTGGTGGGGTCCACCTGGCCGATCACGGCCGAGAGGGTGGTCAAAAACGGAGCTGCGGTCAGGGAGGGGATGAGCGCGACCACGGTCATGCCCTGGCTTATGCGCCCAAGCAGGGATTCGTCGGCCTGGGCCACCAGATCGAACCCGCTGCCCAGGTCATCCACCTCGGCCAGGGGCGTCCCGGCCTGCACAAAGGCCCCCAGATCGACGTGACGGCGCGTCAGCACCCCGTTCAAAGGCGAGGATACGGCGCTGTACCGCATCAGGGCGCGGATTTCAGCGCCCTGGAATCCGGCGGCGGAGGACTGCGCGGCCAGGGCCTTTTCCTGGCTGGCCAGGGCCTCGTATTCGGCCCGGGCCCGATCCACATCGTCGCGACTGACCGCTGCCTGCTGCAGAAGCTTCTGCATGCGGTCATAGGTGGCCTTGGCCTGCGCCTTGCGAGCGGCCAGGGCCTTGCTTTCCAGCCCGGCCTGTCCGGCCGTGGCGCGCACGCTCTGCTCGCGCTGGCGCAGCTCGGCGTCGTCGATGCGCAGGATGGTCTGGCCGGCCGCGAGGGCGTCTCCCTCGCGGGCCAGGATTTCCGTCACCGTGCCGCTGGTCTTGCTGGCCAGGGTCACGCTGTTGCGCGACTGGACCTGCCCGGGAAGGCTCCGGCATTCCTTCGCCTCGGTCAGGGCCAGGCGCAGGGTCCGGGCCTGGATGGTTCGCGATGCGGATGGCGCGGGGGCGTCGCTTTGGCCGCAAGCGGCGAGCAGCAGGGCAAGGCAGATGAGCAGGCGAAGGAACGCGGGCATGTCGGCTCTCCAGGGTGATGTGGCTCTGGTCAACACATTGTGGACACTCTACGGCGTGTACACCCTGGTCGGTTCGGAGTTCAACCTCTGGAAAAGGGAATAATATCTGGAGCGGGGAAGTCGGAAAAGGTTCATGGCGGGGACGCAGCCCTGGTCGTTTCCCGCCATGAACCGTCGAGGGAGACCTATTTCAGAAAATCCTTCATGCACCGGCACAGCCGCGTGATGCCTTCGTCGATGGTCGCTTCCGAAGCATTGGAGAAATTGAGGCGCAGGGTGTCCTGGCCGCCGCCGTCGGTGTAGAAGGGCATGCCCGGCACAAAGGCCACCTTCTGCCCGATGGCCAGGTTGAAGAGATCCATGCACGAGCCCTTGCCTTCCGGCAGGGTCACCCACGAGAACATGCCGCCTTCGGGACGGGTGAAGGTCACGCCCTCGGGGGCCTCGCGCTCCAGAGTACGGACCATGGCCGCCGCCTGGGAACCGTAACAGGCCGTGATCTTGGCGATATGGTCGTCGATGGAGTGATTTTTGAGATACTCGGCGATGACGAACTGGTTGAAGGTCGAGGAATGCAGGTCTGCGGCCTGCTTGGCCTTGACCGCCAGGCGGATGATTTCAGGCGGCGCGACCATCCAGCCCAGGCGAAAGCCGGGCACCGTGATCTTGGAGAAGCTGCCGAGCATGATGCTGCGGCCGCCGGTATGGGCGAAGACGGGCTGGTGATGCTGGCCGGAAAAGCGCAGCTCGCCGTAGGGGTCGTCCTCGATGAAGATGGTTTCCGGGTGGTTGCGCAGCAGCGCTCCCAGGGCCTCGCGCTTGGCCCTGGAATAGGTCAGCCCCGAAGGGTTCTGGAAGTTGGGCACGGCGTAGAAGAGCTTGGGGCGACCCGTGGCCAGCAGCGCCTTGACCTCTTCCAGATTGGGGCCGTCCGCTTCCAGATCAACGGTCACGAAGCGGGGCTCGAACATGGTGAAGGCCTGGATGGTGCCCAGGTAGCTCGGCCGCTCCAGAATGACCTCGTCGTCCTTTTCGATGAAGAGCTTGCCCAGGAGGTCCAGACATTGCTGGGAGCCGGTGGTGATGAGCACCTGGTCCGGGTCCACGGTTATGCCGCGCTTGGCGTAGCGGGCCGCTATCCAGCCGCGCAACTCGGCGTGCCCCTCGGTGGTGGAGTACTGCAGGGCGCGCGCCCCGGACGCGGCCAGGGTTTCGCGGGCCGCATCCTGCAGGGCTTCGATGGGAAAGAGATGCGGATTGGGCAGGCCGCCGGCAAAGGAGATGATGCCCGGATCCTGGGTGACTTTCAGGATCTCGCGAATGAAGGATTTCGGCGTGTTCTGGATGCGGTTGGTGAATCGAAAACTCATGTTCTCTCCTTGGGGGCGGTGTTACGCGAAAAACAGTCTGCCCAGAGCCACGCAGCCCATGCCGGTGACAATGGCGCCGACAAAGCTTTTGGTTTTCCAGCAGACCAGAAAGGTGGGTATGGCCGCCCACAGGAATATGTTCTCCGCCGAAAAATCAAGCCCTTTTTCCGTCGCGACCAGCGACGGCAGGAGCATGGCCGAGAGCACCGCCACGGGGATGAACCCCAGCCAGCGGATGACCGCCCCGGGCAGGGTGCGCTGCGCCAGGGCCAACAGGGGCAGGGCGCGCGGGACATAGGTCACGGCCATCATGCCGAGAATGGTCAGGAAGATCGTTTGCTGGTCCATGCGTGAACTCCGAGGCCGATGGTTGCTGCAGTGATGGTCGCGGCCAGGACGTGGCTCTGCTGAAGGCCGGCGAGCATCAGGATCGTGGACAGGACGCCTGCGATGACCGCCACGGCCAGGTGCTGCCGCGACTTGAGCTGGCCCAGGAGCAGGGCGATGAACATGGCCGGCAGGGCGTAATCAAGTCCGATGGGCCGGATGTCGGTGATGAGCGTGCTCGCGGCCAGGCCGAGGACCGTGCCCCCAACCCAGGCGCTCTGGGCGATGACGTTGATGCCGAAGGTTTCACACGGCGCGGTTTCTCCCTTGGCGAAGCGTCCGACGTGCAGGGCGAAGGTTTCGTCCGTCATCTGGTAGGAAAAGAGGGCCAGCCGGACTTTGCTCCAGGAGCGCAGGAACGGGGCCAGGGCGGCGGACATGAGCAGATGGCGCAGATTGACCACGAAGGTCGTGGCCACGATGGCCAGGGGCGCGGCTCCGGCCGCGAAAAGGCCGACCGCGATGAGCTGGGCCGACCCCGCAAAGACCAGAAGGCTCATCAGTATGGTGTTTATGCCGGAAAGGCCCGATTTCTGGGCCAGAACGCCGTAGGCGAAACCCACGGGCACATAGCCCAGGATGATGGGCAGGGTCTGGCGAAAGGCCGAGACCAGGGGGGACTCGGCGCGGCTGGTGGAAGAAAGGGTGGCGCAATTCATAATCTATTATCCTCTTGAATCTCAGCCTAGTCAAAAACTGTTTGCGGTACAGATACAGTTTGCGTAAATTTCGACCATAACAGATTGGAGGCGGAGGACGCAACAGGGAGCGGAGATGGGGTAGGGTGACATGGCCGGACATCGGAAGAAGGAATGGTGATGTGGTGACATGGCCGGGCATCGGGAAGGGGATTGGCTGGCGCCGGGGGCGGCGGCCTGCCGGAACTCCCTCGCCGGCCTCGTAGAGACGAACCATTGCGTGCCCGACCATGACTTCGAGCGTTGTGCGCCCCGCAATGGTTCGTCAAACGATGCCTGGCTCGGTCAGACAGCCGACAGTCCGCCGCCCCCGACACCAGCCAATCCCAGCGGCAGGGTGATGTGGGGGACTTGGAAGAGCTGGATTCCCGCCTGCGCGGGAATGCGGCGAATCGCCCGGTGGGCAATGGTTCGTCAAACGATGCCTGGCTCGGTCAGACAGCCGACAGCCCGCCGCCCCCGACACCAGCCAATCCCTGCGGGAGTGTGATGCGGGAGGGGGCTTGGAAGCACTGGATTCCCGCGTGGGCGGGAATGACAGTTTGGCGTCATTTATGAGGATATGACCATGGAAGATTACAGGTACCGTCAGATCGAGCAGCAGCTGATGCTTCAGATATCATCGGGCACGCTGGGGCCCGGAGCGCGGCTGCCTTCCCTGCGCCATGTCAGCCTGCGCAGCCGGGTGGCGGTGAGCACTGTACTGCAGGCCTACGCCGAACTGGAGCGCAAGGGGGTCATCGAGTCGCGGCCCAGGTCCGGTTTTTTCGTGCGGCGCGATACCCGGCAACTGCCGCCTCCGCCGCGCAATCCGCGCCCGCTCCTGCGCCCCCATACCGTCAACCGCAGTCAGCTCATCTCCGCCGTGCTCGAGACCGTGGGCGACCGCGAGCTTGTGCCGCTGGGCATCAACTGCCCGTCGGAAGACCTGCTGCCCTACCGCGAACTGGCCAAGGTCGCGGCCCGTCTCTCGCGGGAAGATCCCAAGCGCCAGGTCGGCTACCTGCCCGTGGAGGGCAGCCTGGAACTGCGTCGCCAGCTCTCCCTGCGCGCGTCCCAGGCGGGCCTGGCCGTGCGGCCCGAGGAGATCATCATCACCTGCGGGGCGCTCGAAGCCCTGCACGTGGCTGTGCGCAGCCTGGTCCGGCCCGGCGACAACGTGCTCATCCAGGCGCCGTCCTATTTCTGCTTTCAGCAGCTGCTTGAAAATCAGGGCGTGCGCTCCATCGAGATCCCCTCGCATCCCCGGCACGGCGTGGAGCCCGCCGATGTGGAGCGGGCTTTGGGGCGCTTCGATATCCGGGCCTGCATCCTCACCCCCAATTTCAACAATCCCGACGGCTCCTTGACTCCGGACAGCGCCAAGCGCGAAATCGTGGAATTATTGGCCAGGCGGGAAATCCCCCTGATCGAGGACGATGTGGCCGGGGACCTGCATTTCGGTCCGGCCCGGCCCACGGTCTTCAAGATGTACGACCGGGCGGGGCTGGTTGTGCTGTGTTCGTCCCTGTCCAAGACCCTGTGCCCGGGCTACCGCATCGGCTGGATCATGCCGGGCCGCTTCTACCGCGAAGCCTACGAGGTCAAGGCCACCACCAATGTCTGCTCCGCGACCCTGACCCAGGAGGCCGTGGGCGTCTATTTGCGCGAAGGGCGCTATGATCGGCATCTGCGCGGCCTGCGGCGGGCCCTGCAAGAGCAGACCCAGGCCATGCAGCTGCACGTGAGCCGGACCTTTCCGGAGGGCACCAGGGTCGGCAGGCCCGAAGGCGGCGGATTGCTGTGGGTGGAGCTGCCCACGGGCGTGGACTCGGTGGAACTCATGTACCGGGCCAGAGAGGCGGGCATCAGCATCGCGCCCGGCACCATCTTCTCGACCCAGGATCGTTTTTCCGGCCATGTGCGTCTTAATTCCGGCAACCCGTGGACAGAGGAACTGGCGGGCGGAGTGGAGCGCCTGGGGCGTCTGGTGGCGGAGATGGTTGGCGGAGCTGGCCGGTAAGGGGCCGGCGCGTGTGTCATTTTGAGGCATTGACGGAGGCTGTGGACTGTTCAAAGAACCGGCCATGCTGACGAACCAATCCCCCCATCCACGCAAGCTCTATGCGGAGCTGGCCACCCTGTGCAATCTTGGCTGCGCCATGTGCGTCAAGCATTCCACGGGCTGGGACTGCGAAGACGCGCTCATGTCCAGGGCGACCTTCGAGGCTCTGGCCCCTCTTTTTCCGCACTTGGACACCCTCAATCTGAACGGCATCGGCGAACCCCTCATGCACCCGGCGCTGGCTTCGTTCATCGCCTTTGCCAGGGCCCGGGTGCCGGGGGACTGCGTCATCGGCTTTCAGTCCAACGGCATGCTCCTGACTTCGGCCTTGGCCGGAGAGCTCATGGACGCGGGGCTGGACAGGGTCTGCTTTTCCGTGGACTCCCCGGACGCGGATCAGCTGGAGCGCTTTCGGGCCGGAGCCGAAATCGTCCAGGTCGGGCATGCCTTTGACCTGATGCGCGGCGCGGCTGCCCGCCCGGGGGCGCGACCCCTGTCCCTGGGCGCTGAAACCGTGGTCAGCGCCCAGAATTACACCAGTCTCCCGGACATGGTCTCCTGGTGCGCGGATCGCGGCGTCGAATTTGTCATTGCCTCCCATGTCCTGCCCTACAACGCCTCCGATGCCCCGCAGAGTCTGTACGTGCCGGTCTCGCAGCGTTGCCTGGATTTTTACCGCGAATGGGAAAAAGTCTTTGATGTCGAGGGACTGGATGTTGCGCACTCGTATACGTCTTTTTACGCGGTTTTCCGCACTCCGGAGCAGCAGCGGCTGGTGGACATCATTCTGGCCATGAAGGAGGACGCGCAGGGCCGTGGCCTGCAATTCAGCCTGCCCAATACCATGAACCTGGATTTCAGCCGCCTGGCGCGCGTGCGCGAGACCTTTGCCCGGGCCATGGATGTCGCCCAGAGGCGGGGAATCCGTCTCGATCTGCCCGAGACGGCGGCGCGGGAGCCCAGAGAATGCGCCTTTGTCCAGAATCCGAGCCTGTTCGTGGCCTATGACGGCGCGCTGACCCCCTGTTATTATCTGTGGCACAGCTATTCGGCCTGGTTGCTCGGCTCCGAGGTTCGCGTCAAACAGCGCGTCTTTGGCCGGGTGCCGGAGAATGATCCGCTCCATGTCTGGCAATCCCCCGATTTTTGCCGTTTCCGCGCGGAGGCGGTGCGCGAGGAGTATGCCCGCTGCGCGGATTGCAGCGTGGCCCCGTGCGACCATGTCCAGGGCTTTCCCGCGCCCTTTGCCAAGGACTGTTATGGGCAGGCCGTTCCGTGCGGGGCCTGTCCGTGGTCCGGCGGGGGCTTTGCCTGCCTGCGATAAAAAAAAAGGGAGGCGGCGCCCCCCGGAAATTCGCAAACCGTTCAAGAGTGGTGAGATGCAAGGACGCGAAAAAAGCCAGGCCGCGCAGTGTATTCTCGCATGCATGAGCGGTCTGGCTTTTTTCGGTGACGCGGCGGATTGCCGTTTTTGGGCGGCCCGCTAGCCCATGGCCGCAGGCCCGGTCTCCTGGGTGCGGATGCGCACGGCGGCGGCGCATTCCAGCACGAAGATCACGCCGTCGCCTTCTTTGCCTGTCCGTGCTCCCGCATTGATGGCCTCCACGGCCTGTTCCGCGAAATCGTCGTTTACGCCGATCTCCAGACGTACCTTTTTCAGCAGGTTCACTTCCATGACCACGCCGCGGTAGGTTTCCGTGAATCCTTTCTGGCGTCCGCTGCCGAGCACGTTGGTCACGGACATGTTGTAGATTTTCTTGGCGTACAGCTCTTGCTTGACTGCGTTCAGGCACTCGGGCCGGATGTATGCGATTACGAGTTTCATGGCGTTTCCCCTCTTATTCGTTGGTGAAGATCTGGAAACCGTTGTAGGATTCCATGCCGTGTTCGGTGATGTCGAGGCCTTTGAGTTCCTCTTCCTGGGTGACGCGCACGCCGATGGTCGCTTTGAGCAGGTAGAAGAGGATAAGCCCGGCCCCGAAGGCCCAGGCGAAGACCGCCGCGGCTCCGATGATCTGCGTGACCAGGATTTCGGCCCCGCCGCCGTAGAAGAGGCCGGTGGCCGAGCCATAGCCGGGAGCGGCGAAGAAACCGACCATGATGGTTCCGAACATGCCGCAGACGCCGTGCACCGAGGACGCGCCGACCGGATCGTCGATCTTGAGGACCTGATCGATGAATTCAAGGGAGATGACGACCAGGATGCCCGCCAGGAAGCCGATGGCCAAAGAGCCCATGGGAGAGACTTCGTAACAGCCGGCGGTGATGGCCACCAGGCCCGCCAGGGCGCCGTTCAAGGACATGGAGGTATCCGGCTTGCCGTGCTTGATCCAGGCGTAGATCATGGCGCCAAGCACGCCCATGCAGGCGGCCAGGCTGGTGTTGACGGCGATGTAGCCGATGCTGCCGTTGACGGCGGTGGTGCTGCCGGGGTTGAAACCGAACCAGCCGAACCAGAGGATGAAGACGCCAAGGCCCGCCATGGGGATGTTGTGTCCGGGAATGGCCTTGGCCTTTCCGTCGGGGCTGTACTTGCCTATGCGCGGGCCGATGACCAGGGCTCCGGCCAGGGCCATCCAGCCGCCCACGGAATGGACCACGGTGGAGCCGGCGAAGTCGATGAAGCCCATGTTCTCAAGCCAGCCCTTGCCCAGCTCGCCAGCGCCCCAGAGGGAGCCCCAGGCCCAGTGGCCGGAGATGGGGTAGATGACGGCCGTGACCACGATGCTGACGATGATGTAGGCTGAAAATTTTGTGCGCTCGGCGATGCCGCCGGAGATGATGGTCGCTGCCGTGGCCGCGAAAACGGACTGGAAGAACCAGAAGGTCAGCGTCCACAGCCCTGCGTCGCTGGTCGGATCGACGCCGGCCAATGCGAACCCGGACGAGCCGATGAACCCGCCGATGTCCTGGCCGAACATGAGGCCGAAACCCAGCAGAAGAAATGCGGGTTGTCCCGCGCCGAAGTCGATCAGGTTTTTCATCAGAATGTTGCCGGCGTTTTTGGCCCGCGAGAACCCCATTTCGACCAGGGCGAAGCCGGGCTGCATGAACATGACCAGAATCGCTGCCAGCAACGTCCACAACAGGTTCGCGTTGGACTGGGACAACGCTTCGCCTTCGGCAAAGGCCATGGCCGGGGTAAGGGTGGCGAGCAATAGGGTCAGAGCCCAGACTTTTGGTCTGAGCAGGGCGGTTGTTTGTTTTTTCTCTTCGAACATGATGACCTCCGTGGTGGTGAGTGTTGATACTCCCTCAGAGCACAGGCGGTGCCAAAGTTGTCAACATCCCGTTTTTAATCAGTATTAAGTGTTGTAGTTGTATAATTCGTACCTAATTTGTTAAATTTTCATTTGATTATTCGCGCGTTTTTGGTGCTAAATTAACAATTATGTTTAAATACGTGTCATGGTTTTGATTTTGAAGGAAGCAAGCGGGCTATTGTCGATATTTTAGTCTAACAGTGTTTAATTTTAGTTATTTGCATTGATTTACAATTTTGTCTTGCTGTTGTGCCTCTCAAAAGAGTGGTCTGGATGCTTGCGGGGCGCTTTTCGGGACTCATCTGGGAGTGGTAATGCCATTCAGATGGAAAATTCCGTCTCGAATACAGGGATTTTTGTCGCAGGGATTTTTTTGAGGTCTTCTCGCTCCCGTTTTTAAGGAGGAGAGGACAAATATGTTTTTTTCAGCCGAAATTGTCAGGCATTTCTTTTTTTGGTTTTACAAAAAAAGATAATTTTCGGCCTGTCGTGTACGAAATTGTAGTGCAAGGATTGGCCGTGAGGCTTTTGGTTGTGCTAAAAGGCTGAATTCATGATTTTTATTTTCGTGGCACCGTCCTTGCTCATACCCGACAAAAATGGAGGTGCATTGTGAATCCGACAGATACCGCTTTTATCATTGTTTGTGCCGCCCTGGTCATGTTCATGACTCCCGGGCTGGCCCTCTTCTACGCGGGCATGACCCGTTCCAAAAACGCCCTGGGCACCATGATGCAGAGTTTCGCGGCCCTTGGCGTCATCACCCTGGTCTGGATTTTCTGGGGATATTCCCTGTCCTTCGGGACCGACATGAACGGACTCATCGGCGGCCTTGATTTTATCGGCATGGCCGGAGTGGGCATGGAGCCGCACGAGTCCATAGCCACCAATCTGCCGCACATGGTCTTCATGGTCTTTCAGTGCATGTTCGCCATCATCACCCCGGCCCTGATCACCGGCGCCTTCGCCGAGCGCATGCGGTTTTCCGCGTTTCTCATTTTTATCGTGTTGTGGTGCACTTTCGTTTATGCCCCGTTGTGTCACTGGGTCTGGGGCGGCGGCTGGATGTTCAAGATGGGCGCCATGGATTTTGCCGGCGGAGCGGTGGTGCACATGAGCTCCGCCAGCGCGGCCCTGGCGGCGGCCCTGGTCATCGGCAAGCGCAAGGGATGGGGCAAGCGTTCCTTTTTACCGCATAACCTGCCCATGACCATGATCGGCACGGCGCTGTTGTGGTTCGGCTGGTTCGGTTTCAACGCCGGCAGCGCGCTGGCCGCGAACGGGCTGGCAGGCAACGCTTTCGTCACCACGCATGTCGCGGCGGCCACGGCCATGCTCGCCTGGGTTTTCGCGGAATGGAAGTTCCACGGCAAACCCACGACCCTGGGCGCGGCCTCCGGCGCGGTGGCCGGTCTTGTGGCCATCACCCCGGCGGCAGGTTTTGTCGGCGTCATGGCTTCCGTGATCATCGGCCTTGGCGCCGGCGTGCTGTGCTATTTCGGCGTGAGCCTCAAATCCCGCTTCGGTTACGACGACAGCCTCGATGTGGTCGGCATTCACGGCGTGGGCGGCATTTGGGGGGCGCTGGCCACCGGCCTTTTCGCCAGCCAGGCTATCAACCCCGCCGGCTTCAACGGCCTTTTCTATGGCAATCCCGGTCAGCTTTGGATTCAGTTCGTGTCCGTCGTCGCCACCTGCGCCTTTTCTTTCCTGGTTTCCTATGCTTTGCTCAAGATCGTGAACGCCATTGTGCCCATTCGCGTCACCGACGAAGAGGAAGAGGCCGGGCTTGATGTGGCCATTCACAGCGAATCCGCCTACCAGGCCTGATTCGCCAACCATCGAGGAGGAATCATGAAACGAGTGGAAATAATCACCCGCCCCTACAAGCTTGACGAAATCAAGGAAGCGCTGACGGGCATGGGCATACAAGGCATGACGGTCACGGATGTACGCGGTTTCGGTCGCCAGCGCGGCCACAAGGAGGTCTACCGCGGGGCCGAATATCAGGTCGATTTCGTGTCCAAGGTCAAAATCGAGATCGTCATTGACGACGATCTGCTCGACCAGGCCCTGGAGGCGATCCAGCAGGCGGCCAAGACCGGGAAGATCGGCGATGGCAAGATATTCGTCTCCAGCATCGAGAACGCCATCCGCATCCGCACCGGCGAGTCCGGCGGGTCCGCCCTGTAAGAACGGGCCGCCGCCCCGTTTCGCAATGAGCATCGAAACCTTGCGTGTGGCCCGGGATCTCTACCGTAACGGGAGTATCGACCCGGGCCATACGCCTGCATGGTTTTCCGCCCTGATGGATGATTGGATCCGTCGGACCTGCGCGCGACATTTG
Source organism: Pseudomonadota bacterium (assembly GCA_023393525.1). Taxonomy (GTDB): domain Bacteria; phylum Desulfobacterota; class Desulfovibrionia; order Desulfovibrionales; family Desulfomicrobiaceae; genus Desulfomicrobium. The sequence goes on along the minus strand of JAEWKZ010000124.1, from coordinate 38,352 downwards.
CCGGCTGACGGGCGAACCTTGATTCTGGCTCTTGGCGGTTATGGGCGCGGCGAGCTGTATCCTTTTTCCGACGTCGATCTTTGTCTCTGTCTTCCGGAAGTGGCCGCCCCCGATCCGCAGCTCCTGGCCGACGCCCTGTTTCTGCCCCTTTGGGACTGCGGCTTCGAAGTCGGTCATGGCGTGCGCACGGTTTCCGAGAGCCTGGAGCTTGCCGCCACGGACTTCGAGGTCCTGTGCTCGTACCTTGATGCCCGGCTTCTTTACGGGCCGGCCGAGTCGTATTCCGAATTCCGGGATGAGTTCGCCAGGCGTCTGGTCGTTCCTTCGCGGGCCCGCCTCGTGGATTGGCTTGCCGCCCGTCGTGAAGAGCGCCATCGCCTGCACGGTGAAACGCCGCATCTGCTTTCGCCCAATCTGAAGGAGGGCAGGGGAGGGCAGCGCGATCTGCAGACCACGCGGTGGCTTGGCGTCATCTACCGCGCAGCGGGAGGATCCCATCCTTTTCTTTCCTCTTCCGAGCAGCAAGCCCTGGCTCAAAGCGGACGCTTTCTGGGCCAGGTCAGAGTGGCCCTGCACCGGACCTCCAGGCGCAAGAACGATGTCCTGCATCTGGAATTGCAGCCTGAAATCGCGCAGGCTCTGGGTTTTGGCCCTGCCGACGACAGGGACGGGGTGGAACGTTTTCTTTCGCTCCTGCACGAGGCCATGACCGAAATACAGCTCATGAGCAGGCTTTGTCTGGACAATGCCCGGGCCCTTGCCGTTTCACCTGGAACGGGCCAGGCTCATGGGACGGGACTCGATTTTTCCGTTCTCGTATCCGACCCGGCCAACATCCTGGAGCTTTTCCGACACAGCGCGCAGACCGGCATTCCCGTTTCCTGGCATGCCCGGCGCATCATCCAGGATCGATACCACGCTCTCGGGGCTCAAGATAACTGGCAGCAGGCCGTCGTTCACCGTTTTGAGGAGGTTTTGTGCGGCCCTGTCGCCGGGGAGGCCCTGGAACAGATGCTTGAAGTCGGATTCCTGAGCCTTTTCCTGCCCGAATTCGCGGCCATCGAGCATCTGGTTCAGTTCGACGCCTACCACCGTCTGCCCGTCGGGCCCCATCTTGTGGAAACGGTGCGCAACCTTGCCGCTTTCGATGTCGGGCACGAGTTTCTCGGCGATTTTCTCTTTTCCCTGCATGACGACCCCTGTGTGCGCTGGGCCGCCCTGCTCCACGACATAGGCAAGGGCGATGGCGACCACGCCCCCTGCGGAGCCCGACTTGCGCGGCGGATACTTGGCCGCCTGGGATACGGGGATGACTTTGTTCTGGAATGTTCGGCGCTCATCGAGCAGCACCTGCTGCTGGTGCACGCGGCCACGCGCCGCGATCTCGGTGAGGAGTCCGTCGTTTTCAACCTGGCCCAGGCCGTAGGCTCGGTTCTCCACCTGGACCGTCTGACCCTCCTGACCTGGGCGGACAGCGTCGCCACCGGTCCCAAGGCCTGGAATCCCTGGATCGAAAACCTGCTGCGTGAAACCTACTTCAAGACGCGCAGGGTTCTGGAACACTCCGCTTCGGCCGATGACAACGAAGTCCACAGGCTGAGCTCTGTGCGTGATTTTCTGCGTTCCAGGCGGCCCGCGCAATTTTCAATCCGCGAGTTTGAGCGTTTCTGACCGTCATGCCGCCCAGGTACCTGCTGCAAACCCCTCCCGGACGCATTATCGAGCACATCGAGCAGGTGCAGTCCTTCCGCTGCTGCGGCGAAGCGAAGCAATTCCATCTGTCGTGGGAGGACAGGCCGCATTCAGGCTCCTTGCGCGCCACCCTGATATCCACGGACCGCCCTGGTCTTTTCGCCCGCGTCTGCGCGGCCCTGGCCAAGCATGGGATGTCTGTCCTGGGCGCGGAACTGTGCGTGTGGGACGACAAGACCGTCGTCGACGTGTTCTGGGTCACGCAGCCTCTCGACATGCTGTACGCGGAGCATACGTTGCTCGCCTTTGAAGCGCGTCTGAAACGACTTTTCGAGGATGAGAAAGGCCTGGACGATCTGCCCGTGCAGGTCGCTCCCCGGCTCAAGAAGGTGTTCGCCCTGGACCGCGAGCTGGTGCGCGTGCGCCTGGACAACAGCGTTTCGGATTTCCACACCGTGCTTTCCATCCAGGCCCCGGACGTACCCGGCCTGCTGGCCACTGTCTCCCTGTGCCTTTTCAGGCTCGGCATCGATCTTGTCTTCGCCAAGATCGCGACGCAAAAAGACAAGGCCGTGGACATCCTGCATATCCGTGAAAGGGGGGAGAAGATTGCGGAGTCGGAGCGCGGGAATCTGGAGCGCACGCTCGCGCTCCTCATTTCCAGCCTCTACGCCTGACCGTTCAGGCGCGGTTCGGTTCCTCGATCCATTCCTCAAGGGTCACGGGCTCCGAGAGGCACTGGTACCTCGGAATCCAGTCGCACTTGGCCTTGAGTTCGGCGCCGTGCTGGATGATGGAGATGGGGCGGTCCGAACTGACCACCACGAGGATGACCTGGTCGTGTTCGGCCGTGAATCTGAGAGCCGAGTTGTAGCGTGCGCCCCGGGCCCGGTTTTCCCCTGCCACGGCCCGACCGTCGAGCAGGGAGGCGAAGGCGTGGAGCTTGAGGTACATCATGTCGATGTGCAGTGCGCCGTCCACTTTGGCCAGCGATGTGGCCAGATCAAGGTCCATGTGACGTTTCAGATCAAGCGGCGTTTCCAGGTGCTGTCCCGAAATGTTGGCCAGGGGGCTGCCGAAATCGAGCACCAGTGCGCATCCGTGTTTGCGCTCCTGCGCGCTGCGCACCAGGGTGCTGACCACTTTCATGATGGTGTAGAGCCTGCTTGAATCCAGATTGAGTTCCAGAAGCACTTCCTCCAGCTGGACCAGGTTGGGCCGCCGAGTGGTGGAGTGGAACCCGCCGTCCGCGAAGCTGCAAATGGTTTCGTCCTGAACTCGTATGAATCCGTGATTTCCCCTGAACTCCACGGTTACGGAAAAATCAGGCATCCTGCCGGTGCCGATGCCGATGATTTTCTGTCCGTTGCTGACCAGCTTGTGCTTGTTGCCTTCCACCGCCTGCAAAAGTTTGCGAATGTGTTTGAAATCCTTCATGGCCGGTCTTTCAAAATCACCGAAGGTGGCCAGATAGTGAATTCTGTGCGCCTGCGATGGTTCGACGAAGATAAGGTCTCCCAACGGCCAGTATCCCTCTTCCTGGGTCTTTGAAATATTGAGCACGGCATCGAGCAGGGGATAGATGCGCAGGCGCGTGTCCGGGCCGACGCCCAGATTGCGCATGTCGACGATGTGATCGCGCACGGCGTGGGTGGCGAAATTCTGCAAGACGTAGCCGGAGGTTTCCAGATCCGTTACGCTTTTGGTGCCCAAGTCCTGTGAAAGGAGCCTGCATGCGTATTCCAGCCAGCGCTGTGTAGGACCGGTGGAACACATGTCCACATGGTGTTCGCTGAACCACGTCTGGTGGAACATGTTCCGGAAATGCCCGCCAAAGGCGATGATTCCCGCGAGTTCCGGGTTTTCCAGGATTCCGTCGTCTTTGTTTTCCGTATCGGCCTTTTGCATCCATTTCTTATGCTTGAGAAAGAGCTCGCGTAGACGTGGCTCGTGTCCGCGCAGAAGGTCGCAGGGATCGTAGATTCGAAGAGGGCTGGTCCTGTATGGGGCATAAACGAGGGCTGCGCGGCTGGGTCCGGAAAAGCGGGACAGTCCATTGCACAGACCGTCGTGAATCTGGTCGATGCATTTGATCAGGAACAGTTCTTTCATGGATATCTTCCGGTTGCGTTTCCATTCCGGCTATCCCAGGCTCAGCTTTCGGTCAACGCATGACGGCCCCGGGGCTTGCCCCTTTGTTTTCCACGCTTAGCTTGTGATATGAGAACAGGAGGACGTTATGCATGAAGTCAGCTTGAACCGTGTCATCACGGATTACCTTTCCGGCCAGGAGATCATGGACACCACGTACGAGGATTTGCGACAGTCGTTGGCCAGGATGCTGGTCGAAGACAGGAAATATCCGCGTGATTGCATCCAGGCAAAATATCCCCTGGATTTTACCGTCAACGGGGAACCCCATTCCGTCGCCCTGGACCTCGCGGTGTTTTCTCCCGACGGAGAACCGCTTTTGGCCCTTGTCTTCTGTCCGGGGGAGGTCGGAACATTCGTACGTGAAAGCATTGCCGCCGCCCGCATACACCTTCCGTCCCCCTTTCCCCTGGTCGTCGTGACCGATTCCATGGAGTTGCAGCTCGTCGCGACGCGCACAGCCGAGGTCATAGGGCAGGGGTTCCACGCCGTCCCGCTGTGGAGTGATCTTCCCGCCCTGGCCCAGGCGCATCCCTGTCCGGTGTCCGGAGAGGACAGACTGGACAGGGAGCGCCGGATTCTCGCGGCTTACGATTCCCTAGGCGGGCCGTGTTGCGGCGGTGAATGCCCCGTATAGCCTGCGCCGGATCACAGTGGACACCATTTGGTCTGTTGCGCGCAGGGCCATGAACTCAAGGCTTCGGTCAGCTCTTCCTGGGTGATGCCGACAGCGCCCACCTGCCCGACCACAAGGCCCGCGGCGCTGTTGGCCAGAATGCATGAGGTAAGCAGGTCAAGGCCGGAGCTCAGCCCCAGGGCGATGACCGCGATGACAGTGTCGCCTGCTCCGGTCACGTCGAACACTTTCTTGGCCGTGGTCGGGAGGTGGAAAACGCCCTGTCCCGGCAGGAAGACGGCCATGCCTTCAGCGCCCAGCGTGATGACCAGGCTTTGCAGATTGCACTGCGTGATGAGTCGCTTGCCCGCCTCAAGAATTTCTTCCCGGGTGGCGATGTGCATCAGGGCGCCTTCGGAAGCTTCCTTCCTGTTCGGCGTCATGCAGTAGAAGTCCGCGTAGTGCGGAAAATTGCAGGTCTTGGGGTCCAGGATTATTTTCTGGCCCGGCTTTTTCTTTTCACGCAACCAGTTCAGAAAACCCTCGGAAATGACTCCCTTGCCATAGTCGGAGAGAATGACCGTCTCGAATTCGCCGAGCAGACTGTCAACTTTTTCCAGAACCGCCTGGAATTCCTTGGCGTCAAGAGGGCTGTTCGTCTCCCGGTCGACGCGCAGCATTTGCTGGTGCTGCGCCATTATGCGCGTCTTGAGGGTCGTTTCCCGTGATTCCGATCGGATGAGATGGCTTTTCACGCCCAGTTCACCGCAGATCGACTCCAGGTTTTCGCCGTACAGATCCCGGCCGCAGATGCTGACCAGGGTTGGGCAGCCGCCCAGGGTGGCCACGTTCTGGGCCACGTTTCCCGCGCCGCCGATCTTGAAGGTCTGTTCGACGATTTTGACCACGGGCACGGGCGCTTCGGGTGAAATTCTTTCGACCAGCCCTTTTTGATATTGGTCGAGCATGATATCCCCGATGATGAGCACCTTGGACCCGATCATGCGCGAGGCATTGAAGGCCAGATTCATATATCCTGCTCCTTGGCCATGCGTTCCAGAAAGGACGCTATTTTTTCCCGTTCGGTGTTGCTTGCGTAGGCGAACACGATTTTTCCCTTTTGCGGCGTTCCCGTGTGTTTGATCGTGAAGGTCCCGGCCAGCGTCCTGACGACGCTGGCGATGTCCTCGACCATGGGCCGGACGCGCCGTGGCTTTTCAGGCTGCTCGGTTTTCTTCTGCCTGAATTTTTTGACCAGCTCTTCCGTTGCCCGCACGTTCAGTCCCTTTTCCAGGACGGTCCGCGCCAGCGTGACGATGCCGTCTGGATCGTCCAATCCCAAAAGCGCCCTGGCGTGCCCTGCGGAGAGCGCGCCTGTCTCAAGCATCGTCTGCACCTTCTCCGGCAGCTTGAGGAGTCGCAGGCTGTTGGTCACGGCCGGCCTGCTCTTGCCGATCTTGTCCGCCAGCTCTTCCTGGGTCAGCGTGAAGTGCTCCTTGATCTGTCCCAGCGCCCGCGCTTCCTCAATGGGGTTCAGGTCTTCGCGTTGCAGATTTTCGATCAGCGCTATGGCCATGCTTTCGTGGTCGTCCATGTGGCGGACGATGCAGTCAATGGTCGTCAGTCCGGCCATGCGGCAGGCTCTCCAGCGCCTCTCGCCGGCCACGAGTTCGTATCGTCCCGCTGTTTGCAGAGGTCTGACCAGGACCGGCTGGATCAGCCCCTGGCTTTTGATGGATGCCGCGAGCTCTTCCAGGGCCGTCTGGTCGAAGTGGTGGCGTGGCTGGTGGATGTTGGGCTCAAGGGCCGAGATGTCCAGGGTCACTATTTCTGCTTCGTGTTCGGGTTCGACATTGCGGCTTTTGATGAGTACATCAAGCCCGCGTCCAAGCCCGCGTTTTTTCATGGTCATATTTTACCCGCGGATGTTTGCGCCTTGGGTCGTTGACCCCCGGCCATTCGTATTTATTGACTGATGATCGTCAAAACCTTCAACTTCCGGAGTCGCCGTGAACAAGGATACCGCCATCAGATTTCTTATTGACGCCAAGGGTCAGCCCCAGGGCGTTTTGCTTGAGGAGGAGCTGTGGCAGCATGTTTGCAAGCATGTTGTGCACGTGCTTGAGAAGCTCTGTCCGTCCGAGACGCAAATCATCGAGCCCATGGCCGACTTGCAGCTTCTCGAGAAATATTGGGACCTTCGCTACGAACTTCCCACGGATGTCGTCTGTGAGGCCTGCGGAGCCTCCACCTCCGATTGGAAGTCCGATGAACCCCGCAAATTCATGCTCCGCGCCGCCAACATGGGCGGATTGCTCGTTTTCGAGTGCGTGGCCTGCGCCTCGCGCATCACGAAACGCCACTTCAAGGACAAGGTCACCGTGACCTGCACTCCTCATCTGACCTGCGCCTGCGATTGACCTAGTTTCATGTCGATGAGCTCCTGGGCCAACGCGATGTAGGATTGGGTTCCCAGGGACCGGATATCGTAGAGTATGGCCGGGAGCCCATGGCTGGGCGCCTCGGAAAGTCGGACATTCCTTGGTATCGATGTTGAAAAGACAAGCTCTTTGAAGTGGTCGCGAACTTCGCGTTCGACCATGAAGGAGAGCTTGTTGCGTTTGTCGAACATGGTCAGGAGAATGCCCAGCACATCGAGCTCCGGGTTCAGCCTTTCCTTGACCAGGCCGTATGTCTTCATCAGCTGGGCGATTCCTTCCAGGGCGTAGTACTCGCATTGCAGGGGCACGAGAAGCCACTTCGCCGCGCACAGTGCGTTGATGGTGATGAGGCCCAGCGACGGCGGGCAGTCGATGAGGATGTAGTCATAGTCGGCATCGAGCATCGTCACGATGCGGCGCAGGATGAATTCCCTGTCTTTCTCCTCCCCGAGTTCGATTTCCGCTCCGACCAGGTCCGGCGTGGAGGGCAGGATTTTGAGGAACTCCATGTCGGAGCCCACAATGGCTCGCCGCGCTTCTTCCGGGTCGAAAAGCGCCTGATAGACGGACCGCTTGACCTGCCCGACATCAACGCCCAGCCCGCTCGACGCATTGGCCTGCGGATCGCAGTCGATGACCAGGACCCGCTGCTCCATTGCCGCCAGCGAAGCGGCCAGGTTGACGGTGGTGGTGGTCTTGCCCACGCCGCCTTTTTGATTCGCCAAAACGATTGTTTGCGCCAAAAGTATTCCCTCCTGATCCACTCGTTTCACATGGAACTACGATCGGTAGTAGTCTCTGTACCAGGCGATGAATTTTCCGATGCCTTCCTCGATGCTTGTCGATGGTTTGAAGCCGACGTCCTGGATCAGGTCGTCGATATTGGCGTAGGTGGCCGGAACGTCGCCGGGCTGGATGTCCATGTAGTTGCGGATGGCTTTTTCGCCCAGCGCCTCCTCCAGCACGGTGATGAAGCGTTCCAGTTCCACCGTGTTGTTGTTGCCGATGTTGTAGAGCTTGTACGGGGCCGGCGAGGTGCTCGGATCGGGATTTTTGCCGTCCCAGGCCTGGTTGCCCTGGGGCACATGGCTGACGATGCGGAAAACGCCTTCGACGATGTCGTCGATGTAGGTGAAATCCCGGCGCATTTTCCCGTGGTTGAAGACGTTGATGGGCTTGCCTTCGCAAATGGCCTTGGTGAAGAGGTAGAGAGCCATGTCCGGACGTCCCCACGGACCGTAAACCGTGAAGAAGCGCAGGCCGGTCGTAGGCAGCTTGTAGAGATACGAGTAGGTGTGGGCCATCAGTTCGTTGGATTTTTTGCTGGCAGCGTAGAGGCTTACGGGGTGATCCACGTTGTCGTGCACCGAGAAGGGCATGGATGTGTTCAGCCCGTACACGGAACTCGACGAAGCGTAGACCAGGTGCGCCGTCTGGCTGTGGCGGCAGCATTCCAGCAGATTCGCGAAGCCGACGATGTTGGAATCAACGTACGATTTCGGATTGATGAGCGAGTATCTGACACCTGCCTGGGCTGCCAGATTGACGACATGGGTGAATTTGTGTGCCATGAAGTAGGCTTCAAGAGCCGCGCCGTCGGCAAGATCGATGGGTTTGAAATGGAAGTTCGAATCCTGCTCCAGCTGCTTCAGCCGGTCTTTCTTCAGCTGTACCGAGTAGTAATCATTGAGATTGTCGAGGCCAAAAACCGAGACTCCGGCATCAAGGAAACGCTTAGCGAGATGAAAACCAATAAATCCCGCTGCGCCTGTGATGAGAATTTTCATGTAATGCTCCATGTGAAACAAAATATGAAAATCACCTAACCCAAGGATGTTTTGTGGGCAATACGGAATTTCAGTACGTCCAGACGCGAAGACGTTGTCCGGATTTTCAGGCGGCTGTCGGAGGGAAGAGTAACCGGGCCTGCGGCGCGAGGTTCGGTTCTAAAGCCTTTGCAGAATTCGCCAGGCCTCGTTTTTGAGCTTCTGGTCTCCCTGGGCCATGGCCTCCAGATCGGGCAGTACGACCACGCGGACTCCAGTTCGCTCCATGTGAAGCAGGTTCGTTTTCTCGTCCGAACCCAGCTTGGCGGCGTGGTTGGAGAAGAACAGGATCGTTTGCGGTTGAAAGTGGCTGAGGCCTTTTGCAAACAGGGCGGTATCAAGATCAAGAGGCCAGGCGCAGAGGGTTTCGGGATTCCATTGCAAGTGCAGGCAAACGGATTCCTGAATTTTTTTGAAGACGTTCAGACGCGGCGGATTGTCCGCCTCCTGCATGTCGCGCTGGAGTCCGGCATATGTCCACAAGGTGCGCGCAGGAATTTGTTTCCCGTGAAACAATGACCGCAACAACAGCGGCAGCGGGGCTTCACCTGAAGGCGATGCCTGTCGGGAAGAGGAGCTTGGAGCAGACGCTGCGGGCGATACGGGCGCTGCCGGCGGTGGAGGCGTTTGCACCGGGGCGGCTTGGAGCTGCGGCGTCTGCGGCGCTTTGGCCTCGGGGTGCAAGACATGGGTTACCCCGAGGCGTTTCAGTGTGCGTTGGGCTTCGGTCAGGGTGTGTTCATTGAGATCCAATCCCAAATCCTCCAGGCGATTTCTGTTTTCGGCAACTGCGGCCAGGATTCCTTTCGTCCGTGACGGTCCATGACCACGACGCGGTTGGTGGCGGACGCGAAGCCGGAACCGGATTCGTCTATGGGATTGGCGATGATCAGATCAAGATTTTTCTTGTTGAGCTTGAGGGCTGCGTTGCGTTCGAGGTCCTGGGCTTCGGCGGCGAAACCTATCGTCTGTTGCCCCGTTTTTTTGGAGCGGCTCAGGGTCGCCAGTATGTCCGGGTTGCTTTCAAACGACAGGCTCAGCGGCTGCCCATTCTTCTTGTATTTGCCCGCGGGGCAGGCCGGCGGTCGATAGTCGGCCACCGCCGCCGTGAAACAGCCTATGTCCTGGGATGGAAAAATGTCGCTCGCGGCCTGGAACATGTCGCGGGCCGTGATCACCTGGATTTTATTGATCATTGACGGGAGCCGGATGTCCACCGGACCGGTGATGGCCGTCACTTCGGCCCCGCGCAGGGCCGCGGCCACGGCGATGGCGGCGCCCATGGTTCCTGTGGAAGGATTGGACCAGAACCGCGCCTTGTCGAAGTACTCGCGTGTGGGGCCCAGCGTCAGCATGATTTTTTTGCCGCGCAGGTCTTGAGGGGAGAGGGCGGCAAGGGTCCGGACGAATATTTCGTCCATTGGGGCAAGGCGTCCTTGCCCTGTGTCGCCGCACGCCACGTTGCCGCAATCGGGCTCGATGCGGATCACTCCTCGTTCGCCCAGAATAGCCCAGTTGTGGCGGGTGGCCGGGGCGTTCCACATGCGCGGATTCATGGCCGGGGCCACCAGCACGGGGCCGGGAAAGGCCAGAATTTGACAGCTCAGCAGATCATCCGCAAGACCGTGCGCCATCTTGGCCAGGATGTTCGCCGTGGCGGGGGCGATGATGAACGCGTCGGCCACGGAGGGTTCGAGGTGGTCGAAATTGGCCCCGCTCGCGAACATGCCGGAGTACAGAGGCTCGGCTCCAAGGGCGCTGAAGGAAAGCTCGGTGACAAATTTCTGTGCCGACGCCGTCAATGTCGCCCCGACTTGCAGGTGCAAATGCAACAAGGCCCTGGTCAAATCCAGGGCCTTGTACGCTGCTATGGAGCCGGTGACCCCAAGATGGATGCGTTTCCCGTGAAACGTATCGAACTGGTAGTGTGCGGGGATCACTCGGACAACGTCCTTTCCGGCTCGGGGGAAAGGCCTCCGGCAGGATAGCTGGGATAGGTGTCGACCGGTTGCGTGCCGGTGGAATACGCAGGCGCGCTGGCGGCGGGGGCTTTCGGGGACACCTTGATCTCAAGCCACGTATAGATGATCGGACTTTCTTCGATCGTGATCATGCAGATCCTGTTTTCTTTAGAAAAAACAAGGTGATAGCGCTGATATTTCTGGTATGTGACGAGCGTCCAGCCATCCTTGGGCATGGTGTTGAAGAAATAATCGAACAGGGAAATGGGTTCCGCCTGTCCCTTGAAGACCATGGTCCCGAACTTGCCGGTGTCGGAAGGAACGATGTTGGATTTCTTGGTCTGGAGCTCCATTTCCTCGGGAACGCGAATATCCTTGAAATCATAGAAGAAGCTGTTCTGGGTCGGGGCCGGGCCCGGATCCTGCGTGGTGGATCCTCCGGTCAGGGTGGCGCAACCCCAGGACGTCAACAGTACGGCGATGATGAGCAATTTAAGATGGCGCATGTGTATGATCCTTGGTAAACGTTAAGATTGTGCAGATCGGGACTTTTGATGTGAAAATGTAGCAGCACCGGGACTGAGATCAAGTGTTTTTTGCGCTGCGAGGCTCTGTTCCAGCTGTCTGGCCTTGAAGGCCTCGTCGACCCAACCTCCTTCCTCAAGAGACTGCGCCGCCAAAGCGTACATGTGGTGAACGCCTCCGGCGTAGATCGCGTGCGTCAGTTCCTCGGCGTAACCCTTGAAAACGCTGTGCACGAGGTCGCTTTGCGCGTACAGAAAACGGGCCAGCAGGGGGTTTTCATGGTGCAGAGGAAGATATAGGATAAACAGACGCTTGCAATGAAAAATGATGAACCGGATGCGGCGCACTTCGCGTTCGATGCTTTCCGAGGTCTGCTTGATGACCGCATAAAGCTCCGAACCGATGTGCTGCTCCTCCGGGGTGAGGGCCTCGCTCTGTTGCAGCTGTCTGAACCGGGGCTTGTAGTTCATCTGCTGGTAGGCGTCCTCCTTGAGCTTTATGCATTCATGGAAGATGTACCCAAGGGCCCAGTCGAGGTATTCGCCGAAGACCGCGAAGGATGTCTGTTCCTCGTTGCGGAAGAGCAGGTGCGAGGTGTCCTTGAGCCTCCAGAGCAGGCCCTTGCTGTTCTGGCGGCCCAGGATGTCGTCAAAGAAATGGAAGCTGACCGATCCGCTTGCGTCGTAATCGGAAAAATGGTTTTCCAAGGCGCTGGCGATCTGGCAGAAATCGCGCAGAACGTCGCGGACAAAGGAGTCATGCTTGGATTTCAGCCAGCTTTTGGACATTTTTCATCCCGTGCGATGTTTTTAGCGTCATGTACGGCACCCCTTAGCTCACGTCAAACCCGGAAAGGTCCATGGACACCGCGCAGAAAATCATCTCTCCCCAAGATCTGGACCGCCGCCCGGCGGGCAAGCTGGTCTTTACCAACGGATGCTTCGACATCATCCATCCAGGACACGTGGACTACCTGGAGCGGGCCCGGAGCATGGGGGCGTGCCTTGTGGTCGGGCTCAACAGCGACGCCTCCGTGCGACGGCTGAAAGGGGCGCTTCGGCCCGTCAATGATCAGCGGGCTCGCGCCCGGGTGCTGGCCGCCCTGGCCTGCGTGGATTTTGTCATGATTTTCGAGGAGGACACGCCGCTTGAACTGATCAAGGCGGTGCGTCCGGACATTCTGGTCAAAGGCGGGGATTGGAGCGTGGATCGGATCGTCGGCCGGGGCGTGGTGGAAGAGGGCGGAGGCACGGTCTGTTCGATCCCGCTTCTGGAAGGCTACTCGACCACGAAAACAGTGAACCGCATCGTGGCCATGCACAGGAGCGGCGGAAATGGATAGTCTGAACACCAGGCGCATCGTCTACTCCCTGACGTACCTGCTGGACGTCCTGGTCGGGGCAGGGGAGATCAGCGAGGCCCAGGCCGGGATCATTCTGGACCACGCCGTCAAGAACGGCATCGACACCGAAGGTCCGGACGGCATCGACGACCTGATCCGCTTCAACATCCGCAAGCCCGCCCGGGAGCCCGGCCTGCCGGAGACGCGGATCACGGAGGATGTCATCCTGAAGGCCGTGGCCGCCAGGGAAGGGCTTGAATTCCGGCGGGTCGACCCCTTTGACCTTGATCTTGAAGTGACCACCAAGACCATCTCCGAAAGTTTCGCACGCATGAACACCCTGGTTCCGATCATGATTCGCGACGGAGAGCTGGAGCTGGCGGTCTTCAATCCGTTCCGGGCCGAACTCTGGCAGGACATGGAGCGTGTCAGCGACCTGCCGTACAAGGTTTTCCTGAGCACGCGCCAGGACATAAACCGGCTCATCGACGACTATTACCAATTCCGGACCGCCATCCAGGCCGCGCAGATCGAGTTCATGGATTCAAGCGAGATCGGCAACCTCGAGGCGCGGGTCAAGGTGGCCGAAAAATCCGATCCCGAATCGCAGCGCCACATCATCAAGGCCGTGGACTACCTGTTGCGCTCCGCCCTGCGCGAGCGGGCCAGCGACATTCACATCGAGCCCAAGCGGGACTTCGCCCTGATCCGTTTCCGCATCGACGGCATCCTGCACGATCTGCACCGCCTGCCCATGACCGTGCATCTGGCCATGATCAACAGGCTCAAAGGCATGAGCAGGCTCGACATCTCCGAGAAGCGCAGGCCCCAGGACGGCCGCGTGCAGCTGGTGCTGGCGGGCGTGCCGACGGATGTTCGCGTCTCGACCATTCCCGTGGCCTTCGGCGAAAAGATGGTGCTGCGCCTGCTCTCAAGCGACAGCACATTGAAGAATCTCGAAGAGCTAGGCATGCGGCCCGAGCATTACGAGACCTACAGCCGATTTCTGCGCAAGACCTACGGTCTGATTCTGGTCACCGGTCCCACGGGCAGCGGCAAGTCGACCACCCTGTATTCGACCTTGAAAGTGCTGGCCAACCCGCAGGTCAACGTGGTCACTCTTGAGGATCCCATCGAAATGGTGGTCGACGATTTCAACCAGATCGGCGTGCAATCGAAAATCGGGGTGACCTTCGGACAGATGCTGCGGCACATCCTGCGTCAGGACCCCGACATCATCATGATCGGCGAAATGCGCGACCTGGAGACTGCCGAGCAGGCCGTGCAGTCCGCCCTGACCGGGCACATCGTCTTTTCCACCCTGCATACCAACGACGCCAGCTCGGCCCTGACGCGCCTCATCGACCTGGGGCTCGACGCCTATCTCATCAACGCCGCCGTGATCGGCTGCATCGCCCAGCGCCTGGTGCGCAACATCTGCCCGTACTGCAAGGTGCGCTACACGCCCGATTACGAAGAGATCAAGGCTCTGGGGCTGGACGGGTACATCCGCCCCGACCAGGCGTTATGGAGGGGGCGCGGGTGCGATCACTGCCGTCAGACCGGCTATTACGGACGCACCGGCATTTTCGAGATCCTGCCCTACGACACCGAGGTCAAGGATGCCATCCGCAAGAACATCGATCTGGGCGATCTGCGCGTCATGGTGCGCCAAAAGGGGGTGCGATCCCTGTTTGACGACGGCATGGAGCGGGTCGTGCAGGGAGTGACCACCGTGGAGGAAGTGCTGCGCGTGGCGGGGGGATCGGTCGATTAGCCGCGAGGTTTGACGGAACCGGGCAGATTGTGGCCGGTCAGTTTTTTCAGGGCTTCGAAGGCCTGGTCCAGGGTCGAACGCTCGTCGATGGTTTGCTGCAGGAAGAGACGGATGGGGTGGATCATGGATAGGGCCTGGTCTATCTCGGCGTTGGAGCCGTGCGCGTAGGCCCCGATGTTGACCATGTCCTCGACGCGCTGGAACGTGGCCATCATGCGGATCAGGTCGCGTCCGGCGGCGACGGCGGGAGCGGGGGCGACGTCGGCGGCAAGGCGGCTGACGCTCTTCAGCACGTCGATGGACGGGTAGTGGCCCTGGTCGGCCAGCTCGCGGGTCAGCACGATATGGCCGTCAAGGATGGAGCGCACCGCGTCGGCCACGGGTTCGTTGAAGTCGTCGCCTTCCACCAGCACGGTGTAGATGCCGGTGATGCTTCCCGTGGACGACCGTCCGGCGCGTTCAAGCAGGCGGGGCAGGTGGGAAAAGACGGTGGGCGTGTACCCCCTGGTGGTGGGCGGTTCACCGGCCGCCAGGCCGACCTCGCGGGCCGCCATGGCGAAGCGGGTGACCGAATCCATCATCAGGAGCACGTCCTTGCCCTGGTCGCGGAAGAATTCCGCCATGGCGGTGGCCGCGTAGGCCGCGCGCATGCGCACCAGGGGACCCTGATCCGAAGTGGCCACGACGAGCACCGACTTGGCCAGCCCTTCGGGCCCAAGGTCCTTTTCGATGAAATCCACGACCTCCCGGCCGCGCTCGCCGATGAGCCCGATGACGTTGACTTCGGCCGACGTGTAGCGGGCGAACATGCCCATGAGCGTGCTCTTGCCGACGCCCGATCCGGCCATGATGCCAACGCGCTGGCCCTTGCCCAGCGTCAGCAGGCCGTTGACGGCCCGGACCCCGACATCGAGGGGTTCGGTGATGCGCGGCCGCGTCATGGGATTGGGCGGATCGGCGTGCAGCGGGTTGTAGCGCGCCGGAAAAATGGATTTGGCCGGATCGAGGGACTGTCCGAACGCGTCCACCGCGTGTCCGAGATAGCGGTTGCCCACAGGGAAGACGGGCGGGGTGCTTGTGTTGCGGATCAGGCTTCCCGGGCGGATGCCGCGCATTTCCCCGTAGGGCATGAGCAGCATGACGTCGTCGCGGAAACCGACCACCTCGGCATTGATGACCTGACGGCCCGTGTCGTCGGGGAGCAGCTGGCAGACCGATCCCAGGGGAGCCTTGATGCCCCGGCCTTCGGCCACCAGGCCCACGACCTTGGTCACCTTGCCGAAGGCCTGCGCGGGTTGCAGGTCGGACAGAAGGTGGAGGGTGCCGTCGAGGTCGGCGGTCATGAATTTTCCACGTATCCGTCGAGGATGGCTTTGACCTGCTCGAAGCGGGCGGCGACGGAGTTGTCCACCACGCCGTCGCCGCTTTCTATGCGCACGCCGCCGGGTTCGAGGGCCGGGCTTGAGCAGATGCGCAGCTCCGGCAGGCCGGGGCGCAGGTCTTTGGACTGTTCCGCCAGATTTTTGGCCAGCTCGAGGTCGGCGGGGCAGACGTGCACGGTGATGCAGGTTTGGGCCTGAAGCTGGGCGACGGCCTCGTCGAAGAGGCCGTTTAAGACCTGCTCGCGCTGCTCGTCGAGCATCACGCCCAGCGTTTTTTCGAAAGCCAGGCGCAGAATCGCGAAAAGGGCTTGTTTGTGCTCGGCATAGATGCGTTTTTTCTCATCCAGCAGCGCCGTCTGCAAGGCGTCCAGAAAAGAGCGCACTTTGGCGTTTTCCGCCAGGGCAATGGACTCCGCGTCGCGCTGGCCGGCAGCGAAGCCTTCCGCCTGCGCGCCGGCGCGGATCTGCTCCGCTTCGGAGAGGGCCTGGGTCAGGATGTCCTTGGCCATCTGCTGCGCTCGTTCCCGAACCTGTTCCATGTAGCGCTCCTGGTTCTCGCTGGTCCAAATCTGGGCCGCCGGGCGGTTCAGGCCCGCATGGTCGGCGCATTGCAGACCATAGATGACCCTGCCGGGGCACGCGGCGTTATCAGACAAGGACTTCTCCTCCGCTGCCGGCGATGACTATGCGGCCTTCGGCCTCCAGGCGGCGCACCTGCTTGACGATGTTCTGCTGCGCGGCCTCCACTTCGGACAGCTTGACCGGTCCCATGATTTCGAGATCCTCGCGGATCATGTTGCCGGCGCGTTCGGAGAGGTTCTTGAAGAACTTCTCGCGCAGCTCTTCCGGGGCGGTCTTGAGGGACATGGTCAGATCCTCGTTGCTGATTTCCTTCAAGACTTCGCGGATGCCGCGATCGTCGATCTTCATGATGTCCTCGAAGACGAACATGAGCTGCTTGATCTCTTCGGCCAGCTGCGCGCTTTCCTCTTCGATGTCGGCCATGATCTCCTCTTCCGTGGCCCGGTCTATGGCGTTCAAAATCTCCGCCACGGAATTGACGCCGCCGACCTTGCGGCCTTCCTTGCCGCCGATGGCGATGAGCTGGCTCTGCAGGACGCGGTCCACTTCGACCAGCATCTCCTCGGCCACCGCTTCGAGCTTGGCCAGACGGATGAGCACTTCCGCGCGCACGCCGGGGGCCATGTTCTGCAACAGGTTGCCCGCGCTGTCGGGAGGGAGGTGGCCAAGGATGAGGGCCAGGGTCTGGGGGTGCTCGTTGCGCAGGATCTGGGCCAGGATCTTGGGGCTGACGTTGCCGAGCTCCTTGAACGGCACGGGGCCGGAATCGAAGTCGAGTTCGTCCAGAATGTAGCGCGCCGTGTCGGAATCGAGATTCGAGGAGATCATCTTGCGGACCTGTTCGGGCCCGCCGTAGAGCATTTCCTTGCCGATGGTCATGGCCTGGTTGAATTCCCGCAGCACTTCCTCGGCCTGTTCCTTGTTCACGGTGTCGAGCTTGGCCATGGCCCGCGAGACGGCGGTGATCTCGGCGCGTTCGAATTTCTTGAAGACCTCGGAGGCGAAAGCGTCGCCCAGGGCCAGGATGAGAATGGCCGTTTTCTGCGGTCCGGTCAGTTTTGCGGTCGATGCTGCCACTTATGCTTCTCCCTGGGCCATCCATTGGCGCATGATCATGACGGCCTGGTCCATGTTCTGTTCGACAAGCTGCTGCGCGAGATGCTTGGCGTTTTCGATGCGTTTGACCGCGTCCACGGCCGCCATGTCCTCTTCGTTCAATCCTTCGGTCAGGGCCATGAGTTCCTGGGCCGCGCCGAGTTCTTCCGTGTTCTGCTGCACCGTGGGCTTTTCGACCTTGGGCCGGATCAGGGCCAGGACCACCGGGCGGGCCACGAAAAGCAGGAACAGCAGGATGATGAGCGTGTTCAGAAGGGGCTTGCCCAGCAGCTGGAAGTAGCGCGAGGCCACATCAAGCAGCGGCGGCTGCTCGGCGCCGACGGGTTCGCCAAAGGAGATCGAGGAGACCTCGATGGCGTCGCCGCGCGTCTCGTCGAAACCCACCGCGCGCTGACTGAGTTGGCGGATCTGTTCCATCTGTTCAGCGGCGAGCGGCTCGAAGGCGTAGGTGCCGTCCTGCTGCCGAGTGTACTTGCCGTCGACGAGAACGGCAACGCTTAAACGCTTGACGCTCCCGACCTGGGAAATGATCTGCTGTTCTTCCTTGTTGATGTCGAAATTGGTGGTCGAGGAGGTGCGGATGCTTTCCTGCGCCGTGCCGGCTGCCGTGCGGTCGTTCTCGCCCTGGTAGTTGGGATCGGGCGTGCCGCCGTCCACGTTGGCGGAGCCTTTGCTCTCCTCCTCGCTTTTGACCTCGCTCCTGACCACGGCGGATTTGGGGTCGAAGATTTCCTTGCGGATGGTGGTGCGGTCAAAGTCCAGGTCCGCATTGACCCTGGCGATGACGCGACCGGGGCCGACAATGGGCAGCAGGAGCTGCTCGATGCGTTGTTCCAGGTTGCGTTGCATGCCCATCTGGTACTCAAGCTGGGTCGAGCTCAGGCCCGCGATGTCCGTGTCCGTCTTGGGCTCGTAGAGGATCTTGCCCCGGCTGTCGGCCAGGGTGATGTGCTCCGGCGTCATGCCTTCGACGCTGGTGGAAACGAGGTTGACGATGGCCTGGACCTGCTGCGGTCCGAGGCTGCGTCCCCCTTTGAGCTTGAGCATGATGGCCGCGGAGGGCGGGGCCTGTTCCTCGACGAAGAGGCTCTTGTTGGGCAGCACCAGATGCACGCGGGCGTTATCCACTTCGGACAGTTCGGAGATGGTGCGGGAAAGTTCGCCCTGCAAGGCGCGCTGGTAGTTGATGCCCTGCACGAAGTTGGTCTGCCCGATCTTATTCTCGTCGAAAAGCTCGAAGCCGATGCCCTGGCCATGCAGGGAACCTTCGCCGGCCAGCTTGAGCCGGGCTTCATAGACCATGTCCGAGGGCACCATGATGGTGGTCCCGGAGTCGGTGATCTGGTAGGGGATGTTTTCCTTTTGCAGGTAGTTGACCACGCTGGAGGCGTCTTCCTGGTAGAGCTGGCTGTAGAGAACCCGGTAGTCGACCTTGTTCATCCAGAAGATCATGCCGAAGAAGGCGATGAGGAGCGAAACCAGCAGACCTCCGAGGAGGATGCGCTGGGCCATGGATTTGTCGGTCCAGAATTCCTGGGCCTTGGCCAGGGTGTTTTGCAGAAGAGGGGGCATGGTGAATCCTCGCGTGAATTAGAATCAGAACTGGATGCGCATTATTTCCTGGTACGCCTGCATGACCTTGTTGCGGACCGCCGAGGTCATGTCCATGGCCAGTCCGGCCTTTTGCAGGGTGATCATCAGCTCGTGCACGTTCTGGTTCTTGCCCGAGGCGAAATCCTGGATCATGAGCGATTTTTCCGCCTGCATTTCATTGACCTTGGCCAGGGACTCTTCGATGGTCTCGGCGAATGACTGGGTTGCTTCCCTGGTGGATTTGCTTTTGGCGTCGAGACTTTTGGGATTGTTCAGGAGCTCGCTTGCCGCTGAATAGGCCTTGATGGCCATGGGTGATACCGCCATGGAATGCCTCCTTGTCTATCTTTGTATGCTCGGGACCGGTCTAGCGCCCGATTTCAAGAGCCTTTGAAAACATGCTTTTGGACGTGGTGATGGTCGAAACGTTGGCCTCGTAGGCGCGCATGGCCGAGAGCATGTTGGTCATCTCCTCCACCACGTTGATGTCGGGGTAGCTGACGTAGCCGTTCTCGTCGGCGTCGGGATGCCCCGGTTCGTAGACCTGCTTGAGCGGACGCCTGTCATTCTGGACCGACTCGACCCTCACGCCCTTGACGTCCTGATCCAGGGCCGAATTCATGGCCTTGGAAAAAGGGCTCTGCACGTCCGTTTCCTTGAAGATGACTTCCTTGCGGCGATACGGCCCGCCGTCCGTGGTCCTGGTGGTCTTGGCATTGGCCAGGTTCATGGAGATGACATTCAAATGGGTGCGTTCGGCCTTGAGCGCGGACGCTCCGACGTCGATGGCGGTCATGAAGTCCATTATTTGCCTCCGTCTGCGATGATTTGCTTAAGTCCCGTGAAATTCTTGTGCATGACCGTGGCCAGCGTGTTGTAGAGCAGATTGTTTTTGGCCATGGCGGCCATTTCCTTGTCCAGATCCACATTGTCCACGCCCTGTACGACCCGTGGCGTCAGGGATCTGGTCACGCTTGCCTCGGTCTGGTCGGCGGAAAAGGCCAGGGGGAAATGATCGGGATGCGTGCGGGCCACGGCTCCGGCCTCGGACAGCCCGAGAGCGGCTTGCAGGTCCTTCTCGAACTCCAGGGTGCGGGCCTTGTAGCCGGGCGTATTGATGTTGGCCATGTTGGCGCTGACGATGTTTTGACGCTGAAGCTGAAAATCCATGACCTTGGCCGTCAGATCAATGTGATCGGGAAACAAGCTTTTCATTCGATAACCCCTTGTCGTACCGGCATTTGTTGTTCTGCGCGAGGGCGTTGCCGGGATGCTGACGAGGTCTGGTTTGCAATGACCATTCCAGATTGATTCAGCTGCGTGATGATCTTTTAAATCAGGGTCTTGCCAGGTGGATTCGGGGCGATTCGTTTTGGCGCGGCGATGCGATTGGTTTCTGGCATCAAAGTTGCTTTGCCGCTGGCAGACAGTCAACGCATACGAGATTTGCCGACAAGGAGGAGGAACCATGAGTTCGCATCTGGATTATGAAATCAACAAGGAACTTGGCGAATGCTATCTTTTCATGGGTGAGCTGGACAAGGCCGAAAGCTATTACCACAAGGCCGCGAGCAGCAATGGCGTTCATCCGGACCCGTATCTGGGTCTGGCGACCATCGCCGTGCAGCGCGGGGATTTGAATCAGGCCCTGGCCATGTATCAGAAGGCCGAGGCCATCGCCTCTTCGGACAAGTCCCTGGCCGGAATCGCCCTGGTCAGCGCCCAGCAGGGGCAGGAAGACAAGGCTTTCGGGCTCTATCAGCAAGCACTTTCGCGCAATCCCGAAAATATCGTCGCTCTTTTCGGACTGGTTCAGGTCGCGCATGTGCTTGGCCGCACGGCCGAGGCCATCGCGCCCCTGGAGCGCCACCTGGAGGTGAATCCGGGCAAGAGCGAGGTCCGCTATGCCTTGAGCGGCTGTCTTGTGGCATGCGATCGCAAGGACGAAGCCAAGGCGCATCTGCGCCAGCTTCTGGAGATGGATCCGGGCAACGAGTCTGCCGCCGAACTTCTGGCGCAGCTCTAGCGCGACGGCGTTCCCCTCCTTGCGACAGGCCGGTTCCCGGAAATCCGGGGGCTGGCCTGTCCTTGTTGCATATTGCGGTCAAAGCTGGCAGTGCACGGCGAACATTCTTTTCGAGAGGGGTACACTATGGATATGTTGCCAATTCGCCGGGCCATCCTGAGCGTCACAGATAAATCCGGTCTGGATGATTTCGCCCGTTTTCTGCAGGAGAAGGGCGTGGAACTGGTTTCCACCGGCGGCACGCGCAAGAAGCTGCTTCAGGCTGGCCTCAAGGTGCGCTCCGTCAGCGATGTGACGGGTTTCCCGGAAATTCTGGGCGGTCGGGTCAAGACCCTGCATCCCCACGTGCACGCCGGAATTTTGGCGGACAAGGACGATTCCACGCACATGCAGACCTTGAAGGACTTGCGTCTTGCGCCCTTTGACCTGATCTGCGTCAATCTCTACAATTTCGCCGAAGCCGTGCGCCAGACCCTGCAAGACAAGCAGGCGGTGGAGCAGATCGACATCGGCGGTCCGACCATGCTTCGCGCCTCGGCCAAGAATTTTCATTCCGTTGCCGTCATTCCCGACCCCTCCTACTATGCCGAATGCATGCAGGAAATGACGAACAACGGCGGTTCCCTTTCCCTGGCTTTTCGCAAGCGCATGGCCGTGGCCACCTTTGCCATGACCTCGGAATACGACCGCATGATCACCGAGTATCTGAGCCGCTCCTAAGGGAGCGGCCCGGCCGGATCGCACCGGCGCAGGAGAGAGAACATAGCATCCAAACCGCTCGGCAACCTCTCGGGCTTGAAGCCCAGTCAGGTCACCGCCATTTCCCGCCTGTACAACAGACGCTTTCCGGACCAGGGCGGATTCACTCCCGACCAGGCCCGGGAGCTGGCCATCCTGAGTCGCGGCGTCAGCCGCCAGATCGGGGTGCTCATCAACCGCAAGGGCGTGCCGGTCATGGTCCTTGTCGGCGAGCAGGACGGCATCCTGATCCCGGAGCTGTCCCGCCACCGGCAGGCCGATTCGCGCCTTTCCGGGCTGCGCCTGCTGCACACCCATCTTGATTCGTCCCTGCTGACCCAGGAAGACCTCATGGACATGGTCTTTCTGCGTCTGGACGCGGTCTGCGTGCTGACCGTGTCTTCGGAAGGGGCCCCTCGAACCTGCCAGATCGCCCACATCCTGCCCCCCAATGCCGACGAGTTGCCCTATCAGGTGCACCCGGCCATGATCTGGGACGACGTGGATTTCGATTTCGGCGCGGGCGTCAGGGCCCTGGAGGACGAGCTGGCGCGTACGGGCCAGAGCGTGACCGCCGCGGCCCGCGAGGGTGCGGCCATTCTGGTCAGCGTGGCCTCGGAATCCAGGGGCGCGCAGGAGCGTTCGCTGGCGGAGCTGGCAGAGCTTGCGGCCACGGCCGGGCTCGAAGTGGTGGGGCAGGTGGTGCAGAGGGTGACCCGGGTCAACCCCAAGCTCATCCTGGGTCGGGGGAAGCTTGCGGAACTGGAAGTGCTGGCCCTGCAGAAGAACGCGGCGACCCTGGTTTTCGACCAGGAGCTCACCCCCACGCAGCAGCGCAACCTGAGCCAGATCACCGAACGCAAGGTTCTGGACCGCACCCAGCTCATTCTGGACATTTTCGCCCAGCACGCCCAGACCCGCGAAGGCAAGCTTCAGGTCGAGATGGCCCAGCTCAAGTACATGATGCCGCGACTGGTTGGTCAGAATCGGGCCATGAGCCGTCTGGCGGGCGGCATCGGCGGGCGCGGCCCGGGCGAGACGCGCCTGGAGATGGATCGCCGCAAGATCCGCGAGCGCATCGCCCAGATCAAGACCGAGCTTACGAGCGTGCGCAAGCACCGCAAGTCCACGCGCAGCCGTCGCGACAAGGCGGGGCTGCCCATCGTCTCCCTGGTCGGGTACACCAATGCGGGCAAGTCCACGCTTTTGAACACCCTGACCAAGAGCCAGGTTTTGGCCGAAAACAAGCTCTTCGCCACGCTGGATCCCACCAGCCGCCGCCTGCGCTTCCCCGAGGACCGGGAGATCATCCTGACCGACACGGTGGGCTTCATCCGCCACCTGCCCGCCGACTTGCGCGAGGCCTTCATGGCCACCCTGGAAGAGCTTGAAAGCGCGGACGTGCTGGTGCATGTGGCCGACGCCTCCCACCCCGAAATGGACGTCCAGGTCGAAGCGGTGGAGTCCATCCTGCGCGACCTGTCCATCGACGCCATCCCCCGCATCCTCGCCCTGAACAAGATGGATCGCATCTCGGACGAAACCCGCGAGACCCTCGCCTTTGTCCACCCCGACGCGGTCTTCATCTCCGCCATTGACCGCCCGACCCTGACGCCGCTTGTGGAGCGGATCAAATCATTTCTCTGAGACTTTGCGGCAGGCCTTCACGGAGGGCTGATCGACGCGGATTCTTGTAAAAAGGAACACGCTTTTCTTGGAAAGCGTGGATTCTGTATTGATTCTTTATATATGGAAGCGCGAAACATGTAGAAAAATGTCTATATGTTGAAGTTTCATCGTAATGAAATAAATCAATATTGAATGTTTTGTTCGACTTGTGCACTGATCCTTTGAAATTCTTATGGAGGTTCAGTGATGAGAAAAATGCTTCAGGTGATGCTCTGCGTGCTTCTTTTCGGCCTGTTTGCTTCCGCGCCCGCCGTTGCGCAGGATCTGATCAACATCAACACCGCGACGGCCCAGGAGCTGACGGAACTGCCCGGGATCGGACCGGTCATTGCCGGCAAGATCGTCGAATACCGTGAAGCCAAGCCTTTCGACACGGTGGAGGAGGTGCTTGAGGTCAAGGGCATCGGCCCGGCCAAGTTCGAGGCCATCAAGGACCGCATCACCGTGGGCGCGGCAGCCCCGGAGGCTCCGGCTGCTCCCGCGAAAGAGTAGATCCGGCCAATTTGCATCCTCTTGAAAAGCGGTTCCCGCCCTTTGGGCTGGAGCCGCTTTTTTGCTGTCCGCGCACTTGCATATCGTTCAAGATAGCTGTACGAAAACAGCATGCTTTCGGAACTTTTCACCTCCAAGACGCGCATTCAATTGCTGCTCAAACTTTTCCTTAACCCCGACGTGTCCTGCTATCTCAGGGAGTTGGCGACGGAATTCGCCGTCTCGCCCAACGCCGTGAAGGAAGAGCTGGATAGTCTGACCGAAGCCGGGTACCTGGAAAAGAGAAAACAGGGCCGCTCCCTTTTCTTCCGCGCCAACACCCGGCACCCGATTTTTCCCGAGCTGCACTCCATCGTCAAAAAGAGCCTCGGCATCGACCGGGTGGTCGAAGACGTCCGCCGCGACCTGGGCGATGTGCACGCGGTCTACATCCTGGACGACTACGCCCTGGGCAAGGACTCCGGTCTCATCGACCTTCTGATCGTCGGCGAGGTCAAGTCGGACAGGCTGCGGGAATACGTGCGCCTCACCGAAGAGAAGATCAGGCGCAAGCTGCGGGTCATGGTGATCGGGGTGGCGGAGTTCGCGATATCGAAGCAGACTTTTTTGCAGCGGCCGCACTGGAAGGTGGTGTGAGGGATGAATGGACAGGAAGGAAATTTGCTTCAAACCTTGAAGCGCATCGAATCCTTCGCCGTAGGGCACTTCATGATCGATGCCATGTATCTTTATGGCTCCCGGGCCAAGGGTGCGGCTCGTCCGGACAGTGATTGGGATGTCGGGGTCCTGTTTTCCGAATATCTCGCAGACCCTGTCGAGAGAGCCCTGCGCCCGCAAGAATTGGAGGCGCTGTTGGAGCGCGAATTGGGCATGTATGGTCTCCTTTCCGTCGTGGATGTGGAGAACGTGCCGCCTCCTCTACAATGGAACATTATAGGCGGCCGCAGATTTTTTGACCGGAGAGTGCCGAGGGTGCGCAGAGTCGAAGCGGCGATCACCTCCTGCATCGAAAAGGATTACAGCCATGCGCGATGAATTGTACGAACACGAACTGCTCGGCAACGCCCGGCGGATGACGCGGATTCTCGATGGCTTCCAGGATTCGTCGGAATCGTTCTCGGAAACGGACAGTCTGGCAATTCAGCGGGCGCTGCAGATTCTTGTGGAATCGGTCATAGGTATGTCGCGGTATGTGGCTGAGACGGCTTTTGGGATCCGGGTGGCGAAGAGCCGGGAGAGCCTGGATGAATTGCGGCGCATGGGTGTGCTGGATCATGAAGTCCACGCTCGGTTGCTTAGGATCGTGGGTTTTCGGAACATCCTGGTCCACGATTATCTCAACATCGACGACGCGGTGGTGAGCGCCATCGTGCGCAAGCGCGAGTACGTTTTTCTTTTGGATGTGTTGTCGATGCTGTCAGCGTATCTGGACTCAGTGGATGATCCGACGAGTTTATGATCTTATTTGCAATGCGGGCGGAGAAGCGACTGCTCAACAGTTACAGTTTTTGTAACCTGAGATCAAAACAGGGTAAGAGACATGCATAGTATTGAACCGACGCGGACGGATGCACCCAAGAAAGCCCTCATAACCGGCATCACGGGTCAGGATGGGGCCTATCTGGCCGAGTTTCTGCTGGCCAAAGGGTATGAGGTGCACGGCATCAAGCGCCGGGCTTCGCTCTTCAACACGGATCGCGTGGATCATCTTTACCAGGATCCGCACGAGCGGGGGCGCAGGTTTTTTCTGCACTACGGCGACCTGACCGACGCCTCCAACCTGATCCGTATCATCCAGCAGGTCCGGCCGGACGAGGTCTACAATCTGGCCGCCCAGTCCCACGTGCAGGTTTCGTTCGAGACGCCGGAATATACGGCCAACGTGGACGGGCTGGGCACGCTGCGCATGCTGGAGGCCATCCGCATCCTGGGGCTGGAGAAGACGACGCGCTTTTATCAGGCGTCCACATCCGAACTGTACGGCCTGGTGCAGGAAGTTCCCCAGACCGAGAAGACGCCCTTCTACCCCCGCTCGCCCTACGCCTGCGCCAAGCTCTACGCCTACTGGATCACGGTCAACTACCGCGAGGCGTACGGCATGTACGCCTGCAACGGCATCCTCTTCAACCACGAGTCGCCCCTGCGCGGCGAGACCTTCGTCACCCGCAAGATCACCCGCGCCATGGCCCGGATTTACCTCGGCCTGCAGGACTGCCTGTTCCTGGGCAACCTGAACGCCCTGCGCGACTGGGGCCACGCCAAGGACTACGTGGAGATGCAGTGGCTGATGCTGCAGCAGGACGCTCCGGATGACTATGTCATCGCCACGGGCGAGCAGCACTCCGTGCGCGACTTCGTGCAGGCCGCAGCCCGTGAGCTGGGCATGACCATCGAATTTTCCGGCGAAGGCGTGGACGAGAAGGGCGTCAATCCCGCCAACGGCAAGACCGTGGTGGCCGTGGACCCGCGCTACTTCCGCCCCACCGAGGTGGAGACCCTGCTTGGCGATCCGTCCAAGGGGAAAGAGAAACTCGGCTGGAAGCCCAGGATCACTTTCCGGGACCTGGTCGCCGAAATGGTCCGGGCGGATATGGAGGAGGCGAAGAGGGAAGAACTGTGCGTGCGGGCGGGGTTTAACGTCAATACGCCGCAGGAGTGACGGTGGCATGAACAAGGCAGACAAAATCCTCGTGGCCGGAGCGGCCGGCATGGTCGGCAGCGCCCTGGTGCGCGCCCTTCTGGCCCAGGGTTTCGATAATATCCTCGGCACCATCCACCGCAAGGCGCCGGATTTCGGCCCCGCTGCCGCGGGCCGGGTGCGGCTGGAACCCCTTGACCTCATGGATCAGGCGACAGTGCGTGCTTTTTTTAAGCGCGAGCGGCCAGATCACGTCTTTTTGGCCGCTGCCAAAGTCGGCGGCATCCACGCCAACAACACCTTCCCGGCGGATTTCATCCACGCCAATCTGGCCATCCAGACGAACGTCATCCACAGCGCGTACCAGGCTGGCGTGCAGCGCCTCCTTTTTCTGGGCTCAAGCTGCATCTACCCTCGGGAATGTCCGCAGCCCATCCGCGAATCGTATCTCTTGACCGGCCCCCTGGAGGCCACGAACCGCCCCTACGCCGTGGCCAAGATCGCGGGCATCGAGATGTGCTGGGCCTACAACCGCCAATACGGTACGCGCTACTTGGCGGTCATGCCGACCAACCTCTACGGCCCGTGCGACAACTACGATCTGCAAACCAGCCACGTCCTGCCCGCCCTGATCCGTAAGGCCCACGAAGCCAAGACGCGGGGCGACAGGAGTTTCACAGTCTGGGGAACAGGCACGCCGCGCCGCGAATTCCTCTATAGCGACGATTTGGCTGACGCCTGCGTGTATCTGATGAGCGAGACCGGGAAGACCGAATCTTTGTTTAACGACCAGGAACCGCCTTTGGTCAACATAGGCTGCGGTGAGGATGTGACCATTGCCGAACTGGCCGGGATGGTGGCGGAAGTTGTGGGGTTTGAGGGAGAGATTGTGTTTGATGCGAGTAAGCCGGATGGGACGCCACAGAAGCTTCTTGATGTGTCGAGGCTGAGTGATATGGAATGGAGGCCGCGAGTTTCGCTGCAGGATGGGATTGAGATGGCGTACGGGGATTTTGTTGAAAGTTTGGGATAGGTGGGCTTTTGTAATGAGGCGGGCGTGGGCGTGGCATTCCGAAATGTTGCCGTTTTGGTGAGCATGATTGTCGTTAGGAGTTATGGCTTGACTTTCTGTGAAGTAGAGTTTTCTTGAACGCCGGATTCGTTGAATTAGAAGGTCGAACTGGCAAGAGGCCATATCTCATTACCTTCGGATTGGACTAAATTACTTGATGTGAACGCCGTATCGTAAAATATTTGAGGAAAAACATTTTTTAGATGACACATTTTACAAAAAGTTACCATGAGTCAATTTTTTAAACACTCCCATGCTCTAGTTGAGTCAGAGTCCATTGGTAAAGGTACAAATATATGGGCTTTTGCGCATGTTTTGCCCGGGGCTCAAATTGGTGAAGACTGCAATATCTGTGACAATGTATTCATAGAGAATGATGTTATCATTGGTGACCGTGTAACCATAAAGTGTGGAGTTCAGCTCTGGGATGGGGTCAGAGTGGGTGATGATGTTTTTATTGGTCCGAATGCTACCTTTACCAACGACATTTTTCCAAGAAGCAAAGTCTATCCTGAAAAATTTCTCATAACACGGTTGAAAAATGGCTGTTCCATAGGTGCCAATGCAACAATATTATGCGGCATAGAAATCGGTGAACAGGCCATGGTTGGGGCTGGAGCGGTGGTGACTAAGGATGTCCCGCCTAAAACTCTCGTGTATGGCAACCCCGCCAGGATTCAACGCTATCTTGATGATAAAGATGATGAATTTGATCAACCAACATAAAGTTCACACCATTTACGATGCCACCTTGATCCAGTTTCCCAAGATTCTGGACCCTCGCGGCAATCTGACCTTTATTGAACAGGAAAGGCACGTGCCGTTCAAAATCGCCCGGGTGTACTGGATTTACGACGTGCCGGGCGGAGAGCAGCGCGGCGGGCATGCCTTTAAGCAGCAGGACGAGGTGCTCATTGCCTTGTCCGGCAGTTTTGATGTGCTGCTGGATGACGGCACGGCCCAGAAGATTGTGCATCTAAACCGGGCTTATCACGGATTGTACGTGCCCAGGATGCTCTGGCGGCGGATGCAGAATTTTTCTACGAACGCCGTGGCCTATGTCCTGGCATCATGCCAATATTCCGAAGATGATTACGTGCGCGATCCTGATCACTATCAAGCTTTGATGCGGGGTGAGGCGTGACCACGACCATCGACGATTGCCGGATTATTGACCTGTCCCGGAAATACGATCGCCGGGGGGCGCTGACCTATATCTACAACAGGGTGCACATCCCCTTTGATATCGTCAGGACCTATTACCTGTACGACGTACCGGGCGGTGAATCCCGGGGTGGGCATGCGCACAAGGAATTGCAGCAGTTGATCATCTCGGTGATGGGCGCGTTCGACGTAGAGTTGGATGACGGGCAGCGCAAGAAAACCGTCCGTCTGGAGCGAGCCTATTATGGCTTGTACGTGCCGCGCCTGATCTGGCGTGAACTGATGAATTTTTCCTCCGGGGCGAACTGCTTGGTTTTGGCCTCTTTGCCATACATCGAAGAGGAGTACGTCCGGGATTATGCGAATTTTGTAAGCCTCAAAGAGCTGGGTGGTCTATGAATATCCCCTTTCTCGATCTCAAGGCCATCAATTCGGCCTACCGCGAAGAGCTTATTGAAGCCGCTAGTCGAGTCATCGATTCAGGCTGGTATATCCAGGGCCAGGAAGTTCAGGCTTTTGAGCGGGAATTTGCCCAGTACTGCGGGACAAAATACTGCATCGGTGTTGGCAATGGGCTGGATGCTTTGATCCTGACCTTGCGGGCTTGGAAGGAACTGGGGAGGCTGCGCGAGGGCGATGAAGTTATTGTCCCGGCAAACACCTACATCGCCACCATCCTGGCCATCACGGAAAATCGGCTTAAGCCCGTCCTAGTGGAACCGGATATCAATACATACAATCTTTGTCCAAAGCATGCGGCCAAAGCGGTTACACCCAGGACCAAGGCTATCATGCCGGTGCACCTGTATGGCCGGCTGGCTCCCATGCCGGAATTTCTGGAATTGGCTGAGAAGCATAATCTTCTGGTTTTGGAAGACGCTGCCCAGGCCCACGGCGCAAGACTTGAAGGCCGCAAGGCTGGTAATTGGGGGCATGCAGCCGGATTCAGTTTTTATCCGGGCAAGAATCTTGGGGCCTTGGGGGATGGCGGGGCCGTGACCACCAGCGATGAGGAGCTGGCTCAGACCATCAGGGCGCTTGGTAATTACGGCAGCCACAAGAAGTATGAAAATGTGTACCAAGGTGTGAACTCACGCCTAGATGAAATGCAGGCCGCGCTTTTGCGGGTCAAGCTGAAATACCTGGACGAGGAAACTCAACACCGCCGGGAAATTGCCGCATATTATTGTCAGAATATCAAGCATCCAGAAATCATTCTACCGACTCAAAATCCTTCGCTCGTCACTCAAAGTTTAGATCACGTCTGGCATTTGTTTGTGATTCGTTGCGTGCAAAGAGAAAAGTTGCAGAAGTTTTTGCAAGATAGAGGAGTGCAGACAATGATCCACTATCCCATATCGCCGCATAAGCAAAAGGCGTATGCGAATGGGGTCCGGAGGTCACTACCTGTGACGGAGCATATTCATGAGCAGGTGTTGAGTTTGCCTATGGATGGAAAGTTGGTAAGTCAAATGGTTCTTGACGTTTGCAAGGTTGCTAATAGTTTTTAACTTTTATTCTATATAAAAATATGGTCCGTACTTATAAAGAATATGCTAGAAAATTTCCCAAACCAATATTAAAAATTATCAGATTTGTGTTTTTATACTTAAAAAAAATTATCACAGATACAGCAAATTATCTTTTATTTAGAGTATTTTATGCTTTTCCTAATTTTACAAATATTTGTGGAAAACGGGTTTTAAAATTAGAATTTAGGAATTTGTTAAATAAGAAACAAATTTTTGAAAATGATTCAATCGAAATATTGTTGAGATTGCCTGTACATACCTATTCTGTAGGGCCTTATTTTTTTGACGATATTAAACCAAAAGAAATAAATAGCGTTGTTGATCAGTTGCTGCTCAAAGTTAAAGGAGCAGTAATTTGCGGGTCATCTAGTGTCGTATCTGTAGGTGAAAAAACAGCTATATATGACTTATATGTATTGCAAAATAAAAAAAACTATAAGTATACAGATAGATGTATTAAATATATTAGAGGTGATTGTATTGTAAGGCAATATAAAGATTTTTCGCATTGCAAAAAAGGTATTTTATTGTCTGGAAATTATAGCTGGAATTATTATCATCTTACAATAGATATTTTGCCGAAACTTTACTATGTGAACAAGTTGGGTATTGATTCAGATGTGCCCTTGATTATTGATGAAGTGTGTATGAAGGTTAATAATTATAGAGAGTTAGTTGAAATATTTAATGTAAAAAATAGAAAAATTATTGTTGTCGAAAGTGGTGAACAGTATGCTTTTGAGGAATTATTCTTGCCTTTTCAGCCAAATTTTTGCCCTCCGAATTTTTATCAAGCAGATAGCATCAATCTAGAAGATTTCTATTATGACTACAATTCGTTAAATTTTGTCAGAAATATAATGCTTGGCAAGAAATCTCACAAAAAATTTCCGAAAAAAATCTTTATATCTAGATCAAAAGCAAGTAAAAGACGTGAATTCAACGAGGATGAAATATTTAATGAATTAAAAAAATATGGTTTTGTAAGAATTTGTCCTGAAAATTATAGCGTAAGAGATCAGGTAGCCATGTTTAATGGGGCCAGCTGGATTGCTGGTGGGGGCGGGGCTGCATTTACAAACCTTTTGTATACTAACAGTAATTGCAGAGTTATGTGTTTTACTAATTATAATTTTTCAATGCCGATATTTTCTTCGTTAGCTAGTGTTTCTGGCGCTGATGTAGTGTTTTTTTATGATTATTTGAAAGCGGTCACAGGCAAATGTTGTCTTCATGATAGTTACAATATTGATTGTAAGTTAGTAGTTGATTTTTTGAACAAAATGTCTAATAAGCTATTTTTTGAATAACAGCGCAAAGTGCCAAAATGGATTGGAGTTTAATCGAAAATAATGAAAATGTATTTTTTTCTGATCGAAATTACTCCGAGGTTGCCAGCGATGCAGTTCAAAAAGGACCGTCAGCGCAGCTTCTTTTGTCTAGATCTGATCGCTCAGTTCAATCCTTGAAACCACTTGGTGGGGTTGGCGAAGGCTATTCTTTGGGAAGTTTTTGAGGACAGCTTTTGTCCGCTTTATGCCGCATCTGGTCGCCCAGTCAAACCCGTCCGTTTGATGGTTGGGCTTCTCATCCTCAAACAGCTTGAAAACTTGAGCGATGAGCGCGTCGTCGAGATCTGGGTCCAGAATCCTTATTTCCAGGCCTTCTGCGGCCAGCAGCGCTTCACCTGGAAACTGCCGTGCAACCCGTCCGAGTTGACCTATTTTCGGCGTCGCATCGTGGAGGACGGTATGCACAAGATTTTGAAGTCTCCGTGAATCTCCATGGCGACAAGGCCAAGGAAGAGGCGGATGTCGTGGGCTCCGCCGTGCAGGAAAAGAGCATCGCCTTTCCACCACAGCAAATTTCTAACCTTGGTGCGTAGGTGATGAAGGTGCGGCATTCACACGCGATGATGCAATAGCTGAAAAAGTTCGTCTTCTCTGTAACTATAGTTTAGTGGTCAGATACAAGCATAGTTTGATTGGTTGCAACAGCCGACTTGACGAATTTTAAGCCGCATTTTAAGAGTAGATTTATACTTTTTTGCCGATTGGGATAATTAACGTAAAGATATTTATGATAAATATTCAAGAATTTTGGATGCCTCTAGCAATGGTCTGTCGTTCGTCTTTTAGTATTCTGAACCGGTGCGTCATCTTTATATAATTTGACAAGACAAGCGTGATGCAATGATTGCGTATATTAAATAAAGGTGTTTCGACAGTTGTCTATTATCCCAAACCGCCTCATTGTTGATGTTGTTTGGAGGTTTAATGAATTTCGCTGAGTTTTTACGTAAATTGCGTGGGCGGATTACAGGCCTTTTTGATTTTGTGCAAATGCCAAACGAGAAGTGCAAGCCTCCCAATGATTCGAAAAGCCAGAATAAATTTGATAACTTGGGCTTCCAGCCCAATATCACTCCCACTGGAGAGAAAATACGACTTGTATTCCTCGTGATTACACCTGAGTTGTGGGGTTCATTTGAACCGATCTGGAAACGCGCCAAGCAGGATGATCGTTTTCTGATCACTGTGGTTCTGTTGAAAAGCACGGACTCCGGTGTGGCCCTTATCTCGCAGTTCAAGGCTAGGGAGCTTTTTGAAAGTGCGGGCATTCCCTATTTCGCCGAGCAAAATTTTTGCCTCGACAGTTATCGACCGCATGTTGTTTTTTACCCCCTGCCTTATAGTAGCCTATATCCCGAGCCCTATAAACCCCAAATCGTTGCCGCGAAGGGTTACCGTATCGCGTATGTACCCTACGGCCTTGAGGTGGGTGGCGGTTTGTTTAATGCCCGCTATCAGTATGATACTGAGGTGCCACGCCTTGCATGGAGAGTTTTCGCCCGGTCGCGGACACAATTGGTTAGCTTTGGGCGACACTGCAGTCGCGGCAATGGCCATGTGGTGGTCACAGGGCATCCTCGTTCGGAGCCAAGTGAAAGTTGCAATGTTTCCGCTCATGGGGTTGCAAAATTTAAGGCGCGGGGCCGATCGGTGATCCTTTGGACTCCTCATTTTACCGTGCAGGGGCGCCGCAAGTGGTCGTCCTTTTTGGATCATTACAAAACGATCCTCAGGCTGTTCGATGATCGTCCTGACTTGTTTCTTCTGGTTCGACCACACCCCTTTTTGCGCATTAAGTTGGCTAAGCTTGAGGATTGGGGTGCGAAACGAGTGAATGAGTGGTTCAACGCACTCGATAACCGGGATAATGTTCATGTGGATACCGAGACGGATTACCGTCCCGCCTTTGAGGTATCTTCCGCACTGATGGCGGATGCGGGCTCCTTCATGGTCGAATACTTGCGTACCGGGAAGCCGATTTGTCATCTGACCGGCAAGGGCGACATAGGCCTAAATGAAGAGGCCCGCAACCTGGCCTGCTTTTATCCTGGCGCGACCGAGTCCCACATTGCCGACTTTCTTGATAGACTCCAGAGTCGTGATGACCCCCTGTACGGGGCGCGACAGGATGCGCTTCAAGCCTATTTTGGGCCAGATTGCCAGGCGCCATCTCAGACTATCTTAGATGAAATTGCCCACAGTATTAGCGAGTTACCGCGATGCCGTCACGATGGACCTTTACTAGCGCCCCTCCACGAAAAGGCTTTCCGTTGTTGGATGAAAGCGATTTCGACCTTTGTCGCGCCGGAAACCTATTCAAAGGAACAGGAAAAAAAACTACGCGGCATTCTGGATCGCCACGGTCAAGGGCAATTCGCAACAGATATTGGGTGTGGCAATGGTCGCTTTACCGAACTCTTCAGTGATTATTTCGAATTCACCGAAGCCTCAGATCCGGACAAGCAGCTAATCCGCACAGCACGTAAGAACGCCATTCTAAAGGGCATCGCCAACATCGCATATTCCGTTGAACGACTGGAACATGTTGAAAGCTTGTCTTCCTACGACTTTGTTAGTTGTATGGGCGTGACATCAAGACTAATCGACGACGATGCATTCTTCAAGGTGATATGGAAGCTGAAGGCAGCCATGCGAGTTGGGGCAAAACTTTTGATAAAAGAGGTGGTTAGCATGTCTGCCCCAGAGTTGATCGGGTGGAATGGCTACAAGGCAGTCTACAGAAATATAACGGCCTATATCGGGGCGTTTGAGGCGGCGGGTCTTACCCTCGTGGAAGAGCAAATCATCGTGCAGGACGACGAGAAGAGACGCACCAATCGCTTCTTCGTTTTCGAGGCCATCACGTGAAAGCCCAAGTGATATGAACCGCACCAACCGTTACATTTTTTATGTTGCTCAGGCTCCGGGCCGGGGGAATAACCTATGAGAATAAAAACTAATCCGGGTGAACTAAAAAAACCGCAGATCGATCCTTCTGATGTGATGAGATTTTTCGCGGAACGAGCAGAAAAGGCTAAGAAGATCGGTTCACTCCGAGCCGTGATCTACCAGGACAAGCACCCAGATCTTGCTGAGCGTCGTGACGTGGCAGAAAAAGCGCTTTTGATGCCAATGCTTAGGCTGCAAACTTCCGACCGTGTTCTGGACATCGGATGCGGCACGGGCCGCTGGACGGCAGTAATTGCCCCGCAGGTTGCGAGGTATCACGGGACGGATTTCTCCGCCGGCCTTATTGACATCGCCCGCGCAGAACACGGCGGGGTCGAAAACGTATGCTTCTCAGTGCTGCCTAGTGTCGCTATTAGCCTAGAAGCACTTGGAGAAACCGAGCGCTTCGATAAGATTGTCGTGTTTGGATTACTGATTTACCTCAACGATGACGCCGTGCTTGAGACACTGCGCCGCGTGGGTAACGTCGCCGCGCAGCAATGCTATCTGTTGATACGGGAACCCGTAGCCATAGATGAACGGCTGACCATCAAGGAGCATTTTTCGGACGATCTTGACCAGAGCTATAACGCAATTTACCGAACCGAAGAAGAGCTTCTCGCCATGACTTTCGCCACTCTTGGGCTGCTTGGTTTTGTCCTGGCGGATAAAGGTTACGTGTTTGAACAAAAAGAACTTTGTAATCGCGCAGACACCGTGCAGAAATGGTACGCGTTTGAAAAACGTGAGACTTTGAAGGAGGACACATGATCTCGGTACCCGCGAAGGTGCGCACGGCCTTTTGTTTCGATTTGGACGGAACGATCACTAAGGCCGAACTGCTGCCCTGCATAGCTTCCGAAC
Source organism: Pseudomonadota bacterium (assembly GCA_023393525.1). Taxonomy (GTDB): domain Bacteria; phylum Desulfobacterota; class Desulfovibrionia; order Desulfovibrionales; family Desulfomicrobiaceae; genus Desulfomicrobium. The sequence continues at coordinate 2,832 of JAEWKZ010000124.1, read as the reverse complement.
TCGGCATCGTCGACGAGATGGCCGTGCTCACCAAAGCCACCATGGACGGTCTTGTTGAATTCGAGCCCTCCTTCCGGCTGCGATGCCTGCTACTGGGGCAAATGGAACTCCATATCATCCGGCGCGTGATCGCCGACGTTCCGCTGGATGAGCATATCTTGCGCTTCATCACTGGTCACAAGGAAGACTGCTTCATCTTGACCGGCAATCTCGACGTCTGGATTCAGCCGATTTTGCAGCGATGCGGCTGTCGGGCCTTCTCTTCTGTGGGCGAATACACGAATGGAAAGCTAAAGCTCAAGAGCATTCTCAACAAGGCGCATGCCCTTCGAGGCATCCGCGAGGATTTTGGCTATGAGCGCGTGGTCGCCGTTGGCGATGGGGCGAATGACGCGGCGATGCTCGATCAAGCGGACATTGGGGTTGCCTTCGGTGGTGTCCATTCTGCCGCAGCGGCCGCTATTCATGCCTCGAGATATGTTATTAACGATGGGGGAACGCTGTGCACACTGTTGAGAACGCTGTAATCGCAGCCGCTGGTCTTGGCTCGCGACTGGGGCTCGGAAAACCTAAATGCATGCTGGAAATTGGCGGGACCACGTTGCTCACCCGCATGATTCGACTTCTCGAAACGCATGTCTCGCGGATTCACGTGGTCATTGGCTACCGCGAAGAACTGATCATCGATCATTGTTCCCGCTATCATCCGCAGGTGGTATTAGTTCGCAATCCCGAGTTTCGGACCACCAATACGGGCCATAGTCTAGCGCTGGGCGCTAGTCACCTGTCTGGAAAATGCGTGTTTCTCGACGGAGACCTTGTTATCAACCCCGCCAGCTTATGTGCTTTCCTCGAACACGCTTCCCTGACAGATATTCTCGTCGGCATCTGTCAGCCCAACACCGAAAACGCGGTCTTCGCAGAGGCCGAAGAGACGGCGGAGGGCCAAACTGTCATGGGTTTCACAAGGGAAAAGACGACGCCTTGGGAATGGGCGAATGTCTTTGCCGGGCCCAATACACTGATGCACGGCGCAGATAATTACGTGTTCGAACATCTGGCCAAGCGCCTGCCGCTGCCTGGGCATATGCTAGAACTTGCCGAGATCGACACGATCACCGACATGCGAGAAGCTGAGCTTTTCATTCAGAAATATGGGCTCTGACGGAAAATTCATTAGGCATGTCTAAGTCATTAAAAGCATCAGCAACTAGCGGAATATTCTGGAGTGCTGTTGAGAAATTTTCTGTTCAGGCAGGCCAGACAGTAATTTATATTGTTTTGGCTCGTCTGCTCATGCCCGAGGATTTTGGGTTGATTGGCATGCTGGCAATTTTTATTGGAGTATCGCAGACATTCGTTGACAGTGGCATGGGGCAGGGCTTGATCCAGAAACAGAATCGGACAGATGCTGATTACTCCACAGTGTTTGTTTTTAATTTTCTAGTCAGCCTGGGACTGTACTGCCTTTTATTCGCCACTGCTCCCCTTATAGCAGATTTTTATGACCAGCCTCAGCTTGTTCCTTTAACCAGGATCTTGACCATAAACTTGGTGATCAATTCCTTGGCCATAGTGCAAAGGTCCAAACTGATGATCGATACTAACTTCAAGTCGCTGGCAAGGGTTAATTTTGTTTCGGTCATCATTGGTGGCTTTGTTGGAGTAACTTGCGGCTACGCAGGATTGAGTGTCTGGTCACTGGTCATTCAAAATCTGGTTCGAAGCAGTGTGTCTGTTATCATGTTCTGGACAGCCACATCATGGAAACCAAGTATTACGTTTTCAAAAAAATCATTTGATCAGTTGTTTGGTTTTGGCTCCAAGCTACTTCTGGCTGGTCTGTATGCACAGTCTTTTAATAATATATACAAGATTGTAATTGGCCGGGCATATACAGCAGCAGACCTTGGTTTCTATGACCGGGCTAAACAATTCGCTGAACTTTCAGCTGGAACTGTAGGTTCGATTTTAAATCAAGCAACTTTTCCCATACTGGCCTCTTTGCAGCATGACCACAAGCGCATGGTGTCGGCATACCGTCGACTCATTCGGATGACAGCGTTTGTGATTTTTCCGACCATGACTCTGTTGTCCTTGCTTGCGGAACCGCTGGTTTTGCTACTTTTGACTGAAAAATGGCTGTCAGTCGTGGCATTGCTCCAGCTTATGTGTTTTGCCCGAATATTTTATCCCATCAGTGCTTTGAACATGAATATTTTGAACGCCACTGGTAGGTCTGACCTTTTTTTGAAAGTTGATCTTTCAAAGCTCCCATTAATTGTGCTGGCACTGGTGATTACAGTTCCACTGGGGGTTAAGGCTATGGTTGTCGGTCACGTAGTCACCTCATTCTTGGCCTTTTTCATCAATGCCTTTCTGCCTGGAAGACTTTACGGCTACGGAGCGTTCAAGCAGCTCAGGGACATGGCCCCCTTTATCATGTCCACGATAGTCATGGCTGGGATGGTGTTTTTTCTCACCTCCATGCTTGATTCACAGCTAATGAAGCTGGTTGCGGGGGGAGGGGCGGGCTTGGGGACATATCTGCTGGTCAGTTGGGCGCTGGGAGTCAGGGAGCTTGATGAACTCAAGGAAGTTGCGGCCAACTTGCTGAAAAGAAAGAAATAATTGTTTTAATAGATAGTGTTCAAGCCTCTGACTTTCGACCGGGGCTGGAGTACTTGGACAATCCGCTTGTCTTGTATTACTCCGAGCCCTAAACAGTTAACATTTTAGGCTGCGTATCGAACATGTTGCCCGTGGAAATACTTCTGAACAATCGAGGGCCTTCTCTGGCGGCTCCGCAGGTAGCTCCTGACATTTTTGACC
>JAEWKZ010000093.1 GCA_023393525.1 Pseudomonadota bacterium | reverse complement strand
AGTTCATCCGGATAATGTATTTTTTGTGCCTAAAATTACTTGGGCACGTTTTTCAACCAGATGTTCGGTCGGTACGGGCGCCTGCCTGATGGACCGTTTTTAGAGTTTTTCAGGACTGACTAGTTATGTAGTGACATTACCACGGGCACCCCTTCGTCTCTGACTGCGCAGAGAACTGCGGGAGACGCAAGAGGGAAGGTGTTGTGTATGTGCACGACGTGAGGGCGGTGGCTCCGGATTGTCGCTCGTGTCCTGCGATAGGCTTCCTGGTTCCACAACACTGTTTCGGCCTGACGCCAAAACTCCAAGCCGACCAAGTCCCGGTTATCAAAGACCAGTGGCCGAACATCATGCCCATGGTCGTGGAGAAGATCAGTCTCGGACGCAAAGCAGGAGTCCTCCCCTCCAGGTTGCTGATAATGGGTATGCAGGACGAGGATTCTCATCACGATGCGCGCAAAGAATTCGTTTTGGTGGAGACCCTAGCGGCAATCGGCCCCATGGGGTAATGCGAGGCTGCCAATTTTGCCATGGGTCGCTGGCCGAGCAATCCGATCGCCAAACCAACCACCGACCAGAACCAGATGCCTCCCATCGGGCCTTCAAGATAAACATCAAAGGTCGCATTGATCAGGGCTGCACCCAGAAAGGTCATTGCCCAAACGCAGAGACCAGACTGAAAATTCTCGCCAATACGTTTCCATTTTTTGTAACGCATCCATAGCCTGAACAGAAGTGTGAGGAGAAACAGTATCCAGAGAACAAATCCGGGCACTCCCATGCGAGCGAGGATGGTTAAGTGGCCATTGTGCGGGCTTCGGAGCGACTTGTCGTCAGTAACTTGGAATCCGTCGTCGTCAGCGAGATTGACTCCAAACCCTTTACCCGTCCAGAAATACTCTCCGTCGAAAGTGTATGCGATGATCGAGTTCCACCATTCCAGACGCCAACGTTTGGTTCCTGTTCCGCCAAAATTATCGATATCGGTAAATATGCTTTGAATGTTGGTAGCCATTTGTTCGATACTGAGCGCGCGATCTCCTGGCCTGTATTCCGGTAGCAGATCATTGGCGGAACTGAATACGCCGAATAGGGCAAACAAGCCAAAAACGATCCCCAACATAGCGATTTGCTTTAGACGAGCGCAATAGGCGGCAAAGGCAGTGGCGCAAAGCAGAGCAAGAAATCCGCCACGATTGATGGACGCAGCGACTACGAAACTGATAAGCCAGCATGGTAATGTCATCCACATTGGCAGCAGATGGCTACTTCTTGGTACTGTGGGCGATGTGACAAGAAAAAATGCCATTAGCCCTGCGAGTTGTACGCCCACATCACCGCCTTTGAAAACAAGGATAGGCACTCCTCCATCCGGTCCCCAGGGCCAACGTGGAAGCATGTCGCCTAAAAAAATATAAAAAGGGAACGCACAGGAAATCCATGCGACAAACCACTTCATGGTCGAGCCGTACCATGATGCCACGGCATTCAGCGACAAGCCATGGGCAACGAGATGGGAAATCACCAAGGCAATCACACCCCATGCCCAGATCACGCTGTCACGAAGCGCATCGATTCCATACGTTCCAATAAAAGGGATGGTTCGCGCTGCTCCCCAAGTCATAAACAATAAAAGCAGAGAAATGTTCGGGTCATTTATATTCTTTATACATCGCGGACGAAAAATGAATACGAGAAAAGCTGTCACGACAATGATACTATCTATATAGAACGGAGCAATTCCGATGTAAGCGAATCCCTTGTTTCCATAGGCATAACCGGTTAGTGCAAGACCTAGAATAATGATGAAGAGACGTGCTGCTCCGCGCATGTGAGAAGCGGCAGGAGTGCGTGAGGTGCTGATAGCTTGCAAATCTGATGTCTTCATTATGTTTTGCGCCGTTTATCGCGATTGATAAATTTCGTTCATGAGTTTTGCTCTGTTTTTCCAGCAACAGTATTGTTGAACCTGTTGTCGTGCGTGATTATCCATTTTCCGCCATAAATCATTGGTGTTCCCCAATCGTCGCATGACCTCGGCCAATTCGGTCACAGTCTGATCCGGCGTGCGGGCGGTGACTTTGAATCCAGTTTTCTCCGTGACCTGCGTTGCGGGTCCGCCGAGGTCCAGACAGATGACCGGTCGGCCTGCGGCCATGGCCTCCATGCAGACCAATCCTCCGGAATCGTGCAGGCTTGGGTGAATCAGGGCTTGGCAATGCCCCAAAAGCTTAAGCGCCTCTGTTCGTGGAACTTGCCCAAAGAATTTCACTCTGTCGGCTACGCCCAATCGCATGGCAAGATTCTCCAATCGTTTCCGTTCCGGGCCGTTACCGACCATCCAGTATTGGGCGTCTGGGAGTCCGCATTGTGCGAAGGCCATCATTCCTAGGTGGAAGCCTTTGAGATGAATCAAGTTTCCTATACTGATAAAGCGTATTGGGTGGTTGAAATGCTCTGGAAACTCTTTGAGGACCGTCAGGTCTTCCTCGGATAAGCCAAGCTGGCAGAAAATGGTCACCGATTGGGTGCGCATTCGATTGAGGCGGGTCGCTGTTTCTGGAGTGGTAGCCAAGGCAAGGGTGGCTCGATGCGCCGTACGCCGAACAAAAGGATCCAATTCGGCCAGTCGTTGAGCTACGATGCGAAGAGTCTCGTAACAGATTCCCCTAAGTCCACAGGAAGGCCAGAAGGCCAGGGGGGCGGATTCGCCGCCACCAACGGGTCCCCAGATGAAAGGAACTTTTTCCAGGAAAGCCAGAGCACTTGGAGCCCAATACTTCACATACGTCACGTGCTGAACGAGATCGAAATTCGTTTCGCGATGCAGTTGACGCACTAAAGGTATGGCCAGGATTTGCCAGAGATAATAGTAGAGATGTGCGCCGCTTTTTCCTCCCCAAGACCAAAAGCGGGACCAGCCGCGAATGTCGTGGTAGACAAAGTGCAGGTTCGGAACCGGGTTTCGGCTCAATTCTTCTTCAATATCTTGTCGGTTGTCGGCTCGGGTCAGAACCCATACCTTGTGTTCAATGGCCAAATGCCTGGCAATATTCCAGCCGACTCCGGGTTCGGAACCCAAGTGAGGTTGGCAGGCGAAACATGAAAGAAGAATTTTTTTCTTTTCCATCGTATCTGATTATAGGTTCGGCGTTAATTTATGCGGATCGTTTATTTCAATTTATTGAAGAATGAGTAAGATAAGATCATGTTGGAGAATATAAATGTCATGATGGATCCTCCAATGCCGTAATTCTTCACGAGAATCGTACCCGTCAGGAGCGTGAATACTGCCAACTGTCCATATACCAGCGCCACTGTTCCCGGTTTTTCCATCGCCCGGAGCGCGGAACTCATGACTTCACCCATGCTTGCCAGAATCGGTATGATGCCAAGCCAGACAAGCCAGTCTGCGACATCAATGTATTTTCCTCCGTACATGCCATCCATGAGATTTTTTCCCACTGCTGCAAGCAGGAGCCAATATGTCAGCGCGAAAGCCACAAGCACCGCAAGGCTGATCAAGGCAAATCGTCTGAGTTTGTCTGTGCTCAAGACTCGCACCATTCCCGGCACCAGGAGCTGACCCAGCGCGCCGTTGAAATGCAGAATCGGCATGAGCAGATTCATGAGCGCCTTGAATTGTGCGGCGGTTTCGAGGCCATGAAAGGCGGGGAGGAGCAGGTAGAAGATATTTGCCGGGACCCAGGATAATAGACCCGCCAGAAGCGCCCAGCGACCATAGCTCCAATGCAGGTTTCGCACTTCCTCCGGCTTTGCGTTCCGTTTTGTCCCTGCCTTCAAGCGCGAACGGATGACCTCCGCCGCGAGCAGTCCCGCCGCAGCCATGGCCAGGAAGGCGGTGGTCGCATCGAGGAGGTTGGCATGCAAAAGCAGGATGGCCAGGGGCAGGTGGACAAGGAGGTACAGCCCACCGCCCAGTGCGGCCAGGCGTGGTTCCAGGAGGACGTACGCACCTCGGCGTACGATCCACAGGTACAGCACCGCTGGAGCCGCAAAGGCGAGGCCAAGGAAACTCTTGGCTAATTCAAGAGAACCGGCAGCCCAAGAGACCGTCGCCAACAAGAAGAAGACGAGGGCCGCAAGAGCTCCGAATCGCCAGTGGTAACCTAAGAGAATTCGCTGATAGGCGTTGAAGGATTCGCGGAAACGACCAGAGCCGTAGACCAGCATGGGTTCCGTCAGCAGGCCTGCATGCAGGGTGCCGACCAGCAGGAAGACGGCATAGGCCAGGGAGAATGCGCCGTAGGCCGCCGGTTCCAGCCAGCGAGCCAGGAGGATGCTGGTCAGGAAGTTGGTGCCGGCAAAGAGGGCCTGGTCGGTCACGGCCCAGAAGCCCCGTCCTGTCCAGTGGCAAATGGCGGCGAAAGTAGCGCGGTGTTGTGGTGAAGAGATGAGCAAAATTATTTCGGACCGATGCGAGGTTGCAGAGTGGCGCGGAGCAGGAAGCCCTTCCTCAGTATGCGTTCGGGTTCACGAATCCCCGCCAAATCGTCTTCCACAATATCCAGATATCAAAGGACAGCGTCCAGTTTTCGATGTAATGGAGATCGTGAAGCATGCGTTGTTCCATCTTTTCGACCGTGTCCGTCTCGCCGCGCCAGCCGTTGACCTGGGCCCAGCCTGTGATCCCGGGTTTGATCTTGAGGCGCCATATGTAGCCCGGCAAAAGTTCGCGAAAGCTCTCGTTCTGAGCCACGGGGTGCGGCCTGGGGCCGACCAGGCTCATGGTGCCGGCCAGCACGTTGAACAGTTGCGGCAGTTCATCCAGGGAGGTGCGGCGAAGCAGGGCCCCGAAGGGGGTGACCCTGCTGTCGTTTTTGACCGCCTGCCGGAAGTTTCGTCCATTCTCCGTCACGTTCATGGTCCTGAATTTCCAGACCCGGATTTCCTCTCCATACAGCCCATGCCGGCATTGCCGGAAGAAAACCGGCCCGGACGAGGAGAGTTTGATGACCAGGGCGATGAGCAGCATCAGCGGGGTGGCGACAATGAGGGCCAGGGTTCCGAGGATCAGGTCTTCGGCGCGTTTGAGAATCTCCTTGCGCTTCGACATGGACGATGCGGAGAGCGCGATGACAGGTGTTCCGACGACCTGGAATGCATTGAGGTTCATGAGCTCAAAGGTGAAAAAGTCCGGGATGATGTAGACGTTGGCCGGACTGCTCAGGAATTGCCCCAGAACAAAGCGCGTCCGTTCTTCGGCGCGAAGGGGCAGGGCGACGAAGACCATGGGCACGCGATGTTCGTTGACGTACCGCACCGCCTGGGCGCAGCGCTCCAGAACCGGAACGCCTTCGCACGTGCCGCCGATCTTGGCCGGGTCGTCGTCGAAGGCGGCCACGGGCCTGATTCCAAGTTCCGGATAGGCGTTTATGGTCTGGAGCCACTGCCGGGCCAGATCGCCCGCGCCGATCAGCACGGCGTGGCGTTGGTTGCGCCCCCGGCGGCGGTGGACGCGCAGCAGCGCTCGGATGCTCCAGCGTGAACCCGTGAGCATGGCCGCGCCGATGACGACCCAGAGACCGATCTGCAGTCGGGAAAAGGTGGCGGTGAACTTGAGCGCCCAGGATATGAGCACCAGGCAGAGGAACGTCAGTATCCAGGCGCCAAGAACGCGGCGGGCCTCGATGATGAAGGGGCGCAGGCGCAATTCGCCGTAGGCTCCGGTCAGTTCTGAGGCAAAGGAATACACGATGGCCCCGAGCAGGGCGCTGATGGCGAGGCTGGCGGGATCGCCGATGGGATGGAGTCGGTGGGCCAGGAGCATGGCGCCCACAATCGCCAGAAGTTCGGCGATGCGGGTCAATGTGGATATTCTCGATGAAAAAGTCATTCTTGAAGATCCTTGATATTGCTTTTCAAACCATGCATGAACATCGTCGGTCACAAAAAAAGCGGTTGAAGACGGAGAAAGTGTTTACAATTATGGGTGTCGCCCGCACGGATTTCTTTCCCCTCGTCCATCATGAAAAAGATCCATCTTTGAAGCAGGCGTCATGATTGATATTCATTGCCACCTGCTTCCCGGAATGGACGACGGACCTGCGAACATGGACGAATCTCTGGCCATGATCCGCCTGGCTGCGGCCGACGGGATCAGTGGGGCGCTTTGCACTCCGCACTGGCATCCGATGCTCTGGCCCAACGAGCGAGGCGACATCGAAGCAGCCGTGGACGCGCTTCGGCTGCGCTTGCAGTCCGAGGCCATAGCTTTCGATGTCTGGCCCGGAAGCGAACTCAGCCTGGACGGAGATCTGGAGGCCGGCCTCGCGGGGGGGCGTCTGGCAACCCTGAACAAGGGGGCCTGGGTGCTGCTTGAGTTGCCCGGCGCTTTACCGCCTGCCGGGATCGATGATTTCCTGCTGCGTTTCATCCATTCGGGCCGGCGAATTGTTCTGGCCCATCCCGAGCGATACCCCTTCATTCTGCGCGATCCGGCGCGCCTCCAGGCCTGGGTCGAGAGGGGAGTGGCGGTGCAGATCACCGCGGCCAGCCTGCTCGGCAGGCTGGGGCCGGAGGTCGCCGCCCTCTGCCGCCTCCTGCTGGAGCACCGCCTGGTTCATTTTCTGGCCAGTGATGGCCACGGCGTCCAAAACCGCCGTCCCCTGCTTCGGGAGGCGTGGGCCGCAGCTGGAGAAATCGTGGGGCCCGATGACTCCTTGCGTCTGGTGAAAACGCACCCTCAGGCGATCATCCGCGACGAGCCCTTGCCCCTGGCGGATTTCGCGCCTCTGCCCCTGCCCAAGAAACGCCCCTGGTTCAAATTCTGGTGAGAATCCGCCCGAGGCGTCTCCATTGGAACTGTTTTGAGATCTTGGTGTCAGGCGAACATATGAAAACGCCTGGATGCTCTTTCTCGGGCCTTGCGCTGCGATGCAGTTTTTACGCGGCGGTCGCAACGTTGGATGCATCTCTGTCGTGCGGGACACACTTCAGAACGGACTTTTTTCACTTTTTCCTCCGTCACTCGAACCGCCTCCTCCGCCCCCTCCGCCACCGCCGCCCAGGGCCATGCCCGTGGCGGCCAGGATGGCCAGGGCTCCCGCGCCGACTGCCAGGCCCGCGCCGCTGAATTCAGCCTCGGAACCGCTGGACCGGGAAGCAAAATTCAATTCGTAGGCCATTCCCGCCGGATGGCTGGGCAGGAAGATGGCGCTGCCAGCCCGCACGATCTTTTGGCCGTCTATGGCTACGAGCTTGATGTTCCCCTTGGCCATGTCCAGGATCGCTTTGCGGTTCTTGCCGTCGACCTTCAGGCTGCCCTTGAAGACGTCGTCGGAGCTGGCCGGAACCAGATAGGTGCTGCTGTCATCGGGGTCCTGCAACGGGGTCTTGACCGCCAAGGGCTTGGCGTCGGCCTGAAGGGCGAAGTTCAGCCTGCCTTCCATGATGGTGACCAGAAACCTTGTGCTTCCTTCTTCCAAGGCAAAGACCGCGCGGTCCGCGCCGATGAGTTGCAGGCCGTCGGCCTCGATCACGCATTCTCCCGCGCATGCCATGAGCATGCCCGAGGGGACGGGGATTTCCTTGTCCACGACAACTCCACTGGCCACCAGGGTCACGGAATCCGTAGGTATCAACCGCGGGGCCGACCCGGCTTCCGTCAGCAGAGGTTGCATGACCAGCATGGCCGAAACCAGCGATGCGAGGAATTGTCGAATCATCAGAGAGCCTGCTTTGTTTGTGTGCGCCCGACGAAAGTGCGATCGGATTGCCGCAAATCCGGACAATTGCGAGAAGTCGCGGATTTTTCGGTGGCGGGGTGGTATCGGGACAGCAGAAACCAATTTGTACTGTTGAAGTCAATACTTACAAACAAGAGGTTGATTCGGGTCGGGTTACGTATGATTACGTAGACGCTGCCCATGAGGCCCTTAGTGATCGATCCAGTGCGTTCCTCCTGGGAGACGAACCCGCCCTGGTCCGGCTATCGTGTCGGAGGCGTGTAGCCGATGCCGAAAATTCCCGTCCCCAGCGTGAGCCCCACGCCCTGGAAAAAGATGCCGGCCGCGCTGGATTCCACGAAAATGACATCCCGGTCCCGAACCTTGAGCTGGTGCGCCTCGTGCGACCGCATGTCTTCGAGAGACAGCCTGGCCACCTCTCTTTTTCCCTTGCCGAGGTAGCGGACGAGCTTGACGTCCTTGACATCGGCAAAGGATTCCAAGCCGCCTGCGGCGACAACGGCCTCCTGCACGGACATGTCCCTCCGAATGGGGTATGCCCCGGCTCTGCGGACGGCTCCGTCGACATAGACGGAGCCCGCCTCGGGCACGTAGACGACATCTCCGCCCTTGATGCCCACATTGAGATCCTGGCGCCCGTCCTTGATCATCTGGTCGAGATCGATCACCAGCGAACCCGTTCGGTTTTCGGCCTTGCGACGGATCTGCACGGTCCGCCCGGCCGCGTCGCTGAGCCCTTCGGCCATGGCGAGAACGTCCATGAGACTCATGTTGGCGTAATAGTCATACGCTCCCGGTTTTTTGAGCGCTCCCATCATGGTTATTTTCGAACCGAACTGCTCCCTGACGAAAATGGTGACATGCGGGTCTTGAAGATATTTCTCCCGGTAAAGACGCTCCACGTGCTGTTCGGCCTCGCAAACGGACAGCCCCGAAATCGCCACCGGGCCGATAAGCGGCATGGTCACGCCCCCGCGCGCGCCGACCCGCGTTTCGGTGCTCAACTCCGGCGCTTCGAAGATGCTGATCCGTATGAGGTCCCCGCCGCCGATGACATAGTCTTCATAGTCGGGCGTGGTGGTGAACGCCTCGCTGAATTTTCCGTTCAGTTCGGCCACCTCCAGGGCGTTGTATTCCGACGCGGCGGGATTGGACAATTGGTCGAGATCGGTGGTGACCGCCGGTCCCCTGGCGGCGCACGCAAGGCACAGGCTCAACCCTGCCACGGCCGGGAGGCGAGCCGCCGCGGACAGGCATCCGGCACGAACGGCCGCGACCGGAACTTCCAGTATTTTTCGCATGTGATCATCCGTTGTTTTTGATTTTGCAGGGATCATCGCCATCCCGGCACATGTCGTCCGGTGCGGCGCGGTCGCGTTCAAAAGCGCCCAGACCGTTGCTTGAGTATTTTTCCGATTTTTTGAATAAGTAATCGTATGAATATTGTTACTTTTTTATATAAGTATTATTTTTACGTATATTGATATGTAAGTATCATAAATATGAGTTTGCGTGTCGTGTGTATTGATGCGATTGACAATGATTCCATGCACTATGTAGGCGGATCGATGTTTTCTTTATCATCGGCATTTTGCATCGAAGAGGTTTTCATGCATGAACGATAAATGCTCTTCACGATTTTTCTCCTCATCCTCGGATGCGATGTATTCCCCAATGCACTCAGCATGCTCCGCGGCTCCCTTGACGGATCCTTCGGGGCATCTGCCGCGTGCGGATGACGAGATCGATCTGCGGGGCTGCCTGGAAGTGCTCATCAGGCGCAAATGGCTCATTTGCGGGGTGTTGTTCGCAGTTTTCATCACCGTGTGCATCGTCACCCTGGCCATGACCCCGATTTACAAGGCTGCGGGCAAGCTGGAGTTCACCATGCAGCCGCCCAGGGTCACCAAATTCGAAGAGATGGTCGTCCCCCAGACACAGACCCGGGAGTTCATGAACACCCAGACCAAGCTGCTGGGCTCCGATTCCCTAGCGTGGCGGGTGATAGAAGCCCTCGACCTGGCCCGCGATCCTCGTTTCAACACGGAATACATGGACGGCGCAAAGGAGGCTGGAGGATCGCGGACAGAGCTTGGCGGCGCGAGCGCACCGGCGTCGGACCGGGAAGACGGCGATTCCGCCTCCCGGATTCGGGAGGCCGAGGAGCGGCAACGGTTGCTCGAAGCCTTCGCGGAAAATCTGGAGATCAAGGCGGAAAGGGACACGACCATCGTGAATCTGGCCTTTTCGTCCCCTGACCCGGAATTGGCGCGGGGCGTGGTCAACACGCTCATCGGTTCCTTCATCGACTGGCAGTTGGACAAGAAGGTCGCATCCGCCGGTTTGGCCAACGCGCAGCTCCAGAAACAGGTCGAGGTGGCGCGGATCCGTCTGGAAAAGTCCGAATCCGAACTCAACGAGTTCGCCCAGAAAGCCGGAATCGTGTCCCTGGATAGCCGCCTGAACCTCGTCTACAGGGAGCTTGAGGAGATCAACTCCGCCCTGGCCCAGATCCACGCCCAGCGGCTGACCCGCGAGGCCCTCGACGCGCAGGCGCGGGAGGTCGGCGTCTCGGCCCTGCCCATGCTCATCGACAATCCGCTTATCCAGGAGTTGCGGCAGCAGTACATCCAGCTGGTTTCCCAGTACGAGGACAAGCTCATCGTCTTCAAGCCCGATTATCCCGAGGCCAGGCGGCTCAAGGCCCGTCTCGACGACGTGGCGGCCAAGATCGGCACCGAGGAGAGCAGAATCCTCTCCGGCATCCGCAACGACTATCTCGTGGCCCGTAAAAACGAGGAATACCTGCGCGATCAGGCCGACCTGGCCAAGAAGAGGGCGCTGGAGCTCAATGACCGGGCCACGCAGTACAAGATCCTTCAACGGGAAGTGGAGACGAACAAGGAGATCCACCAGTCCCTGCTGCAACGCGGCAAGGAGATCGATGCCACGGTGGGTACGGATATCAGCAATATACAGGTGGTGGATCACGCCCTCCTGCCGGTCAAGGCGGACAGGCCGCGCATCGCGTTCAACCTGTCGCTGGCCGTCGCGATTGGCCTCTTGCTCGGCGTTGCCGCCGCATTCCTGCTTGAACTCCTCGACAACACCGTCAAAGGCATCGATGAAATAACCGACCGTTTCGGCATCGGCATACTGGGCGTGCTTCCAGAAGCCGGGGAACAATTCCGGGACAGGCTGGACCGTCTGGTCGTCTCGGATCCCCGGGCGGGTTTCTCCGAGGCCATCCGCACCGCCCGCGTTTCCATTCAGTTGTCCACGGCCGCGGAAGGCGGCACGCGGACCCTGTTCATCACCAGCACGGCGGAAGGGGAGGGCAAGTCGACCATCGCGGTGAACATGGCTTTGGCCTTCGCCGCCGTCGGCGACAGGGTGCTGCTCATCGACGCTGATCTGCGCCGACCGCGTCTGCATAGGGTTTTCGGCGTGAATGTCCACGAAGTCGGCGGCTTGAGCGAACTGCTCAGCGGTGAAAAAAAACTGGACGACGTGGTTCTCGGCACCGACGACGCAAACCTGTTTTTCATTCCCGCCGGGCCGATTCCGCCCAATCCGGCGGAGCTTCTGGCCTCGGATCGGATGCGCTTGAACCTGGATCGCCTGGAGGCGGATTTCGATCGCATCATCATCGACGGCCCGCCCTCGGTCGGTTTTGCCGACGTGCTGGTGCTTGGCAGCCTGGTCAGCGGGGTCATCCTGGTCAGCACCCTCGGCAGGACCCACAGACATGCGCTGCGCCTGTTTCGGAGGTCCCTGTCATGCATCAATGCCCGCCTGCTCGGGACGATGGTCAATCGGCTCGACGTCCGTCACCGCTTCGGCGATTACTCTTCCAACTACGACACGTACTACTACCCTCCTTACGCCTACGGCGACGCCGTTTCCAAGCCGGCCTGGGTCGGCGTCCGCGAATGGTGGAAGCAAACCCGCGCGTCCTGACGCCCGCAGCCATGTCTCTCGCGCGAGAACGGGCCGGGTGGATAGGCGATGAAGACTGATCCGGGCACGGCGCGGCGCTTGTGCGCCGTTCTGGCTATCGTGCTGGGTGCGGCGCTTCTTTTTTCAGCATATTGTTCGTCGCGTTTCGCCTTCCGCGACGTGGAATTTGTACTGGAGAGCCCGCTCATGGATCCGTGGCCCCGAACCTGGCTCTGGCGCGGCGACCGGGCGAGGTATCATGAACTGGACATTTCCGGGGCGGTGGACGGGTACTGGCGAGGAGTTGGCCGCAATCCGCTCCTTTTCGAGGGGTGGTTCGCCCTGGCACGCCTGGAGCGGCAACGCGGCAGGGACGGGGCGGACGCCTTGCATGAATTCCTTCTCCGCGTCCCCCTCGCCACATCATGGCGCTGGCAGCAGCTGCTGCTGGCCGTGGACGGACAGGACCAGGCCCGGTTCGCGCAGGCGTTCAACGACGTGCTGCGCCGCCTTGTCGGATACAGGCAGGAGGCCGTGGAGATAGCACTCGGGTTTTGGGGTGGATGGAACGAAGTTCTCGGACACACTGACTGCGGGAACAGATGGAAACTCTTCAGAGAGTGCATGGCCAGGCAGGCCGTGGATGCGTGTCTCGGGATGCACCCACATCTGGAAGCGGGCTGCGGCGCATGGGTTGAGGACGCTCATAAGTCCGAATTCATTGAATTTTTGATGCTGCATCGCAGGTGGGCGGAGGCGGTCGAGGTCGGGCGTCGCGGCGGACTGTTCCGGGAAGGCCTCGTCACCAACGGAGGGTTCGATGCCCCTCTGGACGGATCGGCTTTCGGCTGGCGGCTGGGCAGGGTTGAGGGCGTGGAGGCGCGACGGGAGCCGGGCGGGGCGTCTGGGACGGGGCATGCCGTGCGGTTTCGTTTTCTCGGAACGGCCAATCCGGGCTATGGGCATTTTTGGCAGTATGTGCCTTTGCGGCCTGGAACACGCTACGAGCTGCGCTTTTTCTGGAAGGCGGAGCGAGTGACCACTGACCAGGGTGTGTATGTGGAGGTGCGGGGCGAAGGGTGCCGGGAGTTCTCAGTCCGAAGTCCCGCGATCACCGGCAGCCGTGACTGGAGCGAGGAACGGCTTGTCTTTGATGTGCCTGACGGCTGCCTGGCGGCCTCCGTACGGTTCAAACGCGACCAGAGCTTGAAATTCGACGCCAAGATCGCGGGAGACGTGTGGCTGGACAATGTGGAACTGGTTGAAAAAACGGGCCCGCGTCCTTACGCGGGCGCGGTCCTGAAACCTCTCCACATGCCAGCGGCGCGGCGGACTCGTCCGGGCGCAGGAAGCGGTGATTCCGCTACGAGGCGACCGGAAGCCTGGCCGTCACGCTCTCCCTAAGCCCATGTTCCGCGACACGGACATGGAACGTCGCGATGATCACCGCCGTCAGTTGATTGGCCGGGATGGCGTTGTTGAACTCCACCCAGCCGTGCAACAGGTATCCGCCCAGTGCCGCCAGAGAGGCCGCGGCCAGGAGCAGGCGGTCGGGGTCCATGGTCTTGCGCGCGCGCCACAACAGGGCGGCTCTCGTGCACCACAGCCCCCAGATGCCCGCGATGAGCGCTCCTGCGGCGGGAAAACCCAGCTCCACGAGGGTTTCGAGGTAGTCGTTGTGCGCATGGCTGGCCCGCTGTCCGGGGCCGAGCGCATTCTGGTAGGCGCGGGCGACCTCCGGATAGGTGCCCAGCCCCGTTCCGGTCAGGGGGTGGTCCAGAGCGGCTTGCCATCCATCCCGCCACATTTCGAGCCTGCCGCTCGCGCCCTGCCCGATCTGCTGAAATCGGCCCGCCAGGTCGTCGAAACCGATGACCGCGCCGTAGCCAAGCACGATGATCCAGCAGGCCGTCAGAACGCCCGCGACCCGCTTTCGTCGCAGCCCGGCGAAAAACTGGAAAATGACGAGTGAAAACAGGGCGGCCAGAATGCCCCCCCGCGACTGGCTGAAAACCAGGGCCAGCATGATGAGGGCCAGGCAGAAGATGCCGAAGGCCTGCCTCGGCAGGAGAATGCGGGCCGCCTCGCGCCGCCCCCGAGTTTCTTCCCTCGCCTGGGATGATTTGAGGATCAGGATATGGCCGGCGAGCAAGGGCCAGATCAGCCCCAGGAACGCGGCGAAATGGTTGCGGTTGATGAAGGTGCCGCGCGCGAACCCTTTGTAGGCCAGCCCGGAGGACGGGTGGTGGTCCCACAGGACGCCCAGGGAAGGTAGCAGGATCTGCGCGACGCCGTACAGGGCCTGCGTCGCGGCCAGCGTGAAAAGGAGCCGGAGGAGCCAGTCCGGAAATTCCGTGGCTCGGGAATCGAGCGCCATATGCAACAGCGTGGCGAAAACAGCGAGGAAGATCCACCAGGCCAGGTGCGTCCGCGTGGCCAGGACGTCGTAACTGACAGCCGTTCGAGACATGTCCGCGAATTGAAGCAGAGCGCCGGACCATTGCGCGCGAATCGGCGAGAGGGCTTGCAGCAGCGCGGCGGGCAGCTCGATGGTCTGCAACAGCGGCGCAAGCAGCACGAGGCAGGCCAGGGGCGCAAGCCGCCAGGCATTTTTTCCGGGAGCGGGCAGCTCGTGCCGAAAAAGCCAAAGGCCCAGACAGATGAAGAAAAGACCGCTCACGCCTTGCCGAATCCAGGGCCTGGCGCCGCCGAAGAAGAAAACCAGCAGCAGGACTGGCGCAAGGAGCAGGGCCCGCAAGGACGCCTCGCGGTCCGGGCCGCGCCGGGTCGCCGTGACCGAAGGACGCGGCGGAAATCCGATACGCTTGAGAAGGGCCATGTGAACCTCGGCGCGGTCGGAGCTGGCGTCCGCGTTCATGCGGGTGTCGCTGGCGGGCCCCGGCCTTCCCGCGAGCGAAGACCATTCGGATTGCGCTACGAAAGGTCGTCGCGGATGCGTTTTATCCTTTCCGCCAACGCTCGCGGGCATGGAAAGGCGACATTCGCGCATCCACGACGGACTGACATCCATCCTTTTCCACGGGATCCGGCGTCGCGTGCAAAGGCGTCATTTCAGCAACCGGTTGATGATGTCCTTGTATTTCTTCTCGATGACATGGCGCTTTTTCTTGAAGGAGTTGGTCAGCTCTTCGCCCAGGGTGAACTCCTTGTCGAGAAAGTGGATGTTCTGGAGCTTTTCGTAGGGCTTGAACCCTTTTTTGGCGTTGAGAAGCTTGTTCATTTCCGCGCGCAGACGGTCGAGCAGCTGCTTGTCGCGCAGCGCGCCTTCGGTCTCTTCCAGCACCTGGTTGTATTTCTCCAGCACGAATTCGCGCAGCTTTTCCAGGTCCGGCACGATGAGCGCGCCAAGACCCTTCTTGTCCTGTCCCACGAGCACTGCGTCCTGCACGAAGGGGAACATGGACAGGGTGGCTTCGATGTTGGTCGGGTCGATATTCTCGCCGCTGGCCAGGACGATGATCTCCTTGGCCCGTCCGGTGATGACCAGTTCTCCGGTCAGGGTCAGACGGCCCAGATCGCCGGTGCGCAGGAAGCCGTCGGGAGTGAATGCGCCGGCGTTGGCTTCGTCGTTCTTGTAGTAGCCCTTGAAGACCTGGGCGCCGCGCACCTGGATTTCGCCTTCGATGCCGTTTTCGACCGGCCCTCCATGGTCGTCCACGATGCGCAGTTCGGTCTCGCCCACGGGAGGGCCGATGGTTCCGAAGACGTCGCAGTTGAATCCGCGTCCGGCGATGCCGGGAGAGCATTCGGTCATGCCGTAGGCGTTGATGATGCGGATGCCGATGGCGTCGATCCATTCATCCAGGTAGGGCGGCAGGCTGCCTCCTCCGCTGATGGCGCCCTTCAGACGTCCGCCGAATTTTTCCTGCACGAGCACCAGCTTCTTCTTGGCCAGCTGGTAGGGCAGGAACAGGAATATGTTCTCGGCCAGCGCCCGGATCTTGTCCGCGATGCGCAGCACAAAGCCCCTTTTCCGGAAAACGGGCAACTGGTCGCGCAGAACGCGGGAGTTGCGGCGGTAGGCGGCGGAGACGCGCACCAGAAGGTTGAAGATCTTGGCCTTCTTGGGGTCTTTTTTCTTCAGGCCGGCGGTGATCTTGGAGTACAGGGATTCCCAGATGCGCGGCACCGTGGCCACCAGCGTGGGTTTGTAGGTCTCCAGATCCGAGGCGAAGGTGCGGATGGAGGAATATACCAGACAGCTGCCGTTGGCGACGTGGATGTATTCCGCCGTGCGTTCGAAGATGTGCCAGGTCGGCAGGATGGATACCCACACGTCGTCAGCGCCCAGGCGGATCAGGGGCGGCAGGGTGCGCACGTTGTGCATGATGTTGGAATGGGTCAGCATGACCCCCTTGGGCGTGCCGGTGGTGCCCGAGGTATAGATGATGGTCAGCAGGTCCTCGGCGTCGACCTTCTCCGCCAGACCTTTGAACCATTCGATGTCCTTGGGCTCGATGGAGCGATCTTCGAGCAGCTTGGAATAGGAGGCGGCCTTGTCGAACCAGGAGTGCTTCTCGGAGCCCGCGACGATGAACACGGCCTTGAACTTCAGGCTTTTGATCAGCGACTGGTACTCGTTATACAGGCTGTCGGTCTCGATGACCAGAAATTCGGAGTCCGAATGGTTGACGATGAACTCGATCTCGCTCGCCGGCGTGTCGGTGCCGCGCGGTACGCTGACCGCGCCCAGGGCCTGCAAGGCCAGATCGGTCACGATCCAGGAGTAGCGGTTGTCGGAGAGCAGAAAGACCTTGTCTCCCTTGCGCACCTTGCTGTCCTTGAACGCCTTGGCCAGGATGAGCACGTCCTCGAAGAATTTTTCGTAGGTCACCCGGAATTCGTCCTCGCCCACGCGGTAGATGAAAGCGAGGTTGTCGCGGTGCCGGTCGCAGCTTTCCAGAAAGGTGTGGAAAAACGTGGGTGCAAAGGCCATTATGATGTTCTCCCGGTAAGGAAATGAATCCGGTCGATAATACTTCTCCGACGGCGGTCGCGCCGATCGAGAGAAGATGCCATGATCACGAGAGGTAAGCATTGAATAAGACGATAAATGTATGACAAGCTCGGTATCAAATCAAGGGTATGAATCCGGGACTTCCAAGGCAATCCCTACTCTGCTATCGGCAAGCGTGGCACACGCTTTCTGCGCATTTCTCTCCGCCAAGCCTCTGGAGGGCCGATGATTCTCGACAAGACGCCGTATTCCTTTGACCGGGTCGTGCGCATGGCGCTGGCCGCCGGCCTTCTCTGGGGCGCCATCACGACCCTGGGATATCTGAGCGATGTGCTCATCCCCTTTGCCGTGGCGCTTCTTCTGGCCTACATTCTCAATCCGCTGGTGCATCGCGTGCAGCGCCTCGTGAAGAGCAGGGGGCTGGCCATCGGTTTGACCCTGGTTTCCTTTGTCGTCGTCATCGGCGGGGTGTGCTGGGTCGTCGTCCCGCTCATGGGGCGCGAAGTGGCGCACATGGGTCGCCTCATTTCCGACCTGGTCAGCAATTCCAGGCTGGCGGAACAGGCCGCCAACCGCCTGCCGCCGGATTTGTGGCAGGCCCTGCGGGATTATTTCAACACTCCCGAAGTGCGGGACTTCTTTCGCACCGACAGCTTCATCTCCATGGCCCAGGCCGCCTTGAGAAGAATCCTGCCGGGGCTCATGGGGATCATCAGCGGCACCTACAGCGTAGTCATGGCCCTGGTCGTCCCGGCCGTGGTCCTTCTGTACCTCATCTTTCTGCTCATGGATTTCCAGAAGGTCAGGGTGGCCTGGAAGGAGATGATCCCACCGCAATACCGCGAAAGCGTGGTTGCCTTCGTGGAGGAATTCGACCTGGCCATGAACCGCTATTTTCGCGGTCAGACGACCATCGCGGGCATTCTGGGAATTCTTTTCGCCACCGGCTTCTCCATGGTCGGCCTGCCCATGGGCATTTTGCTGGGAATTTTTGTCGGCCTGCTCAACCTCGTGCCCTATCTCCAGCTGCTGGGGCTCATACCCGCCGTGATCCTGGCCGCCATTCACGCCCTGGAAACCGGGCAGTCCTTCTGGGTGGTCATGGGATTGACCGGCCTGGTTTTTCTGGTGGTGCAGATCATTCAGGACGCGATCCTCGTGCCGCGCATTCTGGGCAAGGCCATGGGCCTGTCGCCGGCGGTGATGCTTTTGTCCCTCTCCGTCTGGGGCAAGCTTCTGGGCATGCTCGGGCTTCTGATCGCCTTGCCCATGACCTGCCTGGTGCTGGCCTACTATCGCCGCCTGGTGCTGGGCCCGGCCACGCAGGCCCCGGCCCTCGCCCCTGAAGGGGAGGGAGGATCGTGAAGAAGACCCCGGCGGGCCCGATGTGATGGCCTATGCCCTGGGGCTTGTCGTCCTGGTCGCGCTCATCGCCGGGCCCGGGCTGTGGGCCAGGCATGTGCTGGAGCGTCACGGCCGGGATGAGTATTTTTCGGGAACCGGCATCGATCTGGCGCGAATTCTGGTCCGTGACCTCAATCTGACGGACGTGCGGGTGGAGCCGACGGAGCTTGGCGATCACTACGATCCGAGGGACAAGGTCGTGCGCCTCAATGCCGCGATCACCGGCAAGCGCACCCTGACCGCCGTGGTCGTGGCCGCCCACGAGGTCGGGCACGCCCTGCAGGACCAGTCCGGAGACGGGCTGCTGCGTTTCCGCACTGGGCTGGTCATGTTCGGAATCTGGGCCGAGCGGATCGGGGCGGCGGCGATCATGGTCGCGCCGCTTCTGGGCGCGGCCCTGCAAGTGCCCGTGGTCGGGCGCATGCTGCTGGTCGGGGCTGTGGGGGTGCTCGGCATTCCGGTGGCCGTGCATCTCGTCACCCTGCCTGTGGAGCTGGACGCGAGCTTCAACCGCGCTCTGCCGCTGCTCAAGACCGGAAAGTACATCCCCCCCGAGGATGAGAGGGCCGCGCGGCAGATTCTGACGGCCTGCGCCCTGACCTACCTGGCCCAGGCCCTGGCCAGCATGTTCAACATCCTGCGCTGGGTCCGCATCTTCAGACGTTGATTCCTTTCTGGACAATCCGGGGGATTCTCCCTACTAGTCGGGGCGTCTGAACAACCAACCAGTCTCTCCCAATCCATGGCACTCATAAGCGCAAGCAATCTTTCCCTGTCCTTTTCCGGTCCGCTTCTGCTCGACAACATCAGTCTGCAGATCCACGCGGGCGAACGCATCTGCCTTCTCGGCCGCAACGGCGAGGGCAAGTCCACACTCATGCGCATCCTGTCCCAGGAGCTGGCCCCGGACTCCGGAGAAGTGGGCCTGAGCAAGGGGTTGACCACGGCTTCCCTGCCCCAGGAGGTGCCGGCCGACCTTGGGGGCACGGTCTATCAGGTCGTGGCCTCCGGCGCGGGCGCGGGCGGGCTTTGCCTGGCCGCCCTGCGCTACGAGGGCGACCCCGAGGCATGCGTCGATCCTGCCCTTCTGGAGCGCGCCCATCGCATGCTCGACGAGCAGGCCGGCTGGAGCCTGACCCGCAAGATCGACACGGTCATCACCCATCTGGGGCTTGATCCGGACGTCCAGTTCAGCGCCCTGTCCGGGGGCGTGAAGCGCAAGACGCTTCTGGCCCGGGCCCTGGCCGGGGAGCCGGACGTGCTCTTTCTGGACGAGCCGACCAACCATCTGGACGTGGACTCCATCCGCTGGCTCGAAGAATTTTTGATCAAACAGCCCCGAACCCTGTTTTTCGTCACCCACGACCGCATGTTCCTGCGCCATGTCGCCAACCGCATCCTGGAGCTGGATCGGGGCGTGCTGGTGGACTGGGCCTGCGATTACGACACCTTCCTGCAGCGCAAGCAAGACGTGCTGGCCACGGAGGAAACCCTGTGGCGCAAGTTCGACCAGAAGCTCAAGGAAGAGGAGATATGGATCAGGAAGGGCATCAAGGCCCGCCGCACGCGCAACGAAGGCCGGGTGCGGGCGCTCAAGGCCTTGCGCGCGGAGCGCAGCCGACGCCGGGACCGCACGGGCACGGTGTCCATGCAGATCCAGGAGGCGAACACGTCCGGCAAGCTGGTGCTCGAAGTGACGAACATTTCCTACGCCTGGGGCGAGACCCCGGTCATCAGCGATTTTTCGGCCAACATCATGCGCGGCGACAAGGTCGGCATCGTAGGCCCCAACGGCGCGGGCAAGACCACGCTGCTGAAGCTGCTCCTCGGCGACCTGCGACCGCAGAGCGGAGTGGTCAGGCAGGGCGTCAACCTGGAGATCGCCTATTCGGACCAGATGCGCGCGCTTCTCGACGAGACCAAGACCGCCCGCGAAATCGTCGGCGAGGGCGCGGACTATATCGACGTGAACGAGAACCGACGCCACGTCATCGGCTACCTGAAGGATTTCCTCTTCACCCCGGAGCGGGCCCAGACCCCGGTGGGCCTTTTGTCGGGCGGGGAACGGAACCGTCTGCTCCTGGCCAAGCTCTTCACCCGTCCCTGCAATGTGCTGGTCCTGGACGAACCGACCAACGATCTTGACCAGGAAACCCTTGAGCTTCTGGAAGAGCTGATCGGCGATTTTCCGGGCACCGTGCTGGTGGTCAGCCATGATCGCGAGTTTCTGAACAACACGGTCACCTCCTGTCTTGTTTTCGAAGGCCGGGGCCGGGTGGTGGAGTACGCCGGCGGCTACGACGACTGGCTTTCGCAGCGCCCCCAGCCCGTGGAGGCGGAGCCCGTCCCGCCCAAGGCGCAGAAAATCAGGGCACGGAAAGCCCGCAAGCTGACCTACAAGGAAAACCTGGAGCTTGAAGGTTTGCCCGGCCGCATCGAAGCCCTGGAGGCCGACATCGCCGCCCTGCACGAGCAGATGAACGATCCGGATTTCTACCTGGGCGGTCACACCGTGGTCGCTCAGGCCGCCGTCCGGCTGGAGGTTCTGGAGGCCGAACTGGACGCCCTCCTGATCCGCTGGGACGAACTGGAAGAACTGCGCATGCTGTGCGAATCCGCGTAAAGGACATTCATGGACATCACCCTGACCACCCCGGCCCTGCTTTTTTCAACCATCTCGCTCATCCTCCTGGCCTATACCAACCGGTTTCTGGCTCTGGGCAGCAGGATCAGAACCCTGTACGATCGCTATCAGGACAGCCACGGACCGTCCCTGCTGGCCCAGATCGAAAGCATGCGCGCGCGGGTCAACCTGATCCGGCTCATGCAGCTCTACGGAGTGGTCAGCCTGTTTCTGTGCGTGCTGTGCATGTTCTGCCTTTTTGCCGGGTTTGTGCTCGCGGGCAAGTTTCTCTTCGCATTGAGCCTTCTTTCGCTGATGGTCTCCCTGGGCCTGTCCACCCGCGAAATCCATGTTTCCACAAGGGCCCTCAATATCCAACTGGAGAGCCTGAGCCTCTCGCAGGAGGAAAAAGATGCACGCTGATTTTGGCGAGTTGCGGGATTTCATCTGCCGGAAATGCGGCCTTTACGGAATGGTCGACGTCATCGGCATGGAGTTTGTCTACGACCAATCCACGGGCGTTCTGTACGACGTCATCGACGACCCCGACGGACGGCGGCAGGGGGATCAGGTCGTGTGCGATTGCGGGTGTGAATTTTTCGACATGCAGGTGCATTCCAAGAGGGGCAAATGAACGAGATGCTGCGCGTAGAGTCGCCACGGGCCATGCAGGAACTGGGGCTTCGTTGGCGGGGCGGGGGGCTGCGCGTCGGACTGGTGCCGACCATGGGCTACTGGCACCAGGGACACCTGAGTCTGGTGCGCTGGGCGCGTGAACACTGCGACAAGCTGGTGGCCTCCATCTTCGTCAACCCGACCCAGTTCGGGCCAGGGGAAGATCTGGAAAACTACCCCTCGGACGTGGAGCGCGATTCCGCCCTGGCCGCCGAGTGCGGCGTGGACGCGCTTTTCACTCCGCACCGGGACGCGATGTACCTTCCGGAGCACGGCACTTGGGTCAATGTCCCGGAACTGACCAAAAATCTCTGCGGCCGTTCCCGCCCCGGACATTTTCAGGGCGTGGCCACGGTGGTCTGCAAACTTTTCAATCTGGTGCAGCCGACCTTCGCCGCCTTCGGCGAAAAAGACTGGCAGCAACTGGCCGTCATCCGCAAGATGACCCGCGAGCTGGACATTCCGGTGCGTGTGGAGGGCCGGCCCATCGTGCGCGAGGCCGACGGTCTGGCCATGAGCTCGCGCAATGTTTATCTGACGCCCGAGGAGCGTCTCGTGGCTCCGCATATCCAGCGGGGGCTGTGTCTGCTCGAAGACATGGTCCGGGACGGGGAGCGGGACTGCGAAAGGCTGAAGCAGGCGGTGCGCGACTACTATGCGGCGCGCATCCCGTCCGGAATCCTCGACTACCTGGAGCTGGTCGACCCCGAAACCATCGAGACCGTGGAGCGGGCTGGCTCCGACATTCTGGCCGCCGTGGCCCTGCGACTGGGCAAGGCGCGGCTGATCGACAACAAACGCATCACCATAGAGAAATAAATGCCTTTACGCACCTTTCTGCAAGCCAAACTGCACCGGGCCACCATCACCGGGGCGGAGGTCGACTACGAGGGTTCCGTGGCCATCTGTCCGGACCTCATCCGCGCCGCTGGGTTCCACCTGAACGAGCGCGTCGACATCTACAACGTGGACAACGGTGAACGCCTTTCCACCTACGTCATCCTCGGCCAGAAGGGCGAGATCTGCCTGAACGGGGCCGCCGCGCACAAGGGCAGCCGTGGACAGCGGGTCATCATCGCCTCCTACGTGCAGCTTGCTCCCGAGGAGATTCCCGGTCATCAGCCCACCGTGATCCTGGTCGGAGCCGACAACTCCATCACCTCCACCACCTAGATTCAAGGGGAGTACAGCATGAAGACCATCAGCGATTTCCTGCGCATGAAGAAGGACGGCGAGAAGATAGTCATGCTCACGGCCTACGACTATCCTTCGGCCAGGCTGGCCCAGGAGGCCGGCGTCGATGTCATTCTGGTGGGGGATTCGCTGGGGATGGTCGTGCTTGGCTACGATTCCACCGTGCCCGTGACCATGGCGGACATGGTTCACCACAGCCGCGCCGCCCGGCGTGGGGCCAAAGACACGTTCATGCTCACCGACATGCCTTTTCTGAGCTACCAGATCTCTCCGGCCCAGGCCCTGGAGAACGCGGCCCGCCTGGTGCAGGAGGGCGGATGCGAAGGCGTCAAGGTCGAGGGCGGCGAGGAGATCGCGGCCCAGGTCCGGGCCTTGACCGGCGCGGGGATCCCGGTCTGCGGGCACATCGGCCTGACCCCGCAGTCGGCCACCGCCCTGAGCGGATACAAGGTGCAGGGACGCACGGCGGAGGCGGCCAGGAAGCTTGTGCGCGACGCCCAGGCCCTGGAAGAGGCGGGGGCGTTCATGATGGTGCTGGAGTGCATCCCGGCCCAGGTGGCGGAGCTGATCGGCAGGAAACTCTCCATTCCCACCATCGGCATCGGCGGCGGAGCGCAATGCGACGGACAGGTGCTGGTCTATCACGACATCCTGGGGCTCTTCGAGCGCTTCGTGCCCAAGTTCGTCAAGCAGTACGAGACCCTGGGCGTGAAGGCCAGGCAGGCCCTGAGCGAGTACGCCCGCGAAGTCCGCTCCGGCGCGTTTCCCGACGCGGCGCATTCGTTCTCCATGAACGAAGAGCAATTGCAGAAGATTTACGGTCCCGGCGAGGAGTGAAGCCCGGCCTCTGTTCGGCCCCGCTTATTTTCGGTAAGGGATGCGTGCGGTGCGTGATTGCGCCGCGAGGAGTCATCCATGCCCAGCATCATCCGTCCCAAAGGCAATCGTCGGCAGTGGCCGCGCCTGGATAAAAACTATCTCGTACAGGTTGCCACGTCCCTGCGCAGCGGTTTCGTTCCGGCCACGGTGTCCAATTTCAGCCGTGGAGGCCTGTGCTTCACCCATCCCGAAATGCTGGAAAAAGGAGCCCGCGTCATGGTCCGCCTGCCGCAAGACCTAGTCGGCCTGGCCCGGGACGTGACGGCCAGGGTCGCATGGTGCGTGCCGTCGCGCGCGGGAGGATTCGCGGTCGGCGTTCAGTACGAAACGCCGCTGCGCTGGACCAGATACTGAGGCCCTTGGGGCCTTTTTTCATTTCGGGGAGTTGCCTGGAGTCGGGATGCGCAGCCTGGAGATGGCCGCGAGGCTGATCGTGAAAATCGCCACGCCGAAAAGCACGAAGGACAGGGCGAAGCTGAACCGCTCCCCGCTCCAGGCCAGCAGGGCCGGAATGAGCCCTGCGCCGACGATGGACGTGCACATGACCGTCAGCGACACGGACAGGTCCCCAGTGGCCTTGGGACAGACCATGGCCAGGACCGAGAAACCCACGGGAAAGAAGCAGACCACGAAGATGGGTTGCAGGGTCAGCATGCTCACGGTCCACCACAGCGGGCCGTACCCGGCCAGCACCGTGGATATGCCCGTGCCGAGCAGGCAGAGGGCCAGGGTGCGCCGATAGCCGATGCGGCCTATGATCCAGCCGGTCGCGGGCAGGAAGACCAGGGACACGGCCCGCGAAGCCCCGAGGATGATGTTGGCCGTTTCCCGGCTCACTCCTTTTTCCATGACCAGAAAGGCGGGCACCATGTTGTAGACGCCGACCTCCACGCCCACGGCCAGGGTGAAGAGAATGACGATGATCCAGAACGCGGGCCGGGTCACGATGGTCTTGATGTTGCCGAGCACGGGCGGCATGCCCGGGCGCAGGGTGCGCGGGCCGCGCAGGGCGTACACCGCGGCCAGGAGCAGGCAGCTCGCGCCAAGCAGGCGAAACAGGGCCGAATATCCCACGGTGCCCATGAACGCCTCGGCGATGAGCGGGGAGGCGATGAAGGCCAGATTGGGGGCCAGTTCGTGTACGGAGAAGGCCTGCCCCCAGTGGGCGGGGGGTGTGATTTCGGTGATGGTCACTACGCCCGAAGGCATGTACAGGCCCGCGCTTGCGCCCATGATGGCGATCCAGACCGAGAATCCGATGAACGTGTCGCTTTCCGCGAGTCCCAGCAGACCCAGGCCGATGCCGGCCACGGAGGCGACGATGGTCCCCTTGTGACCCAGCGCCTTGGAGATGAATCCGGCGCAGAGCACGGAAAGGCTGTATCCTCCCGACAGAAAGACGAAGAGATTGGCGCTGGCGGCGAGGCTGCGGCCGAGATGTTCGCTGATGGGCAACAGCAGGGGGCCAAAGACGGTGCGGGCCAGGAAGTTGGCGAGAAAGACCGTGCTCAGGAGCGCCAGGGCCGGCAGAACGGGGGCGAAGGGTGCGGTATTTTTGTCTGGGTTCATCTCTTAACAACCGTGAGGAAACTCGGTATCTGGCCGATTGGCGTAAAGGGACAAACCGATACGTCCATTGAATCGTGAAAGCAACATCAACCAGGAGGTATGTGTGCCGCGCTTTTTACTGGGGCTTGTCTTCGTCCTGACCAGCGTTTGGTGCGCACAGGCTTCGGACCTGAGCGATCAGATCCAGAAGCGATATGACTCATTGCAGTCTTTCAGGGCCTTTTTTCTGCAGAAGCTGACCAACGCCTCCAGCCGGGAGGTGCAGGAACGGCTGGGCAGCATCACGTTCAAGCGTCCCCGTTTCATCCGTTGGGAAACGACCAGCCCCGAGAACGAGCTGCTCATCATCGGTCAGAATACGGTCTGGGAATATTTTCCGGAAGAGGAAACCGTGTACCGTTATTCGGTGGAGCAGGTCTTGAGTTCCAAGACCATGATCCGTTTCCTGTCCGGGGAAGCCAACCTGAAGGAAGATTTCATCGTCGAGGATCTGGGAACGGACGGCGAGTTCAGGCACTTGAAGATCATCCCCATGGAGCCGGAACCCAATCTGGTCGAAGGAGAGCTGTGGGTGCGCCCCGGCCAGGACATGCTGGAAAAGATCAAATTGGTGGATTTTTTCGGAAACATCAACGAACTGGAACTGACCGGAATCGAGATCGACGTGACCGTGGAGGACAAGGATTTCATTTTGAATCCGCCCCAGGGCACGGATGTGATCGAAGGGATGGTCGGGGAGTAGTCCCGGGAGTTGCGGGAAGCGCGGGATTCAGGGAAAGGCGGGCGCGTTGCCAAACCATGTTTCCCGCCCATCAAATGGCCAGCAACCTCAGATAAAGATCGCCTTTCCACGGACCCAGGCGTCTGCCCATGCCTTTGAGGCGGATGGGGCGTCCGACCACGAAATCCGGGGGCAGGGTCACGTCGATGGTGCGGGGTTCGGGATTGAAGCGGTGCCGGATCATGACCCGCAGGGTGGTGCCGGGGATGAGTTCGCGCGCCGGCATGCGCACGGTCTGACGGTCGTCGAGCTGGCTCGCGGCCCAGTCCTTCACGCCCTGGATCAACCCCTTGCCGAGGTCGAGACTGACGGCGCGTTCCCCCCATTTGAGATCCAGCTTTTTCGTCGTCACCTCGCGGCGGCGCTCCGGTTCCGGGCTCGCGCCTTCCGGTTCGACTCCGCGCTTGAGCTTGCTGAAGATGTCTTCAAAGACCTGCTTGGCGAATGGGTCGTTCAGGATGTCCCGCAGCACCTCTTCCTGCTTGGCGGAAAAGCCGCCAGCGGGCTTGCCCCCGCGCCTGGCCCTCGCTTCTTCCTCCTGGCGGATGGTTTCGGCGCTGTAGCGCTGTTTGCCCGAAGAGGTGGATTCGAGGTTTTTCTTGAGCAGCACGTAGGCTTCGTTCAGACGGCTGAAACGCTGCGCGGCGCGGGCATCGCCCGGATTGAGGTCCGGATGGTACTTGAAGGCCAGTTTGCGGTAGCCGGCCTTTATCTCGTCAAGGGAAGCGCCGGGCGGGACTTCCAGCAGGGAGTAGCATTCGGACAGGCGCATCAGATTTTTTCCGTCAGATCCGCGATGCGCAGGGCGTTGGCTTCATCGTCGCGACCGGTCTTGGTCAGGCCATTATCCACCAGATATCTGACGCCCATGCGGGCGAACTCGGCGTGGCCGCATTCGGGGCGGATGCCGGGGCAGTATTCCTGGGCCAGTTCCCAGCTCACCGCGTCGGCCAGGTTGCCCCGGAAAAAGGGCCAGGCGCGGCACACGTCCGGTTTGGCCGGGTGCACGGTGCAGGCTGTCTCGACATCGAAGAAGACGCAGTAGCCGTTTTCGCCGCAGCGCAGGACCAGTTTTTTGCCCTGGGGTTCGGTGTGGCGGGCGCAGAACTCCTCCACGGTCAGGCCCAGGAAGTCGGCCAGGCGTTGGCGCTCCGGGACGGAGACGACGATGCCTCCCTGCCCTTGGCAGCAGTGGCCGCACATGCGGCAGTCAAATACGGATTCGGTCATGTTCACCTCGTGCTTGGGCCCGACTTGAACCACAAGGCAGGGGGTTTGGCAAGGGGGCCCCGAAGCCGGACTCAAGGACGGGCTTCCCGTCCAAACCCTTGACCTCCCGCCCGGCCAGGCGCTAGCACTTCGCATTCCACCATCATCAAAGGACTGCCTATGAATACCCGCATGAACACGAGCCAGGCCCGCTACGTCTGGGACATGAACGACGTCTTCACCCTGGGGGCGCTCGCCCACCGGCGTCGGTTGGATATGCATCCCGAAGGGATCGTCACCTACATAGTGGACCGCAACATCAATTATACCAACGTCTGCGTGTCGGGCTGCAAATTCTGCGCGTTTTTCAAGGGGCCGGGCGAGGAGGGCGGGTATGTTCTGCCCACGGAGGAGATCCTGTCCAAGGTGCGCGAAACCGTGGAACTGGGCGGATACCAGATTCTCCTGCAGGGCGGGATGAATCCGGATCTGCCCCTGGCCTACTACACCGAATTGCTGGCTACGCTCAAAAGCCGTTTTCCGGACGTGGCCGTGCATGGCTTTTCGCCTTCGGAAATCTGGTATTTGAGTGAGAAGCAAGGCCTGACCGTGGCCGAGATCCTGGGTGAATTGCGCCGGGCGGGACTGGATTCCGTACCCGGCGGCGGGGCCGAGATCCTCAACGACGAGGTCAGAAACCGCGTCTCTCCGCGCAAATGCACGGCGGATCAGTGGATATCGGTCATGGAGACCGCGCACGGCCTGGGCATGCGCACCACGGCGACCATGATGTTCGGCCAGGGCGAGACTTTCGAGCAGCGCATGGAGCACCTGGAGCGCCTGCGCGATCTTCAGGATCGAACCGGAGGCTTCACGGCCTTCATTCCCTGGACGTTTCAGCCCCGCAACACGCGCATGGAGATGCGCGAGACCTCGTCCCACGAGTATCTGAAATTTCTGGCCCTGTGCCGTCTGTATCTGGACAACATCGACAATATCCAGGCCTCCTGGGTCACCCAGGGGCCCATGATCGGGCAATTGGCGCTGATGTGGGGCGCCAATGATTTCGGGTCGACCATGATTGAAGAAAATGTGGTCGCGGCCACTGGCGTGCATTTCCTGCTGCCGGAATCCCGGCTGCGCATGCTGGTCGAACGCGCGGGGTTCACGCCCAGGCGCAGGAACATGGACTACACCTTGCGCGGGGAGGGCCTGTGAATTTCGCCACTCTCGAACAAATGCCCCTGGATGAGACCACGAACCGCATCGCCCGTCTGCGCGGGCACATGGCCGAACTCTGCCCCGAGGCCTCGGGCGTGCTGGTTTTTTCACGGCTGGCCATCTATCACCTGAGCGGAGCCTGGGCCAGCGGAGTGTTCTGGGTGCCCGTCGGCGGAGAGCCCGTGCTGCTGTGCCGCAAGGGGATCGAGCGTGCGCGCCTTGATTCTCCCCTTGAACGCATTGTGGAGTTCAAGTCGTACTCGCAGCTGCCCGGCCTGCTGCGTGAAGCCGAAGCGCCTCTGGGGGCCACGGTCGCGGTGGAGATGACGGGGCTTTCCTGGTCCATGGGCGAGCTGTTGCGCTCCAAGCTGCCCGGCGTCGACCTGGTGCCCGGCGATACGGCCCTGGCCTGGACCCGCGCCGTGAAGACAGAATGGGAGCTGTCCAAGCTGCGTCTGGCCGGAATGCGCCACGACCAGGCCCTGAACGACACCCTGCCCGGACTCATCCATCCCGGCATGACCGAGCGCGAGATCGCCCTGGCCGTGTGGGACGCCTTCTACAGGCACGGCCACCAGGGCATGATGCGCATGCAGAACGCGGGGGAGGAGATTTTTCTGGGCCATGTCTCGGCCGGGGATTCGGCCAATTATCCGACCGTCTTCAACGGCCCCCTGGGTTTGCGCGGGGCCCATCCCGTATTGCCGTTTCTGGGCTATGCCGGAAAGGTCTGGCAGCGCGGCGAGCCCCTGGCCCTTGATTGCGGGTTTTGTCTTGAGGGTTACCACACGGACAAGACCCAGATCTACTGGGCCGATGAGTCCGTGATTCCCGAGGAGGCTGACCGCGCCCACGACTTCTGCATGCAGATCCAGGAACATCTGGCCTCGCGCCTGGTTCCCGGAGCGATCCCGGCGGAGCTGTACCGTGACTGCATCAAGATCGTGCTGGCCAACGACATGGGCGAGGGATTCATGGGCCTGGGCCGCAACAAGGTCGGGTTCCTGGGGCACGGCATCGGCCTGGCCATCGACGAGTGGCCGGTCATCGCCCCCACCTTCGACCGTCCGCTGCAGGAGAACATGGTCCTGGCCCTGGAGCCCAAGATCGGCATCGCGGGCCTGGGCATGGTCGGCGTGGAAAACACCTTCGTGGTCACCCCCAAAGGCGGCAGGTGCCTGACCGGCGAGCGGTTCGGCCCGACTTTTCCAAGCTAGCGCCGGTGGCGGATGTTTTCATGATGTGCTAGGTTGTTTCCCAAGGCATTTTTCGGAACTCTGTACGAGGATTCATGACACAAAAACGCAAGCTCTGGCTCATCGACGCAGGTTATCTTTTCAACGCAAGGCATAGCGTGCGCAGCGGCTATGAATTCAGCTACCTGCGCCTGCGGAACTACCTGGAGCAGGACGGACTGATCTGGCGGGCCTACTATCTCAATTCCACGCCCAATCCTCCCTCGGACGGGCAGGACAATTTTCACCGTTGGCTGCGCAGCGGGCCGCCCTTTGGCCCCAAGATCATCACCAAGTTCTACACGCTCAAGCAGCAACGCGCGGACAAGGCCTATTGCGAGGAGTGCGGACAGAAGGTATCCTTGCGCTGCCAGAATCAGAACGGGGATTTCACGCACCGGGTCTTCAACGAGATCCAGAAGGGCGTGGACGTGGCCATCGCCACCCTGTCGCTCATTCACCAGCGCAACTACGATACCCTGATGCTGTCCTCCGGCGATTCGGATTTGCTCGACGCCGTGGAGCACCTCTCGGAGCAGGGCAAGAGCATCGAGCTTGTGGTTTTCCGGGACGGCGTGTCCTCGGAACTGCAATGCCGGGCCGACCGCATTTACTGGATCAACGATTTCGCGTCCGAAGTGGACAACTCCTTCCGCGATGCGGCAGGAGAGGGTGACAACCCCTGAGGGCCGAGGCCCGGGGATGGAGGATTCCATGAACCAGTCAACATCCCAGTATTCCCTGGGTGAAGAGATCGCCAACAGCATCACCCACGCCGTCGCCGCCGGGATGTCCATCGCCGCCCTGGTGGTGCTCATCGCCCGGGCCGTGTCCCTGGGCGATGCCTGGCACGTGGTCAGTTTTTCCATCTTCGGCTCCACGCTCATCCTGCTCTATCTGGCGTCCACGCTGTACCACTCCATCCCGTTGCCCAAGGCCAAGCGCATCTTGAAAACCCTGGACCACAGCGCCATTTTCCTGCTCATCGCCGGCACCTACACGCCGTTCATGCTGGTCAACCTGCGCGAGACCGTGGGCTGGGCCGTGTTCGGGGTGGTCTGGCTGCTGGCCGTGGCCGGGGTCGTGCTCAAGTGCTGCTTCGTGTACCGTTTCAAGCGCCTGTCCCTGACCATCTATCTCGGCATGGGCTGGCTGTGCGTGCTCATCGGACGCGACATGTACGCCAACCTGTCCGGCGCGAGCCTGCTCTTCCTGGCCCTGGGCGGGCTGGCCTACACCCTGGGGGTCGTTTTCTACGTCTGGAAACGCCTGCCTTACAATCACGCCATCTGGCATCTTTTCGTCATCGCGGGAAGCACCATGCATTTCTTCTCGGTACTGCACACCCTGCCCTCATAGCCCGTGTCCGACTGGTTCGTGTACGTGCTGCGCTGCGGCGACGGGAGCCTCTACACCGGCATCACCACAAACGTGGCCCGGCGCCTGGCCGAACATGCCTCGGGCGGCCCCAGGGCGGCCAAGTACCTGCGCGGCCGCGGGCCGCTGGAGCTTGCCTTTTCGGCTCCGGTGGGCGGCAAGTCCGCCGCCTTGGCCGTGGAGCGATGGATCAAGAGACTGCCCAGGCGGCGCAAGGAATTGCTTGTCACCGGGCATCTTGCGTGGCCCGGGCAGGCTTGAACCGCCCGCCGTATCCTTCCCTGTCGTTTCTCATCCGAACATCAGCCATTGCGGCCTGAAGATCAGCAGCACGCCGATCAGGAGCATGAGCAGCCCTCCCGCCAGTCGTGCGATGCGTACGTATCTGGTGGTCATCCCGGTGATCTCGAACGTGAGCATGGCCGCCACGAAGACGAACATGTCGTCGAGCATGAAAAACAGGATGTAGAGCAGGATGTAGGAATAGTACCGCCAGGAGGGCAGATGGCTCAGGGACAGGACCTGGGTGTAGATGGCCGGGAACCCTGCCGAGCAGACGATCTCGATGAGATTGACCATGAAGGCCAGGACGATGATCCCGCACAGGGAGAGGATCAGGCTGTTCCGCCCGATGATGTTTTTGAGTTTCTCGCGGAATGCCTGCCGCTTCTCGTTGCCTGCCAGCGTGCATTCGAGGGTCCTTGCCGTCAGGGCGTCCCGGACGCTGTAGATGCCGCTTGAGATGGCCAGGATTCCGATGCCGATCCTGATCCAGAGCACAAGCCCGAAGAGCAGGATCAGGTTCAGCCAGGCGGCCATGAACAGGAAGTAGACGAAAGCCGACGCGGCGATGAAGGCCATGCCCAGAATCCACATCCTCTTCCTGTCCTTCATGCCCAGCAGCAGCCCGATGAGGAAGATGAGCGCCCACATGGCGCAGGGGTTGAAGCCGTCCAGAAAGCCCATGACCACGGTCAGCACAGGCAGGGAGAAGGTGCGGGCGTCGATGTCGCCGAGCAGGGGGAGGGTGATGATCCTTTCGCGTTCTCTCGCCGCCTGCTCCGTTTCGTTTCCCACCGGCTCTGACTCCTCGTCGGTCAGCATGTCCCGGGAGTGCTCGAAGATGATCCTTCGGGACGGGTCGGGGCATTTGCGGGTCAGGCATTCCTCGATCCTGCCTTGAATCCTGCCCGGGGTCAGGGTTTCGTCGAACCCTACGATGTACTCGTCTCCAATGACCAGAAACGGGATGCCGCTCACGTCGGCTCCCATGCTCTCCGCCACCCTGCCGAAAAGCTTCATGTTCTCGTCGCTGAAATAGACTTCGAAGCGGTGCATGTTCAGGTCGGCGTACTTCTCCTCGTACAACTTCAGGTATTTTTCTTCTTTTTTGCAGTGCGGGCATCCGTCTCCGTAGAAGAGATAGACGTCGAGGCCGCTTCGCGGGTTGGCGAAGCAGAGGAAGAAAGTGCTGAATAGCAGCAGTACAAGGAGTGATTGCCTTTTTTTCATGCTGCACCGGATCATATTCAGAAACGGTAGGGATAATTTCATAAAGCGATACGCCGGGCGGAATCGATCTTTATGAGAAAGCTATCACGCTTTGCGCGATGAGAGCCAGGATAATGTTGGGCAGGCCTGGGGCCGGGGATATCTCGAAGGCAGGTCGGACGGCTTGGGGCGGGGCGACAGGAAAAAAGGGGGCATCGGCGCCCCCCTTTATGGCGTGAGTTCCGCTTCCAGCGCTTCCTTGAGCTGGCCGCTGGTGAACATGTCCCGGAGCACAAGCGGGCTGCCGGGGTTTTCCTTGGAGAAGATGGCCAGGATGGGGATGGATTTGGAGCCCAGACTTTCCAGCAGGGCCATGAGCTGCGGATCGTGGCGTGTCAGGTCCACGCGCATGAGCACGGCGTTGTGTTCGGCTGCGAATGTGGCGCTTTTCTCCGGAGTGAGCACGGTTTTTTCCAGGAATTTGCAGTTGGGGCACCAGTCCGCCGTGAAGTCGAGAATCAGGTTTTGTTGGCCGCGCAGGGCGTCGAACTGCGCCATGTCGAAGTTTTTCCACGGATCCGGATGACCTTCGGGCCGGAAGAGGAACGCGGCGGCCAGGGCGACCATGCCGATGGCTATGCCTCGCACGGACCAGCGACGGATCCTGGTCTGGTTCAGGTCCGTCCATCTGCCCCAGATCCAGGCCCCCAGGGCGATGATCCAGAGCAGAATGAGCACGTTTAGGTACTGCGAGGTCGGGAGCAGTCCGAAGAGGTAGACGCAGGTCGCGGCCAGGAGAAACCCGAGGATGCGTTCCAGATGCAGGGTCCAGGCCCCGGGTTTGGGCAGGAAACGGTACAGGCCGGGGAAGATGGACATGGCCAGATAGGGCGAGGCCATGCCCAGGCCGATGCAGCTCAAGACCAGGGCGATGATCTGCGGGGGCTGGATGAGGGCCCAGGCCAGTACGCCGCCCAGAAACGGGCCGCTGCACGGCGTGGCCAGTATGGTGGCCAGGACGCCGGTGCTGAACGATTCAAGGCGCGGATGGTGCGCCACGCCTTTGGCCTTTCCTTTCAGATCGATGAGCGGAAGGTCGTAAACCCCGAAGAGGCTCAAGGACAGGGCGAAGACAATGGCCGTCAGGACGATGATGGCGCTGGGTTCCTGGAAGATCTGGCCCCAGGCCATGCCTGTGGCCGCGATGATCCCGGCCAGGATCAGAAAATAAAGCATCATGCCCAGGGCGAAGAAGAGGTTGTGGACTCGGAACGCTTGCCGCTGGCTTTTGGGCACGCTGTCCGCAGCAGGGATGAAGGAACGCAGCTTCAGGGTGATGACGGGCAGCACGCAGGGCATGAAATTGAGGATCAGTCCGGCCAGGAAGGCCAGGAGAGCGGCTTTCGACAGGGTCTGCACTTCCAGGCCAGGAGCGAAATAGCGGGGCGTGAATGCCCGTACCGCAGGCGCATCCGTCGTTTCGACGACGTCCTGCGCCTCGGGGGAAAGGTCTTTGCCCACTCCGGGGACGGACAGCAGAAAGCGCGGCCACCAGTCCTGGTCTTCGGCTGGCGGCAGGGAATCGATATCGGAGACGGTGAGTTCGAGCTCCTTCTTGATGGGCTGGCAGGTGGTCGATGAGCAGAGCAGGGCCTTTATCCTCGCTTCGACTTTGGAGGAGCCGTCCGACAAGGG
This sequence comes from Pseudomonadota bacterium, assembly GCA_023393525.1. GTDB lineage: Bacteria > Desulfobacterota > Desulfovibrionia > Desulfovibrionales > Desulfomicrobiaceae > Desulfomicrobium. Next base: position 34,220 of record JAEWKZ010000093.1, on the reverse strand, counting down.
AATGAAAAAAGGCGTCGGGCCATCGTAGAGTTCCACGGTCAGGCTCGGGTCGAGAGGATCCGGACCTGGAACAGGTCGCGGGTAAAGGGGCGTCAGGGCTTTGCCGTCGCGCGAGGCCTCGACCTCCGTGGGGAATCCGGAAGGGCCCTGAATGTTGCCGTAGGCGTGCCAGCCGGGATTTGGGGTCAGGGTCAGCACGGCCAGTACAGGCGCATCCGCGCCACTTGCGCGAAAGGCCTCAAGCGTGATGCTGTAGGGTTCCTCCGCCCTCGCTCCAAAGGGCAGGGCCAAGGCCAGGAACACAAGGCAGGTCAGAAAAAATCTGGGCTGAAAGATCATTGTCTCGTGGGGTTGTAATGTGCTCGGCAAAGCGCCTTTGTATTCTCACCATTAAAAGGTTTGCCACCGCGAAGCAAGGATGGCGTCTTTGTCGTTGCAGCGGTCTCATGGGCCGCATGCGGCCTCTGCCCGTGACAGAAAAATGCCGGGAGCCTTCCAGTGGAAGACTCCCGGCGCGCAAGGAGAGAAAAGTCCGGGCCGGGAAATCCCGGCCCGTTTGTTATTTCAGGTGGTCGGCCAGCACTTCGGCGATGTGCCGTACCGCGAAGCCGGATTTGTTCACTTCGGCGCCGCCCCTGAGCTGCATGATGCAGCCCGGGCATTCGGTGACCAGCACTTCCGCTCCGGTGCGGCCCGCGTCGGTCAGCTTGTGCTTGAGGATCTGCTCGGAGATCCCGGGGAACTTGGCCGAGTAGGTGCCGCCGAATCCGCAGCAGACCTGCTCCTGATCGGCCTGGGCGTATTCGTATCCTCCCAGGGCCAGGAGCTTGCGGGGCTGCTCGACCACGCCCATGCCTCGGCAGAGGTGGCAGGGTGCGTGCAACGTGGCGCGCTGCTGGGTCTGCGAGAATTTCTCCTCGGTCACGCCCAGCACATCGGTCATGAAGGCCGAGAAGGGGATGACCTTGTCGGAAAAGGCCTTGGCCGCCGCGTCGTTCTCGCCAAGCAGGAACGGGTAGTTGTGCTTGAGATGCGAGGCGCAGGAGGCGCACAGGGTAATGATGTAGTCGTAGTTCCCGGCCATGGCCTCGATGTTCTGCCTGGCCACGTCGATGGAGGCCTTCTTCTCGCCCATCATCTGCAGGGGCAGGCCGCAGCAGGACTGCTCCATGGGGAATTCGACCTGAACGCCGTGCGCGCCCAGAACCTTCATCGCCGCTTCGAGCTGCTCGGGATAGACGAAGTCCTGCACGCAGCCCGAGAACAGGGCGATGCGGTACTTGGGCGCGGAAACCTGGGGTTTGAGGGCCTCGAAACGGTCGCGGAAGGGCTTGGCCGCGATGGCGGGCAGCGCCTTGAAGCCGTGATCCTTGGAGAAGATGTGCGGCAAATGGCGGATGTACTGCGTGCCGCCGGTCAGCGGACGCTGGGCCATCTTGGCGGTGCGCAGGAAGGTGTGGAAGAGCTTGCGGTTCTTCATCAGCTTGGCCAGCAGCAGCGACGGCAGCGGGTGTCCGTCCTCGTCCAGGATGCGGGAGTGGATTTCCTTGATCAGTCTCGGCAGATCGATACCCGCCGCGCAGATGTGCTTGCAGGCTTCACAGTTGATGCAGTTCTGCACCAGGTTTTTGGCCTTGTCCTTGCCATGGAAGAAGTAGGTCAGGATGAGGCCGATGGCGCCGATGTAGATGTGGCCCATCTGGTGGCCGCCGACCATGCGGTAGACCGGGCAGACGTTGGCGCAGGCGCCGCAGCGCACGCAACGCAGGACCTGGGCGAAGAGGGGGTCCTTGGCCATCTCGCTTCTGCCGTTGTCCAGGAAGATGATGTGCATCTCCTTCTTGCCGCCGGGACCGGGCTGGCACTCGTTGGCGCCGCTGATCCAGGTCACGTAGGAGGTGATGGCCTGGCCGGTGGCGTTCTTGGGCACCACGCGCAGAATCTTCAGGGCGTCTTCAAGGGTGGCACAGAGCTTGTCGATGCCGGTGATGGCCACATGCACGCGGGGCAGGGTGGTGACCAGCCGGGCGTTGCCCTCGTTGGTCATGAGGCCGATGGTGCCGGTCTCGGCGATGGCGAAATTGACGCCGCTGACGCCCATGTCCGCCTGGGCGTACTTGGCGCGCAGCTCACGACGGGCGACCTTGACCAGGCGCTGGATGTCCGAGGACTGATCCTGGTTGGTGACCTGGGAGAAAAGCTCGGCGACCTGATAGCGGGACAGGTGGATGGCCGGCATGACCATGTGGCTGGGACCTTCGTGCCGGAGCTGGATGATCCATTCGCCCAAATCCGTTTCGACCACTTCCAGTCCGTCTTTTTCCAGGCGGTGGTTCAGGAGGGTCTCCTCGGCCGTCATGGACTTGGACTTGACGATCATCTTGCACTTGTTCTCGGCGGCGATGCGGGCCACGATCTCGTTGGCCTCGTCGCCGTCCTTGGCCCAGTGGACCTTCACGCCGTTGGCCTCGGCCTTGGCCTTGAATTCCGTGTAGAGCTGGTCCAGACGGGTCAGCCCTGCGTCCTTGGCCTTGACCACTTCCTGGATCAGTGCCTCGACGTCGTATTCGCGGAAGGCGTTGGCCCGGCCCACGGGGTAGGCCGTGGCGAATTTGTCCATGGCTCCGCGCAGGAAGGTGTTGTCCAGAGCTTCGCGCAGTTCGTCGTTGTATTCGGAAAGATTTTTGGCCTTCTGCATTATTTGTCCTCCAGAATCAGGATGTGCAGTTCCAGGGGCCCATGCACGCCCAGGGCCAGAACGCGTTCGATATCGGCCGTGCGGCTCGCGCCGGTGATGAAAGCCAGGTAGTTGGGCTTGCGGCTCTGAAAGCCCTTGATTTCATCATACAGATCCTCGGCCGTGGCCCGAATACGGGATTTGGGAATGACCGCGACGTGGATTTCGCTGATCATGGTGGCCAGACGCAATTCCTCGCTGGCGGAATCGATGACCAGGCTGCCGGTTTCGGCGATGCCGTAGTCGGCGACCGTGAATCCGATGTCGATGCCGGCCAGATGGCTGCGCATTCCATCCTTGATGACGGAGATTTCACGGCTCGCGGCCTGCTTGACCAGCTCGGCCATGTCCGCCTCGCCCAGGGCCGGGGCGCAGATGATCTTGCCCCATTCCTTGAGTTCGCACAGATCCTTGCCCTTGTCCGACAGGGATTCCTCACAGCCGCTCATGAGCAGTTGACAGGCTTCCTTCTGGGCGCACAGATCGACAGTATAGGCGATGGCCTGAGCCATGGAGTCCACTTCCGAGACAATGGCCGAGACGATTTCCGCTTTTTTCCGAAACTTTTCCAAAACCTCTGGGGTTGCTCCCATACGTCCTCCTGGGTGAATTCATTTGGCGGCATTTACGCAGGATGCATGCCAGCGCAGCCTGTTGATTAACGGTCTTTTATTTCAATAGGTTGAAAAATAAAAAGTCTTCCTCCGCACTACCTTTGGAAGATATTTGGGTGTTTTCACCCATTTTCATTGGGGAGATTGCCCCAATCGTCTGCGTCCGCCGCGTCCCGCAAACGCCTGAGCATTTCCGAGGCGGCGATTCCGCCGGCTTCGGTCAGTTCGCCGAATTCCAGCGCCTCACGCAGCGTGTCGAGCAGGTCGTCGAATCCGGGAGCTTTCTGTTTGGAAAAAACATGGTGCGCGCCCTCGCGCATGGCCACCGAGTCGACGCCGCGATCAATCAGGCCCTGCAACACGGGACGCCATGCTTCCTGTCCCATGTTTTCCAGGGCCACGGCCGCGAGCCAGGCCACGTCGGAATCGCGGTCCTCAAGGGCTTCGACCAGGGCCGGGGCGGATCTCGGGTCGCGCAGCGTTCCCAGAGCCTTGGCCGCGCCCCAGCGCACGTGGCGGTCCTTGGCCGTGAGCAGGGCCTCGCAGAGCGGCGCCACCGCCGGTTCTCCCAAGGCCTCCAAGCCGATCCGGCCTTTCTTGCGGATCAGCCCATCCTTGTGCGCCAGCATCGCCATCAAGGCGGACAGATTATCTGAAGTTGGGTTTTCAGGGGCCATGTCGCGGGTCCTCGGAGATTGAGCGGGAATCATGTTCACTGTTAAGCATGATTTCAGGAAAAGTCCCGCGAAAAATGTACGAGGAGCTATTTTGGAAGGAAAAGATCGTTTCGGGCGCGGCTTGCGGGGTGCTCGCATCCGGCCTGGGAATGGGTGGCCGGATGCGAGCACGCCGTCATCTGGTTTCGGAAATCGTGATCGGCGCGCCGTCGGTGCCTGCGTAGAAGACGATGATTTCCGCCGGCTCATCTCCTTCGTTCACGCCGTAATGCGCGGTGCCGACCAGTTCGACGATGGGGTCGCCGGCGTTGAGGCGCAGGGTTTTTCCATTCTCCGCCACCACGGTGAGTTGTCCGCTGAGCAGCACGCCGGCGTTTATGACCGGGTGGGAGTGGGTCTTGAGACGGGTTCCGGCCGGGATGGAGATGCGCAGGATGGTGATCTCGGGCTGGCCCTGCGGATAGGAGGGCAGTTTGCTGCCGTCCCAGCTTGCTGTGCTTTTGACGAGTTCCCTGACCACGGCGGCGCCGGCGTGCGGGTCCTGCTGTTTTTGGCGCGGGCCGCACCCGGTTTGAAGGAGAAGCAAGAAGGACATGGCCGCAAGAAGGAGCCTGGCGTGCTTTTTCATGGAATCGCCTTGTGATGGAACACGGTGAAAGGATTGTTCGGCGCGTGCGCCGTGATTGCTTTTCATTTGTCAGGCCTGGAGCATTCCTCCAGCAGATAGAGGATGCTGGCGTAGGGGATGCCGCCGTGCAGGCTGAGGCCGATCTCGCAGGTCCGCGAGGTGGAGTATCCTTCGCGGCACCCGCTCACCTGCCGCGCCAATCCGGCCAGGGCCGAGGCGTTGAGTTCCGGACGATGGAAGCCCTTGTCGCCGGAGAAGCCGCAGCACAGGATGCCCGTGGGCAGGACCACGTCCGCGGCCAGATGGCGCGCCAGATCCATGAACGCGTCGGTCAGGCCCAGGATGCGGGTGGAGCAGGTCGGATGCAGGGCGATGCGGCGGTCCACCGGGGTGAAGCGCAGCCGGGGCAGCAGGAAAGCGCTTGCGAATTCAATGGGTTCAAAAAGGGGCAGACCCGGGATTTCCTTTTTCATGCGCGCCAGGCACGGGCTCGTGTCGCACAGGATGGGGTGGCGGCCGTTATCGGAGGCCTTGCGCAGCGCCTTTTCCATTTCCAGGATCTTGGCCCGGGCCTGGTCGTGGAGTCCCTTGGTTTCAAAGGCCTTGCCGCAGCAGAGTTCGTCCACGTTCTTCGGAATGCGCACGGTGAATCCGGCCCGCTCCAAAAGTCGCACCGTGACCTCGGGCAGGGGCTCCCGGCGGTCGCCTCTGGTGTCGCCCATGGTCCGCGTGGCGCAGGAAGGCAGATAGACGACGATATCGCGTTCGTCGCCTGGGTGCGGCATTTCGCGCAGCGTCGAGGCGGCCCTGGGCAGGGCTTTGTGCCAGAGGGGCAGGCGCTGGCCGCTCATGCGGGTCAGGATGCGGCTTGCGGCCTCCATCGTGTCCGCGCCCAGGCCCTGATGCCCAAGATCGGCCGCGCGCAGCACGCCGCGAACCATGGCTGTCGACGCCGCGAAGTTCGAAGCCACGATGCCGGCCACCGCGCGCGTGCCGGGCGTGTTCCCGACATGACGCAGGTCGCGGATGAAGGAGGCCACATCGATGGCCAGGGGACAGCGGGTGGTGCACAGTCCGTCCGTGGCGCAGGTCGATTCGCCAAGCTCGGTGAAGGCGGCGCGCCACGCGCTTGCTTCCGCATGCCGTCCTTCCTGGTCCAGACGGGCGATTTCCCGCCAGGCCGCGATGCGCTGGCGCGGAGTGAAGGCGATGTGCCGCGAGGGGCAGACCGGCTCGCAGAATCCGCAGTCCACGCACATGTCGATCTTGGGATGGCTGGTCTGGGGCAGTTTCAGACCGCGCAGATGCTCATGCGGGTCCTCATTGAACATGACGCCGGGGTTCAATATCCCCTGCGGGTCGAGCAGGGTTTTGATCTCGCGCATGGCGGCGTAGACCGTGTCGCCCCATTCCTGGCGCACATAGGGCGCGATGGCCCTGCCCGTGCCGTGTTCGGCCTTGAGCGATCCGTCGAAGTCGCGGGTGATGACTTCGGCCAGGTCGTCCAGGAACCCGTGCAGGCGTTTCAGTTCCTTGGGATCGCTGATGCGCGTGGGCAGGGTGAAGTGAAAATTGCCGTGAAAGGCGTGCCCCATGATTCCGGCATCGTAGCCGTGGCGCGCGAACAGGCGCTGGAAGGCGACGCAGCCCTCGGCCAGACGCTCCACCGGGATGTTGATGTCCTCGGTGATGACGAATTCGTCGGCGGCGCGGAAGCTGGTCACGGCGGAAAATAGTCCGCGCCGCACGCTCCACAGGCGCTCACATTCGGCCGCGTCCGTGGTGAAGCGGGGGGACACGACCTGTTCGATGCCGTCCAGGGCCGAAATGATGGCCTCGGTGTTGCGGGTCAGGGTTTGCGGGTCGTCGGCCCTGGTCTCCATGAGCACGGCGCAGGCCTCTCCGCCCAGCTCGCGCAGCACCGGCGGGGCGGAGGGCAGGTTTTCCACGGCCCGGATGGAGGTGCGGTCCAGCAGCTCCGCTGCCTGCACCGGACACCCTCCGCGCAGGGCCATGACCGCCCGCGCCGCCGCGTCAAGGCTGGGAAAGATCACGAGCGCCGTGGCCCGCAGGGGATGAACCGGCACCGTGGTCAGGGTCACGGAGCTGACAAAGCCCAGGGTCCCTTCGGAGCCGATCATCAGATGCGTCAGGATGTCGAGGGGGTCGTCGAATTCGGTCAGCGCGTTCACGCTGTAGCCGGTGGTGTTCTTGATGGAGTATTTGCGCCGGATGCGTTCCACCAGCGGGGAATCGGCCATGATTTGGCGGCGCAGGGTCGAAAGGCGCTCCAGCACGCGGGCATGGCTGAGGCGAAACGCGGCCACGCTGCGCGGGTCTGCGGTGTCCAGAATCGTGCCGTCGGCAAGGATGAGGCGCATGTGGCGCATGGTGGCGAAGGTGTTCTGGTCCACGGTGCAGCACATGCCGGCGGCGTTGTTGGCGACCATGCCGCCGATGGACGCGGCTGCCGCCGAAGCGGGGTCGGGTCCGATGCGCCGCCCGTACGGGGCCAGGAGCGCATCGGCTTCGCCGCCGGTCAGGCCGCAACCCAGGCGGACAGTCAATCCCTCATCCGATACTTCATGTTTTCGCCAGGCGTCTCCCCGGATGCGGGCCACGATGCTTTCGCCCGTGGCCTGGCCGTTGAGGCTCGTGCCCGCGCCGCGAAAGGTCACGCCGCCGCCGTGTGCGCGCAGCGCCGCCAGCAGATCGATGATCTCGGATTCATTCTCAAGATCGATGACGGCCTTGGCGCGTGGTTGGTAGATGCTGGCGTCCAGGGCGAAAATGCGCGTCCGCACGGGATCGAGATGGATGCGGTGCACGGGCAGGGCGCGGGCCAGGGCGGCGGCAAGGAAAGGTGGCAGAGGCATGAAGGCTCCGTAGGTGTCGATGCTTTGCGGCGTGATGGCGCAAAGCGGGCTTGGAAAGGACAAAATCAGTAGGAGGGTGGGGGGCTGAAGTCAATGCGGGGCATGGCGTGGCCGCGTGTGTCCCGGCCATGGACAGAAAAGGGTTGCAAAGCGTCCGTCTGATCGATAATTGTTTATGCTTTGTATATCTTGTTGTGTAAGTTTAACAAAAACAGATGGTTGCAGTCTGGCTCAGCGCTGCGTGCGAGTAACCTGCGGAGGAATCGATGAAAGTGAATGTTTCGATGGTGATCTTTCTGGCCCTGATCATGTTCTGCGCCTCGCCGGCCCAGGCCTCTCGGGTTCTCAAGTTCGGCCATATCGCGCCCACCAAGATCGAGAACAAGGATTTTCCCATGCACAAGGCGGCTCTGGCCTTTGCCGAGCATGTGGAAAAGGAGACCGGCGGCGAGATCAAGATCGAGGTCTTTCCCCTGGGGCAGCTCGGCAACGAGCGCTCCATGCTGGAGCAGGTCCAGTTCGGCACCCTGGACATGATGGACTGCACCACGGCGGTCATGTCCAACCTCATCCCGCAGGTGGGCCTCCTGGACCTCTTCTTTCTCTTTCCGAGCAAGGACGTCGCCTACAAGGTGCTGGCCGACGAGGAGTTCAAGACGGTCATGGACGCGCTGATGCCCGGCATGGGACTCATCCCCATCGGCTACGCCGAGAACGAGATGCGCGACTTCGGCGTGCGCGACAGGACCATCACCACGCCGGAGCAGATGAAGGGCGTGCGCGTGCGGGTCATGGACTCGCCCGTGTTCCTGGAGAGTTTTCGGGCGCTGGGCGCCAATCCCGTGGGCATTCCCTTCCCGGAATTGTACACGGCCCTGCAGCAGGGCGCGGTGGACATGCAGGAGAATCCCATTCCCACTTCGGTCATGATGAAATTCACGGAAGTGGCCAAGTACCTGACCCGTTCCTCGCACTCCCTGACCTGTCTGTACAAGATGGTCAGCCGTCCGGTCTGGGAGAGTCTGACCCCGGAGCAGCAGCGGATCTTTCTGGATGCCGCCAAGATCGCCGAGGACATCAACCGCACCGAAAACACCACCATGCGCAACGAGCTTGAAAAACTGGCTGTCGAAAAATTCGGGGCCACCATCGCGGACCTGACCCCCGAAGAGCGCCAGGCCTTTCACGAGGCCGTGCTGCCCGTGCACGAAAAATTCGCGGACCAGGTCGGCGTCATTCCAGACGATCCCAAGTTAGGGAAGTACGCTGGCAAGCGCTACTATGACATGATCGTCGAAAAGGTGAACCAGTACAGCAAGTAGGCCCTGTTCGCGGCTGCCGCGACGCAGGTGGAATCGATGCAGCAACTCATGCCTGAAACAGAACGGCAGGGCCCGCCAGCCCTGCCGTTTTTGAGAGAACGATGAAGAATTTTCTGCGCACCCTCGGGCACATCGAGGAACTGGCCGTGGGCGGGTTGCTCCTGCTCTTGGCCGTAGGCACCACCATCCAGGTCTTTACCCGCTATTTCCTGGGCATGACCTTTGACTGGTTTGACGAGGGCAGCCGGTATCTGCTCGTCTTCGTGACCTTTGCCGGAGCGGGCATGGCGGTCAAATACGGGGCGCATTTCTCCATGGAGGCCGTGACCCAGTACGCTCCGCCGCGCGTGGCCGCGGCCTTGCGGGCCCTGGCCAACCTTTTGAGCGCGGCGGTGATGCTGGTCATCGCCTGGTATGGATGGGAACAGACCGCGCTCCTGGCCCGCTACGGCATGACCACCGCTTCGCTGGGCATGCCCATGTGGGTGGCCTATCTGCCCATCCCCGTCTTCGGGGCGACCATCGCCTTTCGTTTTCTGTTCCGGGCCTGGGAGCAGGTCCGCGTCATGGTCGCGCCCGCGCAGGAGCTTGACTGATGGTATGGTTCATCGCGTGCGCCTTTTTGGGACTGCTGCTGCTCTCCACGCCCATTTCCATCGTCGTCCTGGCCACCACGGCCGGAGCCGTGACATTCTTCTTGAATGTACCCCTGACCGCGCTGGTGCAGCAGCTTTTTCGCGGTCTGGACAATTTTCTGCTGCTGTCCATCCCTTTTTTCATCCTCGCCGGAAACATCATGGCCGAGGGGCGCATCGCCCATTATCTGGTCCAGTCCATGGACGCCTGCGTCGGACGATTCCGTGGCGGCCTGGCCCTGGCCGGGATTCTGACCTGCATGTTCTTCGCGGCCATTTCCGGGTCGAGCCCGGCCACGGTCATCGCCGTGGGCAGCATCATGATCCCGGCCCTGATCCGCTCCGGCTACTCCGAGAGATTCAGCATCGGCCTCATCACCAGCGCCGGGACCTTAGGGATTCTCATTCCTCCATCCATTCCCATGGTCCTCTATTCCCTGGTCGGCAACACCTCGGTCAGCGACATGTTCATGGCCGGCATCGTGCCGGGCGTGGTGCGGGTGGTCATTTTCGGGGCCTTTGCCGTGTACATGGCCAGGCGCTTCAACTGGGGCGCGACCTCGTCCCACTCGTTAGGCGAGACCCTGCGCATCCTGGGACGCGCGTCCTGGGGCCTGGCCATGCCGATTATCGTGCTTGGCGGCATCTATTCCGGCATCTTCACGCCCACCGAGGCGGCGGGGGTGTCCGTGGTCTACGCCCTGCTGGTGGAGACCTTCATCTACAGGTCCCTGACCTGGGAAAAGCTCCGGGTCATTCTGACCAAGAGCGCCGTGCTGTCCTCGGCCCTGCTCTTCATCATCGCCTGCGCCATGCCCTTCATCTGGCTGTTGACGCGCGAGCAGCTCCCCGTACAGGCCGCCGAGTTCATCGCCGCGCATATTGGCAACAAGTACGTCTTCCTCCTGCTGGTCAACCTCCTGCTGCTCGCGGTCGGCTGCGTCATGGACATCGTGACCTCCATCCTGGTTCTGACCCCCATCTTTCTGCCCATGCTGGCCCACTTCGGCATCGATCCCGTGGCCTGGGGCATCATGATGATCGTCAACGTGGAGATCGGCTTTCTGACCTTTCCCTTCGGCCTGAACCTGTTCGTGGCCATGGGCATCACCAAGAGACCCCTGACGTATATCGCGCGGGCCGTGGCCCCTTTCCTGATCCTGCTCTTCCTGTGTCTTTTGCTGGTCACCTATCTTCCGGCCATTTCCACCTGGCTGCCCGGGGTGTTGCGGTGACCGGGGCGCATCGGAAATAAAAATGACCGCATGGGCGGCACCCATGCGGTCATTTTTCGCACGGCGCAGGCGCCCTGCTAATTGACGGCCTCTTCTATGGCCGAACAGCAGACCATGTTGCGCCCGCTGTTCTTGGCCAGATAAAGGGCCTGATCCGCGTTGTGGAGCAGGCATTCCGGCGGGGTCAGCGCGCCGGGCTTCAGACCGGCGATGCCGATGGAGGCGGTGACCCGGAAACGTTTCTTCTGGAAACGGAAAACGGTCTGGCCGATCCGGTCGCGTAGCCGTTCCGCCAGTATCCAGGCCTGATCCTCGCGGGTCTGGGGCAGGATGACCACGAACTCCTCTCCGCCGAAGCGGGCGGGAAAATCGGACTCGCGCAGGGTGCTGTTCAAAATCTTGCCCACCTCCTGCAGCACCAAGTCTCCGGCCTGATGCCCGTAGGTGTCGTTCACGGATTTGAAGTAATCGAGATCGATCATCATCAGGCTCAGTTCGTCCTGGTGGCGCTGATGGCGTTTCATTTCCTCGCGCAGTCTGGTGTCAAAATGATGACGATTGGAGATGCGGGTCAGGCCGTCGTGGTCGGCGCGAGCCTTGGTTTTGCGGAATTCCAGGCTGTTGCGCAGGGCCAGGGCCAGGTGGTTGGCGGCGGAGGAGAGCACGCGCAGACGGTCCGCGCCCAGGGCGGAGGCTTCACGCGAACAGATGATCAGGGCTCCGAAGGGCTCTTCGCCCAAAGAGAATGGCAGGGTGATGAGCTGTTCGAGTTCGGGCGTGCTTTCCTGGTCGCCTTCGATGCCCTGCAACACGGTGACCTGATAGCCGCGCACCTCGTTCTTGCCCAGGCGGGCGGCCACGCTCAGGAGGTGGTTGGTCCATTCCCCCTGACGGACGGGGGGCAGATTTTCCGGAAGGAACAGCTCGGCCTCTGTCAGGCCCTCGTTCTCGGCCCAGAACACGCCAAGAACGGCGCTGACTTCGAGCAGAAGCGCCAGATCCCCGGCGCAGTTGGAGAGAATGACCGCCGGGTCCAGGGTCTGGCTGGCCTTGGTCAGAAGTTGGTTGAAGAAGGCCAGCTGCTCGTTCTTGCGGGCCAGAAGCTCGCGTTCGAGACTGATTTCCCGGGCCATGAGAAAGATATCCTGATACATGCTGGACACTTCTTCCGCCTGGCGCAGGGCGCGGGCAATTTTTTCCTCGTCCAGGGGACAGGTCATGAGCGTCAGGAAAGAACCAGAGGCCATGTATTCCAGCGCGTCCTGGTCATGGGGTTCGGCGATGAGTAGGAACTGCCACGACTGGTGCGCGGTCAGGCTCTCGCGGTCCGCGGGATTCAGTTCCTTCCACGTCGATGCGGCGACAAAGACAAGTCCACCCTGGGTTCTGTCCGCCATGAATTCCTGGGTCGAACCGAGCTGGCGGTTCTCGAGAACGGCCGTTCGAGGCAGGTGGGCTTGGAGCTCGGTCGCCAGCTTGGGGTTCAAGGCCAGGCCCAGGCATGGGCGGGTCGGGGTATTCATGAAGTCCTCCAGGACAACGAAAAGTTGACGTTATGCAGGGGTATAGCAAGTTTATTGCCAAGCTGGCCGTTGCCTGTAAGCTCCCTGTGGACTTGAGTTTTGTTCCGTGCCCTGGAAGGGCGCACGGGATCGGGGTTGATCGTCGGGGTTTTGAAATCAGGCCCGGATATTGCTTGACGCGGGCATGGCGCAACAATCCGGCCCGATCTGGGGCACTCTTGATCCGTTTGTCGAAGGCGGCCCGGTTATCGGGCGCAAGGTCGCCAATTGCGGCTTTCTGCAGGCCTTGCTGGGGGCCGATCCGTTCCGCGAATATCATTTTTTCCTGCCGGACCGGAACAGCGGCAAGGCGCTCCAAGCCTTTGTGAACACGGTCTGTCCGCAGGTCGCCGCCAAGGTGCGCATCCTGCCGCGCACCGCCCTGGCCGAACACCTGGCCGCGAACTCCTACCACGCCTTCCACCTCTCCGACTGCCTGACCGCCCAGGGCTTTCTGGCCGCGCTCAGGAACCGGCTGGCCGCCAACGTCTTTCCCATCACCGGAGTGACCCATTCCCTGTCCTATGCACGTTACGGGCAGTCCTTTGCCCAGCATGTCTGGACCGGAGTGACGGCACGGGATTGCGTCGTGGCCACTTCCAGGGCCGGCGCCGATGTGGTGCGGGAAGAATTGGCCGCCCTGGCCGAGACGTTCCACGCTCCGGCTGCGCAGGTGGCCGTCGTGCCGCTGGGCATCCGGTGCCGGGACTTCGATGTTTCCACGCAGGAGGGCGCGCCTGCGGTTCCGGCCACGAAGACCGTCTTTTTGGTGCCGGGGCGCATCAGCCCGTATTCCAAGATGGATCTTCTGCCTCTGCTGCGGGCCTTCCAGCGCTTGTGTCAGGGCGGACTTGACCTGGGCGGGGTCTGCCTGGTTCTGGCCGGGAGCCCTGACGAAGGCGCATCCCTGCCGCACACCCTGACCAACCTGGCGGCCAACATCGGGCTTGAACTTGTTCTCGTGCGCTGTCCCGACGATGCGACCAGGACGGCCTTGCTGCACCGCGCCGACGTGGTCGTGTCCCTGGCCGACAACCCGCAGGAGACTTTCGGGCTGACGGTCCTGGAAGCGGCCGCCGCCGCAAAGCCCGTCATCGCTTCGGATTACGACGGATACCGCGATCTCGTCCTACACGGGCGCACGGGATTTCTGGTCCCCACCCTGGACAGCGGCGAGGTGGACGATGTTTCGCTCCTGGCGCCGCTTCTCTACGACAGCGCCTATCACTTGTGGCTGGCCCAGGATGTGGCCGTGGATGTGAGTGAGCTGGCCGGACAACTGCGGGTTTTGCTGCAAAAAAGCGTGCGTGAGGAAATGGGCCGGGCGGCCCGCGAACATGCACAGGGGTTCGACTGGTCCGTGGTCATTGGGCGCTATCTGGAATTGTGGGAGCGTCTGGCGGCAGCGCCCGCGCCCAAGCCGGGCGAGGGCGAATGCCGTCATCCGCTGGCCATGCGCTACGAACGGCTTTTTGCCGGATATCCGTCGCGGCGTCTGGCGGAAGGGAATGTGCTGGAGGTCACGGAGCTGGGGAGGGCCGTGTATCGGGGGCAGGATTTTCCGGTGGTCTATGCGGGCATCGAAGCCCGGATCGACCTTGAGTTGATGCGCAAGGTGCTGGTCTGGGCCCGGCATCCGCTCTCATGGATGGCCCTGCGCCAAAAGAGCACCTGCGAGGATCGCCTGGCGGCCACGGTGCTGTGGATGCTCAAAGGGGATCTGCTGCGAGTGTCCGCGGAATCCTAAACCGGCCTTTCGCAAGGCCTGATGAGGCGCTACCCGTATTTTTCGAAATAGCCGCGCGGCGTGAGAATTTTATCTCCGGCCAAACGGCTTGCGCTGTTGCCGATGACCACGGTGGTCAGCATGTCGGCCCACTCGGGGTCGCAACTGCCAAGGGTCGCGACGCGCACGTCCTGATCCGGGCGGTAGGCGTTGCGCACGAAGCCGACCGGCGTGTCCGATCCGCGATGCTCGGCCGCCATGGTCAGGGCCTGTCCCAGGTAGGAGTCGCGTTTGCGGGATTTGGGGTTGTACAGAACGATGACGAAATCGCCCTCCACCGCGCAGCGAATCCGCTTCATGATGGTCGGCAGCGGGGTCAAAAGGTCGGACAGGGAGATGGAGGCGAAGTCGTGCATGAGCGGCGCGCCGAGCAGGGCCGCCGCCGCGCACAGGGCCGGGATGCCCGGCACTATCTCGAGATCGATGGCGTCCAGCAGTCCCTCGCGTTCCAGATATTCAAGGACAAGCCCCGCCATGCCGTAGATGCCGCTGTCTCCGGAGGAGACCACCACCGTGTCCAGTCCGGCCAGGGCGAATTCCACGGCCTTGGCCGTGCGTTCCATTTCTTTTTTCATGGGACTTGAAAAAAGGGTTTTGCCGTGGAGCAGGTCGGGATCAACCAGTTCCATATAGCGGTCATACCCGACCACGGCCCCGGCGTGAGCCAGACAGGATTGGGCCATGGGGGCGAGCAGCGCCGTGCTGCCGGGTCCGAGGCCGATCACGCTCAGCCGGCCATGCATATGGCCACCGTCACGTTTCCGATTATCGTCTTGGGCGCGATCAGCCGCGCCCTGGGGCTTCTTTTCAAGGCCGCCTGCACGCTCGCCGCTTCGCATACGCTTCCCGCTCCTATTTTTTCCCGTACCCGCTCCGAGGGGTTGGGGACCTGCGTTTCATTCAATTCAGACGCTGCGAAAAATTCCACAGGCAGTCCCAGGTTTTTGGCCGCGTCCAGCAGACCGGCTTCATCCCGCTTCAGTTCGACGCTGGCCAAGGCGGCCAGGCTGCCACGCGCCAGGTTGTGCCGTGCCATGACCTGTTCCAGGGCCGCCTGTATTTCCTCCCGGGATACGCCCCGGCGGCATCCGATGCCGACGCAGAGGCAGCGTGGGTGCAGGAGCAGGCCCGGAGCCGCTTCGGCTTTCCAACTGACCGTCACCTGCGCCTGCGGATCGTCCACCATTTCAAAAAAATCCTCCATGCCCTCGTCACCGCGCAGATCCAGCAGATTGTCCGGGTCGCGCACCGTGACCCGTCCGCCTTCGGCCAGAATTCTGTTCACCTGCGCGATGCGCGACGGATCGGCGATGGCGCAGTCCCGGTTTTGGGCCAGGGTGTCGATGGCGGGTTTTCCGGCTGTGTCCGTGGCCGTGGTGATGACGGCGCGGCCTCCGACATGGTCGGCGATGCGTCGGGCCAGATCGTTGGCCCCGCCGAGATGGCCTGACAGCAGGCTCACGACATGCTCTCCGTTCTGATCGCAGACGACCACCGCCGGATCCGTGGTCTTGGAGTGCAGCAGGGGCGCGATGCTGCGCACCACGATCCCCGTGGCGGCGACAAAGACATGGGCGTGGTAGAGGGGGAAATTGGCGCGGACCTGGTCGGCGATGCGTTCAAAGCCGCGCACCTCGCCCTCGGCCAAACGGCTGGTGGCGAACAGGTCGGCCGGGGCCATGGCCGCGATGCGCCTGGCTAGGCCAAGGCCCTGGCGTGTCATGGCGTAGATGGCCAGGCGCGGCCAGGTCTGCGGGCGCTCGGCCTCGCGGAACCCGTGTCCGAAGGAGGCGGCGTAGAGCCGGGACTGGATCTGTGGCGCGGACTCGCCGGGCAGGATCAGAAACACGGCCTGGCGGGTGATGTTGGCCGCCAGCACGCTTTGTTCCAGCTCCGCCAGGGTGGTGCGGACGATTTTCTCCTGCGGATGACCGACCTTGTGGCCGATGACGATGACCGTGCCCTCCGGCGATCCGGCCAGGCGCAATTCGCGGGCCAGTTCCCCGACCTTGTCCGCGGAAAGGTACACGGCCACGGACGAGCCGTGCCGCGCAAGGACGCTCAGACGCTCGGATTCCGGGACCGGCGTGCGGCCGTGCAGCCGGGTGATGACGAGGCTCTGGGTGGTCTCGGGCACGGTGAAGGACACTCCGGCCCTGGCCGCCGCCGCAAAGGCGGCGGTCACTCCGGGAATTATTTCCCAGCTTACGCCGTCCCGCTCCAGGAGGGCGATCTGCTCGCGCACGGAGCCGAACAGAGACGGATCTCCGGTGTGCACCCGGGCCACCAGTCCGCCCCCTCGCACCGTTTCGAGCATCAGGGCGTGGGTCGCATCAAGGCTCATGCCCGCCGAATCCGCGATCACGGCTCCAGGCTTGGCGCACGACACCACCTTGGCGGGCACCAGGGATCCGGCATACAGCACCAGATCCGCCCGGGCCACGAGGTCCCGGCCGCGCACCGTGATCAGCTCCGGATCGCCGGGGCCTGCGCCGATAAAATACACCTGCGAAGAATTGTTCATGTTTCGCTTGAAGGTTTTTGGGTTTCGAGCAGAAAGACGGGATTGGAAGGCACCAGACGCAGGTCTCCGCCCAGGGGCGAGCTTGCGTGGTGCATGAGCTGATGCACGGTCAGCGGCCAGCCCCGTCGGCTGAAGACGGCTCGGGCGGTTTCCAGGGTGGAAAGGAGCACGGCAGCCGCCACCAGCCGCCCGCCGGGGGAGAGCAGGTCGGCGCACCGGGAAAGCACCGGCTCAGAGGCCCCGCCGCCAAGAAAGATGTGGGTTGGGGGAGTAAACCTCCCATCCGCTAGAAACTCCTCCAGCGGAGCCTGCACCACCTCCGTGAGCCACGCCCCGGTGCGCTCGACATTCTCCTTTATATGCCGCACGCGCTCGGCCCGGCGCTCCACTGCCACGACCCGCCCTCTACCGAGGAGCCGCGCGGCCTCCAGGCTGACGGCCCCGCTGCCAGCGCCCAGGTCCCACAGGGTCGCGTCCGGGGGCAGGCGCAGCAGGGAAAGTGCGAAGGCCCGGACCGGCTGCTTGCTCATGAGGCCATCGTCGTGGGTCAGGGCGTTCTCGTCCAGGCCCAATTCCAGGGCAAGCGCTGGTGCCGTGGCGCGTTCCAGGAGAACGATGTTCAGCGTGTGCCACGAGCGCTGCGCGGCCTCCGCCAGATCGATGGTGGTCAGCTGTTCTTCCGGGCCTCCAAGGGCCTCGGCCACGTGCATGCGCCAGCCGGTCACGCCGCGCTCAAGCAGCAGCCGGGCTATGGCGTCCGGGCTGTGGCGGTGGTCCGTGTACAGGGCCGCCAGGCTGCCGTGGGTCAGGGCGGCGAAGAGCGGGGTCTGATCGTCGCGGCCATGCAGGGACAGGGTGCGGCACTCGTGCCAGGGCAGCCCGAAACGGGCGCAGGCGGCTTGCAGGGCCGAGACGTTGGGGTGAAAGGTCAGTTCGCGTGGGGCGAAGAAGCGCAGCAGGCTCGCTCCGATACCGTAGAGCAGGGGGTCGCCGTCGGCCAGGACGCAGACGAGGGCGTCCTCTGCGCGGCTTTGGATGCGGGTCGCGAATTCCTCCAGAGGCCCAAGGGGCAGGCGTCTGCCCTCTTCGATACCCAGTTCGTCGAGGAGCCGTTTTCCGCCGGCGACCAGATCCGCCGAGCGGATGAGGTTCAGCATCTGCGGGGAACGATGGGCCGGGCACAGTCCAAGGCCCAGAACATGAATCATGCGGCCTCCGAGGTCTGGTGCAGGATCTGGCCGGAAAAATCGAAAAGCATGTAGCCTACATTCACCTCCCGGCCGCAAAAGAGGCGGGCGGCGGTGGCGGCCTTGTCCGTGAGCAGGGCGAAGAGGGCTGCGCTTTGCGGCAGGGGAGCCAGAAGCTCCAGGGCCTGCATGGCCGTGTTGCCGCCGGCGACCTCACGGCAGACCTGGCGGTCGAAGCCGCAATCCTCGCACCATTCGGCCAGGATGGTCAGGTCCAGCTCCGCGCTGCGGGCGTGGGTGTAGCGGTGTCCCTGGGCCTGCTTGACCAGCTTGCCGAAAAAGACGCCCCAGAGCACGGAATCAAAGCCGCGCCGCCCGACTTCCTTCATGCTGTAGGCAAAAAAATCGGCCACCTGCACGCACGCGGTTTCCGGCGTCCGGGGGCGGGCCTGACGCAGAAAACGTTCGCTGCGTCCGCCCGTGGTCAAGCAGGGGGTGCGCACTTCGCAGGCCTGCATGACATCCAGGCACTGCCGGATGGTGGCCTGGTAGGCCGCGTTGCTGAAGGGCTTGACCGTGCCCCGGGTGCCGAGGATGGAGATGCCGCCGACAATGCCCAGGCGCGGATTGAAGGTTTTTTGGGCCAGTTCCTCCCCGCGATCCACGCTGATTTCCACTTCCAGACTCACTTTTTCGTTCATGCCGCAGGCAGCGGCCATGGCCTCGGTCACCGCCAGCGTGATCTGCTGGCGGGGCACGGGATTGATGGCGGGCATGCCGACGGGAACGGGCAGGCCGGGCCGGGTCACGACGCCTACGCCGGGCCCGCCGCGCAAAATGACGCCATCCTCCGCGCCGCGTCGCACCCGCGCCCGGATCACGGCGCGGTGGGTAACGTCCGGGTCGTCGCCGCCGTCCTTGACCACGGCGGCCATGATGCCTTCACCGTCGACCCGGCTCTCAAGGATGGTGATGGTCATGCGTTGGCCCACGGGCAGCGGCACGTCCACGCAGTCCTGGGCGCGGCCCGTGAGCAGGCGCAGCGTCGCGGCCTTGGCGGCGGCGGCAGCCGCCGTGCCCGTGGTGAAGCCATGACGCAGGGTCATGCCCCGCAGGCTCCGGCGAAATGGGCGGCCATGTGCGGATTGGAGCCGAAATGCAGGTGCACGTACGATCCAAGGCAGTTGCCCTTCAGGTAGCCGCCTCCGGCATTCGTTTTTCCGCAGCGGTCATGGACCTCGTAGACCTGGGCGGCGGCCGGGTCGTTGCCGGTCATTTTCGAATAATGGAATTCGTGCCCTCTGGCCTGCGCGTCGGGAGCGCCCAGGGGGGAGGGGGCGACGAGCTTCACTTCGCGGTATCCCAGGGCCTGATGGCGGCCTTCCATGGCGCAGGAGAAATCAAACACTCCGGCCATGGCGTGCTCCTGCCCGGCTCGAGTGCGCAGCGAGCGCATCAGGTACATGAAGCCGCCGCATTCGGCGTAGACCGGCTTGCCGCTTTGGCAGAAGTCGCGGATCTTGCCGAGCATGACCGTGTTGGCGGCCAGCTCAGCCGCGTGCAGTTCCGGGTAGCCTCCGCCCAGATAGAGGCCTTTGAGGGCCGGGGGCAGGTTTGTGTCGTGCAAGGGGGAGAAGGGCACCAGTTCGGCTCCGGCCTGACGCAGCATGCGCAGGTTTTCCTCGTAGTAGAAGCAAAAGGCGCGGTCGCGGGCGTAGCCGATGCGGATTTCCGGCATCTTGACCCCGCCGTCGCTGAGCGATGGCAGGGAGTATTCGGGCAAGGCTTCCAGCAGGGCGTCCAGGTCGATGGAGGCCTCGACCCAGTCGGCCAGAACGTTCAGACGCTCCTCGCGGCGGTCCAGATCTTCGGCGGTGACCAGCCCGAGGTGCCGGGACGGCAGGGGCAGGTCGGCCTGGCGCGGCAGGCTGCCCAGAACCTTTATGCCCCGGCCTTCCATGGCCTGGGCCAGGATCTGTCCGTGGGTGGGGCTGCCGGTCATGTTGAAGAGCACGGAGTCCAGGCGCAGGTCCGGGTCGAATTCGGCGTAGCCTTTGACCAGCGCCGCCGCCGAGCGGGCCATGCCGCGCGCGTTGACCACCAGCATGACGGGCACGCCCAGAATTTTGGCCAGTTGCGCGGCCGAGCCTTCTTCGCTCACGGCCCCGATGCCGTCGAAGAGACCCATGGCCCCCTCGATGATGGAAATGTCGCAGCCCTCGTGGTTGCGGCGGAAGATGCGATGGATTTCGTCGGCGGAAAGCATCCAGCCGTCGAGGTTGTGGCTGGGTAGGCCGGAGGCCATGCGGTGCAGGCCGGGATCGATGAAATCAGGCCCGGACTTGAAGCCCTGCACCACCATGCCCTTGCGGGCGAAGGCTTTCATCAGGCCCAGAGTGACGGAGGTCTTTCCGCACCCGCTGGAGGTGCCGGCAATGACGATGGCTTTGGGCATATGCGTATCCTTGGTTCAAAGTGATTCGTTTTTGGTCAGCAGCATGAGCGAGAGGTAGGTCGGGTTGTCCGGGGCCTCGTCCAGGCTGCGCGTGATGAACTGTTCCTTCATGCCCATTCTTGACGCGAAAACGCAATGGGTCGGGGTCGGAAAAGTGCGCAGCTGCTCGCGAATGGCGGAAAAATTGGTGTAGGCCTTGAGGATGACGGCGTTGTCCGCGCCCTCCAGGCTCTTGCGCAGCTCCCCGGCCTCGCGGATGCCGGGCAGGATGAGCAGGTTCTGGGCGCTCTCGGCCAGCACGGTCTGCGTGGCCGCGGCCACGGCCTGGAAAGAGGTGATGCCGGGGATGACCGTCACCGCCTGCTCCGGGGCCAGGCCGCGCAGGGTGCGCAGCAGGTAGGCGAAGGTCGAATAGAGTAGGGGGTCGCCCAGGGTTATGAAGGCCGCATCGTGCCCCGCTTCAAGCTCTTTGAGGACCAGGCGGGCGTTGTCCACCCAGGCCGTCTGCAGGGTGCCCTCGTCGCGGCTCATGGGAAAGCCCAGGCGGATGACGCGCGCGTCCGGCTTCACATGGGGGCGCGCGATGTCGAGGGCCAGGGAGTCGTCGTTCCTGGTCGAGGACGCCGCCAGGATGAGGTCCACCCGGCCAAGCACTTTGGCCGCCTTGATGGTCAGGAGTTCAGGGTCTCCGGGGCCGACGCCGATGCCGTAGAGATGGCCGCTCATGGTCGGACCTCCTTTTTCCAGTTTGATATGATGGTTGCGAGTTGGCGCACGGCCTCCAGGCTGCGCGGACCGGGCCGTGAAAAGACCTTCTGGTCCACGACATGGACCTGGCCGGATTTCACGCAGGCGAGGGTGCGAAAGAGATGGCGCTCGGCCATGGGCACGGGGCGGGGGTTCATGGGCCCCTCCTGGACAAGGTAGATGTCGGGATCAAGGCGCAAAAGCTCCTCTTCGCCCAGGCGCACAAGCTTGTCCGGAGCGGCGACGCAGTTTTCCCCGCCGGCCTTGGCTATTATTTCCGAAGCCATGGAACCCTGTCCGGCCGCCAGAAGCGTGGGGTAGCGCGCCTCGAAGAAGATTCGTGGGCGCGGGGCGGCGGCTTCGATGCGCGCAAGTTCCGAGCGCATGAAGGCGATGCGCTTGGCGGCCTGGTCCGAGCTTGCGGTCAGCGTGCCCAGACGTTCCATGACTGAAAAAAGCTGCTCGAAATTTTCAAGATCAAAGACCGCGACGTTCAGGCCCCGTTTTTCCAGAAAGCGCACCGGCTCCATGGCCTCGCCCCGTCCGCCGAGCTGGATGACCAGATCGGGCGCAAGACCCAGGATCAGTTCCGCATTGGGGCGCAGGTGGGTGCCGATGGACGGTTTGGCCTGGATGGACGCAGGCAGGTCATCGGCGGCCGTGCGGGCGATGAGCAGGTCTTCGCGCCCAAGGTCGGCCAGGATCTCGTTGAAAGCGCCGTAAAGGGCGATGATCCGGCTCGCGGGCGCATCCAGACTGATCTGACGCCCCTGATCGTCGGTGACGGAGATTGCCGCCAGGGCGCTTGCAGGGAGCTGGAACAGGAAAAGGTTAAGCACGAGGCACCAGATAAGCCTGGGGAGCCCCGGTGAGGGGATGCGCAGCCACGGCAAGGGGTGTTTCATAAATCTCACTCAAGGTTTGGGCCGTAAAAATTTCGCGGGTCGGGCCGTCGGCCGCGACGCAACCGTTTTTCAGAAAGACAAGGCGCTGGCAATAGAGGGCGGCCAGGTTCAGGTCGTGGGCCACGGTCAGGATGGTCAGGCCGGCGGCGTTTTTGACCTTGAGCAGCTCGTAGAGATCCATGGTCCGGGCCACGTCAAGGTTGGACGCGGCCTCGTCCAGCAGCAGCAGCCTGGTGTCCTGGGCCAGGGCCTTGGCGGTGATGACCCGTTGCAATTCGCCGCCGGACAGGGCCTCGGTGCTGCGCTGCCCCAGGTGCAGGCAGCTCGTCTCCTGCATGGCTTCCCGCGCGCGCAGATGGTCATGCCGGGAATAGCCGCCCAGAAAGGAGACATACGGGTAGCGGCCCATGAGCACCAGCGACCGGGTGCGCACTGCGGACAGGCCGGGGTTTTTCTGGGCCACGGTGGCGCACTGCCGGGCCCGGGCCTTGGCCGGCAGGGTCTTGATGTCCTGGCCCGCGATGCGGATGCTGCCCGAGACGCACGGCAGGACTCCGGACAGAGCGCGGATGAGGGTCGTCTTGCCGCTGCCGTTGGGGCCGAGGATGCCCGTGAATTCGCCCTCGCGGACAGTGAGCGAGATGCCGCGAAGCACCGGCAGCCCTTTGTAGCCAGTGTTCAGGTCTGTGATATCGATCATCGGCGCGGTCATGGTCTGCGCCCCCTGGCCAGGATCAGGCAGAAAAAGGGGCCGCCGAACAGAGCCGTGACCACGCCCACGGGCAGTTCCGCTCCGTACGAAAGAATGGTGCGGGCCAGGACGTCGGACCAGAGCAGTAAAATTCCGCCGCCCAGGGCCGAGAAAAGAAGCAGGGGCCTGGAGTCCGGCCCGATGAGCATGCGCACCAGATGGGGCACCACCAGGCCGACGAAGCCGATGATCCCGGACACGCTGACTGCCGCGGCGGTCAGCACTCCGGCTCCGACCAGCAGGCCGATGCGCGCCCGGCCCACGGACACGCCGACCTGGGCCGCCTGTTCGGACCCAAGCCCCAGGATGTCGAGCTCGCGGGCCAGAAGAAGGACCAGGGCGCAGCCGACTGCCATGTAGGGCAACATGAGCTCGATGTGCTCGAATCCCCGGCCTTGGAAGCTGCCCATGATCCAGAACACGATGGCCGCCACGGACTCTTCGTTCAGCGCTTTGATGAGGGCGATGAGGGCGCCGAGAAAGGTGGAGACGACGATGCCGCCCAGGACCAGGCTCTCGCGGGAGAAATCCCCGGCCAGCCTGCTCATGGCCAGCACCAGGATCATGGCGGCGAAGGCTCCGCCCAGGGCGGCCAGGGGAAGGGTCGAAAGCCCGGCCATTGTCCAGCCCAGGCCAAGGGCCAGGGCCGCCCCGCAGGCCGCGCCGCTGGATATGCCCAAGGTGAACGGGTCGGCCAGGGGGTTGCGCAAGAGGCCCTGGAAAACGCCGCCGGACACGGCCAGGGCCGCTCCGGTCAGAAAGGAGAGCAGGATGCGGCCGAGGCGTATGTCGCGCACGATGACCAGGGCCTGGGTCTCGGCCTGGCCATGGAGCATGGCGCCGATGGCCTGGTGGATGGCATCGGCGGACAAGGGGTAGGACCCGAAAAACAGGGCCGCGTAGATGGAAAGGGGCACGGCGGCCGCCATGGCCAGCCATGCCCGAATGTGTCGCGTGTCGTTCATGGGGCTAGGGCAGACGCTCCAGGACCGCCTGCAGATGATCCAGCCAGAGCTCGACGAAAGCGGGGATCTGCGCGGTTCCGCGCAGGACGGGAACGCAGGTCAGGCCGTCGGCCCTGAGCACGGACTTCCAGGAATCCTCCTCGTCGCCGGCCATGTCGTTGACCGCATGATCCCCGGCCACGGCCATGAAGGGCACGAGATAGACTTTGGATACCGCGCTGTTTTTGAGCGTTTGCCGCACGTCGTCCAGCGAGGGCGCGCCCTCGACGGTGCCGATCAGCACCAGCGGATCGAGCCTGTTCAGGGAATATTGCAGGCCGGGATAATAGATGTTGGCGGGATGATGGGTGCCGTGCCCCATGAGGATGACGGCCTCGCCTTTTTTGCGTCCGGGCGGCAGGCTGGCCATGATGGCCTTGGCGCACCGCTCCACGTCATCCGGTTCGGCCAGCAGCGGCAGGCCCAGCTCCACGCTGTCCATGCCCTTGGGCAGGCCGGAGAAGGCGTCGACCGTTTGCTTCAAGGCGTGGAATTCCTCGCCGGGGATGGTGTGCAGCGACTGCACGGCCACATGCGTGAAGCCGTCGTCCATCATCCGCGCCAGGGCCATGGCCGGGGAGTCGAAGTGCTGACCCTGGGCGGCGAGCTTTTCGCGCACCATGCGCGAGGAATAGGCCCAGCGAATCTCAAGGCCGGAAAAGCGCTGCGCCGCCTTTTCACCGATATGGACCAGGGCGGTGCGGGCTTCGGGCACGGTGGTGCCGAAGGCCACCAGCAGAATGCCTTTTTTCGGGGGCCGCTCCCTGTGTCCGGCCAGGGCCGGGCCGCACAGGGCCAGCAGAAAAAGGAAAAGAATGAGTCCGCAAACATGCGAGGCTTTGAACATGAGACCTCCAGGTTTGGCGGGGGCGGTGAGTGAAAAGAGGACGACTGTCCAATGGCGCGGCCCGCAAAACCCCCGTTGCAGGCAGCACAGACTTGTGACTGTACCTCGGACAGGTCTTCCGGCTCGTTTCACCATTCTCGTCCTTCCCGGAACCGATTCCAGTGGACAGCGTGGAGCATGGCTTTGTTGAAACTTACGGCGGCGGGTCCGCTCCCGATTCGCACGGGATTCCCTTTTACACCCTAAGGTATCCGAAGTGGAGAAGACGCTAGTCGCGGCCTTGAGGGGTGTCAAGAAATCCTGAAAGCAGCCGATGCTTGACAGATCGGCGGCATGAGAATACTTGGTCACAAAATGACTTCCGGTCACTTTATGACCATGATCCAATAAGGAGCCCCGTGGCCAGAAAACAGCAGGAAAAATCACTCCAGACGCAGCGCGAACTGCTGGAATCGGCGGAAAAACTGTTCGCGGCCAAGGGCTTCGTGGCCACCACCGTGGCCGAGATCACCTCCGACGCGGGCTATGCCAAGGGCAATTTCTACCGGCACTGGCAGAGCAAGGACGAGATCATGCTGGCCATCATCGCGGACAAGATGCAGTCCTACCGCGCCATGCGCGATGCGGCTCTGCGGGATGCCCGCAGTCTGGAAGAGGTCATGGACCGCATTCTCGATTTTCTGGAGACCATGATCGACGACCGCAACTGGAGTTCGGTCTTTCTTGAATTCACCATCCACGCCTCCCGCAACGAGGATTTGCGAGCCCAGCTCAATCAGTCCCTGTATCGTCTTTCCGACGAGATTTTTGACGACATCGTCGCGCCCTACGTCAAAAGCGGCTATCCGGCTCCCAAGATCGGAGCGCTGAACACGGCCCTGTTCGAGGGTTTTCTGATCCACTCCCTGCTCGGGACGGGAACCATCGACCGCACGGATTTTCGCCGGGCAGCCATGAAGCTGGCCCTGGCCAACGCCCTGGACGACCAGGAATAACCGGGTTCGCGCATGGTGCGCGGCCCCACTTTTTCACACGGAGGATTGTTGTCATGAGGCTGTTCTTACGGGTCGCGACCCTGGCTTTCATCGTTCTGGGACTTTCGGCTCCGGCCATGGCCGCCGGGCCGGTCAAGCTGTCCTACAGCAATTTCTTCCCCCCGACCCACGTCCAGTCGATCCTGGCCGAAGAGTGGTGCCGCGAGGTCGAGAAGCGCAGTGGCGGTCAGGTGGTCATCGACTACTACCCGGCCGGTACCCTGACCAAGCCCAAGGACTGCTACGACGGCGTGGTGCAGCGCATCTCCGACATCGGTCTCTCGGCCCTCGGCTACACCAAGGGGCGCTTCCCGGTCCTGTCCGGAGTCGATCTGCCCATGGGCTACACCAGTGGCGTGCAGGCCACGGCCCTGGCCAACGCCGTGTACGAGCAGTTCAAGCCCAAGGAATTCGACGACGTGCATGTCCTGTATTTTCACGCCCACGGCCCAGGCAAGCTGCACACCGCCGGCAAGCCCGTCACCTCCATGGAAGAGCTCAAGGGTATGAAGATCCGCGCCACCGGCAACAGCGCCAGCGTCATCACCGCCCTGGGCGGCAATCCGGTGGCCATGTCCATGCCCGACTCCTACCAGTCCATCCAGAAGGGCGTGGTCAACGGTGGAATCTATCCCGTTGAAACCAACAAGGGTTGGAAAATGGGCGAAGTCGTCGACTATTTGACGGACACCACCGCCGTGGCCTACACGACCACCTTTTTCGTGGTCATCAACAAGGATGTCTGGGCGTCCCTCTCCCCGGAAGTGCAGCAGGCCATGACCGAGGTCAGCCGTGAATGGACGCCCAAGCACGGGCAGGCCTGGGATGACAGCGACACGGAAGGTTTGGAATTTTTCCTGGCCCAGCAGGGCAACGCCGTGGTCACCCTGGACCCGGCCGAGGCCGAGCGCTGGACCAAGGCCATGGAACCCATCTTCGGCGAGTACGAGGCCGAATGCTCCAAGGTCGGTGCGGACGGCAAGGCCGTGCTTGAATTCATGCGCGCCAATTTGAAATAATCTGGTTTTGTCCGATAATCGCAGGGGCACGAGCCGCAAGGCTCCTGCCCCTGCGTCATGCAAGAACGGGAGAGTGTTCGTGGAGATCGTTGAAAAGATTATGGCCCGCATCGGAAGCGTGATGCGCATCGGCGGATGCCTGTGCCTTTTGGGCATGGCGTTTCTGACCGTGGCCGACATTACCGGCCGGCTCAATCGCAGCCCCATTTTCGGCTCCGAGGAGGTCGTCACCTTTCTGGCCGTTCTGGCCCTGGGGCTGTCCTTGCCGTATGCCCATTCCCATCGCTCGCACATCGGGGTGGAGGTCTTCGTGCAGCTCATGTCGACCACGGTGCGGCGTCGGCTCAAGCTGCTGCGCGAGATTCTGTCCATTCTCTTTTTTGCCGTGGTCACGTTCATGATGGGCGCCTATGCGCGGGACAAGCATCTTTCAGGCGAAGTCTCCATGAATCTGGGCCTGCCCGAATACCTGCTCCTGTATGCGCTCTGCGCCTGCTTCGCCGTGGGCACGTTGGCCATGCTCGTCGATTTCGCGCTCTTTGTGCGTCAATGGAGGAAATCATGAGCCCGGCTGGAATCGGATTTCTGGGCATCGCGATCATGCTCCTGCTTTTCGCCACGCGCATGCCCGTGGCCTTTGTCATGGGCGTGGTCGGCTTGGTGGGCTTTTCGGTGCTGACTTCCGTTCAGGGCGGATTGAACATGCTCAGCCGCAGCATGTACGAGGTCTTTGTCTCCTACGACCTGACCACCATCCCGCTCTTCATTCTCATGGGACAGCTGGCCTTCAATGCCGGCATCAGCAGGCGGCTTTTCTCCACGGCCTATCACTTTTTCGGACACATCCGAGGCGGTTTGGCCATGGCCACGGTTTCGGCCTGCACCGCCTTCGGCGCGGTCTGCGGGTCAAGTCCGGCCACGGCCGCGACCATGGCCACGGTGGCCATTCCGGAGATGAAGCGCTTCGGATACCGTGACCGTCTGGCGGCGGGAGCGGTGGCTGCGGGCGGCGGACTCGGCATGATCATGCCCCCGAGCGTGGTGCTCATCATCTACGGGGTGCTGACCGAGCAATCCATCGGCAAGCTCTTCGTGGCCGGCATCATGCCCGCCTTTCTGCTGACCGCGCTCTTCCTGTGCGCCGTCTATGTCACCTGCCGCCGCCATCCCGAATACGGCCCCGTGGCCGAACATTTCTCCTGGGCGGCCAGGTTCAGGTCCCTGACCGGGCTGACCGACACCCTGATCATCTTCGCCGTGGTCCTGGCGGGTCTGTTCAAGGGCTGGTTCACGCCCACGGAAGCGGCCTCGGTGGGCGCGGTGAGCGTCCTGGTGCTGGGCCTTGCGCGGCGGCAACTGAACTGGCGGCTGATCATGAAGTCGCTGGAAGAAACGCTGCGCACCTCGTGCATGATTCTCTTCCTGGTGGCCGGAGCCGTGGTTTTCGGCAAATTCCTGGCCGTGACCCGCATTCCCTTCACCACGGCAAGCTATATCGGCGGTCTTGAAATTCCGGCCCTGGCGGTCATGGCCATCATCGTGCTGATCTATTTCGTCGGCGGATGCTTCATGGATTCTCTGGCCATGATCATGCTGACGGTGCCGGTCTTCTACCCCGTGGTCATGGATCTTGGCTACGATCCCATCTGGTTCGGGGTCATCATCGTGCTGGTCACGGAGATGGGGGTCATCACCCCCCCCGTGGGCATCAATGTCTACGTGGTCTACGGCGTGACCACGGCCATGAAGCAGAACATCAGTCTGGAATCCATCTTTCGTGGCATCTACCCCTTTCTGGTGGCCACGGTCGCCGGCATTGCGCTCCTTTTTCTCATCCCTCGGATCGTGACCTTTCTGCCGTCGCTCATGTAGGGCATGGCGGCGGTCGCGCCCGAGCATCACCGTATTGATTCGCACAAGGGGTCGGAAGGAATTCCGGCCCTTTTTGATTGCGCAGATCCATGAATCCGCGAGAGGACGGCGCTCGTGAACGTCTTTTGTTGATGCTCGCCATTCCTGAAGACATTCGCTGGGTTCAGTATTTTCGCGTCATGTGAGTACGTATTTTGTACTAGGTTTTGCATGCTTCTTGTCACTGTTTTCATTATTTCAAAAAATTAGAAATCCTATATATTTGTTCTTTGTGAATAATGAGGTGCGTTTTCTCTGGTTTTCATTGCGGGGGTGCGCAGATGCCTTTTTTTGAAAGAAAATGGAACTCTTCATCAACGATTTCGATTCTGATTTTTACGTGCGTATTATTCCTCTTGACCATAACATCGATTTCGTGCGCGGCGGACATGCCCTGGAGCAAAGGCGACAGGGCGCATGTCGTCGTGATTCAAGGAAGCGCCGTCAGCATCGAGTCCGGGTATGTCACCGCATTGGATGACGACAGCGTTCAGGTGCGATGGGATGCGTCCCATTGCGAAACTCGTGTTCCCGCTGAACGGCTGCATCGTTATATGCGGGATGCTCAAAGAGCGGCAGAACTGCATGACAAGGATGACCCATCTTTCGATCAAGCGGTTCGATCTGCGGGCAAGATGGGGCTGTTGTACCTGCTTTTGAGCCAGCGGTAAGCGCTCTGCAAACCCCATCTTCCAATAATTTCAACCTATGAGATAGTAGACCTCCGATTCAAGGAGGTTATCATGGTATCCACGTATTTTGAGCGCCGTGCTGCTTTTTGGCATGAGCACGTTCAGCAATGGCGCGAAAGCGGTCTGTCCAAAGGCCGTTATTGCCGTGTTCACGGGTTGTCCTCAAGCAGGTTCGGGTATTGGACCAAGAAGTACCCGCCAGAGTCGCCTGTGGAAACTGCAACGCCCGCGATCGTCCCACTCCCGTTCACTCTGGCCGCGAAGGCTCCGTCCATCGGGTTGCTGGTCGGTAACCGTTACGCTCTCGATATCCCGGCTGACTTCGACGAGGCTACGCTGACCCGGCTGTTGTCCGTGCTGGAGCCTCGATGCTGAGGATGCCTGCGGCCAAGGTCTATCTTGCCCCCGGCACCACGGACATGCGTGCCGGTATCGACAGGCTGAGCACGACGGTCCAGGGCATCCTTGATCTGGACCCTTTCTCCGGGCACCTCTTCGTCTTCTGCAATCGCAGGCGTGACGCCATCAAGGTGCTGTACTGGGACCGCAACGGCTTCTGCCTCTGGCACAAGCGCCTGGAAAAGCATCGATTCTGCTGGCCCGAGCAGGCGCCCGAGGTCATGAACATCACCCCGCAACAGCTCGGCTGGCTCCTTGATGGTCTCACACTCACGCCGCAAGGAGCGCACCAAAG
The DNA here is from genome assembly GCA_023393525.1 of Pseudomonadota bacterium. Lineage (GTDB taxonomy): Bacteria > Desulfobacterota > Desulfovibrionia > Desulfovibrionales > Desulfomicrobiaceae > Desulfomicrobium. Next base: position 4,378 of record JAEWKZ010000093.1, on the reverse strand, counting down.
GCTGCACTACAAATCAGTCCTTTAGCAATAAAATCCTTGCTATTTCAATATATTATTGCTAAGTGCATTTGCGTGGGAGACATCAAAAATCTTCCCGATGACGTCGGGCAACTCAAGCATCTGGTCTGTGACTGCTACCAGCAAATCAACCATCTCCAAGATCGCGTAGCGCTGTTACAGGCAGCCCTGTACGCTCCCAAGTCCGAGAAATCCAAAGACCTCTACCAGGGCATTCTGCCGCTCCCCATCGTCAGGATCGCTGAGGCCAAGCCGGTGGAAGTGCCCGTCGTCGAGGTTCCGGCCCACACCAGAGCCAAGCGGGGACGCAAGCCTCTACCGGATCACCTGCCGCGCATAGAAATTATCCACGATCTGCCAGAAGACCTGAAGGTCTGCGCCTGTGGGGCCTGCCTGAAGCGCATCGGCGAAGAAGTCTCCGAAAAGCTCGATTACGTCCCGGCCATCATGCAGGCCGAGCGCCATATCCGCCCGAAGTACGCCTGCCCGGCCTGTGACGGCGAGGAAGGCATGCCGGTGGTGCGCATCGCGCCCATGCCGCCGCAAATCATCCCCAAGGGCATGGCCACTCCGAACCTGTTGGCTCAGGTCATCACAGCAAAGTTCGTCGATGCCATGCCGTTCTACCGCCAGACCAAGCAGTTTGCCCGCTTGGGCGTGGACATACCTCGTCATTCCATGTCCGGGTGGGCCATGGCTGTGGCCAAGGCGCTGGAGCCGCTCCATGAACTGTTCCAGGCGGAGATCCGATCCGGCCCGGTCATCAACATGGACGAAACCACTCTGCAAGTCCTCAAGGAACCGGGACGACCCGACACCTCGACGTCGTACCTGTGGCTCTTCCGTGGCGGCAACCCAGATCGGCCGACCGTGGTCTATCGCTACGATCCAACCAGGTCGGGCTCCGTCCCTAGGGAGTACCTGGGCGAGTACAAGGGCCACATCCAGACCGACGGCTACTCCGGATACCAGGCTCTCGGCGAATCGGACGGCATCATCCATGTCGGTTGCATGGCCCACATCCGTCGTAAGTTCATGGATGTCCAGAAAGCGACCTCAAAGAAGATCACGCACGGGACGGCCAAGGAGATTCTGGATCTCATCGGCCTGCTTTACAAGGTCGAGCACAATATCAAAGAACTGGAACCGGAAGAAAAGGTCGTCAAACGCAGGGAGCAGGCCGTGCCCATCCTCGACGCGATACGGGCCATCCTCGATGAGCGCATCGAACACGTCCCGCCCAAGAGCCTGCTCGGGCAGGCCATGACCTACGCCCGCAACCAGTGGAGCCGGGCCGTGCGCTACGTGGACTGTGGCTTGCTCACGCCCGACAACAATGCGGCAGAGAACGCCATCCGTCCCGTGGCACTGGGCCGGAAAAACTGGCTCTTTGCCGGAGTCCCCAAGGGCGCTGACGCCAGCGCCATGCTCTTTTCCCTGGTCGAAACCGCCAAGGCCAATGAGATCGAGCCCCAAGCCTACCTGAAATTCCTCTTCGAGCGATTCCCCGCCGCGCAGACCACGGAAGACATGTGGGCACTCATGCCGCAGCACGTAGACAAATCCCTTCTCCCAAGCCTCCCAAAGCCCAAGCCGCGCAAACAATAGAACTCCTGCCCCTATCGCACATCAGACACACCCGTGGAAGATGCGGATGTCTGAGCGCTTACTTTGAGCCAGCGCGGCAGGAAATGACGGCAATGCGGTCGGTTGGGCGCGCATTTTTCGCGGCCACGAAGCGCGACTCGTCGTTGCTCGCTGTTTCACAGGGTCAGGGGACCGCGATGACATTGTGATGGATAAAGAGCGGTGGAGGTGCTGGTGCGAAATTCCTGGCTTGACGCGTATCATGGTCGTGGAGGCCGCAATCGCGGTGATTTGAGATTTGTTAAAAGGCGCAAGACACATCCGGGAATGATTATTTTCGGAATACTTCTTGGCGTTGCGACGTTTGTGCTTCTGCCGGCTTCCGGTCTGGGTTTTTCCATGCGCCTGCCCGTGGACTGCTCCGAGGCGCAGACGTGCTTCACGCAGAACTACTTCGACCACGACGCGTCGGAGCGTTACGCGGATTATCTTTGCGGCTTCCTTTCCTACAATGGGCACACAGGAACCGACATCCGGGTTTCCTACGCCGACATGGAGCGCGGGGTTCCCGTGCTGGCCGTGGCCGACGGCGTGGTGCGGGCCGTGCGGGACGGGGAGCCCGAAGGGGAGATTTCCGTGCGCGGCATGGCGTCGGTCAGGAACCGCGAGGCCGGCAACGGCGTGGTTGTGGTTCATGACGGTGGATACGAGACCCAGTACAGCCATTTGCGCCAAGGTTCCGTGGCCGTGCGGCCAGGCCAGTTTGTCCGGGCCGGGCAAAGACTCGGACTGATCGGGCTGTCCGGAGTCACGGAATTTCCGCATCTGGAGATCAGCGTGCGCGATGAGGGGCGGTTCGTGGATCCGTTCACCGGGGATTGCTCCAACGGGTGCGAAGCGCGTCGCCAGCCGCTGTGGAGTTGGCTCGCCCTTGAATCTCCGGTGTTGCGCTATCAGTCCAGCGGACTGCTCGAAGCCGGGTTCTTCGACGCGCCGCCCAAGGATTCCATCACCCTGTTGCGCCGCGAGGGGTGGATCGAAGACCGCGCGGACCCGCCGACCGTTCTGGTCTTCGGCGTACAGGCTTTCGGGCCTCAGACAGGGGATGTCTGGACCGTGCGGCTTACGGGACCCGACAATCAGGTCCTGGCCGAATCCCGTAAGACCCAGGAGCGAAATCAAGCCCAGGCCATGCGCTATGTCGGAAAGAAACGCGGAACGGCCTGGATTCCTGGCCGGTACCGGGGTGAATTCCGCCTGACCAGATCCGGAAAGGACGTGATCTCGGTGGTCCGGGAGATCGACATCCCGTGAGACCTTGCGGGCAGAGTGGTCATTGGGCGGTGGGCCGACGCCGCTCATCGAAGGCAGGAGTCGTCGCTTTGAAAGGGCGTGGCGGAGGCGATCACTGCCAGGCATGGCGGGTACAGAAAGCTGAAGCCATTCCAGCTTGCGCGGCTGTGCTATGACGTCACGGCGCGGTTTTGCGCGCGTTATGTCCCCGTGGGCAGCCGTACGCGCGATCAGATCATCCGGGCGTCGCGTGGCGGAGTGCAGAACATCGCCGAAGGCAGCGAGGCCAGCGGGACATCCAAGAAAACGGCACTCAAGCTGAGCAGCGTGGCCCGGGCCAGCCTTGAGGAACCGCTTCTCGATTATGAGGATTTTTTTGCGCCAGCGCGGCCTGCCTCAATGGCCCGCCGACGATCCGCGTCGCGCCTCCCTGGTGGCCAGGCGATGCGTGACTGCCGACGAGGTGGCCGCATGGGCGCGGGAAGTCAGGGGTGAAGCGTTGCACAAGGAGCATGCCGGATCGCAAGGGGAGGGTGCAGGCGCTCTTCAGAACAAGCCGCTACTGGCTGTCGAAACTCGCACGGCCCATCCCGGTTATCAGGACATCGTCGCCAACGCGGCCCTGACTCTCATCGAAATCACCTGCGTCCTGCTGGACCGCCAGCTTGCGTCACTGGTCCGTGCCTTCATAAACGAAGGCGGGTTTACGGAGCGCCTGTACCGAGTACGCACTGATTGCCGGAAAGAACGCGGAAGAGGGGAGAAGGAGTAAGCCGCCCGGCTGGGCGCAGCGGGCTGAATAGTGCCAATGGGCCCAATGGAATGAATGGACCCAATGGACCGGGCAACGAGCTGAATCAAAAAATGAACGAAAAAAACCGCCAACTCACGTTTTCTTGGCCAAGTCCACAGCGTCCATTCAGTCCATTTCGCCAGTTTTGTCCATTCGCCCCACCCCGTCGTCCACAAAAGAAAAAGGGTTTAAGGTCATTTGACCTTAAACCCTTGATTTCTTTGGCGGGGCCGATGGGACTCGAACCCACGGCCTCCGGCGTGACAGGACGATGAATGCCGCTTTACCCCACTGTATTTCAGCTAGTTACGCAGCTTCGCGTAGTCTCGCGTGGGTTCCCGTGGGTTCAAAAACCCACAAAAAAACCACACGAGAATCGCCAAAAAAAAGTCATAACGCCCATGTTCGGCGAGCTCGAACTAGAAGCGACGTTTGCGCATCAATGCCGAAGGAATGGGCAAAATGCCGTGGAGTGTTTGGGTCCGCTGAAATATCTTGCTAGCGTTTTTTCACTTGCCAACAATTTCAGCAATATCTTCAATTGATCCGATATCGAGAAATATTACTCCGAGCCCTAAACAGTTAACATTTTAGGCTGCGTATCGAACATGTTGCCCGTGGAAATACTTCTGAACAATCGAGGGCCTTCTCTGGCGGCTCCGCAGGTAGCTCCTGACATTTTTGACC
>JAEWKZ010000112.1 GCA_023393525.1 Pseudomonadota bacterium | reverse complement strand
GAACCAACAACAAGATCAAGACGCTCAAAAGACAGGCGTACGGCTACCGGGATCAGGAGTTCTTCAAACTCAGAATTCTGGGGATTCACGAAGCCAAGTACGCTTTAACCGGATGAACCTTTTTTTTATCATGAACACGACAAACGACACCATCGTGGCCATAGCCACTCCTCCCGGGCAGGGCGCCATCGGCGTCATCCGCATGAGCGGGGCACGCGCCGGGGGCATCGCCAGGGCCCTGTTTCATTCCTCGCGTCCGGGCTTCACGGAATTCAAGCCCTACCGCCTGCATCACGGGCAGCTGCGTGACGCGGCGGGCAATTTTCTGGACGAGGCCCTGGTCGCCTTCATGCCCGGTCCGGGTTCGTTCACGGGCGAGGACGTGGTGGAGTTGCAGTGTCATGGCGGTGGCGCCATCCTGCGCCGCGTGGTGGAGGAATGTCTGGCCGGCGGGGCGCGGCTGGCCGAGGCGGGCGAGTTTTCCAAGCGGGCCTTTCTGAACTCGCGCATGGATCTGACCCAGGCCGAGGCCATCATGGAACTGGTGGGCGCGCCCACCGGCGTGGCCGTGGGCCTGGCCGGCAGCAAGCTGGAGGGGCACTTGGCGCGGCGCATCGGCGAACTGCGCGCCGGGCTCGAGGCTTTGCGCGTGCAGCTGTGCGTGGCCGTGGACTTTCCCGAGGACGAGGTGGAGTGCCTCGCCCCGCAGGATCTTGAGGCGCGCGTCGCCTGGACCCGCGCGGCCGTGGGCGAGCTGGCCGACAATTACGACCGTGGCCGCTGCTGGCGCGACGGTGCGCTGGTGGTCCTGGCCGGGCAGGTCAACGCGGGCAAGTCGAGCCTGATGAACGCGATTCTGGGCATCAACCGGGCCATCGTGACCGACATTCCGGGCACGACGCGGGATTATCTGGAAGAGGCCGTGCAGATCGACGGCCTGCCCGTGCGGCTGGTGGACACGGCTGGCCTGCGCGCCGCCCTGGACAGCGTGGAGCTGATGGGCATCGAGCGCAGCCGGGAACTTCTGGCCCAGGCCGACCTCGTGCTGCTGGTCATCGATTCCGAGCTTGGGCCGGGGGCCGAGGATCTGGATCTGGCGACTCGGACGGGCAACCTTCTGGTCGTGGCCAACAAGATGGATCTGGTTGCGGGAGAGCCAGTCTGGACCGGGGAAAGCCCCTGGAAAGACAAGGAGCTCTGCCGTCTTTGCGCCAAGCACGGCCAGGGCGTTTCCGGCCTGCTGGCCGCGATCCGCCGCATGGTGGCCGCCACCGGCGCTCCCGAATCCGGCACGCTGGTGCCGAACCTGCGCCAACACACGGCACTGGTCCGCGCTTCGGAAGAGCTGGGACTGCTGCTGGACGAACTGGCCGCCGGACTGCCCTACGACATCCTTTCCGTGCGCCTGGACACGGCCTGCGCCATTCTGGCCGAAATCACGGGCGAAATCACCTCCGAAGAGGTGCTCCGCGCCGTGTTCGACGGGTTTTGCATCGGGAAGTGACCCGTTGTCAAAAAGCACAAAGGTGTTGGCTGTTCATAACGGTGAGCTGCACGGGTCAAAGAAAAATCCAGGCCCAAAGCGTTTGACAAATACGCTTCGGGCCTGGATTTTGTGCACTGACGCAGCGGATTGCCGTTTTTTACCAGCCTACGGCAGCGTGAAATTGATCTCCACCCGCTCCAGGCTCACCGCTTCCAGCACCACGTCCAGGGTCTGGCCCATGGCGAAGGTTTTGCCCGTGCGCTGGCCCAGGAGATCCTGTCGGTCCGGGTCGAAGACGTAGAAGTCGTCCAGGGTCGCGAGCCTGACCAGCCCGTCAACGGGCATGTCCAGCAGTTCCACCCAGAAGCCGAAGTCCGCCACGCCAGAAATCACTCCGCGCATGGTTTCCCCGATCCTGTCTTCCAAGGCCAGGATGGCCGATCTTTTCTGAATCTCCCGCTCCGCTTCCATGGCTTTTCTTTCCAGGGCATTGAGCCCTTCGCAAATGCCCTGCACGTCGTCCACGCTCATTTTTTCCGGCTCGCCCGCGATCAGCCTTTTGAGGCTGCGGTGCACCAGCAAGTCCGCGTAGCGGCGGATGGGCGAGGTGAAGTGGCAATATGCGGCCGACGCCAGTCCGTAATGGCCGTCGTTCTCCGGCGAATACTGGGCCTGCATCATGGTGCGCAGGATGAGACGGTTGACCAGATACTCGATGTCCGTGCCCTTGGCCGCATGGGAAATGTGCTGGAGTCCCATCTGGTTCATTTCCTTGGGCAGGCGGTCCACCAGGCTGGTGTGCGAGAGCATGCGCAGCAGGGTCTCCAGCTTTTTCTCGTCGGGCTGGGGGTGGATGCGGTACGGGAAGACGCGCTGGCGCGCGCCCATGTATTCGGCCACGCGCTCGTTGGCAGCGATCATGAATTCCTCGATCAGGCGGTGGCTGAAAAGCCGGGTTCCGGCGTGGACGCTGACGATGTCCTCGATCACGCGGACCTGGGCTTCGGGGATGTCGAAGTCCAGGCAGCCGCGGTCCATGCGCCGCTGCATGAAGATCTTGGCCAGTTCCTCGGCGTCGCGCAGCATGGGCAGCAGCGGGGCCGTGTCCGCGTCCGGTGAGCCGTCCAGGGCGGTCTGCACCTGGTTGTAGGTCAGGCGGGCCTGGCTCGTGATCACGGCGTTGTAGAGGCGCGGCGCGCCGGGTTCGCCGTCCAGGGAATACGGGGTGTCCACGACCATGGCCAGGCGCGGGACGTGCGGGCGCAGGCTGCACAGCCCGTTGGACAGGGCCTCGGGGAACATGGGTTCCACGGAGAGCGGGAAATAATAGGAATTGCCGCGGGCCAGGGCTTCGACATCCAGGGGCGAGCCTTCCGGCACGTAGTGGGCGACGTCGGCGATGGCGACCACCAGCCGGTATCCGTTCTCCTGTCGTTCCACATAGACCGCGTCGTCGAAATCCTTGGCCGTCTCGCCGTCGATGGTGACCAGGGCGAGCTTGCGCAGGTCGTTGCGCCCCGCCCAGTCGGCGGGGGAGGGCTCATCGGGCAGGGCTTCGGCCTGCTTCAGCACCGGGATGGGAAACACTTCCGGGATGGAGTAGCCGGTCTTGACGAGCAGTTCCTGGGTGGCCAGGTCCCGTTCCTCGCCCAGGCGGCGCAGGGCCGTGCAGCGCCATAGGCCTTTCTCCTGCTCTTCCTCCGGTCGCACACTGAGGATGTCGCCCTTTTCGGGGTTGGGAATGCCGCTGGTATCGACCACGGTGTAGAACGGCATGCGCGAATCCGTAGGGTGGCAGAAATAGCTGTCCTGATGGACGCGTCGGCTGACCCGAACCAGGAGTTCGCTTGTGGCGCGGTCCAGAACCTCGACGACGCGGCCCTCGGGAGCGTCCTTTTTGCGCGATGCATCGACCACGGCGACAACCGTGTCCCCAGGCCAGGCCCCGCCGAAATTGCTGGGGTGGATGAAGAGGTCTTTCTGGCGCTTGTCTTCCGGGATCAGGTAGCCCACGCCCGAGCGGCGCACGTCGAGGGTTCCGGTCATGCGCGGCAGGTTGTCAATGAGGCCGTAGCTCTTGCCCATCTGCGTGATTTCTCCGCTCTCGACCATCTGGGCCAGGGTGGATTTGATGACTTTCTTGAGGGAGGCGTCGGCGTCGAACAGGCCGTAGATGTTCTTGCTGCGCAAAGGCGTGTCGGACTGGCGCAGGGCGGCCAGGAGGCTTTTCTTGGAAAATTTTGTTTTAGTCTGTTTTTTCGGGGGCATGTAACGTCCATGGTAGGTTGTGAAAGCGTTCACCGAGCCAGTCCCGAAAGGAAGTGGGCCCGGCGGTGGAAAAGGATGTCGTCAGTTGCGGCGTCCATAGCCGTTCGTCGGCAAAGGGGGCCAGTTTGACGGCGTCCTTGGGCGTGCAGACGATGTGCGAGCAGTCGTTGCGTTCGGCGGCCGCGACGATGGCTTGCCAGTCGGACATGCCGAAGGGGTGGTGATCGGGGTAGATCAGGTGGCGGACCGGCTTTTCGCCAAGGTCAGTCTTGCACGTCTGGCACACTTTGTCCGGATTGGCGATGGCTGTGACCAACAGGAAGCGGCGTCCGTCAAGAGTGTCCTGGGCTTCGCCGGTCAGGGCGTTGGCCACGCCCCTGGCCGTGACACGGAAAAAGAAGATCGGCTTTCCGAGGATGGCCAGCTTGATGTGCGCGATGGTCTCCAGGCAGCCGTCGTCGTCGAACATGGTGTTGATCAGAAACGCATCCGCCCTGGCCAGGGCCGACACGTCCTCGCGCCACGATCCGGCGGGGATGACCCGGTTCCACTCCTCGTCCAGGTCGCGCGGGCACAGCAGGCACAGGTTCAGGTCGCGCTCGATGCGCAGGTGCTGGTATCCGTCGTCGAGGACGAACAGATCGGCCATTTTCCTGGCGGCGATCTTGCCGGCCCGCGCCCGGTTGGGGTCGACCAGGATCTGGGCCTGGGGATGGGTGCGTTTCAAGAGGAGCGGCTCGTCCCCCGCTTCGCGCGGCGGGCTCAAAAGCTGCACCGCGTAGGGCAGATGCGGCGGTTTGCCGCCGTAGCCACGGGTCAGCACGGTGGGGCGCAGCCCCTCGTCGCGGGCCCAGTCCAGCAGCCAGGACACGACCGGGGTCTTGCCCGTGCCGCCCCAGGAGATGTTGCCCACGCTGATGCACGGGGCCGGAGGCCGCCAGGCCGCGCGCTTGCCGGTGGCGTAGAGCCCGGCGCGCAGGCGCATGATGCGGGCATAGGCCTTGCTCAAGGGGCCCAGGATGTGCGGGAACTGGCTTTGCAGGCGGGAAATTCGATCAGGGGTCATGGTTTGCGCCGAAAAAGGAAAAGGGCAGCTGACAGGTCGCCCCAAAATGGCAATCTGCTGCGTCAGCGAAAAAATCCAGACCGCTTATGTATGCTTGACACACTGCGCGTCCTGGATTTTTTTGCTTCCTTGCATCTCACCATTTTTGAACGACCTGTGAATTTTGATTTTTTCAATCAGCTAAAGCCGCCCGGGGATTAATCTCGGGAAGATCCGAAGAACCTGAGCAGAAAGAGGAACAGGTTGATGAAGTCAAGATAGAGGGTCAATGCGCCGAGTATGGTGCCGCGGCGGATGGCCACCGTGTCGTCCATGGGCGCGGATTCTCCCATGACTTTGAGCTTCTGGGTGTCGTAGGCGGTCAGGCCGGTGAAGATCAGGACGCCGATGCCGCTGATGACGAAATCAAGGGCCGAGCTGGCCATGAAGATGTTGACGATGGAGGCGATGATGATGCCGATGAGCCCCATGAACAAAAAGCTGCCCCAACCGGTCAGGTCCTTCTTGGTGGTGGCCCCGTAGACGCTCATGGCCGCGAACATGCCGGTGCAGACGATGAAGGCCTTGAAGATGGAGGCCGCCGTGTAGACCATGAGGATCGATGACAAGGTGGCGCCGTTCAGGGCGCTGTATAAGAGAAAAAGGCCCGTGGCCGTGCCGGCGGACATGCGATGCACGGCCCCGGAGATGGCCATGACCAGGCCGAACTGGGCGATGATCAGACCCCAGAAAAAGATGGGGTTGGCGAAGATGGCCTGGGCGATGGCGGGCGTGGTGGCCACGGCGTAGGCAACCAGGGCCGTCAATCCGAGTCCCAGGCTCATCCAGTTATAGACCCCGCGCAGGAAAAGATTGGTCGCCTGCACATCGGTGCGGGTCCGGGAAACAGTCTGGAAATTCATTGTTCCTCCACCTTATTGTGTTTTTTGCTATTGCTGTGGTTTGGCAGAGCAGGATGTTTTGAAGTTTCAACAGTGAGGCGCATCCTGATGCCTTGTAAACTGAAATCAGCCCCTTTTGATTTAGGTCATCTGGGGCGCAAGTCAAGGATGGGCCGCAGGCAGCTTGACAGATGGCCGTGAGCGCATGGTGAAAGGAGCGTGCATGCTTGACTGGTCGCGTTCGTGGTTTTACAGTGAAGTAAGGAGTCATTACTTTCTTAAAAAAAGGAGGCGCTCATGCTCGCCAAGCTGACCAGCAAAAATCAGATCACCCTGCCCAAGGCCATTGTTGAGCAGGTCGACCAGACACAGTATTTTGAAGTGCAGATTGAAAATGGGCGCATCATGCTCACTCCCATGCGTGTCCAGCCAGCGGATTTGGTGCGTAACAAGCTCGCTGCTATGGGGATTTCCGAGAGCGATGTTGAGGATGCCGTGGCCTGGGCGCGTAGGGAACGCGCATGAAAGGTTTGAGTGTTGTGCTGGACACCAATTGCCTCGTGTCGGCGCTCATTTTTTCCTCCGGAAGGATGAGCTGGCTGCGGCAGGCCTGGCAGGAGGAACGCATCGAGCCCCTTGCGTGCCGGGAGACGGTGCGGGAGCTGCTGCGCGTCCTCGCCTACCCCAAGTTCCGGCTGGAAAAGGAAGAGATTGAAAGCCTGCTGGGCGAGTTTCTGCCCTGGGCGCGAACGGTGAAGCTCTCCGCGTCCTGTGATGGGCTGGAATCCTTGCGTGACAGAGATGATGCAATTTTCATCCATCTGGCCAGACAGACAGGGGCTGCGTTTCTAGTTTCCGGGGACAGGCACTTGCTGGAACTTAAATCCCTCGTGCCCGGAGTGCGCATCGTTTCTCCTGGCGAACTTCAAAACGAATTGCGCTGAACAGGAGTGCGGACGTCTTTTTTCTGGTGATCTAGGCTGAAAACCGGCCCAAAAATGGGTCCGAACTGACAAATTTTGTCAGCCTGGGCTTGCGTGCGCGCCGGTTTGCCTGTTTCCGCTGCCATTGCGGCACGCCTGTTGCCCTCCTCAACAAAAAAAGACCCCTCCGCACCACAACGGTCATCCCCGCGAAAGCGGGGATCCATGCCTTTGCCAACCTGCTGAAAAAAGATGGATTTCACGCCATCGCCCGACATGGCCCGCCTTCGCGGGAATGACTTGGGGTCAGTTCGCCGGCCTGTCGCCAACGTCGTCTGGCCAAGACAAAATAAAAGAAATGACACCTTGGCACGGATAGTGATAGTAGGCCCTCACAAGCATGGATATCTCAACCCAACTTTATTGGAGGATTGTATGAACCGGTTCAGAAAGAATGAAAAAGGCTTCACCCTGGTCGAACTTCTGATTGTCGTGGCGATTATCGGTATTCTGGCAGCGATCGCGATTCCGCAGTTTACGAAGTATAAGAGGAATGCGGCGGAAGCTTCATGTGAAGCTGATTTAAGAAATTGCATGAATGAACTCGCGGCTCAATTTTCAACAGGTGAGATTGAAGTTAATGCGACCTATAACTGTGATATTCCAGGAACAGATCTTGGTGGTGAAGACCTGCGTATTGATGCAAATGGGTTGATCGGTTTTGGCAATGCATTGTCTGAGGCTGCGGCAAATCCTCATGAATATAGTGGTTATGAGTTTACTGTTAGAGCTGAGGATAATGCTGTTGCAAACTGTACACTTTAATAATTCTTATTGTTTGGTTTGAATTGTGCTCAAAAGCCCTTGTTTATTTGGCAAGGGCTTTTTTTATTCAGAAGGATCTTAAGTCCACCCTTGATCGATAATCCCGCTCCGTGCATGATGGCTTTCATCATCCTCTCCAAGGAGCGTCCGTGAATTCATCCGATTATATCGACTTTACGGCCATTACCGGCTTGTTTCAGCAGGCCCACGCCGAATCCCGCAATTTCCTCTACGAATACGAAGTCTATACTCTGCTCTCCAGATCCGGGGCAGAGATTCCTCCGCGTTCCCATTTGCTGATGCGTGGGGCACGGCCATCCGACGCCGAACTGACGGCCATCCCCGGCGACAAGGCCGTGCTCAAGATCGTTTCCCCGACCATCGTGCATAAGACCGAGGTCGGCGGGGTGCGCATCGTGGTTAAGACGCCCCAGAGCGTGCGGTCGGCCCAGCGGCGCATGCTCTACGAGGTGCCGGAAAATTATGCGTCCTGGATCGAGCGCCACCCCGACGCCGCGCCGCCCTCCTACCGAAACTTGAGCGGCCAGGCACTGGTGGCGGCCATCAGCCGGGACGTGAAGGGCGTGCTGCAGGTGCAATTCATGCCGCCGGATTCCGACACCTTTGGCCACGAGCTCATCGTGGGCCTGCGGCGCACCCGCGAGTTCGGCATGATTTTGAGCGCCGGCCTCGGCGGCACGGATACGGAACTTTACGCCCAGCGCTTCCGCAAGGGCCAGGCCATCGTGGCCGCGTCCACAGCCATGACCGACGGCCAGACATTTTTCGAGCTTTTCCGACAGACCATCTCCTACAAGAAATTGGCCGGGTTGACCCGGGGGCAGCGCCGAATCGTCGCCGACGAGCAGCTCATCGAATGCTTCGAGAGTTTCGTGGCCATGGCCAATTTCTACTCGCCGGACAATCCGGATGCGCCTTTTGTCATCGAAGAGCTGGAGGTCAATCCCTTCGCCTTCACCGATTATCTGATGGTGCCCCTTGACGGCATGTGCCGCTTTTCCCTGCCCGCGGATCGTCCTGTGGCGCGTCCCGTGGGCAAGATCCACAGCCTGCTGCACCCGCAGCGCATCGGCATCGTAGGTGTTTCGGCCACGCGCAGGAATTTCGGGCGCATCATTCTGGAAAACATCCTGGCCCAGGGCTTTGCCCCGCAAGGCGTCACCATCCTGCGCGAGGGCGGCTCGGACAAAAGCGGCGTGCAGTGCGTGCCGGGTCTGGCCGCCCTGCCGCACAAGCTCGATCTTCTGGTCGTGGCCGTGAGCGCGGCTCAGGTGCCAAGTCTGGTGGAGGAGGTCCTCAGCCGGGACGCGGCCCACGCGGTCATGCTCATTCCCGGGGGCATGGGCGAGACCGAAGACAGCCGCGAACGCGCCGCCCAGGTCGTGGCCCGGATCAATGCGGCCCATGGCAGGGGTGACGGCGGACCGGTTTTTCTGGGAGCCAACTGCATGGGCGTGATTTCGCGGCCCGGCGGCTACGACACCTGGTTCATCCCCGAGGAGAAGCTGCCGCGCGACCGGGGCAAGCCCTACCGCCGCGCGGCCCTGGTCAGCCAGAGCGGAGCCTTCATGCTGCACCGCAGCAGCCAGTGCCCGGAGCTGGCTCCGGCCTACATGATCTCCATGGGCAATCAGACGGACCTGACCCTGGGGGACATGGTCAGTTATTTCAAGGAGTCAGAGCAGGTGGATGTCATCGCGGTCTATGCCGAGGGGTTCAGCGACCTTGACGGGCTGGCCTTTTGCCGCGCCGTGCGCGAGGCCGTCATGGCGGGCAAGGAGGTGGTCTTCTACAAGGCGGGGCGCACGCCGGAAGGCAAGTCCGCCACCAGCGGGCACACCGCGTCCCTGGCCGGGGATTTCATGGTCTGCGAGAGTTGCGTGCGTCAGGCCGGGGCCATCGTGGCCCAGAATTTCAATCAGTTCCAGGATCTCTTTCTGCTGGCCGAAACCCTGCACGGCAAGAAGATTCGCGGCAACCGGCTGGCGGCAGTCAGCGGGGCTGGGTTTGAAGCCGTGGGCATGGCCGATTCCATCCAGAGCGACGACTATTCCATGCAGCTTGCGCCCTTCGCCCCCGAAACAGTGGACAAGATCGCCGCAGTGCTGCGCGAAAAACGCCTGGACGCGTTGGTGGGCATCGTCAATCCCCTCGACATCAACCCGGCGGCCGATGACGACGCCCACGCCCGCATCGCCGCCATCCTGGCGTGCGACCCGGGCGTTGACGCCGTGGTCCTGGGCCTGGACCCGCTTTCCCCGGCCATGCACACCCTGGGCGAAACGGATGTCCCGGCCTTTGATCTGTACGCCGAAGGGGGCATTGCAACGTTGCTGCCGGACGTGGCCAGGCAGAGCGACAAGCCCATCATCGGCGTCATCGACGGCGGCCGCCTCTACGATCCCCTGCGCGACATGCTCATGGCCGAGGGCGTGCCGGTTTTTCCGGTCTGCGACCGGGCCGTGGCGGCCTTGGCGCAGTATATACAGGCTCGGCTTTATGCCGATCTGCTGCGCGGCGGCCTTGGGTGAGATTTACTGGCGACGTTTGGAGCGCAGGCGGTAAAGCCGTTCCGTGAAGCCGCCCTCCTGAAGGAAGTTTTCGGCTTGGGCGGCAAGCTGGCGGTCCAGGAGGTGGCAGGCCAGGTTCAGGAGGGAAAGGGCTGCATTGGCGGCCAGGGTTTCGGGGGAAATGGGGCTGGTGTTTGGAGTGGGCTTGATGGACCGGCACGGACGAACACGGACGGGCACGGACTCAGGGGCCGCCTGGACGCCTTGGCCTTGTGCTTTGTCCGTGGCGGTCCTTGAAAGTCCGTGTTCGTCCATTCTTCTCATCTCTTCCTTCACCCACTGCCGCACATCATCCAGTTTTGCGCAGCGCCTCGCTTTGAAGCGCTTCAGCGCCGGATGCTCCGGCTCAAGCTGCGGCAAACCGCGCTGGCGCAGAAAATCCTCATAGTCCAGGCGCAGCTCTTCCAGGCTGGCCCGGGCCACGCTCGTCAGCTTGAGTTCCATTTTTTTCGACGCGCCCGAAGCCTGACTGCCTTCGGCGATGTTCTGCACGCCGGAGCGGGCGGCCTGGACCATCTGGTCGTGGGTGCGGCTGTGCCTGTTCACGAAGCGCTCGCAGAACAGCGCCGTCACGTCGTAGGCCAGCTGCGCCACCTGAAAGCTTTTAAGGTTTCGATACCCGCCGTGCTTTGGAATAAGCGCTTCGACCATGGTCTTCAGGAGGCCTAGTCTTCCACGACCGCGTTCAGGTCGACCTCGACCCCCGCTTCCCTGGCCTTCAAGACCCGGCGCACGATCTTGCCGCTGCGGTTCCGGGGCAGGGCCTCCACGAATTCCATGGACCGGATTACGGCCACGGGACCGACTTCCTTGCGGATGTGGGTTTTGAGCATGCGGATGATTTCGTTGTGGTCGTCCAGAGCCGCGAATTCCGGTTGCAGCACGATGTAGGCCTTGGCCACTTCGCCCTTGATCTTGTCCGGGATGCCGATCACGGCGGCGTCGGCCACGGCCTTGTGGGCCAGGAAGGCGTTCTCCAGTTCGACGTTGCCGATGCGGTGTCCGGCGATGTTCATCACGTCGTCGGAGCGGCCGTGAATCCAGATCAGTCCGTCCTCGTCGCGGGTGGCGATGTCCCCGGCCCAGTATTTGTCGGGCCCCAGGGGCCAGTAGGTGGCGTCGTGCAGTTCGGGCTTGCCGTAGATGTCGAACATCATGGACGGCCAAGGCCTGGTCAGCACAAGATTGCCGGCGACGCCGTTTTCCACGGGATTGCCTTCCTCGTCGACGATGTCCACCTCCACGCCCGGCATGGGCCGGTGCACGGAGCCGGGCTTCAAGACCGAGACCGGGAAGGGCGTGATCATGCAGGCCCCCGTCTCGGTCTGCCACCAGGTGTCGAGGATGGGGCACTGGGAGTGCCCGATGTGCTTGTAGAACCACAGCCATGTGTCCGGCGCGATGGGCTCGCCCACGCTGCCCAAGAGGCGCAGGGTGGAGAGGTCGTGCATGCGTGGGTACTGGTGCCCGTAGCGCATGAGCATGCGGATGACCGTGGGCGCGGTGTAGAGGATGGTCACGCCGTAGCGGGCCACGATGTCCCACATGCGGTCGGCCTGGGGATAGAGGGGGTGTCCTTCGTACATGACCGTGGTCGTGCCGGCGATGAGCGGACCGTAGACCACGTAGCTGTGGCCGGTGATCCAGCCCATGTCGCCGGTGCACCAGAAGATGTCCGTGGGCTTGATGTCGAAGACCCAGTCAAGCGACCGGTGCAGGCCAACCATGTATCCGGCATGGCCGTGCACGATGCCCTTGGGTTCGCCGGTGGTGCCTGAGGTGTGCAGGATGAAGAGCGGATCGTCCGCGTTCATGATCTCGGTGGCCGCGTCGGAACGCTCCTGGCGCACCAGGGCGTCGTACCAGATGTCTCGGGCTTCGCTCATGTCCACGTCGAGTTTGGCCCGGTTGACCACGACCACGGTTTCCACGCAGTCGCACCCGGCCACCAGGGCCTCGTCCACCGTGGTTTTCAGATTGACGATGCGGCCGTTGCGATAGAACCCGTCCGCCGTGACCACCAGCTTGGCCTCGACCTCGGTGATGCGCTGACGCAGGGCCTTGGCCGAAAACCCGGCGAAGACCGCGCAGTGCACTGCTCCGATCTTGGCGCAGGCCAGCATGGCCATCATGGTCTGGGGAATGAGCGGCATGTAGAGGATGACGCGGTCGCCCTTGGAAAGGCCCAGGGAGCGCATGGCGTTGGCCAGCTTGTTCACCTCGCGGTACAGTTCGTAGTAGGTGTACTTCTTGGTGTCTCCGGCCTCGCCCTCCCAGATCAGCGCCAGCTTGTTCTTGTTGGCCGTGGCGATGTGGCGGTCGAGGGCGTTGTAGACGATGTTGCACTGGGCGCCCTTGAACCAGCGGTAGCGCGGCGCTTCGGAGTCATCGAGCACCGTGTCCCATTTGTGGAACCAGTCCAGCTCCTGGGCCGCGTCTTCCCAGTAGCCAAGATTGTCGGCCTTGGCCGAGGCCTGGGCCGTGGCGAATTCCTGCGGGTTGACATTGGCCTCGATGACCAGCTGGGGCAGGGGGCGGAAGACCAGTTCCTCGTTATAGGCCATGTCGGCTTCTTTCATGGCGTTCTCCTTGCGCGGCAGGCCGCGTTTCATGCCTGGTTCCATATAGTGTGTACTCATTTTAGTATTCGGGGGAAGCCCATTCTCGGCTAATGGCCTGTTGGGGCAGGTAAGCGCCGTTAGAGCTGCAAAATTTTCTTGAGTTCGCCGATGCGCCTTCTGCTGACCGGAAGTTCGATCTTCTTGCGTCCGGCCGTGCGCAGCATGAAGTTGCCGCCGGGCATGGAGGCGATCTCCGTGACCATGTCCAGGTTGACCAGATACTTGCGGTGCACGCGGCAGAAACGGTGGGGCCGCAGCCGCGCCTCCAGGTTCTTCAGGCGGTAGGAGGTCAGGAAGCGGTCCTGGGCCGTGTGCACGAAGCTGTAGTCCTCGTAGGCCTCCACATACACGATCTGGGTGTAGGGGATGAGGATGTGCCGGCCCTCCTGGTTTACGGGGAGCTTCTCGATCTCGGGCGAACGCTCCCGGCTCATGTCCCAGGCTTGGCGCAGGGCGTTGACGAAGATCTCCTCCTCGTCGTCGCCCATGGACAGCTGCACGGTCTCTTCGCTGATGTGCTGACGGGACTGCAGGGGCTGGGTCGGCGGCGCGGCCTTCTTGCGTGGCAGCAACGGCCGCAGGCGCTCGATGGAGCGCGCGAAGCGGTTCGCGTTCGCGGGCCAGAGCAGGTAGTCGGCTGCGCCGAGTTCGAAGGCGGTGAAGGCCTGATCCTCTTCCGTGGCCAGGAAAATGAGCGCTGGCGGATCGTCGCCCTGGGCCAGATGCGCGGCCAGTTCCATGCCGCTGACCCCGTGCGGCAGGTCTGTGCCCATGAAAAAGACATCGTAGGGAATGAAGGTCAGCATCTCCAGCGCCTCGAACGAGGACACGGCCTCCCCGAGCACGGCGATCTCCTTGACAGGGGAGAGCATGTCTCGCAATTGGGACCGGACTTGCGGATCCGGGTGCAGAAGCAATGCTTTGAGTTTGGGCATGACGCCAGCCTGGTCGCGGGTGATGGGATAAATGGTCCTATCCCTGATTTCCAAAGTCCTCAAGTTTTGTTCGCGCCCTTCTTCCGTCCCTCGGAACGACCGTGAGCCTCTTTTTGTATCCTAAAATAGCCGCTTGATTTTATTTGATTTTTTCGTATTTTTCTGAAAATCGCACTCCCATGCGCCCATTGGACATCCTGGGGGAAATCAAATATGAAAAAACGTTTTACCCGTAATGAACGCGAGTTTTTCTCCCAACACAGGAAATATGGCAAAACAAGAACATATCCGAAATTTCAGCATCATAGCCCACATTGACCATGGCAAGTCCACTCTGGCCGACCGGATCATGGAAAAGACGGGGCTTATTTCCGATCGCCAGAAAAAGGACCAGTATCTGGACCGCATGGAGCTGGAGCAGGAACGCGGCATCACCATCAAGGCCCAGAGCGTGCGCATCCCCTACAAGGCCAAGGATGGGCGCACCTACATCCTCAATCTCATCGATACCCCCGGCCACGTGGACTTTTCCTACGAAGTCTCGCGCAGCCTGGCCGCCTGCGACGGCGCGCTCCTGGTGGTCGACGCCACCCAGGGCGTGGAGGCCCAGACCCTGGCCAACGTCTACATGGCCCTGGACAACGATCTGGAAGTGCTGCCGGTTTTGAACAAGATCGACCTGCCAAGCGCCGAGCCTGAACGGGTGGCGGAGGAGATCGAGGAGGTCATCGGCATCGATTGCACCGACGTGGCCAAGGTTTCGGCCAAGTCGGGGCTTGGGGTGGAGGATCTGCTCGAACGTCTGGTCGAGCGGGTGCCGCCGCCCAGGGGCGACACCGACGCGCCGCTCAAGGCCCTGATCTTCGACTCCTGGTATGATTCGTACCAGGGCGTGGTGGTGCTTTTCAGGGTTCTGGAAGGGCGGGTCAGGAACGGTCAGCGCGTGCAGATGTGCGCCACGGGCAAGAAGTTCGAGGTGACCAAGCTGGGCGTGTTCTCCCCCGAACCGACGGACATCAAGGAACTCGCCGCGGGCGAGGTCGGCTTTCTGTGCGCGGCCATCAAGGAACTTAAAGACGCCCAGGTCGGCGACACCATCACCGACCCCGACAATCCCACCGATTCCCCTTTCCCTGGCTTCAAGACCATCAAACCCATGGTCTTCTGCGGCCTGTACCCGGTGGAACCGGCGGAATACGACACCCTGAAGTCCGCCCTGGAAAAGCTGCAACTCAACGACGCGGCCCTGTACTACGAGCCCGAGACTTCCCAGGCCCTGGGCTTCGGCTTTCGTTGCGGCTTCCTGGGCCTCCTGCACATGGAGGTCATCCAGGAACGCCTGGAGCGCGAGTTCCAGGCCAGGCTCATCGCCACGGCTCCTTCGGTCATCTACCGAGTGACCCGTATTGACGGCGCGACCTTTGACATCGACAATCCGAGCAATCTGCCCCCACAGGAAAAAATCCAGTCCATCGCGGAGCCCTTCGTGCGCATGGAGATCCACGTGCCCAACGACTATGTGGGCAACGTGCTGGGCCTGTGCGAGGAGAAGCGCGGCATCCAGAAGGACATGCGCTACCTGACATCCACCCGCGTGGTCATCAGCTACGAATTGCCCTTTTCGGAGATCGTCTACGACTTCTTCGACCGGCTCAAGTCCGTGACCAAGGGGTTCGCCTCCCTGGATTACGAGGTCATCGATTACCGCGTGGCCGATCTGGTCAAGCTCGACGTGCTCATCAATTCCGAGCCCGTGGACGCCATGGCCGTCATCGTGCACCGCTCCAACGCGGCCTACCGGGGCCGGGCGCTGGCCTTGAAGCTCAAGCGGGTCATCCACCGCCAGCTCTTCGAGATCATCATCCAGGCGGCCGTGGGCAGCAAGATCATCGCGCGCGAGCGGGTCTCGCCCATGCGCAAGAACGTCACGGCCAAGTGTTACGGCGGCGACATCACCAGAAAGCGCAAGCTCCTGGAGAAACAGAAAGAAGGCAAGAAGCGCATGAAGCGCATGGGCAGCGTGGAGATTCCGCAGGAAGCGTTCCTGGCGGCCCTTCAATCGGACGAATAGATTCCTTTCGACAACAACTGCATCCGCAGATCACGTATCAGGCAGGTAGACATGAACCCTCGTTGGCAGACAATGCTCAAAGAATACGCCGAAGCGCTCATCGTGGCGCTCATTCTGGCGTTTTTCATCCGCTCCTTCGTAGTCCAGGCTTTCAAGATCCCTTCCGGATCCATGCTCCAGACCCTGCAGATCGGCGACCATCTGCTGGTCACCAAATTCGCCTACGGCGTGAAGATTCCCTTCACCAACACCATGATCATCGAGCGTGACGGTCCCGAACGCGGCGACGTCATCGTGTTCGAGTTCCCCGAGGACCCCTCCAAGGATTTCATCAAGCGCGTCATCGGCGTGCCGGGCGATGTGGTCGAGGTCCGGGATAAGAAGCTTTTCCTGAACGGGGTGGAGCAGCAGGAACCCTATGTCCAGCATGTGGACTCCTCTTCGTCCGTGCCCCGGCGGGACAATTTCGGGCCGGTCATGGTGCCCGAGAACAAGTATTTCGTCATGGGCGACAACCGCGACGAATCCTACGACTCCCGTTTCTGGGGCTTCGTGGAGCGCGACACCATCGAGGGCAAGGCGCTCATCCTGTACTGGTCCTGGGCCAGCCTGACCGACATCCGCTGGGAACGCATCGGGCAGCTGGTGGAATAGGCATGATCGCCAAGGTCTCCACCGCCGCCTTGCTGGGAATCGACGGATTCTCCATCGAGCTTGAGGTGGACCTGGCGCGTTCGGGCATGCCGGCCTTCATCATGGTCGGCCTGGCCGAGGGGGCGGTGCGCGAGGCCAAGGAGCGGGTTTTTTCGGCGCTCAAGAATTCGGGTTTCAAGCTGCCGCCCAGCCGCATCACCGTGAACATCGCCCCGGCCGACATCCGCAAGGAGGGCTCGGGCTATGATCTCCCCCTGGCCCTGGGCCTTCTGGCCGGGGCCGAAGTCATCGATCAACGCAAGCTCTCCGGTCTGTACCTGGCCGGGGAGCTTTCTCTTTCCGGGGAACTCAAGCCCGTGCCGGGCGTGCTGCCCCTGGCCCTGCGGGCCCGCGAGGCCGGGGCGCGAGGCATGATCGTGCCCGAGGCCAACGGCAGGGAAGCCGCCGTGGTGCAGGGGTTGCCGGTTTTCGCCTGCAAGAGCCTGGCCCAGGTCGTGCGTTTCGTGCTTGGCGAGGAAAGCCTCGATCCGCTGGTTTGCGACGTGGAGGGGCTGTGGGCCGAGCGGGAGCGCTTCTGGCGCGACTTCTCCGAGGTCAAGGGTCAGGAGCGGGCCAAGCGGGCCATCGAGATCGCCTGCGCCGGTTCGCACAACCTGATTTTTATCGGCCCGCCGGGCAGTGGCAAGACCATGCTCTCCAGCCGCATCCCCACGGTCCTGCCTCCCTTGAGCTTCGAAGAAGCCCTGGAGGTGACCAAGGTCTATTCCGTGGCCGGCAAGCTGCCTGCGGAACAGCCCCTGGTGGTGACGCGTCCGTTCCGCTCTCCGCACCACACCATTTCCGACGCCGGGCTGATCGGCGGCGGACACTATCCGCGTCCCGGGGAACTGTCCCTGGCCCACAGGGGCGTGCTCTTTCTGGACGAGCTTCCCGAATTCAAGAAGCATGTTCTCGAAGTCCTGCGACAGCCCCTGGAAGAGGGCCGCGTGACCATCTCGCGGGCCGCCGTATCCCTCGAATACCCTGGCGACGTCATGCTCGTCGCGGCCATGAACCCCTGCCCGTGCGGGTATCTGGGCGACGAGAAGCATCACTGTTCCTGCACGCCCATCCAGATCCAGCGCTACCGCTCCCGCCTCTCTGGCCCGCTTCTGGACCGCATCGACCTGCACGTGGAGGTTCCTGCAGTGCCCTACCGGGATCTGAAGCAGGAGCAGGGCAGCATCAGTTCCGCCGTCATGCAGGGGCGCATCGACGCCGCCCGCAAGGTGCAGCGGGAACGCTACGCCGGGCTGCATTTTTCCTCCAACTCCGAACTCTCCGGCAAGTGGCTGGAGCGTTTCTGCCCCCTGACCGCCAAAGAGCACGACTTCCTGGAAGGCGCGGTGCAGCGCCTGGGCATGTCGGCCCGGGCCTTTGTGCGCGTGCTGCGCATTTCCCGCACCATCGCCGATCTGGCCGGAGACGACACGCTCACGGTCACCCATCTGGCCGAAGCCATCAATTATCGGGGTCTGGACCGCCAGAGCCGGGAATAAGGCGCTGTCCGGGTGGGTTGTCAGCGTGCGGGCCATTGGTGTAGGCTACGCGCATGAATTTTTTTGGAGGAGTCGAACATGAGCTCTCTTTTTGATGATCGCGCCTACCGCGGCACTCTGACCCGCCGGGATTTCATCAGGCTTTCCGCCTTGGCCGCCGTGTCCACGGCCGTGGCCGGGTGCGCGGCCAATCCGGTGACCGGGCAGAGCCAGCTCATGCTCATGGGTGAAGGAGAGGAGATTCAGGCCGACAGGGTCAATTCGCCGCATCAATTTTCCGCCGACTACGGCTTGAGCCAGGACGCGGCGCTGAACGCCTATGTGAGCGGAGTGGGAGCCCGTCTGGCCCGGGTCACGCACCGCTCGCACATGCCGTACAAATTCAACGTCGTGAATGCGACCTATGTGAACGCCTACGCCTTTCCGGGCGGAAGCATCGCCATCACGCGCGGAATCCTGGCCGAGCTGGACAACGAGGCCGAACTGGCCGGACTGATCGGTCATGAGCTGGGGCACGTCAATGCCAGGCACACGGCGGCCCGCATGTCCAAAGGGAAGATCCTGGGAGCGTTGGTGGGCGGCGCCTCGCTTATCGCCGGCACGGCCAGCCAGAGCCTGGGCAATCTGGCGGGGACCGTGGGCGGACTGGGGGCCAGCCTGTTCCTGGCCAAGTACAGCCGGGAGGACGAGCGCCAGGCGGACGAACTGGGCATGGAATACATGGTTCGGGCCGGCTACGCGCCGCAGGGCATGGTCGGGCTGATGGACGTGCTGCGTTCCATGAGCAAACGGCAGCCCAGCGCCATCGAGGCCATGTTCTCCTCGCATCCCATGAGCACCGAACGCTACGAAATGGCCGTGGCCCGATCGCGCACCCGCTTCGGCGGCAGCGGGAATCTGCCGGACTACCGGGAGCGCTACATGGACTCCACGGCGCGGTTGCGCACGCTTCGTCCCATGTTCAAGCTTTTCCAGGAAGGGGACAAGGCCATGGCCGCCAAGGAATACGCCGTTGCCCAGAGCCGGTACGCCGAGGGGCTGAAGCTGTCGCCCAACGATTATGCCGGTCTGGTCATGATGTCCAAGTGCATGATTGCCCAGAAGAACGGCAAGGGGGCCGCCGATTATGCGGCCAGGGCGAAGCGGGTCTATCCCGCTGAGGCCCAGGCCCAGCACATGCACGGCGTGGCCTCCATCCTCAACAAGGACTATGCTGCGGCGCTGGCCGATTTTTCGGCCTACGAACGGACCCTGCCCGGCAACCCGACGACGGTTTTCATGAAGGGTTTTTCCTACGAGGGCATGAAGAACAAGCAGAACGCGGCCCGGGAATACCATCGTTACCTGAAAGTCGTGACCCAGGGCGAAATGGCCCAGCACGCCTATTCCAGGCTCAAAACCTGGGGATACCTCTAACCCTGACGGCTCATACCCATAAGAGGCCATTCGGGAACGGGTGGCCTCTTTGTTTGAGGGAGACATGAAGATAAAGATACTGATTTTGACGGTTGTGTCGGCCTGTCTGCTCTGTTTGGGCAGCCTCGCCGTGGCCGAGGAGGCGCGGCCGGCGTCCGAGGGCGTGACGGTCCTTTCCTCTTTCTTTCAGGCCAAGATCAAGGAAATTGAAGGGTTACAGAAAGATGTGAGCGTGTTGCAGGCGGAGTTCGAAGCGCGGGAAGAGGCTTTCAAGGCCGCCCTCGATTCTGCCCGCAATCGTCTGCAGACCCTTGAGGTCATGGCCCGGATGGTCAAGACGAACCCGTACGACATGCGCGTGGCCTTGGCCGAAGCCACGTATTTGCAGCTGACCCTGGCCAAGGACGCCCAGCCTCTCGAGACCCTGGTCAAGGAGGTCGGGACGAAGGCGGTCACCGTCGACGCGTTGCAGGAGGACTTGGAGCGGAAATGGTCGGCGGGCCTGGATAAGTCCGTGCGCGAGGATGTTCAGGATTTGCGCAAGAGCGTCACTGCCGTGGACAGGCAGGCGCAGGAGCTGCGCGGGCACCTGGACAAATTGCAGACCCAGATGGTTGAGATCCAGACCCGTACAGCGGAGTGGGTCTCCACCTTTCAGGCCCAGCTTCCCTTGATCTGGAAAGCGGAGTTTCTGGACGCCAAGGAGTTCCGGCTGTTGCCGGCCACCGGCGCGGACATCCGCAAGGATTTCGTGGATTGGTTTTCGAACCTGAGAGCTCTTTTTGTCAGTCAGTATTCCTCTGTGGCGCAGGAGCGCGGGGACTGGGTCGGGATGTTCGTTCTGTTCTGGCTGCCCTTCGTCTTTGTCGGCTTCGCCGCGTACCGCTTTCTGAAGGGCGTGTTTGAAGACGCCCGCGCGGGGGGGCGTCTGACGTCGGCCTTCGGCATTCTCAGCCTGTCCCTGGCGCTGTCCCTGCTGGCCGCTTTTCTGGCCGGGCAGGTCAAGCAGACCTCTCTGCTTCTGGTCGCCACGCATGTGCTCATGCTGCTTGGGGTGCAGGCCCTGGCCTGGGTTTTCAGAAACGTGCGTGGACGGTTGCAGAAGGACAGCTTGCAGCCTTTGCTGCCGTTGGTCTTTTTGTCCACCAGCGTGGCGGTGCTGGACGTTTTGCGCCTGCCGCAGTGGATGGAGCATCTTTCCTGGATCTGCCTTGTGGTGCTCAGCAGTCTCTTCTTCGGCATGATCCAGCCGGAACTGCGCTATGAGCGCCTGATCCGGCGGGCGCACCCTTATGCGATGGCTATCCTGGTGGCTGTGGCCGTGCTCGGTTGGGGCAATCTGGCCGTGCTGGCCAGCACCTTGTGGGGCGTGTTGGCCCTGGCGGTGCAACTGGGCATCGGAGCATCGAGCGTGGTGCGGGTGGTGTTCGAAAAAATCGACAAGACCGGCTTCAAGGCCCTGGCGGCGGATCTGGCCGTGACCTTCCTGGCGCTCCTGGTCTGGCTGGTCGTGGTGATTGGGGTGATGGCCTGGGTCTCGATCAACCTCGGCACCAACGCCGTTTATGAAAAACTGTCGACCCTGGAACTGAACTGGGGCGATTTCTCCTTCAATTTCCTGCGTCTTGGCGTTGTCCTTCTGCTGTTTCAGGTTGTCCGGTCCCTGGCCCTGGCCTGGAAAACGGTTCTGGAAAGCGAGAATCTGCGCTGGAAAAATATCGATCACGGCGCGGCGGCTTCGCTGCAGCGCATCGGCATCTACTGCCTGTGGCTGCTTTTCGGCCTGTTCAGCGTGAACCTGCTGGGGCTTAGCCTGACCAACTTCGCGGTCATTGCCGGCGGTCTTTCCGTGGGCATCGGTTTCGGCATGCAGACCATCATCAGCAACTTCATAAGCGGGCTCATTCTTCTCTTCGACCGCGCCATTCAGCCCGGCGACATCATTGAAGTGAACGGGATCTGGGCCAAGGTCATGAACGTCAATATCCGCAACACCGAAGTCCAGACCTTTGAAAACGCCAAGATCTTTCTGCCCAACTCGACGCTCATCGCCAACCAGGTCACCAACTGGACTCACCGCAACGATGTGCGCATTCGCCGCGACGTGCTGGTGCGCGTGGCCTACGGCTCCGACGTGCAGCTGGTCAAGAAGCTCCTGCTGGAAGCGGCCTCCGAGCACCCGGCCGTGATGTCGAGTCCCGAGACATGGGTCATTTTCAACGACTTCGGGGCCAGTTCGCTGGACTTCATTTTGCGTTTCTGGGTGCGGCATGTGGATTTGGGATTGTCCACCTGTTCCGAGATTCGCGAGAGCATCGACGTCAAATTCCGCGAGAACGGCGTGGAGATCCCCTTCCCGCAGATGGACATGCATGTGCGTTCGGGAGACGGGTTTTTGCGGATCAAAAACGAAGCTTAGCCTCTGTTCGCCATAACGGGCAAAGGGCCATTCCTTCTGATGGAGGGATGGCCCTTTGTTTTGTCTGCGCACAAGGAAATGACAGTTTTTGAACAGGAAACGAACAGTTTTTTCGGGTTTGGCAACACGTTGGCGTTTATCGTGTCGATATGTTCGGAAATATGACAGTTATCTGAAATAAAAGATGTTTTTTTGATGTGGGCTGTTCTTTTCAGATGGTATCGGCGAAGCTAAAAAGGATTTGCGCACAGCGGCGGCTCATGGCCGGGAGGATTCGTTGTTTCGCGGGTTACGAACAGGAAAGAAACAGCCGGCGACGCCGGGATGTTCCATATTTCGAAGAGGAGAGGGCGGGCTTGTTCGTGATGTTCGCAAATCGCTTAGCGCCTGAATCAAAAGATGATTTTTTGAACACGCGGCATTTGTGGCGTCGTAAAAAGGACAGCCCGCCAAAGGAGGGTATCCTTGGCGGGCTGTCCGGCGTGATAGTTGTCGTTTTGTTCGTTTTTTGCGTATCTATGCTAATTGTTGGTATATTTTTTGTTCGCTGGGTTGTTCGTTCCAGTGAAAGGTGAACGAGCAGGCCGGCGCGCCTTGCATGATGGTCCGGGAGCGGACCATGGACAGGCAAGGGCTGTAGCCCTGGGCAAAGGGTTCGTCCCGGGAGCAGGACAGAATGACGCCGAGTTCCGGTTCCAGGCCCATGTCCGCATAGGCGCGGGCGTAGGCGCAGTCCGTGACGGTGAAGGAGAGGGATGCCTCGGTCAGGCTCACGCCGCTTATGGTCAGGGCGTTGTCCTCCTGCCAGCGTGCCAGGACCGTGGCGAAATGCCGCAGGCTGGGCGCGTCTGAAGCCTGCCGGGCAAAAGCGGCTCCCGCCGCTTGGGCGTCGGCCCTGATGGCCTCGGTCAGGATGGCGCGTGCCGGCCCGGGGCCGACCTTTTCCTTCAGGACGTTCCAGATGCGGGCGGCGAGCCCGGCCTGGGCCGTGCGAGCGGCGATCATGCTCATGGGGCCTCTTTGCTTTCGGTTGATAGTGGGATACTGGACCGGGCATGTCCGCGATGCATACTTCCCTGCTTTTCAGGGAAAGCGATTTTCCTGCTCATGGCCCTGCCCTGGCGGATCGGGACCGATCCGAACCGGAGGATTTCGGCCGCAGGGCCCTGCTTTGCCGAACCTGCGGCCTGCCCGTGGCCCGGATGCACGACCGCATACGCGTGGCCGGCAAGCATGTGCATGCCCTGTTCAATCCTTCGGGCATCCTTTTCGAGGTCGCCTGTTTCGCCCAGGCTCCGGGATGCCGTTTCGAGGGGGAGTTCACCCGCGCCTTCACCTGGTTCGCGGGTTACGCGTGGCGTTTCGCCATGTGCTCCCGCTGCGCCGCCCATCTCGGTTGGGAATATCGCGGCGCGGACGGCGGCTTCGCGGGGTTGATCATGGCCGAACTGCGGGAAGCGCAGTCATGATTTGTCTTTATCTTTGGGCTGCAGACCGCAGCTCTTCGATGCCGGGCCTCAGCCCTGAATGCCGATTTTCGGAAACACGACCTTGACCAGCACCACCCAGATGCCGACCAGCAGCAACAGATACAATAAGCTTTCCATTCCAACCTCCCTGAAGTTGTCTGTCCAGCCCTTTCAATGCGCACGCCAAGGGACGGAGTCAACATGCGGGGGCGAAATCACGGCATGAACGCCGCGGAATTTTCAACGGCGGTCGGTCTTCCCGACCTCGTGGACGCCCATTGCCACCTCCAGGACGGGTTTTTGCGCCACGCCCTGGAGCCCGCCTTGCTTCGGGCCCGCGCCGCCGGGGTGCGCATGATGTGCTGCAACGGGACCCACGAGGGGGATTGGCGCTATGTGCTGGGGCTTGGGCGCAGCCACGCCGACATCTGCGTGTCCCTGGGCCTGCACCCCTGGTATGTGGCGGAGCGTGGGGGGGATTGGTTGGCGCGGCTTGAGGAGCTGGTGGCGGACAATCCCGTCGGGATAGGCGAGATCGGTTTGGACAACGCCTTGGAGAGCCGCAACGACCAAGAGCAGGAAGAGGTTTTTCTCGCTCAGATGGAGCTGGCCGTGAAATATGAGCGGCCCGTGACGGTCCATTGTCGCAAGGCCTTCGGCCGTTTGGCGGATCTGGTCGGTGCCATGCGCGAGCGGCCGCCGCATATGATGCTGCATGCCTACGCCGGGTCGCACGAGATGGTCCCGGCATTCGAGAAGCTGGGCTTCCACATTTCCATCTGCGCCTCCATTACCCGCACGGCCAACCGCAAGGCGCGCACGGCCTGCGTGCGGGTTTCGCCGGACAGGCTGCTGGTGGAATCCGACAGCCCGGCCATCGCGCCCGTGGGAGTGGATTTCGAGCGCAACGAACCGGCCTACCTACCCATGGTGGTGCAGGCGTTGGCGGAATTGCGGGGCGAGGAGCCGGAGGCGGTGGCGGCGCGGACGGCGGCCAACGCGCGGCTGTTTTTCCGTTGTTGCGCGGGCGTGGGCACGGCAACGGAATGACCCGTAGGGGCAGGCCTGCGTGCCTGCCCTGTCCTTATGCGTGCCTGCCCTCGCCTTCCCGTTCCGTCTGCGGACCGCGAAAACCAGAACGCCCACGTCGTGCGCAGGGAACGCCCCTGCGTGGCAGCGCGGCGGCCTGTGGGTCCGTTTCGCCCGCGCCGTATCGAAACTCCTTCGCCGGCCTCGTAAGGGCCAATCGTCGCCCCATGACCGACGGTTTGATTTTCGGGCGGCTCGCGACGATTGCCCCAACGATGCCAGGCTCAGTCAGACAGTCGATCCGTCGCGGGCGAAACGGACCCACAGGCCTTTGACCGGGTCGATTTTGAAGAATGGCGCGTCACCGGATGACCCGTAGGGGCAGGCCTACGTGCCTGCCCTGGCCTGATGCGTGTCTGTCCGCCCCTGCGTGCGTGCCTGAACCCAATATTGGAGAACAAGTTATGATGCGATTCGCCCGGACCATGCAGCTTATAGGCGAGGAAGGGTTGGCCAGGCTGCAAGGCGCCACCGTGGCCGTGTTCGGACTGGGGGCCGTGGGGTCCTATGTGGTGGAGGCCCTGGCCCGGGCCGGAGTGGGGAGCCTCGTGCTTTTCGATCACGATGTCGTGAGCCTGTCCAACATCAACCGCCAGCTCTTCGCCCTGCACTCGACCGTGGGTAGGCCAAAGGCCGAGGTGGCGCGGGAGCGGGTGCTGGACATCAACCCGGACTGCATCGTGGAGGCGCGGATCCGGTTCGTGGACGGCGAAAATGTGGCCGGGCTGATGGAGGAGCGGTTCGACGTGGTGGTGGACGCCATCGACGGGGTCAACTCCAAGGTCAACCTCATCGTCGCGGCCCGCGAGCGGGGGCTCGCGGTGGTGGCCAGCATGGGCGCGGCGGCCAAGCTCGATCCGTCCAAGATACGGGCCGCCGACATTTCCAAGTCTTTCATGTGCCCCCTGGCCCAGATCATCCGCAAGCGGCTGCGGCGCAGGGGCGTGACGTCGGGCGTGCGCTGCGTCTTTTCCACCGAGGCGGCGCTGAACAAGAACGAGCCCGTCATCGAGGAAGCGCCGGAACAGGGCGTCAGCGGTCGTCCGCGCGCGCCCATCGGGTCCATTTCGTACCTGACGGGAATGTTCGGGCTGTATGTGGCCAGCGAGGTGGTGCGCGAGGTGCTCGGCGGGTTTGAGGCTGGCAAGGAAACCGGAAACACGGTGGAGGAAAAATGAGGATGCGTCTGGTTGTGCTGTGCGTCGCGGTTCTGCTGGCCGCCTGTTCTCAAAATCAGGACTGGCGCACCGCCAGCCGTGAACCGGCCGGGATCGCCCCTGATCCGGCCGAGACCCGGGAAGCGGTTTTGCAGGTCTACGGCGCGGACGCCTGGGGTTGGCGCGGCTGGTTCGCGATCCATACCTGGATCGCGGCCAAGGGGGCCGGGCAATCCGCCTACACGGTCTATGAGGTGATCGGCTGGCGAGCCTCGCGGGGTTTGCCGGTGGTGCGCATCGAACAGGACTACCCGGACCGCCATTGGTACGGGGCGAAGCCGCGTTTGCTCAAGGAGCACAGAGGAGACGAGGCCGAGGCGCTGATCGAGGCCGTGGACCGGGCCGCGAAAGCCTATCCCTGGCCGCAGGAGTACAAAGCCTTTCCCGGGCCGAACAGCAACACGTTCATCGCCTGGATCGGGCGGCAGGTCCCGGAGCTTGGGCTCGACCTCCCCTTCTCCGCCATTGGCAGCGGTTACGCTGATTCGCGGTGAGGGCGCGGCAATTTTTTTTAACGATCCACAAGGCTTTGCGTTGACGCCCTCATGGCTTCGTCCGTATTTCGTTGGCGACGCCAACCTGGAATATTCCGTTCGCCCACAACATTCGAGAAATCCATGACGAAGAGACTCGTTTCCATATTTTTCCTGCTGGCCCTGAGTTGTCTGTGTCTGTCCTTGAACCCCGCTTCCGCCCAGGAAAAGCCCAGGACCAAGGCCGCTCCGGTCCTGGCCGGCGAGGCGGTGCGCGGCACCATTCCCGTCACCCTGACCGCCGTGGGGACCGTCGAGGCCAGCGAGGTGGTGGAGATCAAGGCGCGCATCAACGGCCTGCTGCGCAAGGTGCACTTCGAGGAAGGCAGCGACGTGCGCCAGGGGGATCCTCTTTTTTCCCTCGATTCCCGCGATCTCGAAGCGCGGCTGCGCTCGGCCCGGGCCGGGCTTGACCGGATCAGGGCCCAGCTGAAGAAGGCCGGCGAGGACAAGCGCCGCAACGACGACCTCCTGCGCCAGGGCCTCATCAGCCGCGATCAGCAGGAGACCACGGACACGGCCCTGGCCGCCCTCCAGGCCGAACTGCGCGAGGCTGAAGCCGCCGTGGAGGCGGCCGCCGTGGACCTGTCCCACGCCGAGATCCGCTCGCCCCTGAACGGTCGCACGGGCGTTCTCCAACTGCACGCCGGCAACATGGTCAAGGCCAACGCCGACTCGCCCATGGTCGTCATCTCGCGCGTCGAGCCGGTCAACGTGCGCTTCGCCGTGCCCGAGGCCCATCTTTCGGCCATCATGGCCGCCCAGGCCCAGGCCCCTCTCAGGGTCACGGCCCGGCCCGCCGGCGTGAACGAAGCCGTTTCCGGCAGCCTGTTTTTCATCGATAGCGCCGTGGATTCCAAGACCGGCACCATCACCCTGAAGGCCCGCTTCGCCAACGACGGCCGGGAGCTCTGGCCCGGCCAGTTCGCCGACGTGTCCCTGGAGGTCGGGACCGTGCAGGACGCCGTCCTCGTGCCCGAGCGGGCCGTGGCTCCGGGGGCCGACGGTGAGTACGTCTTCGTCATCCTGGCGGACAATACCGTGGAGTACCGCACGGTCAGGACCGGGCTTCGCCACGGCGACCAGGTCGTCGTTGAGTCGGGCTTGAACGGCGGGGAGCGGATCGTTCTCGACGGCCACCTGCGCCTCACGCCCGGCGCGGCGGTGACCATCCGTAGCGAGGGCGGCGCCCCGGTCGAAGGTACGCCGGGAGCCGGCCAATGAACATCGCCGACCTCTTCATCCGCCGACCCGTGACCACGACCCTGGTCATGCTGGCCATCCTGGTCTTCGGGGTCATGAGCTACCGCATCCTGTCGGTCAGCGACTTGCCCAACGTGGACTTTCCGACCATTTCGGTTTCGGCCAACCTGCCCGGGGCCAGCGCCGAGACCATGGCCTCCACCGTGGCCACTCCCTTGGAAAGGCAGTTCGCGACCATCGCGGGCATCGATTCCATCAGCTCCACCAACACCCTGGGTTCCACGCGCGTGACCCTGCAGTTCGCCCTGGACCGCTCCATCGACGCCGCGGCCCAGGACGTGCAGTCGGCCATCGCCAAGGTCCAGCGCAAGCTGCCGCCGGACATGTCCAGCCCCCCGTCCTACCAGAAGGTCAACCCGGCCGACTCGCCCATCTTCTACCTGACCATGTCCTCGGCCACCCAGCCCATGTCCGTGGTCAACGAGTACGCCGACAACGTCATCGCCCCGCGCATCTCCATGATCGGCGGCGTGGCCCAGGTTTCGGTCTACGGCGCCAAGAAATACGCGGTGCGCGTGCAGCTCGACCCCAAGGCCCTGGCCGGGCGCGACGTGGGCCTCGAGGAGGTCGCGGGCGCCATCGACCGCTCCAACGTCAGCCTGCCCACGGGCACCCTGTACGGCGAGTTCACGGCCATGAACGTGCAGGCCAGCGGCAAGCTCATGGACGCCGCGGCCTTCCGACCCCTGATCGTGGCCTGGCGCAACGGCGCGCCCGTGCGTCTGCACGACCTGGGAGAGGTCGTCGACAGCGTGGAGAACGACAAGATCGCCAGCTGGCGCGGGGACACGCGGGCCATCGTCCTGGCCGTGCAGCGGCAGCCCGGCACCAACACCGTCGAGGTCGTGGACAACATCCGCAAGCTGCTGCCCGCCTTTTCCGAGCAGATCCCGGCCTCCATCGAGCTCAAGGTCCTCTACGACCGCTCCGAGTCCATCCGCGAATCCGTGGATGACGTGA
>JAEWKZ010000106.1 GCA_023393525.1 Pseudomonadota bacterium | reverse complement strand
GAACCAACAACAAGATCAAGACGCTCAAAAGACAGGCGTACGGCTACCGGGATCAGGAGTTCTTCAAACTCAGAATTCTGGGGATTCACGAAGCCAAGTACGCTTTAACCGGATGAACCTTTTTTTTTGTGCATGACAAAGGCGGGGCAACTGTGCTCAGAACAGGGAGCTTAAGTTTCTGGAACAACCGCGGACCGGGGACCGCAAGGAGCTGTCATGAAGGACGCCGGAGAGGGGCGGCTGGCCGCCATTGATGTCGCCAGGGCGCTGGGGCTCGCGCTCGTGTACCATGGACATTTCGTCGAGCAGGTCATGTATCTCGAAAACCCTGCCGCGGCCGCACAGTACAAATGGATTTACTCCTTTCACATGATCCTCTTTTTCGTCCTGTCCGGGTGGGTCCGGGGAACACGGCCCGATGCGCCTCCGGTCCGCGAATTCGTGAAGTCGGCTCTGGCCTCGCGCATCGTGCCCTATGTTTTTTTCAGCGCACTGCTGGGGAGTTTATCCCTTCTTTTCTCCGGCTGGTTTCCGCTGGTCGATCTTTCCAGCGCGGACGGCTATGTTCAAGCCGCCCTGTCCACGGCCCTGGGGTTTCCTCTTTTGAACGTCCCGCTCTGGTTCGTGGCCTGCCTGGTCGGCGTGGAATGCCTGCATCGCATGCTGCGGGGGCTTTTGGACACCACCCCTCGAATTCTGGTGGCGGCCCTGGTCTGCTACACCGCCGGCTACGCGCTCAACGAGCACTATTTCTTTTTTGGGCAGGGACGCAGCTTTTGGCTCCTGCATGAGGTTCCCGTGGTGTACGCATTCTATCTCGCGGGCGTGGTGCTGGGCAGCCACCGGGCGCTGGCGCGTGTTTCCACCGGCGGGGCCGTGGCGCTCTTCCTGCTGGCCCTGGTCTGCGTCCAGCTGACGTTCGAGCTGAACCAGGGGCCTTTCCGCTACCTGCAAGCCGTGATCATTCTGCTTTCCGGACACGGGCATTTTCTGTGGTTTCCGTTCACTGCCCTGGCCGGCACCGCTTCTGTCCTGGCTTTGGGGCAGGTGCTGCGGCATGTCTCGTGGCTGGCATTTTTGGGCCGAAACGCCCTCATTCTGCTCGGCTTGAACGGCGTGTTCTATCATTTCGTGAACCCGCCCCTGGCCCGATGGAGCGCCGCCGCCCTTCCCGGCGACGGATGGAGCGTGTTTCTTTTCGGCATCACAGTGACCGTCGTCAGCATAGGTCTGAGCGTGCCGGTCATCCGGGGGCTCAATGCCGCCGTGCCGCAGCTTGTGGGCAAACCGCGTCAGGCCGGACTGTGGTTCGGTCCTCTGGTCCGGGAGTAGGGGCATGCCGTTCGCCGCCAAGGCGGGGCAGGGCGCCGCCGGGGACGGCGGAAGGGAGCTGCGGCGCACGCTGCTGACACTCAATGTCTTCGCGGCATTGAAGATGACCCTTTTTCCCATGGCCATCATCACCCTGTTCTGGAAGGACGGGATAGGCCTGACCCTGACCGAGATTCTGACCTTGCAGGTCTTTTTTTCCCTGGCCAGCGTGGTCATGGAGTATCCGTCCGGATACGTCAGCGATCGCCTCGGGTATCGCTGGGCCCTCATCGTGGCCTGCGTTTTCGGCATCGCCGGGTGGGGCTGGTATCTGTTCGCGTCGACGTTCTGGGGCGTGCTGATGGCCGAACTGCTGCTCGGCGTCTCCTTCGCGTTCATCAGCGGATCGGATACGGCGCTCCTGTTCGAAACCTTGCGCGCCGGAGACAGGGTGGATCTGTATGCCAGGTGCGACGGGCGCATGGTCGGATGGGCGCAGGGAGGAGAAGCGGCGGGGGCGCTTT
This sequence comes from Pseudomonadota bacterium, assembly GCA_023393525.1. GTDB lineage: Bacteria > Desulfobacterota > Desulfovibrionia > Desulfovibrionales > Desulfomicrobiaceae > Desulfomicrobium. Next base: position 3,793 of record JAEWKZ010000106.1, on the reverse strand, counting down.
TTGCCGGGATCATGTACGCGCACTGGCCGCTCTTGCCGTTCGTGGCCCAGGTCGTGATCTGGGTTCTGGCCCTGGGGGTGTGCCTGAGCCTGAAGGAGCCTCCCTCGGAAAGCGGCGGGCCCGTCGCTTCCCACCTGGCCGAAGCCATGCGCGTGTGCAGATCCGCCTTTCTGGACAATCCGGCCATTCGGGCGGCCATCGTCAACGGGATGCTCTTGGGTCTGGCCTCCTTCTACATGGTCTGGCTCGTTCAACCCTACATGCAGGAATGCCTGGTGCCGGTGGCCTGGTTCGGTCCGGTCTGGGCCGGAGCCAATCTGAGCGTGGCCGTGGCCGCGGCGAACAGTCACAGAGTCGAGGCCAGATTGGGGGCAGCGGGCATGCAGGCCCTGTTCTTCGGCCTGATCGTCGTCGCCTATCTTGGTCTGGGGACTGTCACCGCGCTGTGGGGATTCGCGTTCTATTATCTGCTCACGGCCATGCGCGGGCTGCAAGGTCCGCTGATGCGCTCGCGTCTGCAGGCCTTGAGCACGCGGCGGAACAGGGCCAGCATCCTCTCCCTGCACAGCCTGGCCTTCCGTTCGGGGTTCGTGATCACCGGGCCGCTGGTGGGGTTGCTGGCGGACACGCGGGGCTTGTCGTCGACGTTTTTGCTCCTGGCCGTATTTTTCACGCTGTCACTTCCGCTGGCCGCACAAAGTTTTTTGCGTCACAACCGGCTCTAATCATGGGCAGGATTTTCTCTTCCACATACGAAAGACACGCCTGTGGAAAAGGTTTTGGTTGATCCCGACGCGGCGATGCCCTAATACTGACCCGGTTCTGCAAAACTACTTCAGGAGCAAGGGAACCCGGTGCGAGTCCGGGGCGGTCCCGCCACTGTAATCCCCGCGCCGCATCCGAAATCGGCCCCGGGCAAGCCAGAAAACCTGCCTGAAGCAATTCTCTTAACCCTCTGCACGCGGATGCAGGGCGTTGAGTTGTTCAGAGAAACGTCACAACACATTCGAGCGAACATGTCCGACACGATCCCTTGCTGGGAGCGGGTGCGCGGTATGGTGCCGGTGAGTCTTTGCGACTGGCCGGGCAAGATCACGTGCGTGCTTTTTGCCGGCGGCTGCAATTTTCATTGCCCGACCTGCCACAACGCTTCCCTGGCCTGGAACTGGAAAACCCTTCCGAGTCTGAACCGGGAAACCGTCCTGGCCGATCTGCGCCGCCGCAAGCGCTGGCTGGACGGAATCACCCTGTCCGGCGGAGAGCCGACCTGCGTGGACGACCTGGGCGATCTGCTGGCGGACCTCGCCTCCACCGGCCTGCCGGTCAAGCTCGATTCCAATGGCTCCGAGCCCCATGTCCTTGCGCGGATGCTGGACGCCGGGCTGGTCCAGGCCGTGGCGGTGGACGTCAAAGGGCCGTGGGCCCTGTATCCGGAATTGACCGGACAGGGCATGGACGCCGATACGGCGCGTCAGGCCCTGACCGAGATATTTGTCCTGGCCCGGGCGCATCCCGGAAGGATTTATTTCCGATGCACCAAGGTGCCCAGGCTGGCCGCCCACGATCTGGAAACGACCAGGGCCCAGGTGCCGGCGGATCTGCCCCTGCAGTTCCAGGACTTTGTCCAGCCTCGAAGCAATGACGATTTTTCCTGATTCTCAATTCGACCGAACTTTATTGGAGTATTCATGCCTCAGCAGATTGTGAAACGTGATGGCCGTGTTGAATCCTGGTCTGTGGACCGGATTGCCCAGGCAATTTTGAAATCCCTCAACGCCAGCGGCATCAAGGATCCCATCCTGGCCAAGCGCCTGGCCGGAAAGGTCGAGTCCAAACTTGAGGCCGAGGCCATGCCCGAGCAGGAGCTGGTGCAGGACACCGTCGAGCAGGTGCTCATGGAGTCCCGCCTCTACCAGGTCGCGCGGCGCTACATCGTGTACCGCGAGAAGCGCAGGGCCATCCGCAGCCAGACCGAGACCTTTCTGGACGTGACCGAGACCATCGACAGCTACCTGGACAAGTCCGACTGGCGCGTCAGCGAGAACGCCAACATGGCCCACTCCTTCCAGGGCCTCATGCTGCACCTGTCCGGTTCCGTGCAGGCCCGCTATTCCCTGGAGAAATATCCCGAGGAAGTGCGCCAGGCCCACGAGCACGGCTATTTTCACATTCACGACCTGTCCTTCGGCCTGGCCGGATACTGCGCGGGCTGGTCCCTGCGCGACCTTTTGCTGGAGGGCTTCAATCTGGAGGGCCGCTGCTCTTCCGGACCGCCCAGGCATTTCGACGCGGCCCTGGGCCAGATGGTCAATTTTCTTGGCACGTTGCAGAATGAGTGGGCCGGCGCCCAGGCCTTCAACAACGTGGACACCTATCTGGCCCCGCTGGTCCGCCATGACGGCCTGACCTACGACGAGGTCAAGCAGGCCATGCAGAAGTTCGTGTTCAACCTGAACACGACCTCGCGCTGGGGCGGGCAAAGCCCGTTCACCAACCTGACCTTCGACCTGGCCCCGCCGGCGCACATCGCCTCGGAGGCCGTGATCATCGGCGGCAAGCTTCAGGACAGCACCTACGGCGAGTTCGCCGCTGAGATGGAGATGATCAACCGGGCCTTCCTGGAGGTCATGCTGGTCGGCGACTATCACGGACGCATTTTCTCCTTTCCCATCCCCACCTACAACATCACCAGCGATTTCCCCTGGGAATCCGAGGTCGGGGAACTGCTCCTGAAGCTTACGGCCAAATACGGGGTTCCGTACTTCCAGAACTTCATCAATTCCGACCTCAAGCCCGAGGACGTGCGTTCCATGTGCTGCCGCCTGCAGATGGACCTGCGCGAACTGCGCAAGCGCACCGGAGGGCTGTTCGGCGCCGGGGACCTGACCGGCTCCATCGGCGTGGTGACCTTGAACCTGCCCAAGCTGGCCTATCTGGCCCAGGGCGAGGAGGATTTCCTCGATCTGGTGGGCGAATACGCCTCCCTGGCCAAGGACTCCCTTGAGTTCAAGCGCAAGATGGTCACCGACAACATGGACAAGGGCATGTTTCCTTTTTCCAAGCGCTATCTCAAGAACGGCTTCCGCAGCCACTTCAGCACCATAGGCATCCTGGGCGGCCACGAGGCCTGTCTGAATTTGCTGGGCAAGGGCATCGAGACCGACGCCGGAATCCGGCTCATGGTCCGCACCCTGGAGCATCTGCGCGAACTGACCGTGCGTTTCCAGGAGGAGACGGGAAGCCTCTACAACCTGGAAGCCACTCCGGCCGAAGGCACCAGCTACCGCCTGGCCAAGATCGACAAGAAGCTCTACGCCGACATCCAGGCCTCCGGGAACGGGGTGCCCTACTACACCAATTCGACCCTGCTCCCGGTGGGACACACCTCGGACATCTTCTCCGCACTGGAACACCAGAACCGCCTGCAGCCCATGTACACCGGCGGCACCGTTTTCCACAGCTTTCTGGGCGAATCCGTGCCGGACATAAAGGCCCTGAAGAGCTTCCTGGTCCGTGCCCTGAGCGAGACCAAGATCCCTTACGTGTCCATCACGCCGACCTTCTCGGTCTGCAAGGACCACGGATACCTGACCGGCGAGCAGATCACCTGTCCGCATTGCGGCCAGGAGACCGAGGTCTACACCCGGGTGGTCGGCTACTACCGGCCCGTGAAGATGTGGAATCGCGGCAAGCAGGCCGAATACAAGGATCGCGTGGAGTATTCCCAGGCTTCCTGCTTCGGACAATAGAATCCGGGCCTCCAACGCGAAACGGCCGGACTGCATCGCAGTCC
>JAEWKZ010000085.1 GCA_023393525.1 Pseudomonadota bacterium | reverse complement strand
TCCAAGAGCCATTTACGCGTGCCAGCGGTCGAGCGCTGCGCGGTCGTGACCGGCAGCGCCCGGATCATGCACTGGCCGGCCAGCTGCGCGCGAAACTCGCGCGCCAGGTCGCTCATGGCGTCGAACGAATCCTCGCCGCGCTGATGAATCCAGCGCTGCAGCTGGCGGGCGCGAAACGGCTTGCCACCCCATTGGCCCACAAGCTCGGCCAGGGCCTTGGCATCCATGCCCAGCAGATTGATTGGTTCGACGCTATCCATGATTGACTTGCCTGACCGACGTACCTGGAATCAACGGCTGTGGATGTTGATTTCGGGGAAGAAGAAAGCGACTTCGACAGCAGCCGTTTCCGGAGCGTCCGAGCCGTGCACGGCGTTGGCGTCGATGCTGTCGGCAAAGTCGGCGCGGATGGTGCCGGCCTCGGCCTTCTTGGGATCGGTTGCGCCCATCAGGTCGCGGTTCTTCTGGATGGCGCTCTCGCCTTCCAGCACTTGCACGAACACCGGGCCCGAGACCATGAAGTCAACCAGGTCCTTGAAGAAGGGGCGCTCTTTGTGCACGGCGTAGAAACGCTCGGCGTCGGCGCGCGACAGTTGCTGCAGGCGGGCAGCGATCACCGTCAGGCCGGCCTGCTCGAAGCGGGCAACGATCTGGCCGATGACGTTCTTGGCGACGGCGTCGGGCTTGATGATCGAAAGGGTACGTTGAATCGACATGGAAACTCCAAAGTCTGCTGAGACAGTTTTGCTGATAGGTTCGACGAGCGGAATCGCCTGGCCAAAAAGCGCGCGGCGCGGCCTGCGTTTACCAGGCGCCAGGCGCGACTCAAGCGCCCGGACTCGTCAATTCCCGGATTCGGCACTGCCAACCAGTCAGATTTATCCAATGAAAACAGGGACTTCTAAAAGGTTTACAGTAACCCGGCATTCTAACACGGCGACAAGAAGCTAATACACCTTAAAATCAACTGTTTGCCTGGTCTTTTTTATCACCCCAGGCCTATGCCTGCCGGAAACCCGTAATGACTCAAGCTGCCGATCCCAAGAACGATTCCCCGGAGCTCTCCAAGAGCTTCGAGCCCTCCGACATCGAATCCCGCTGGTACGACGTATGGAACCAACGCGGTTATTTCCAGGCCGGCCGGCACGTAGAAACAGGGACGGAAGGAAAGCCTTACTGCATCCAGTTCCCGCCCCCGAACGTGACGGGCACCCTGCACATGGGACACGCCTTCAACCAGACCATCATGGACGGGTTGATCCGCTATCGCCGCATGTCGGGCGATGACACGGTCTTCATCCCCGGCACCGACCATGCCGGCATCGCCACGCAGATCGTGGTCGAACGCCAACTGGACGCGCAAAAACTATCGCGCCATGACCTGGGTCGCGAACGCTTCATCGAGAAGGTGTGGAGCTGGAAGGAGCAGTCCGGCAGCACCATCACCAGCCAGGTGCGTCGCCTGGGCGCATCGGCCGACTGGCCGCGCGAGTACTTCACCATGGACGACCGCATGTCACGCGGTGTGCGCGAGACATTCGTGGAACTGTACCGTCAGGGGCTTATCTACCGCGGCAAGCGCCTGGTCAACTGGGACCCGAAACTGCTGACTGCCGTCTCGGACCTGGAAGTGCAATCCGAGGAAACGGATGGCCACATGTGGCACATCCTCTACCCCTTCGTCGACGGCCCGCAAACCATCACCGACAAGGATGGCAATACCGTCACGCTGCGCGGACTTACGATCGCCACCACCCGCCCTGAAACCATGCTGGCCGACGGCGCGCTTTGCGTGCACCCCGAAGATCCGCGCTACCAGCACCTGGTGGGCAAACTGGTCGAACTGCCCCTGTGCGACCGCAACATTCCCATCATCGCTGACGATTTCGTCGACCCCGAATTTGGCACCGGCTGCGTCAAGATCACCGGCGCGCACGATTTCAACGACTATGCCTGCGCCATGCGGCATGACCTGCCGCTGATCGTGATCTTCACGCTGGACGCCCACATCAACGACAACGGTCCAGAGCAGTTCCGCGGCCTGGAGCGCTACGAGGCACGCAAGGCCGTGGTCGCGCAACTGGAAGCCGAAGGCTACCTGGTCAAGGTCGAGGCGCATCGCATGATGCAGCCCAAGGGAGATCGCACCGGCGTGGTGCTCGAACCCATGCTGACCGACCAGTGGTTCGTGGCCATGAGCAAACCGGCGCCCGACGGCACCCGCAACCCGGGCAAGAGCATCACCGAGGTCGCCCTCCAGGCCGTGGCCGATGGCAGCATCCAGTTCTATCCGGACAACTGGACCACCATCTACAACCAGTGGCTCAACAACATCCAGGACTGGTGCATCTCGCGCCAACTGTGGTGGGGCCACCAGATTCCTGCCTGGTACGCCGAAGACGGCCAGTGCTTCGTGGCCCATTCCGAGGAAGAAGCCCTGGAGCAAGCCCGCGCAGCCGGCGTGCAGGGCCCGCTCAAGCGCGACCCGGACGTGCTCGACACCTGGTTCTCGTCGGCATTGGTGCCGTTCACCACCCTGGGCTGGCCCGAGAAAACCGAAGATCTGGCGCGCTACCTGCCGTCCAGCGTCCTGGTGACCGGCTTTGACATCATCTTCTTCTGGGTCGCGCGCATGGTCATGCTGACGATGCACATGACCGGCAAGATCCCCTTCAAGCACGTCTATGTGCACGGCCTGATCC
>JAEWKZ010000058.1 GCA_023393525.1 Pseudomonadota bacterium | reverse complement strand
GGTCTCCGTCGCTCGCGCCATCTCCGCGGCGGTGAGTCCCGGCCCGTCGTCGATGACCTCGACGCCGGGTCGGCCGCCGCCGGTCACCCGGACCGTCACTCGCTGAGCACCGAACTTGAGTGCGTTGTCGAGGAGCGCGTCGAGGGTCTGGTCGAGGCCCGAGGGGACGCTGCGCACCGGCGCGTTCGACGCATCCGTCTCGAGCGCGAGGGTGCAGCCCCGCACGTCGGCGAGCGGACGCCACGCCTCGATCCGCGACGCCGCGACGTCGACGGCGTCGACCGTGACCGCCGGGCTGCTCTGCTGGCCTCCGCGGGCGAGGCGGAGGAGGTCATCGAGGAGGGTGCTGAGTCGTTGGGCCTCGTCGATGGCGAGCCGGTGGTCCGTACGCCCGTCTGCGGACAACGGCTCCTGACCGATCGCTTCGATGCGTAGCAGCAGGCTCGTCAGGGGGTTGCGCAGCTGATGACTGGCGTGGCTGATGAACGACTGCTGCCGGTTGACCGTCTCGTTGACGGTGTCCGCCATCTGGTTGAACAGCAGCACGAGACGGCCCAGCTCCGGCGGTCCGGCCCCGTCGTCGACCCGGACGGCGTACCTTCCCGCCGCGATGTCGCTGACTGCGGACTCGAGTCGGCTGATGGGCCTCAGGGCCCAGCGGCTCAGTCGGTCCGCCCCGACGATGCACAGCGCGAGGGCGGCCGCTCCGGCGCCGGCGAGCCCGAGCCACCTGGCGGTCGTCGTGGCGCGCACCCGGTGGGTGGGTGACACCGACACCACTGCGCCAACGACTTCACCGTCGGTGTTCACGGGCAGCGCGACGACCAGCAGCTCGGGCCCCCACGGCAGCACCTGGGCCTCGAAGCCCGTCACCTCTCCGGCCAACGCGCGGCGGAGATGATCCGCCACCCCCGTGTGGGTGGAGAGGTCGCCTCGGGGGGCGCCGAAGACCGCGCCGCTGGCGTCCGAGGTGACGACGGTCCGGCTGTCCGCGTCGACCACCGCTCCGTGCACGCCGTACACCTGGTGGTAACGCGACAACGACTCCTTCAGCGCGGCGGTCTGCCCGGTGCGCAGCGCCGGTTCGGCCAGTGCGGCGAAGACGGCCGCGTCGGACAGGCGGTCGGCCGCCATGCGCTGGCTGTCGTGGCCCGCCGACAGCGTGAGCAGCGGAACCGCGAGGGAGATGAGGCACACGACGAGCAGCACACCAAAGCTCCGTCGAAGCCGTTGACGCACCGCGTGCCTCTCAGGAGGTCGTGAGCTGGTAGCCGACGCCGTGCACCGTGCGCACGAGCCGGCTGTCGCCGAGCTTCGAGCGCAGGGACGCGACGTGGACCTCGAGCGTCCGCTCGCCGCCGACGTCGGTGTTCCACACCGTCTGGATCAGGTCCCTGCGGGAGACGGCGGTCCCGGCCTGGCGCGACAGCGCGAGGAGGAGGTCGAACTCCTTGCGTGTCAGGTGGACGGCCGTGCCGGACACGTGCACCTGCCGGCGGGTGACCTCCACCTCGAGGCGCCCCAGCCGCAGGTGGTCGGGCATGGCGGACGGGCGGGTGGCACGTCGCATCACCGCCTCGATGCGGGCCTGCAGCTCCGCCATCGAGAAGGGCTTGACGAGGTAGTCGTCCGCTCCCGAACGCAACCCCGCGACCCGGTCGCGCTCCTCGCACCGAGCGGACACCACGATGATGGAGACGGCCGCGTCCCGCTGTCTGAGGGCACGGCAGACGGTGAGCCCGTCGCCGTCCGGCAGGGTCATGTCCAGCAGCACCAGCTCGACAGGCGAAGCCGCCAGCGCCTCCTCCACGGTGACGGCGCACTGGACGCGGTAGCCGCGTCGACGCAGCACCTGTCCAAGAGCCGAAGCGACCCGGACGTCGTCCTCGACCAGAAGCACGTCCACGGCGGCGATGCTAGCCGGTCGGTACCGCCCAGGTGGCGTGCTTCGACCGGTTCCTCCGCCTCGCGCGCGCACGACCACATGGGACCTCAGGGAATCCTCAAGATCGCGGAAATGGGACGTTCGTCCCCTTCTGCGGTCTATACGGTCTGTGACCAGCGCCGGTCGCGACATGACCTGTCGGCCGGGGTGAGCGTCTCGCTCTCGTGGCCGACCGCATGCGTGCGGGCGGTTCGGTCGGCATGTGGGCGGCTCCTGGCGGCAGGGATGCGGGCGCGAGTGATCAGCAGGTCCAGTCCGGGAGGCTCGCCGTTCCTCCCCAGATATGTCCGACGATGCGACCCGAAGGAGAGCGACAGTGCTCATCGAGAAGCTGAACAGCGACGAGTCGATGCGGGGCCGCCTGGGGACGGAGGCGCGGCCCACGGGCACGGCCCCCGTCATGGCGACGCCCCTCGCTGCCATCGCCCTCGTGGGCGGTGCCAAGGCGGTCGCGGCCATCGGCGCCGCCGTGGCCGGGGCGGCGTACGTGGCGGCTGGTGGGCCGCGCCGGTAGCCCTGAACCACGATCCGCGCGGAGCTGCATGCCGGAGTCGAGGGCAGCTCGCTCTGCGCACGAGCCGGCGCCCGCACCAGCAACGGCTGGGCGAGCACCTGCCGCGGTGCGAGGCCCGAGAGAAGGCCGGCGGGGTTCGAC
>JAEWKZ010000043.1 GCA_023393525.1 Pseudomonadota bacterium | reverse complement strand
CTTCTGTCATTACCCCAATTCTGGCTTTTCCTTTTTGACGAATAGGTCGTTTGTAATCGGTTTTATATCAATTGTATAATAAGGCTACACCCTTTGTCCGGAATGGCTACACCCTTTTGTGCTTAGGGCTACACCATCCGGACCAAAGGGTGTAGCTATCCTGATGTTTGGCTAATGAGACAAAGTCATAGCTTCTCTTTGAAGTAAACAGTGTGTGATTTACTTTTACATCGTAATTGAGTGAAATACATAAAAAAAGAAAATCCCCGGAATTTTAATCACCCTAAGCTCTATCTTTTCATCACAGCAGATGCCGGTATGGGTAAAGGGGCATTGACTCTATGCCGTGAATTCGCATCACCTATCAATGCAGAACTGCGAGCCATAGCCAAACAACAGGATGCTGATACCAAAAACAAAAAGGACAATCCGATGCTTGCACTGATTATCTCTGCCAACAGCAGTGCCAGTGCATTCATCAAGACCTTGGCAGACAACGAACAGGACAGGTCTGATGTTCGAGGCGGAAGGTGATACGCTCAGCCAGACATTGAAGTCTGATTACGGTAACTACTCAGATGTGTTCCGCAAGGCGTACTACCATGAGACAGTATCACAATGCCGATGCAAAGACAGCAAGTTCTTGGAATTGGACTGTCCTAAATAGAGTGTGGCATTGGCTGATATACCTGAATAGGTCGATAACTTGGTTCATGGCTCCGAGGATGACCTGTTCAGTCGCTTGTGTTTCTACTGCATCAAGTTTGAGAGGGACATCCTCAATGTCTTTGCCATAACGATGCCAATAACTCAAAGACAGAATGACCGACTCCTACAACAGGTCGAGGAACTGCTCGAAGAAAATGATAGCATCAATTATTTCGTGTCAAGATTGGCAGATGTTCTTGCGACTCCCTATCTTCGGTGTAACTCTTTACCATTGCCGATGCATTGATAGATGGCTATCCGATTTCAACTTTTTCCGGTGGCGGTGGCGATACTTTCAACCTTCGTTGGGATGGGAAGGAGTCCTGATGAGGAAGAACAGAGCTATGACGCAGGTGTGTGATAGCCGCTATTGGCATAGTTGCAGGCAGGAATAGACCGAGAGGAAGCAGAAGATAGTGAACTTTTAGATTTGCATCTATTATGGCATCAATAAAAGATAAAGTTTAGACCTTCCACTGTGAGTGTTTACTCAATCTGCCAGTCCTACTAAAACAAAAGTCATGTACAATATAGGAAAATCGTGAAAAATATAGAAAATCAAACTATTTCATGTATTATTAAATAAATTATCGTAAAAGTGAATTTGTTTCACTACTTTTGTTCTACAAAACGAATTGTATGGAAGATATTAATCGTATCAAGTTGGTATTAGTAGAAAAGAAACGTACTAACAAATGGCTGCCTGAACAGATAGGAGTAACACCTTCTACGGTCTCCAAGTGGTGTACTAATTCATCACAGCCTGATTTGAATAGTCTGCTAAAGATTGCAGACTTATTAGAGGTTGACATTAAGGAACTGATAGTTCGTGAGTATAAATTCTATCTCTTAGCGCAGGAGTTTAAGTAACTATACATTTGGGTAAGTAAATTGTAGATAATCGAGAATCATGCAAAGCGATGTATTTAGGACCTTCTGCCATTATGTAGATGAACACTTCTTTTCAAAAGAAAACTTGGGCTCTTATGTAGCGTTGGTTGTTGACCAATCTTTTGTTGACGACTTCTGTAAAGAGAATCATACTACAGAAGAAGCGCTCATGCGTGATGTGCGTAGAACTCTATGGAGTGATTGTCGTGAGCATTTAGCTATCAAAGGTGTTATTGCCATTCAATTATTTGCGGCAACCAAAAGAGCTAATACAGACGGTCTGACAGTAAATAATTATAGAGACCGTTTATCGCAAGTGGTAAATTGGGATATGAACGATTTACAGCAATGGATGGCTGCCTATCAGGAAGATATTTGGTTGTCACTGTATCGATGGTGTGATAATAATTATTTCCAAATAACCAAATGTAAGCCCCGTACTGGCAGAGGTCGGTATGTACAATTCCCTGTTAACCAAGCTTTGCGAGTTTTTACTAACGAAGATTTGCTATACATCGCCAAGATATTCGTAGACAATCATCTATACCCAGGCGAAGATATTACGCAAATTGACTTTGGGAAGATTGTAAACAGAGGTTCATTATCAGGATATTTAAATACTCGTCATGCCAACGATGTGATTAAAAATTCTGCTTTTGATGAAGACTATTTATCGCAGATATATAACTTTTACCTGCGATGGAATGGAAAGTACAAGTTACGTGAAAGAGTAGTTTGTACCGATCTAGCCTTAAACGATGTGTATGCATATCTCACAGAAGATTTGGCTACGATAGAACTTCGTGATGAAAATCTGAAACTTTTGCGTAGCTATTCAACTGATAGCATGGAGCTTTCAGATATTCCTTCCCATTTCCCTTTCAAATGGAAAGGACTTCTTCTTTTCAAGAAAGACGATGTGTATGATAATCGATGGCAGGAGGTAAGATATATTGATGCTGATGAAGGCGATTATTTAAAGAAGTCTGGGAAGTATGGTATAGCAGTGTGTTTTAGAAACGTCATACCTTTTAGATTAGAATACAAAATGAAACATTGTGAGGTCCTTTTGGAAAATAGGAATATCGTTGTTTATAAAATAATAAGGTGTACGTTTACTGAGGACTTTTTCACAGAAAAACGAACCTATGAATTATATGGAGGATTCAAGATAGGAAGAAATACCTACTTAAAAGGGGCTATGCCTATACTGCGATTACTTAAGCCTTCAATGGTATGGATTGACGGCAAG
>JAEWKZ010000120.1 GCA_023393525.1 Pseudomonadota bacterium | reverse complement strand
GCAATAACCTTGGTACCACCTTCTTGCATGATCACTGTTGACAAAGCATTGTTTTGTGCAAAGGCACTTTCTCCAATCCGGGTAGAACCAGCACCGATAGTTACAGTAGTGAGCTCGTTGCAATAACCGAAAGCATTTTCTCCGATAGTAGTAACACTGGCTGGAATAGTCACGGCTTTTAGTTTGGTACCATAGAAAGCTCTTTCTTTAATGGTAGTCAACGTTGCCGGGAATGTGATTTCACTGATATTTGTATTGTTGAAAGCTTGAATACCAATGCTCTTCACCTTTGTACCCAATACAAACTTAGTTACGTCAGAACGATTATTGAAAGCATAGTCGGGAATATTTTCCATGTTTAGTGTAAACTGTCCGATAGAGGTTTGGTAGAAAGCATCCGGATGGATTACTGTAACCTTTTCAGGAATGGTTAAATCTTTCAGAGCTGTACAATATGCAAAACTGTAAGCATCCAGATTCGTTACATTTTCTCCGATAGTCACATTTGTCAGATTAGAACATCCCCAGAAAGTATTCTGTGGCACTTTGGTAAGACCTGATCCAAGTTTAGCACTCTTCAGTTGGCTAAATCCGGAGAACATTGCTTCGGGAAGCTGGGTCATTCCATTTCCGATGGTAACTGAAGTTAGCTTCTCATTTAATCCTCGAAATGTTTCGTTCAAAGACACAACTTTGTCAGGAATAACTAGACTGGAGATGCCTGTTCCTTCGAACAAATTACTTCCTAATATACGTGTATTGGCAGGTAGTGTTATCGTTTTCAGATTGCGGCAATTCTGGAAAGCGTACCCGGCAATACTATCGATGGCAGCTCCCAAAACAATAGTACTTAATGTGTCACAACCAGCAAAGGCATATTCTCCTATACTCTTTACATTGGCTGGTATAGTGATGCTCTCCAGTTTCTTTTTACCTGCATTATAGAAAGCGTAAGCACTGATTTCTGTTAGTTCAGCATTCAACAGGACTTTACGGAGCGAGTCACAACCATTGAATGCACGGGCACCTATCTTGCGAATGCTGTTAGGCAGACCGATGGAGTCAAGAGCTGTACAGTTATTGAAAGTATTGGCCGGAATCTCTGTCAAGACAGTGTTGAATTTGACTTTCTTCAGTTGGGTGCAAGTATTGAAGACCTCTTCTCCGATAGTAGTGACCTTTGCAGGAAATGTAAATGAGCGTAAAGCGGTTGAGCTGAAAGCTGATCTTCCAATCTTAGTAACGTTTTCGCCTAATACGATTTCTTGCAGTTTACTCTTATTACTCAATAAGTTGTCGGGAATTTCTGTAACAGATACGCCGAAGCTAATCTTTCGCATGTTTGCAAAACTGGAAGCGATATTGATAATTTCGGGAATGGTATTGTCTACCGTCACTTCACGTATACTGTCGCATTCTCCAAATGCATTATTTGCTATTTGGGTAATTTGCTTACCGAGAATAATGGAGTGCAAGCTATCGCAATTATAGAATGCCATTTCAGGAATCTGGGTTAGCTTGCTGGGAAGCGTAAGTGTACGCAGAGCAGTATTGCTAAAAGCAGAAGAACCCAATTGGGTTATAGTTTCCGGAAAATTGAATGATGCCAAAGCAGCACATCCGTTGAAGGCACTGTTGCCGATTGTTTTTACCTTCTTTCCTAAGATTACTTTTGTGAGCTTTTGCTGTCCGCTAAATGCATGATTGATTTCTTCGATTCCGTTGCCGAAAGTTACGGAGGTGATGTTGGGTGTTTCATAGAATGCTCCGGAATAATCGGCGGCAATAGTCTTGAGGCTATCTCCAAGCACTACGGTTGTCAGATTAGGACAGGAGGCAAATGTACGTTCACGCAGTTCTTTTAATTTATTAGGTATTGTGATATTAGTCAATCCCGCTCCACTAAAAGCATACCCTCCCAGTGTTTGCAGACTATCTGGCAGTGTGATGTTTGTCAACGCTGCACATCCGGCAAAAGCATAATCTCCGATAGTTCTTGCTGTATTGGGGATATTGATGCTGTTTAATGCAGCACATCCGTTGAATGCACTATTTCCAATGACTTTTATACTATCTCCCAGAATTACTGTAGTAAGATTGGCCTGTCCTCCAAACGCATTGTTAATCTCTTTCATTCCTTTTCCGAACTTAACCGTAGTAATGTTGGGGGTTTCATAGAATGTTGCGGAATAATCAGCGACAATGCTCTCAAGGCTGTCGCCAAGCACTACTGTTTTCAGATTAGGACAAGAAGCAAAGGTACGTTCTCTTAAGGCTTTAAGTTTATTCGGTATTGTAATGCTTTCCAATCCCGCTCCCGTGAATGAGTATGCACCCAATGCCCGTAGGCTGTCAGGCAATGTAATATTCGTTAACCCCACACATCCGTTGAAAGCATAATCTTCTATGGTGGTTGCGGTATTAGGAATATTAATGCTGCTTAATTGAGCGCATCCGGCAAATGCACTACCCCCAATGGTTTTCACACTATCACCCAACACTACTGTAGTGAGATTGGTTTTTCCATTGAATATGGCAGGGATTGTGGTAAGTCTTGGGCTGAAATACACTTTCTCTATATTGGGACAGCCTTCAAAAGTATTGTTATACGAGTATATACTATTAACGCCTTTTCCCATGTTGACAATCCGAAGTTTCTCACAATTGGCGAAAGTTCTGCTGTCCAAGTATATTAGTGAATCGGGGAAAGCGATGCTATCCAGACTATTACAGCCTATGAAAGCTTCAGGGTTAATTGCCTTTAACTTTTCAGGAAAGATAATCTCCTTTAAATTCACACATCCGGCAAATGTACTATTGCCAATTGTTTTTAAGGAATCCGGCAAAGTGACATGTTCTAACGCCACACATCCGTTGAAAGTGCCATGCAATTCTCTAAAGCCATTTCCCAAGGTAATATTGGCTAGTTTGGTCTTTCCACTGAATTGATTGTTCAGAGTAGTCAGGCCATCTCCTATGATAAGTGTAGTGATGTTATCGCATCCTTCAAATACTTGGTATTGCCAGACTCCTCCAATGTTTGTCACTCCATTTCCTATCTTAACGGTTTCCAATGCTGTACATCCGTTGAAAGTATATGCCTGAAGAACTTCGACCTTATCAGGAATCGCAATTTCCTTCAGACTGCTGCAGTTTGTGAAAGCGTATTCTCCAATGCTATTCAAGCTGTCTTTCAGCACAATGTTGTCCAGTTTACCGCAATTATAGAATGCAGCGGATCCAATGGTACGAATGCTATCCGGAATATTAATGTTGGTCAGATTGGTACATTCCCTGAATGCATCGTTACCGATAACTCTTAAATGCTCGGGCAATGTGATTGTTTCTAACGCTACACATCCATTAAAGGTACCATTCAATTCTTTAAAACCATTTCCTAAAGTAACATTTGCCAGTTTGGTCTTTCCACTGAATTGATTGTTCAGGGTAGTCAGACCGTTTCCTATGATAAGTGTAGTGATATTATCACACCCTTCAAATACTTGGTATTGCCAGGTTCCTCCGACACTTGTCACCCCATTTCCTATCTTAACAGTCTCCAATGCTGTACATCCGTTGAAAGTATATGCCTGAAGGGCTTCAACCTTATCAGGAATCGCAATTTCTTTCAAGCTGCTGCAGTTTGTGAAAGCGTATTCTCCAATGCTATTCAAGCTGTCTTTCAACACAATGTTGTCCAGTTTACCGCAATTATAGAATGCAGCGGATCCAATGGTACGAATACTATCCGGAATATTAATGTTGGTCAGATTGGTACATTCCCTGAATGCATCGTTACCAATAACTCTTAAATGTTCGGGCAATGTGATTGTTTCTAATGCTACACATCCATTGAAGGTTCCATTCAATTCTTTTAAATTGCTTCCCAGTGTAACATTTGCCAATTTTGTTTTTCCACTGAATTGGTTGTTCAGAGTAGTCAGACCATTTCCTATGATAAGTGTTGTGAGGTTATCACATCCTTCAAATACTTGGTATTGCCAGGTTCCTCCAACGTTGGTCACTCCATTTCCTATCTTAACATTCTCCAATGCTGTACACCCACTAAATGTACCTCCTTCTATGGTGGATAAAAGTTCAGGCAGTTCGATTTTCTTCAAACTGGAACAACCTTGAAATGCATTGCTGCCGAGAGAGCGGAGAGTTGAGGGTAATGTAATATTTTCCAATGCAGAACAATTCATGAAAGATTGAGATCCAATAGCCAATACTCCTTCTGGAATAATAATATCCTTTAATGAAGAACTTTCAGCAAAAGCATAATTACCTATCTGAGTAATGCTGGTTGGCAGGATAATCGTCTCCATTGTAGTCGTACTTTGGAAGAAAGAGTCTCCTATCACATTGTTTTCTAAAGTTATTTCACTTAAATCCAATGTTTTCAGAGCAATCGCATTCATCTTTAAGAGGTCAATATCGGTTTTATTGATATTTCCCGTAAGCTTTAGGGAGGTGATGTCGGGCAATACAGTTTCTGGAATAAGAGTATTGAGCGAACCGGGAGTCGTTACATTGTAAGTATGGCTGAATGCTCCACTATATGCTTTTAATACGACCTCTCTGGTTCCGTAATTAGTAGTGATAATGACTTTCCCTTCAATATTACCTTCAGTGGTCGGAGTCAGGGTTACGGGTATAGTAACTTTCTGCAAAGAATTTAATGTCGTCGCATAACTGCCTACACTGAAAGGAGCTTCTGTCGTAATGCCACTAATAGTAACTGTTTCTGTACCGACATTTGTAAGATGAATATCTTTGGTTGTCGGAGTACCGACCGTTACATTTCCGTAGTAGATTTGAGTATCGCATACCGGACGCCCAACTCCTGCTATAACGAAGGCATCCGGGGTAATGAAGATGTTTCTGACCTGCGCTTGGTCAAGTCCGTCTGTATTCCCCTCATTTTTTCTATATACCCATTTTAGCGTATGTGTGCCGACAGTTAGGATATGTGTATGTTCTTCAAAATTGGCCATACCGGTTCCACCGATAGATTGAATTTCTCGACCATCTACATAGAAGACAAGCCTGTCAGAATATTCGCTATTTACATACCATTCAAAAGAAAGAGTAGCATCAAATGTCAATTCAAATGTGGTGCTAAACCATCCTTCCGAGTTATCTGTCTGATTTGTACTTTGTACTTTTCCTCCACCTGCGCTCCATGCATTCGTTGTCGAATGTTGGAATGTTAATGGAAAAGAGCCTTCTTTCAGTGCATTTTCTGCAAATGTATCCGTCTCCTGTATTGCGGACATGCCTGCGTAGGCACTTACGCCTACGAGACACATTATTAATATATAACTTGCTATTTTTTTCATGATCGTTATCTATTTTAATTAATTACCGGGGTTTTCCATATCATCATCGCCCGGTACCGGGTTGATAGGAGTGGTGAACGTATAGGTACTGGTAACTACTGTACCCTTACTATTCGTGGCAAATGCCCGGATATAATAAGTCGTATTCTCTTGCAATTCGGTCATTTCGAATGTCAACAGATTATTGGTTGGGTCCTTCCATTCCTTAACATTGTCTGCTGCACCCGGGGTATTGTTTGTTTTACTCCAATAGAAGCCGGCTTTGGTTATGGTGAGATTACCGTTGCTATTGATGCGCGCGGTAGCTTTAGCGCTGTTCAGCGTGATTTCGTTTACAGACAAATCACCTATACTTGGTTCGTAGGTCGCTGTAGTGGTAAAAGAAGTCATACTGTTGTAGGCCAATCCGGCTTCGTTCTTAGAATATGCTCTTACATAATAGGTTACGCCCGGTTGCAATCCTGTCAGAGAGTGTGAGAAAGTGTTGCCATCGGTTGTTATGTCTTTATGAGAGTCGGCGATCGTTGGTTCTGGATTTGTACTGCTCCAACAGAAACCTTTTTGACTGATCTTACCATTATTTGTGTTATAAATCGTTGTAGACAATGTGGCACTTGTAGTGGTGATAGCAGAGACATCTGTAGAATACATTTCCGGTGTGGTTATATTGGTAGTAGTGAATGTTTGCGAATCACTGAATCCTGTTCCTACACCGTTCGTGGCGTATGCCCATACATAATAAGTTTTTCCGAACGTCAAACCGGTGATAGTTAGATTGAATTGATCGCCTGTCACCTTTTGTGATGCGTCTGCCTTCAGGTCAGGTGCCTTGCCGGTTGTGTTCCAGCAGAAACCTTTCTCCGTAATGGCAGAATTACCATTGTCATTAATGGAACTGAAAACGTATGCAGAGTTAATGGTCGTTGAATTTACGATAGGCATGGATAATGTGGGAACATTCAATGCAGTCGTCGTGAATTCGGAAGATGATGTATAACTGATACCAGCTTCATTTTCTGCAAATGCACGTACATAATAGCGTGTCCCATTGGTCAACCCGGTCAATTTATAAGTAAATGTCATACCTTTGTCTTCTATCAACTGTTTGGAATCGGTAATGGTAGGATTACTGTTGGTAGTACTCCAGCAGAAACCTTTCTTTGAGATTGTTCCGTTATTGGCACTGCTAATGGTAGAAGTAAAGGTGGCTTCGCTGATACCTACATTGCTTATATTCACGTAATATTCCATCGACGGTTCTTGTATGCTTACGGTTGTAAATGTGTTAGCTTGGCTATATCCTGTTCCCACACTATTCTTCGCATAGGCCCATACATAATAGGTTTTACCAAACTCCAGTTCGTTAAGAACGAATGTGAACTGATCTCCTTCAACTTTCTTAGAAGTCTTCAGATCAGGTGTACCGGTAGTATTCCAGCAGAATCCTTTTTCGGATACAGTTGCATTACCGTTACTTTCTATAGAACTGACAACTTTAGCCGAGGTCGTTGTGATATCACTGACGTTAGGCATGGATAAATTGGGGACACTTAATGCTGTAGTCACAAACTCTTGAGTTCCTGTATAGCTGATACCAGCTTCATTTTTCGCAAATGCGCGTACATAATAGCGTGTACCATTGGTCAGTCCGGATAATTTATAAGCAAACGTGGTATTTTTGTCATCTATCAATTGCTTGGAATCTTCATACGTAGGATTACTGTTGGTGGTGCTCCAACAGAAGCCTTTTTCTTTGATTGTTCCGTTATTAGTACTGGTGATTGTAGCAGTGAAAGTAGCTCCATCAGTGGTTATATTGCTTATTGCCACATGATTCAGTGCCGGGATTAGGATATTAGTAGTTGTGAAGCTGACACTTGTACTATATCCTGTCCCTACGCCATTGGTGGCGTAAGCTCTTACATAATAGGTTGTTCCATACTTCAGTTCGTTTACCTGAAGTGAGAATGTATTTCCTTCTATAGGCTGTGGATTATCTTCAATAGTCGGTTTGTTGTTAGTACTGCTGTAACAGAAACCTTTGGCTTTTATATCAGAATTGTTATTGCTGACGATAGAACTATTGAATAATGCGCTTGATATGGTGATATTGGCTTCGGGTATTGTCGGCGTTGCTAATTCAGGAACATCAAGAACTTGTGTCTCGAAAGATTTGACTTCCGAGTATGCGATACCTTTTTCATTTTTCACATAAGCCACTACCCAGTAAGGAGTCTGATTCGATTTTAGATTACTTAAAACTAAGGTGAAGTTTTCTCCTTCAATAGCGTGCGACTCACAACCTGCGGCGCCTATTTCCGGTTTCTGACTCGAACTGCTCCAACAGAAACCACGTTCATTGATGGTACCGTTACCGTTGCTTCCTACCGATGCGGCAAGCTGAGCGGTGGTAGTTGTGATGTTGTAAACATCTGCAAGGGTTACTGTAGCTTCGGTTACGCTGGTGGTGGTAATGGTTATTTTGTTTCCGTATCCGGTACCTTTTTCATTGATGGCATAACTGCGTACATAGTAAGTAGTTCCTTCTTTCAGTTTGGTGATTTCCGAGGCAAATATTTTACTGTCGTTAAGGGCTACTTCAACGTTACCTTCACATGCTCCTAACATAGGTGATGCATTAGTACTGCTCCAGCAGAATCCACGGGTGGTAACTTTGGCTGTTCCTTCATCGGTAATTTCAGCACTTACTACAGCGTAGTCACCTCGAACATCAGCATCTTCATAGGTGCGTACAGTAGGTTTCTCTGCATTGGCTGTTTTAAGTACGGTTTTGGGGCCGTAGCCTACACTACCGGCATCATTCATAGCATAAGCACGGACACTATACTCTGTAGAAGCTTCCAGACCATCGATTGTAGTACTGAATTTTTTCTCAGCCTGGTTTATATCCGGCATTTCATCCTCGGGGATATTGGCCATCAGGTCTGCCAGTGTGGGGTCTTTATCGGCTCCTTTGGCATAGCAGAAACCACAAAGAGTGATAGATTCCGCGCCAATGGATACTATAGAACTTTGTATTGACAGACTTTGATTGTCAGCTTCGGTAAGCATACTTACTTCAGATAGTTCAGGGGCATTGTTTGCTGTGGTGGAGAATTGTAGTATGTCTGCACTGATCACAGTGGTATTACCACAAGTGATGTAGATGCAGTAGAAGTAGTTGGTACCCGGTTCCAGACCTTCCAACTCCACCCGGCAGGTACCTGATGTGTTTTCAACGGGTACTTTTTTTACGTTACTGTCAGTAAATACTTTCTTTTCAAGCAACGCTTTAGTTTTGGAGTAGGCAAATCCGCATTCGGTTATGTCCAACTCATTTTTTCCGATATTTCCCTGTAAGGTGGCTTCTTTACGCGTGATGGTGCTTTGCGCTACGACTTCCAGAGTCATTTCCGGAGCTACCCACGTAGGTTCTGTGTCTTTCTCGCAACTGCCAATGGTGAATAGCAGACAGCCGAGAAAAGCTGTGAGTTTTATAATTTGTTTCATGATGGTTGAATGTTTGATTCGTTAGAAAATGAGGCCCAAACCGGCAGTAATCTGGTGATACTTAAAATTAATAGTGTTGAAACCAACGGAAAGGGCAATGCCCTTCAGACGGAGAATAGCACCCAGTTCTGCTGCTACCCCTGTCGGGCTATGGTCGGTATTCTTATACCAGCTCTCACTGTCGTCAGTGTCGGCAAGCCAAGCTAACGTGCGGCTACCATAACCGGCTCCTACATATCCGTAGAGGGGTTTGCTTAGTTGGCGCAAGTATCCTGCTGTTATGGTCATCACTGACTTCTCTACTCTGCCCGGTTTGTAGATGATGGGATCTCCGGTAGAAGTACGTTGGCTGTCGTCACATTCTCCTACTGTCTTTACAGAGTTGAAGTCGCTGCGGAAAGCTGCATAAAAGCCATTTTTGCGAGTAAAGCCCAGCATACCTCCGAAGGAAGTCTGGCCACCACCGCCGAATCCGGCTTGTGCCATTAGGATCATCTTACGCGGCTCTTTGGGTTTGATGGTCGATTCCATGTGGAAAGTAGGGCGTACGGTTTCTCCTGCTGTAACATTCAATACAGAGTCTATAGGAAAATAATTTTGCTTCTCAATGCGTATTTTGTAGTTCTTGATGGCCATACGGTCACTACGATAAGGAGTTTTACCCACTAGTACACTGTCCAGGTATACATCGGCATCTTGTTCCGGCAAAGAGAATATCTCCATGTAACCAAATTTAGGTTTCAATGCTACACTCTTGCTCACCGGTTCATTACCCAACTGGATAATACCTGCATCGGGTTGATACATGGGGGCCTCTACCCGGTAGGTATGTTCGCCCTTGGGCATGGTTGCATTGAAAAGTCCGTTTTCTACGGGCACTAGTTCATCATCGATGTAGATGTTGGCTGTTGCGGGTTCCGGACGGAATACAAGGAATTGCATGTTATTTTCTACCACAGGTTTGTCCTCTCTGTCTCCGGTATTGAGTACCATTTCATAAACAGTGGCTTTTTCAATAATTTCCGGGTAGAAGTAGTTCCTCATAATGCCCAACTGATCGTGCAGGATAGAAATACGCCGTGCGCCGCGAGGGACATAAAGCCATATCTCTCCGGTTTTGTTTTCACGTGCGGTAATACCCAGGGCATCGGGCTCGAACATGAAGTCCTTTACGTTGGTTACAATGCGTATAAGAGCGCATATCTCTCCATTCTGGTCACGCTTGGGAGCGGTGACGCGAGCTGTTAGGTCGCTTTCCATGCGTTGGAAAGAGGCCACACTGATTTTGCTTTGTTGTGCATGTAATTCTGCATCCATGATATTGGGCAGAATGAGTAGCAGCAGCATTAGATACTTGAATTGTTTGTGTACCATGACTGTGAATGTTATTATGAGTTATTTGTTGTTTCGCTAAAAGGTAAATAGTAGATAGTACTAACAACATATACTCATGACCGTGCATGTGTACATACATAATGTGTAATGTTGACCCATAAATTAAGTGTGTAAAATGTTGTTTAATATTCTTCGACACAAATATATATATAATTTTTGTCTGATTATTCTTTTTGAGTCCCAATAATTAAAAGATGTTAGTAAAATGTTTTTTTTGTAACGGAAAACCGTGACAAGTTTCTCAATGTCTTACTATTTTATTGCTTTTTGGTGAGGAGATGAATCTGTAGAAAGGATCTGTACACTATTGATCTTATGTACGAGAAACACAAGTGTTACGTGGAAGAAATGCATGTGTTGTGCGTGCAAGACACAAACGTCCTGCATGCGCAACACAAGTGTTGTATATCAAAGGGATATGATATTGAAGAATCAGAAGTGACTCAAATCTATCAGCCCGAAGTCAGGGTCCTTTTCCGGCTGCCAGGTACGCACATGAATCACCGGTTCCTTTGGATTGTTCAAGTCTACCATCAGGAACAGATATCCCGTGTCACCGTAGCTGGACGAGAAGTAATCCTGCTTGATCTGAATGCCGTAGATTTCACCTCCTACGCCCGACTTACGAACCTGGTTATCAGCAAATCGCAGATTGATAAATTCCGAGCTGCGGAAGATGTGCTGCAACTTCTTCATATATTCCGACTTTGTTTGGCGGGTGTACTTCACGGCCTGTTTGCTCATGGCTTGTCCCTCGTTGCTGACGGTGTGTTTCAGCACCGAACCGGTAATGATCAGGGCATCGTCGGAGAAAATGCTGTTGATGTAATCGTAGCGTTTCAGAGCATAAGCTGTCTTGTAGCTTTCGAGGAAGTTGATAAGTACGTTGCGCACAGTATCGTTCCAAGACGTTTGATTCATGATATCGTCTACGGCAGGTTTGTTGAGGCCGAAGGAGAGACAGTCTATCTTGCCTTCCTTGTTCAGAGTGAACACGACGTCTTCTACAAACGTGCGCTGGTTGCTCTTGAATTTGAAACTCAGAGGCAGGCTGCGACAGGTTACTTCACCATTGCATTCCAGGAATTTGAATTGCGGTTCGCTGACGATTTTGGCCTGGCCGTATTTGATAAGGCTGTTGAACATATCGTACCCGTTTTTGGTACACAGGTCTTGAATGCCATCGTAGTTGCGGGTACGGATGGAACTTTCCACCTTCTTCATGGTGTCTTCGTAAGCTGCCGATTGCATGGTTGAAAGGAACCGTATGCCATTGTTCGTGGTGGTGGCGCTGTCGGTACCGGCCAGTTGCACGTCTTCGGCTTTCTCAACGCCGGGTTTCGGCTCGTCCCCTTCCAGTTTCAAGGCGCAGTTGCGCATGGCTATGGGGTTGACGGTTCCCATCACTTCGGACAGTTCGTTGTCGATATTTGCTTCACCTTCAAACATATACTCGGTGCGGAGTTGCAGATTACGGGCGTTGGCAAGTACGGGAAGTTCCACGATGCCT
>JAEWKZ010000109.1 GCA_023393525.1 Pseudomonadota bacterium | reverse complement strand
GCGTCGGGGCTGAAGATGGGATCGACCACGACGAGCTTGGCCCCGCGGTCCTTGGCCTCCAGGATGTCGCGCGGCGCCACGGCGTCATCCAGGCAGCCGAAGGCGTGGCGGCCGGCCAGGAGCATGATGCCGTCCTTGGGCATGGTGAACCAGGCCGGCGGGATGTGGTGGTTGGGGATGCCGCCCCAGCACTTGATCTGGGACACGATCTTGGCCGAGTCGCAGTGCGGCAGGCCGGTGTTGATGTAGCCACCGTAGGCGTTGAGGAAATGCCATTTGGGGTCGGTCAGGGAGTGCGGGAAGAAGCTGTAGGTCAGTTTGTGGGCCTCGCCCCGGTCGTAGAGGCTGCGGAGCTTGTCCTCGATGGTGTCGAGGGCCTCGGCCCAGGAAATTTCGGCGAACTTGCCCTCCCCCCGTTCGCCGATGCGTTTGAGCGGCTTGGTCAGCCGGTCCCTGGAGTACTGCAGGGTCACGCCGGCCATGCCCTTGACGCAGGCCTTGCCCCGGAATTTCGGGTTGCCCCGCACCTCCGTGACCCGGCCGTCCACGATCCGGGCCTCGATGGCGCATTCGGCTTTGCATTGGTAGCATACCGTTGGAAACCAGTTACCGTTCATGTTTTTTCCTCCTTCTCTGTTGACCCGGAAATCGGGCCGGGTCCGCCCATTGTCGGCGATGCGCCGAGGGTGCAGCTTTTTTGCGCTTCCTTGACCAGCACCCGCGCGCCAAAGAAATGGTGCAGGGACATGATGGCAAGCCCGGCCGACATGATCCAGAGTCCCGCGGTATAGACGCCCTCGCTCCACGGCTTGGCGCACATGAGCAGGGACGCGAGAGCGCAGATGCCCGTGCCTGCGATGTCGGGCTTGTCCATGCCCAGGTTGAGCCATGATCGTGGACAGCCCTCGTCCGGGGCCGGGCATTCGAACCAGACGCGGTTCCAGACCACGGTGAAGACCACGGCCAGGACCGCGCCCCAGGCCATGTGCAGGGGCAGCATGGCCGCTGGGAGCGGCAGCGGCAGGATGGCCGGGATGGCTGCGGTGGCTGCGGCCGGGGGATGGTCGGCGTCCAGGATCTGCATGAACACGGCCGAAAAAAAGACGGCCAGGCCGAGTTTGACGGGGATGGCAAGACCTGTGCCGCCAAACATAGCCTCGCCTGCCGCGACGCCCAGCAGACCGCCCACGGCGGAGATGAAATGGCCGACGATGACCGATTTGGGCCGGGCCACGCGCAGGTAGGTGCAGGTCGCGCCGATGAAACAGGTCGCGGCCAGGGGGGGATAGAGCACGCTCACGCCGGTGGCGTCGCAGGCCAGGGCGATGAGCGCCAGAAAGAGTCCCGCGCCCGTTGAACCCCACAGGATTCTCGACAGGGAGATGACTCCGGGCCGATAAAGGTCCCGCCTGAATTCGCGCCTGTTCGGCAATACCAGCCGGATTTCGATCATGGCCTGTCTCCGTCAATATTTTAAGGACGTATATTGATGATCCATACGATGATTATCCGCTGGACGTAAAGGCGATCGGGAAAATTATCGGATTATGGGGTTGGGGCAGTTCTGGCGAGTGCTACGACGTGACGGAAGGAGATCTACTAGAATGAAAAAAGCCAGGCAGGCTCTACGATAGCAAATGCATACCTGCCGAAGGAGATTGCGCGGCAAGAACAATCTTAAATCTTCCCTGCTAAGGGGGAGGGGGTATTCCCCCTTGGTGTGAGCTATCTTCAGTGAGTAAGAGTCAACCACCCCGCCCTTCGGGCACCCCTCCTTGGCAGGAGGGGAGTTGGAGCGGCAACTGGCGGACCGCGAAATTTTGTGCGCTTGTGACCTCCTATACGCTCTGGGCGGACGCATTCTCGTTCAACAACTGCTTGAGCCATCATGCCGTGGAAGATTTGTCGAACGTGACGCGCACAACAAGAATCACCTCCGACGGTCGTGGGGGCTGCTTTGTTTCTCGGATGATTGCGCGGTGATGTCGGAAGTGGTTTGGTGCGGGGCAAAAAAAATTACAGGCCGTAATCTGGTCTTTTAAATTTGTCGTCAACGTCCAGAATTAGAGTTCAGGCCGCCCGGAAAGTTTTCCTTCTGGCGGAAGCCCCGGCCATTTCCAGGCCGACTCCGTACCTGCTCGAAAACAGACCTTCCTGCGGGGCGCACCAGCGGACCATGCCTACGCAGTAGGTTTCGCCGAGCCGCCGCGCGTTTTCCGCTCCGGGCCGGAAGAGGATTTTCACAGGCTCACCCCGGGTCAGGGGATGGTCCATCTCGATCATCAGGCCCCTGTCGCTGTAGTTGACGATGCGGGACGCGAACGGGCCTTTGGACGAAGCGTACAACTCCACGCTACAGGGTTCCAGGCTGGCCCTTCGCGCGGATTTTCTCTTGTCAATCATGCCCATATCCTCCGCTTTGAAAACAATACGTACACATAAGTACGAGTTTTGGCTTTGTCCAGGCCGCGACAGAGGCACGTTCAGTACTGCCCGTCGATATCACGCATCAGCCTGACCACGGCCAGCTCCTTGGCCTTGGCCTCCACGTCCACGGTCATGGCCCGGCCATGCCAGCATTGCGGAATATCGGTTGGGTCGATGTAGTCGGCGTGGGGTTTGGGATTGGCGTTCCATCCTTCGCGCGGGGACGAGATGTGGCAGTAGGGCTCGCGGCCGCCCCACGTTTTCGCCGCCAGTTCCGTGGCCTCGCAAACGTCCAGGCCATCGGGATTGCAGCGGTGATGATGCGCGTCGTAGACCAGCGGCAGGCCAAGCCTCGCGCACAGGGGCAACAGGTCGGTCACGGTGTAGCTCACGTCGTCGTTCTCCACGCTGAGCCGCGACGCCACGTTTTCGGGCAGCCTCGTGAAGGCTTCGGCGAAGCGGGCCAGGGCCGCCGGCTTGTCCCCGTAGACTCCGCCGCCGTGGATGTTGATGACGTCCGCGCCGACCATTTCGGCCAGCAGGGCGTGGTATTCCAGTTCGCGCACGGAGTTTGCGACCACGTGGGCATGGGGCGAGGACAGGACCACGAACTGGTCCGGGTGGAAGCTCAGGCGGATGTCGTGTTCCTGCGCGAACGTTCTGACGGCGTCCATGCGCGCGGCGATGGCCGGGGCCTGGGGCAGGTCTTCCAGGGCGTAGCCGACCTCGGGGTGGGTCATGCGCGGGAAGAGGGGCGAGGTGATGCGGAAGGCTCCGATGCCCAGCCGCCGCGCCGCCCGCACGGCCAGGAGCAGGTTGTCCGCGTTGTTCAGGCAGATGCCCGATACCTTGGCCAGGGCGGCCTTGCGATCCATGGCGCCGAGAACCTTGGCCGTGGTGGCGCGAAAGGAGATTTTTTCGGCCACGAAGAGGCAGCACAATCCAAAACGCATGATGTTCCTTG
Organism: Pseudomonadota bacterium; assembly: GCA_023393525.1. Taxonomy (GTDB): domain Bacteria; phylum Desulfobacterota; class Desulfovibrionia; order Desulfovibrionales; family Desulfomicrobiaceae; genus Desulfomicrobium. The sequence goes on along the minus strand of JAEWKZ010000109.1, from coordinate 77,360 downwards.
CGGGTGAGCTGAAGTCTGGAGATTGTTATGATTCAACTGGGTCTCAATAACAAATAGGCCTGAGGCCGTCCAAAAATCGTTCTGGCAAGGCGCGCTTGTGCCCAGCATGGGTAAGCCGATTTTGGAGGGTGAAGTGTAGCCGTCTACATGAACCCTTCAAAATCGGTGAGCAACGCAGTCCAGAACGGTTTTTGGACGGCCTCTCAGCGGGCTACGGGCAGTTCGGCCCAGGATGTGGTGTAGCAGGGGGAGCGGCGCTCCTGGCGCATGTGCCACTCCTTTTTCCCAAGGCCGGAGGCGGCCAGGGTCAGGGTGCCCCGGCCATGGACGGTGTTGATGCGGTCCATGACCCGCATCAGCCTGTCGCGTCTGGTCTTGTCCTCCCCGTGGGGCTCCAGGAAGGAGAGCTGGCGGCCCGAGGCCGGGGAGAGGTCGAGCAAAATCACGCCCGCCTTCTGGTATCTGTACCCGGGCTTGTGGATGTCCCGCAGGATTTCAAGGGCCGGGCCATGCAGCGCGAGGGTGTCGGCCGTGGGCGCGGGCAGGGCGCGGCAGCGGCTCCCGGCGTACTGGGGTCCGGGCTGGAAGCGGTTGGTCTCCAGAAAGACCTGCACGGCTCCGGCCACGAGGCTCTTGCGGCGCAGCTTTTCCCCGGCCCGCTGCACGTAGGCCGAGACCGCCTCCTCCAGGCTCGCGAGATTCTCGATGCGCGTCCCGAAGGAACGCGAACAGACCAGCGAGCGGGCCGGGGGCGGGGCGTCCTCCAGGGCGATGCACGGGATCTGGCGCAGCTCCAGCACGGTGCGCAAACCGGTCACGGTCAGATGGCGGCGGACCCAGTCGTCGTCCCGGCCTTTCAGCTCCAGCGCGGTACGCACCCCGCAGTCGCCAAGACGCAGCGCGCTTTTGCGGCCGATGCCCCAGATGTCGCCTGTTTCGAGGCCCTGCAGGACCCGGTCGATATCCTCCTCGTCCTCCAGCAAACGCGCGCCGTCGCCGCCTTCCTTTTTGGCCAGCCGGTTGGCGATCTTGGCCAGGGTCTTGGTCCGGGCGATACCCACACAGACCGGGATGCCGGTCCATTGCCGCACCGTGCGGCGGATTTCTTTCGCCGTGTGCAACAGGGAGGCGCTGCTCAAACCCCGCAGCAGCAGAAAGCATTCGTCGATGGAATAGACTTCCGCTTTCTCCGAGAAGCCCGCCAGGATGCGCATGACCCGCGCGGACATGTCGCCGTAGAGGGCGTAGTTGGAGGAGAAGACATGCACGCCGCCGCGGCTGAAAAATGCCTCGCGCTTGTAGGCCGGTTCGCCCATCACGACGCCCAGGGCCTTGGCCTCGTTGGAGCGGGCGATGACGCAGCCGTCGTTGTTGGAGAGCACGACCACGGGCTTGCCTTCCAGACGGGGATCGAAGACCCGCTCGCAGGACGCATAGAAGTTGTTGCAGTCGACCATGAGGTAGAAGTCGCGCATCTAGAGCTTCCGCACCACGCCCGAGACCACGCCCCAAACGTGCAGGTCCTGCTCCGCAGTCACGGGGATGGGCTGGTAGCTGGGGTTTTCCGGGGCGAGCAGGGTCCGGCCGTTTTTCATGACCAGGCGTTTGACCGTCAGCTCCCCGTCCAGCACCGCGACCACGATTTTGCCGTGGGCGGGCTGCTCGGAGCGGTCCACGACCAGGAGGTCGCCGTCGCTGATGCCCGCGCCGGTCATGGAATCTCCGCTGACCCGGACCATGAATGTGGCGGCGGGGTTACGGATCAGATAGGTGTTCAGGTCCAGGGCCGTTTCAATGTAGTCGTCGGCCGGAGACGGGAAACCGGCCGAGATGCGGTCCAGATAGAGGGGCGTGCGCTGGCTTGATTCGCTGACCGCCCGGCCGAGGATTTCGACTCGGTCGTGGGGTGATGGGCTAATGCTGAGAAGGTTTGACATGCATGAACCATTGCCTCCCGTCTTGGCTTCCGTCAACGCCGGGATTAGTACTGCTCTCGACAGACGGCAAACACGAACCGGGAACCGCTCCACCGCGTGCCCTTAAGGGAGAATACATGACCATCACCGCCTGCACCCTCGATTGTCCCGACGCCTGTTCCCTTGTGGCCGAAAGCGGCGCGGATGGCCTGCGCCTGCGCGGCAATCCGGACCACCCCTTCACGCGCGGCTTTGTCTGCCCCAAACTCGACGTGCACCGCAGACGCCTGGCCAGCCCGCATCGGCTGCGTTCCCCCCGGCTCAAGGTGGACGGGGGCTGGCGGGACATAGGCTGGGACGAGGCCCTGGGGCTGTGCGCCGAAAAAATGAACCTGTACCGGGACGAGCCCCGCTCCATCCTGCATGTGCGCGGTTCGGGCAACCGGGGCGTGGTCAAGGCGCTGTCGAACCTCTTCTTTCGCAGGCTGGGAGCCTCCGGCCTGCACGGGTCGTTGTGCGACGAGGCCGGGATAGCGGCCTGCACGGAAGATTTCGGCCGCCTGCGCACCAACGACATTTCGGACATTTTGAACACGTCGGCGCTCATCAACTGGGGCCGCGATCTGGCGCGTGGCTCGGTGCACATGGCGGCCATGGTCCGCGCCCTGCGCAAGAAGGGCGCGCCGGTGGTGACCATCGCGCCCGGAGAGGACACGGCCAAGGGGTTCACGGACCATTTCGTGCGCGTGAGGCCGGGAACGGACCGCTTTTTGGCCGTGGCCGTGCTGCGCGAGGTGCTGCGCCGCCAGGGAATCGCGCCGGAGGTGGGGGCCGCGTGCCGGGACCTTATCGGCTTCGAAGAGCTGCTCGCCGGGTGCGGGGAAGAGCTTCTGGAGTGGTGCGGGGCGACGCAGACCGACGTGGCGCTGCTGGCGGACCATTACGCCGGGCCCGCGCCCGTGGCCACGCTTCTGGGCTGGGGCTTGCAACGTTACCGTTTCGGGGGCCAGAACGTGCGCTTCATCAACGCCCTGGCCATGCTCTCGGGCCAGGTCGGCAGAAGCGGCGGCGGGACCTACTACGGCTTAAGCTCCATGGCCAACTTCGAGCTGCCCTGGAAGACGGAGACGGCGTATGGCCGGACCCTGCTCATGCCCGACCTGGCCCGGGAACTCCGCCGCGCCGACCCTCCCGTGCGCATGGCCTGGATCGAATGCATCAACCCCGCCAACCAGTTCCCGGAGGCGGCGGAGGTGGCCAAGGCTTTGGCCGGGCTCGATTTTGTGGTGGTCGCCGACGCCTTCATGACGGACACGGCGGAGGTGGCGGACCTGATTCTGCCCGTGGCGCTGATGCTTGAACAGGAGGATGTCGTCGGTTCCTTCCTGCACGAGTACGTGCAGCTGAGCGCCAAGGCCGTGGAGCCGCCGGCGGGCGTGCGCACGGATTACCGGATTTTGTCCGATTTGGGGGCCAGGCTCTTTCCCCCGGTGACTTTGCCAGGGCCCGAGGACGCCCTGCGCCAGGCCCTCGATTCCTCCACCCTGAATGGGAGTCTCGAAGAGCTGCGCAGCCGGGGGTATGTCCGCTCCACCCACGGGCCGGTGGCCTTCGAGGGCCTGCGCTTCGGGCACGCGGACGGGCTCTACCGCCTGCCGCCCCGTCTGGATCCGCCGGTGACGGCCGTGGACGACGGCTATCCCCTGCAACTCTTGACGCTCATCAACCGCCGCTTCGTCCATTCCCAGATCCCGCCCGAGGAGCAGACCGGCGAACCTGTGGTGACGGTGCACCCGCGCACCCTCGAAGGCCTCGGCATTTCGCCGGGCGCGGGCTGGCTGGTCACGGCGCTCGGACGACTCGCGGTGCGGGTCGCGGCGGACAAGTCCACGCACCCGGACTGTGCGGTCTACCGGCGCGGGCCGTGGGGCAAATTGGGAGGCGGGGTGAACCGCATCATCGGGTTCGTGGAGACGGACATGGGCGGGGTCGGCGCGTACTACGAGCAGCGCTGCCGCCTGGAACAACGGGATCAGTAGCGGCCGTTCTTGACCGTGGTCACGTAGAGTTCGTAGTCGGGGTCGTTTTCGACGTTGACGCCCGGGTAGGACGGCTCGCTCCATTCGAAGCGGTCGCCCCGCCAGGCCACGATAGTGCGCCGCGCCTTGAAGGCCGCGTCCACATAGACCACCTCCACGGTGTTCCGCTCGTCGTAGGCGGAGGCGTCGCAGACGATGCCGACCTTGGTGAAGGCCTGGCCATGGATGGTGACGGGATAGCCGGTTCTGATCTTGGGCCGCATGGACTGCTTTTCCCGGGTTGAAGGTTTTGACGAGGGGTCTTCGGGGTCGGTGCTTTTCGCGCCGTATCGTGCTTTCGGCGATCTGCAAAGAAAAATTGTCTTCCACGTTCCGCCGGGAGCCCATGCGCCGATGCCTTTGGGCAACAATACGGATTTATTTGTTTTTATGAGAAGTCGTGGATGCGTTCACGATTTTTCTTCCGTCGCGCCCACCCGTTTTCCGGCCTCCCTGCCCAGCATTTGACCAATGGCCTTCATGAGCATCTTGATGTCGACAGGTTTGGAGACATAGGCGTTCATGCCGGCTTGCAGGAATTTTTCCCGGTCCCCGTCCATGGCGTAGGAGGTCATGGCGATGATGGGGATGTTTTTGGCTTTTTCTCCGGCTTCGCCCCTGCGGATGCGTGTCGTGGCCTCGACGCCGTCCGTGACCGGCATCTGCACGTCCATGAGCACCAGGTCGAAATTCTTATTTTTCAGGGCTTGGATGGCTTCGCGGCCATTTTGCGCATGGCTGACCAAGGCCCCGAATGCGCGCAGGAGTTTTGTGCCCAGCATGGCGCTGAAATAATCGTCTTCGGCCATGAGCACGTTCAGGCCGTCCATGGCGGGGGCGAAAAAGGACTCGCGGTTCGATGCGGGCTTCACATCCGGCTCGGCGGCGTCGAAGGCGAGGCTGAACGACATGGTCGTGCCCTCGTCCGGTTCGCTGGCCACGGAGATGTTTCCGCCCATGAAGGTCACCAGGCGTTTGCAGATCGACAGGCCCAGCCCCGCGCCCTGGTAGCTGCGGGTGTACCCTTGCGTGACCTGGGAAAAGGGCTTGAAGAGCTTGTCCAGCTTGTCGTCGGGGATGCCGATGCCGGTGTCGGAAACGGAGAAGAACACCCGGGTTTGGCCGGGTTGCAAGGCCGCAAGCAGGGACGCCTCGACGCGGACCCTGCCTGACGGGGTGAACTTGATGGCGTTGCCCACCATGTTGCTCAAGATCTGTTGCAGACGGGTCGCATCGCCCAGAACGTGCGTCGGGATGGCCGGGTCCAGCTCGAAGCGCAGGTCAAGTTCTTTTTCCCTGGCAATGGGCGAGAACAGGTCGCTGGTCTGGCGCAGCACCTCGGACAGGGCCATGGGCGCTCTCTGGATGGTCAACTTGCCCGCCTCGATGCGCGAGAGGTCCAGGATGTCGGTCAAGAGCCTGACCAGCCGGTTTCCGGACTGGACGGCCGTGTCCGCGTAATCTTTTTGCGCGTCGCTTAAGTCCGTGAGCTGCAAGAGTTGGAGCATGCCCATGATGCCGTTCAGGGGAGTACGCAGCTCATGGCTCATGTTGGCCAGGAATTCGGATTTGGCGCAGTTGGCGGCTTCGGCCATATCCCTGGCGCGCAGAAGCTCTTCCTCGGCCTGCTTGCGGTCGCTCAGGTCCATGGCGATTTCGATGCGCACGAGGCGTCCGTCGGTCCAGGGAATGGCCTGATCGAAGTTTCTGTACCACTTGCGGGTCACGGGGTTGAAGCACTCCCAGGCAACGACTCCGGCCGGTCGGCCATGTTCGTCCAGCAGCCTGGCGTTGGTGCAATGGCCGCAGGGCGTGGGCTCCTGGTTGAACGCCGCGTGGCACAGTTCTCCTGTGCAGTCGCGGCCAAAGCTGTCCTTGATGTGCCGGTTCATGAACAGGACGCGATAGCTGGCGAGGTCGGCCACATAGATGTCCACGGGAAGGCTGTCGAGAATGGTGGTCAGCGTCCGGTTGCTGCCCGCCAGCTCCTCCTGGGCCTGCCTGCGGGCGATGGCCGCGCCCAGGCTGGCCGAGACGATGTTGAGGACGTGTTCTTCGGCGGGCGTCCATGTCCGGGCCGCGCGCACCGAATCGAATCCGAGAAAGCCCCACAGCCTGCCGTGCAGCTGGATCGGCACCACCAGAATGCTGACGATGCCCTGCGGTTCGAGTATCAGGCGTTCCGCGGCGGGGAAATCGCGGACCAGACCCCGGATGGATCGACCGGCGCGCAGTTCCTCCAGCCAGCGGGGAGTGACGTCGTCCATGGGCAGATTTTGCAGCGCGGGGTTGTCCAGCTGAACGGGAATGCCCGGCCGCGCCCATTCATAGATCTGGCTGGTCAGCACCAGGCCGGAGTCCTCCCGCACATGGTTCCTGAAGACATACACCCGATCCGTGTCCGTGTCCTGCCCCAGACGCGCCAGAACCCGGGCCATGGACTGCTCCAGGTCGGGTTCAAGGAGAAGTTCCAGAGATGTCGCGGCCGCCAGTTCCAGGGCCTTTTCCCGCAGGAGTGAATTTTTTTCGGCCAGTTTGCGCGGCGTGATGTCGAGGATCATCCCTTCGAGGATCGATGGGGTTCCGGTGTGGCCCGGCACGGGCCTGCCCACTTCCCAGACCCATTTGGGCCGCCCGTCGGCGGTCATGATCTCGAATTCGATCTGCACCGGAGCGTGATTGCGCAAGCCTTCTTTCCAGCTTTTCCGGATTTCAGGCAGGTACTCGGGCAGGACGAGATCGTTGAACGAGAGCCGTCCGCCGCTAAGCAACTCCTCCGCGCTGTATCCCGTGAGGCCCAGGCAACCTTGCGAGATGAAGTCCATGCCCAGTTCCGCGTCGTTGCGGCGGCGAAAGGCCATTCCGGGAAGGCTGTCGATCAACACCGATGTCTTGTCTCTTTCCGGTCCGGAATTTCCGGCCATGCAGCGTTCATCCGATGGAAGGTGAGAGGGCATCCGCAACTCGCTGGCGTTATGGGTGGAGTGGCCGCAGGGCAGCCGGTTGTCATGGGTGATGCCTCAGTCTGGGCCTAAACAATCGTATCAAGACCCATGCCGGGAAGATTCGGTTTTTCCATTTTGTTTCATCATTTTCGGAAAATATCAATTTCTCGAAGATGTCTTCCCAAGGTGGAGATTTTCTAAGCCGCTGGAAGCAACCCAATCTCCGTCTTTTTGTAGCCCTGTGGAACGTTATTCATCCGATCTTCCCGACAATTCCGCTTCGATCTCTTCGATGGTCGGCAGGCAGGTATCGAGCGGTTCGGGCAGTGCCCGGACGAGTTGGTATTCGGCAACGCCTATGGGCTTGTCTATACCCGACAGGGCGTATTCAGCCACAAGCCGTTTTTTGGTTTTGCAAAGAAGAAGGCCTATGGTGGGTCTGTCATCCGGGGCCTTGATCTGGGCATCCACGGCTGCCAGATAAAAATTGAGTTGCCCGGCGTGTTCCGGTTTGAAGGCTGTGGCCTTGAGTTCAACGACGACATAGCACTTGAGACGGGTGTGATAGAAAAGCAGGTCGATGAAGAATTCGTCTTTTTCGACTTCCAGCCGGAATTGACGGCCAACAAAGGCGAAGCCCACACCCAGTTCGAGCAGAAAGCGGGAGATGTGACGAATCAGCGCGGTTTCGATATCCCGCTCATGCGCCTCGTCGCCGAGTCCCAGGAAGTCGAAATGGTAGGGGTCCTTGAGAATCTCCGTAGCCAAGCCAGCGTCCGCAGAAGCAAGGCGTTCTTTGAAGTTCGTGATGGCGGCTCCCTGGCGAAGGCGGAGCTGATTTTTAATATGTAATTCCAGGATGTTGCGGGGCCAGCCTTGGGCGACAGCTTGGTGGGCATACCATTCCCGCTCGGCAGCGTGCGAAATTTTGGTCAGCAGGGTGACAATATGGAACCACGGCAATTGGTCAGCGGACTGCTGACCAATTAGGCCCGCCGGGCATTCCTGGGCAAAAAAGCGCATGTACTTGAGATTAGTCGCGGAAAGCCCCTTCATGTCCGGAAAGGCACCTCGAAGATCGGAGGCAAGGCGGTCAATGACTTTGGCCCCCCAACCATCGCGTTGTTGGCGCTCCAGGATTTCGTTGCCGATGCGGTGGTAGAGCCTGATCTGTTCCTGGTTGGCTGAAAGCACCGCTCGTTGGCGTGCTCCCGCGATCTGGCTTTTCAAGTTGGACAGCCAGTCAGCATAATCATGCGGGAGGATGAGGGCATTTCGTGTCATAATGGGAACCCCGTACTTTTTTTGATGGCGCTGGCGTCGAAACGGATCTTCTTGAGCCTGGATGATTTTGTGTTAGGTTAAAGGGAATCAGCCGGTTTCTGCTTCGGCAAGCCCTATTTGTCGCAGCTTGCCAGCTAAGCCCGATCAGTTCGGAAGTGTCAATAATGAGAGGTGATGATATGAATTTGGGGTGGAATCGGGAGGGGGCTTTTGTTGAAAAGAAAAAGGGCCAGGATTGTTACATCCAAGCCCTTTGATTTCTCGTGGTGGAGATGAGGAGGATCGAACTCCTGGCCTCTGCATTGCGAACGCAGCGCTCTCCCAGCTGAGCTACATCCCCACGTGTGGGAAGCCTGATATGGGGTCCGGGGACGGTTGTCAACAGGTGGACGTCCAAAATGCGCTTTGAACCGTCTCTTCACGTTAAATCAGGTAGCTTTGCAGGACCATCCCTTCCGGCACCGGGGCCTTGTCCTGGTAGATTTCCCAGTAGGTCTGCCGGGCGCGGCCCAGGGCCTGGTACAGGGGGTGTTCGGTTTGGGCCCGCATTTGGGCGCAGGGGGCGTTGTGCTCGTCGACCATGACCAGACGCTGCGCCCGGTTCAGGATGCCCGCCGTGCCCACGGAGGCGATGGCCGCGATCTCCCCGGCCTCGGCCCGGGCGATGAGCTCGCCGTAGGTCATGTCCCGTTCCTCCACGGTCACCCCCGATTCGCGCAGGATGGCGCAGATGCCCTGGATGGTGACCGAAGGCAGGATGAGCGGGCTTTCGGGGATCTTGACCACCGTGCCGTTTGTCAGGGCCAGGAGGCAGCAGGAGGAATCCCACTCCGTGATCCGCCTTTCGCGCAGAGGCAGGTCCGGCCGGTCGTCCAGGAACAGGGCCGAACTGGCCTCGGGCAGGATGCTTCTGGCTTCGTCCACGGCCTTGACGCTCAAAAGATAATTGACCCCCAGCTTCAGGTTGCCCGTGCCGTTGGCGCTCACGGCGCGCACCAGGTGTGGCACGACCACGCCGCTGAAGGGTTCGCCCATGTAGCGGTCGTAGGTGCAGGTGACCATGCGGATGGCGGGGCTTTCCGGAAAAGTCACGCCGATGGACTGGGATTCGTCCACGGTGAAAGGGCGCAGGTAGCCCTGGCCGCCGGACTCTCCCATGGCGTGGATGAAGTCCGTCAATTCCGGGCTGCGCAGGTAGCGCAGGATCATGGCCTCAAGCTCTTCTTCCGAGGGGACCAGGGCCTGTTGGGCCGAGCCCAGGTTGAAGGAGATGGAGCGGCGGAAACGTTGCAGGTTCTTGTGCAGGTTCAGGAACTGGATGTGCAGCCCGCCGTCCTCGGACGGACCGACGAAATAGCGGATGCCCTCGAAGGCCAGGCACAGCCCGTAGTGGATGGAGCGGGAGACGGCGGGGACCTTGTCGGCCATGGGAACCATGGTCAGGGACTTGGTTCGGAGCAGATAGCGGGATTGGAAATCAGCCCATTTGATGCCTTCAAAACCGGCCATGAAGCCTCCCTTGGTATGGTGGTTTGTTCGTGTTAGAGCGCGGGGCAGACGTACCAGCTTTGTCTTTGAGCGCGAATGCCTGCCGCTGGCAAAGACAGGTCTCCCGCGCGGATCATGCGCAGAGCCGGGTGCTTGTCCGCGCCCAGAATGTGAAAAATGACCTCCCGGGCCGCGTTCAGCACTCGCGGGGTCAGGGTCAGGCGGGCGACCTGGGGAATGGCCCGGGGCGGCGGCACCGGCGCCGTCAGCATGTGCCGGGGCGGGAGCGCCGACGCTGGAAAGAGCGAGGCTGTGTGGCCATCCGCGCCCATGCCGAGCGCGACAAGATCAAAAGCCGGGGTGTCTCCGGTTCCGGGCCGGAAATGGTCCAGCAGCTCGCGCGCGTAGTCTGTGGCGGCGGCTTCCGGCGTCAGTTCGCCGCGCATGCGGTGGACGTGCGCCTGCGGCAGGGGCACGCGCGAGAGCAGGTGCTTTTGCGCGGAGCCGAAATTGGAGTCGGGGTGAACGGCGGGAACCATGCGCTCGTCGACGAAAAAAACATGGGTCCTGCTCCACAGCGCGGCGGGGAAGAGGCCCGGATCTGCCAGATGCCGGTAAAAGGGCAGTGGGCTCGATCCTCCGGACAGGGCCAGGCTGAAGAACGGTTCGCGAGCCAGCGTCCGGCTGGCCAGGCGTCCCGCATGGCTGGCCAGGGCGCGGCCGTAGCTCTCCGGGTCCGGAAACTCGAGCCAGGCCCCGTTCATGAGCCGGCCCTCTGCGCGGCCTTGGGGCCGGGTCCGCCCGCGACGTAGGTGTGCAGGGCGATGTCGTTGTCCGGGCAGTCGCAGCGCTCCAGGATGGGAGTCAGGAAGCCCCAGCACAGTTCCACGGCGTCCTGCCGCCAAAAGAGGGTCTGGTCGCCGGTGATGCAGTCCAGCAGGACCTTGGCGTAGTCGTCCAGGCGGCCAGGGCCCGCGCCCGCGCCGTAGGAGAACTCCATGGACTGCCCCTGCAGGCAGAGCGAGGAGCCCTGGCCCTTGGTCTGGACCTCCAGGCGGACCACCTCGCTTGGGTGGATGCCGATGACCAGCCGGTTGGGAGGGATGACTTCGCCCTGGGTCTTGCGGAACATGGACACGGGCACGCTCTTGAACTGCACCGAGATCTCGGTGTGCTTGGCTTCCAGACGCTTGCCGGAGCAGAGATGGAACGGCACGCCCTGCCAGCGCCAGTTGTCCAGATAGACCTTGAGCCAGGCGAAGGTCGGGGTGGTCGAGTCCGGTGGCACTCCCGGTTCCTGGAGATATCCGGGCACGGGCCGGCCATCCGACATGCCCGGCCCGTACTGACCGAGGATGAGCTGTTCGTCCAGGCGCTCCAGGTCGAGAGGGCGCATGGCCCGAAAGACCTTGGAGCGCTCGTCGCGGACCAGTTCCGCCTCGAACAGGGACGGCGGCTCCATGGCGCACAGGGACAAGAGCATCATCATGTGATTCTGGAACATGTCCCGCAGCACCCCTGCCTGGTCGTAGAAGCCTGCGCGGTGGCCGATGCCCAGGGTTTCGGCGGCGGTGATGCGGATGTGGTCGATGTAGCGGCGGTTCCAGACCGGTTCGAAGAGGGCGTTGGCGAAGCGCAGCAGAAGCACGTTCTGCACGGTCTCCTTGGCCATGTAGTGGTCGATGCGGAAAATCTGGCGTTCCTTGAAATAGCGATGCAGGACCGTGTCCAGCTCGCGCGCCGTGGGCAGGTCGCGCCCGAAGGGCTTTTCCACCACGATGCGCACGCTTGAGCCCTCCTCCTCCCGCCCCAGCCCGGCCTCGCCGAGCATGGTGGCCAGGGGGATGTAGGCGGCCGGAGGCACGGCCAGATAGAACAGCCGGTTTTTCGTCCCCGCGTCGTCGAGTTCGCCCAGGGCCAGGCTCAATGTGTAGCCGGATTCCGCGTCGTCGGGGTCCAGGCGCAGGTAGCGGACGCGCGGGATCAGATCGGCCATGCAGGATTCGGGGATCGACCCGTCCAGTTTTTCGCTCATCAGCCGCGTGTAGCGCGACGTGTCCAAATCCTTGCGCCCCACGGCCAGGATGCGCGAGTCGTGGCTGAGCAGGCCGTGTTTGCACAGGGAGGCCAGGGCCGGGTAGATCTTGCGCATGGCCAGGTCCCCGGTGGCTCCGAAAACCACGAGGTTGACCGGCGCGGCCTGGGCCGGGGTGGGGCAGGAAGGTGTCATGGCGCTCCCGGAGGGGTGAGAGGGTTTGGAGCGGCCAGAAATATCAGGACCAAGCCAAAAGGCAAGCTTCCGTTCTCGCGGCCTTTGCCGCCCGGCGCATCAGCGGAAAAAGAGCGCCACTCCGGCCAGGGTGAGCAGGGCGCCCGCGAGGCTGCGCCGGGAGACGTTGTGACCGCTCATGGCCGCCAGCGCCAGAGCGAAGAGGGGGCTGACCGAGAGCAGGGTCTGGGCGATGGCCGCGCCGGTCAGCTTGAGGGCGGCCTGTTGCAGCCAGATACCCAGGAAAGTGCCCAGGAAGACGGCCAGCACGAAGAAGGCCCAGCCGTTTCTGGCCATGCCGATAGCCCGCCAGGAGTCGCGGCGCAGCACGATGTCGGGCCTGAACACCGGCAGCGCGGTCCACAGCACCATGCTGGCCGCGCCCAGTCGGATGAGGGCGGCCCACAGGGGCGTGATGTCGGTGCTGACCATGACCTGCCTGGACATGACCATCCCCCCGGCCTGGCACAGGGCGGCCAGGACGGCGAAGCCCAGCCCCGGAAGGTGGATGCTTTTTTGCTGGGGCCGGTGCTCGGTGACCACCCAGAGGATGCCGGCCATGGTCAGGAAAATGCCGGTCCAGGCCCAGAACCCGATGGCCTCGTGCAGGAAGCACAGGGCCAGAACGCCGGTCAGGGGCGGAGCCAGGGATTCGACCAGAAGCGTCTGGCTGGGGCCGACGCGCCTGATGGCGGAGAAATAGGCGCTGTCGCCGATGCTGATGCCCACGACGCCGCTGCCCGTCAGCCACAGCCACTGCGAGACGGTCAGGTCCGGGCATGTCTCGCCCAGGATGAGGACGGTCAGGCTGAGCATGGCCACGGCGATGGTGCCCTTGACCAGGTTCAGGAACAGGGCCGGGGCCCGGTTGCCGGTGCGGGCGTAGATCATGGTGGCCACGGCCCAGATGAAGGCCGCCGCGAGGGCGGCGATTTCCCCTGCAAAGGGCGCGTTGGTCATGCCTGGGGCAGGGACGCGGCCTGGTTGGCGAAAAAGAATTTCGTGTCGAAGGGGCCCATGCTGCCGGTTTCGGCCATGAACGTGAAATACTCCACGCGGCCATAGCGGCGGGTCAGGTCTTCCCGTACGCCCATGCGCTGGTAGTAATCGGCCTTGCGCATGGGATGCTCGCTTTCCGTCAGGTCATAGACAGCGTCCTCGATTTCGGCCCAGGCATGGATCACCCAGCCTTCATCGGCCGGAACCCAGGCGTGCACGACCTCGGCCAGTTCGCTCTCACTGCAGATTTCCATGGCCGCCGCGAAAGATTGTTCCTTGAAATGCATGTTCACTCCTTGGTGATGGTGTCCATGAGGGCCGCGCCCAGGGCGTTGCCGACTTCGTAATGCTCCGGAAAGACCACCTCGGTGCCCAGGCGCGTGGCCACATCGGGCAGCAGAAACGGCGCGGCCGCCCCGATGCCGATGATGCGGGGCCGCACCCGGACGGTGATGTCGAGCAAGGCGCTGGGCTCGGACTGATGGAGAAATTGCGCCAGCGCCGGGCCGACTTCGCGGTTGCCGAGAGCGCAGAGGATGGTTGTGGCGATGGTGGAATAGGCCTTTTCCAGCACCTGGCCGCAGAATGCCTCCGGGCTCAGTTCCAGAAGCGCCGCCAGCACCTGCGCGCCGCGTCGCGCGGGGATGCAGTCACCCAGGCGCAGGCGTTCAAGGACGTGCAGGGCGTCGGTGGGTGTGAAGCCGCAGGTGATGACGCGTCGCGCGGCCTGGAGGCGCACGATGGCCTTTTCGAGGCTTGATTCGGCCAGCCCCAGCTCCCGGCGCAGCCGTGCGGGCGTGGCCGGGCCGTTCTCGGCGAGCCATTTCAGGATGCGGTCTTCTCCGGGGGGGATTCCGGGCGCCAGTTGCACGCATTGGGCGCAAAGGTCCGCGCCGAGCCAGGCCTGGGGATTGGTCACGGCCTCGAGCGCCGCGCCCTCAAGGCACAGATGGGCCTGGGACAGGGGCACGACCCGGGCCGGGCCCAGGGACAGCGCGCCGCTGTCGATGCGGGCCAGGCTGTCGCCGCCCAGTCCCACGGTGTACATTTCCACGGCCCGCACGTGGGTGCGCCAGGACCCGATGGTCATGCCCTCTTCGCGCACCACGGGTCGCCCTTTTCGGATCAGGGTGATGTCCGTGGTGGTGCCGCCGACATCCACGATCAGCGCGGTCTCGTCCTTGGCGGCATGGGCGCCGAACAGGGCCGTGGCCGCCGGGCCGCTGGCCACGGTGGCCGAGGAATTGCGCGCGGCCTCCCGCAGGTCCATGCTGCGGCAGTCCCCGCGCACGATGCGCACCGGACAGGACAGGCCCAGGCGTTCCATGGAAGTGGCGATGCTGCGCATGAAATCCTGCATCACGGGCAGGAGGCGGGCGTTCAGCACCGCCGTGGCGGCGCGTTCCTCCATGCCGGGTCGGGTGCTGGCCTGGTGCGAACAGAATATGGGCCGGGGGTCGATGAGCTCGATGGCTTTGGCCGCGACCAGCTCGTGGGTCGGGTCTTCGAAGGCCAGCATGGCGCAGACGGCGTAGGCGTCCACCCGGCCTTTCATGGCTGCGATGCCGTCGAGCAGGAAATTCATGCCCAGAGGCTCGGATTCGATCCCCCTGGCCTTGTGGCCGCCGGGGATGAAACGCATGTCCGCCACGGGGATGCGCAGGCGCTTGTCGTGGCCGATGATGAAAAGTCCGACCTCCGCGCCCTTGTCCTCCACCAGGGCGTTGGTGGCCAGGGTGGTGGACACGGTCACGAGTTCGACGCTGCGCGGAGGCGCGCCGGAGGCGAGAAGGGCTTTTTCCAGGCTGCGCCCGATGCCTAGGGCCGGATCGTGGGCCGTGGTCGGGGTCTTGACCCCGGCCAGGACCCGTCCCGACGGGCGGTCGAGCACGATGGCGTCGGTGTAGGTGCCGCCGGTGTCGATGCCGATGACGCAGTGTGATATGGACATGGGTGTTTCCTGGTTGCGAATGAGCCTGCTTGCCGCGACTGCCTTAAGGATTTCCGCCTGCCCCGTCCAGTGGTCGCCCTCCCCGGCGGGGCAGGGGTTGCGGCCCGATGTCCCGCCGTCTGGCTGTTTTTCCGCCCAGGAGGTTGTTTCCCGCGGCAAAATATGCCAGCAGAAGAATGGTCGAAATTCATGCCGCGCCATCGCCGGGCATGGGAAACCAAGGAGCTATCCGTGCACAAGGAACTGCATTTGATCATGGGAGGGGAGGCCGGTCAGGGCCTGGACACCGTGTCCGGGCTGCTGGGCAAGGCCGTGGTCCGCTCGGGCAGGCATCTGCTCGCGGCCCAGCATGTCATGTCCCGGGTGCGGGGCGGACACAACAATTTTCGTCTGCGCATCGGTTCGAGCCCCGTGCAGGGGCCTGCGGACACCTTTCACCTGCTGGCGGCCATGAGCCGGGAGAGCGTGGACCTGCACAAGGACAAGCTCAAGGAGCCGGGCATCATCCTGGCCGACGCGGCCTGGGAGCTTCCTGCCCTGCCCGGCATGGTGGCCATACCCTTTGCCGAGCTGGCCTCGCGTCCCGTTTTCCGCAACGTGGCCCTGCTCGGCGTGCTCGGGGCCATGATGGGTCTTGAGGCGTCCCTGTTCGAGGAGCAGCTTGAGGAGCAGTTCCGGGCCAAGGGGGACGAGATCGTGTCCAGCAATCTGCGCGTGCTGGCGGCCTCCATGAAATGGGCCTCCGAAAACGCGCCGGGCCTGCCTCTGCCCGAAAGCGCGGGCCTGTCCGGGATGCTGAGCATGGACGGCAATCAGGCCATCGTGCTCGGAGCGCTGGCGGCCGGAGTGCGTTTTTGCGGGTACTACCCCATGTCTCCGGCCACCTCCATCGCCGAGGGGCTGGTGCAGGCGGCTGTGGAGATGGGCGTGGTGGTGGAGCAGGCCGAGGACGAGATCGCGGCCGCGAACATGGCCCTGGGCGCGGCCTATGCCGGAGCGCCGAGCATCGTGCCCACCTCGGGCGGCGGGTTCGCCCTGATGACCGAGGCCGTCAGCATGGCCGGGGTTTCCGAGACGCCCGTGGTCTTTGTCGTGGTGCAACGGCCCGGCCCGGCCACGGGTCTGGCCACGCGCACGGAGCAGGCCGACCTGGAACTGGTGCTCCACGCCGGGCACGGCGAATTCCCTCGCGCCATCCTCGCTCCGGCCACGCCGGAGGATTGCTTTTATCTGACCCGCAGGGCTTTTGATCTGGCCGAAAAAAGCCAGGGGCCGGTGTTCGTGCTCTCGGATCAGTATCTGGCCAGCGCGGTGCGTTCCGTGGCCCCCTTTGACCTGGACGGCCTGCCGCCGGTCGCCGGTCCGGATCTTGAAGATTCCGACCCCGGAAACTACCGCCGCTACAACTGGGACAAGCCCATTTCGCCCCGCCGCATTCCCGGGCACGGACAGAGCCTGGTCCTGGCCGATTCCCACGAGCACAACGAGGCCGGACATATCATCGAGGACGGAGCCACCCGCGTGCGCATGCAGGACAAGCGTCTGGCCAAGATGGAAGCGCTGCTTTCCGCAGTGCTGCCGCCGGAGTTTTCGGGCGACGAAGAGCCGGACCTGCTGCTGGTCGGCTGGGGGTCTTCCTGCGAGGTCCTGCGCGAAGTGGCCGCGGGTCTGCGCGCAAGCGGGGTCAAGGCCGCCTGCCTGTGCTTCACACAGGTCTGGCCTCTTGTTCCCGAAACCTTCATGCCGCATCTTGAAGCGGCACGGACAGTCGTGACTGTGGAAGGCAACAGCACCGCCCAGTTCGCGGGCCTGCTGCGCAAGACCACAGGTTTTCACATCCACGACACCGTTCTGCGCTATGACGGCCGGACCCTGACGACCGGGTTCGTCATGGAGCGGTTGCAGCCCATCCTGGAGGCCTTATGATCGACACCAAAACCTACGGCGAATTCACGACCAGCTGGTGCCCCGGCTGCGGCAACCACGACGTGCTTCTGGCCGTCAAGGACGCCCTGGCCGACCAGGGCATCCTGCCGCATCAGTTCGTGATGGTCTCCGGCATCGGGCAGGCGGCCAAGATCGTGCATTACCTCAAGTGCAACGGATTCAACGGCCTGCACGGCCGCGCCCTGCCGCCGGCCCAGGCCGTCAAGCTGGCCAACCCGGAGATGACCGTGCTGGTGGAGTCGGGCGACGGATGCACCTACGGCGAGGGCGGCAATCATTTTCTGGCCGCCATCCGCCGCAACGTGAACATCACCCTCATCGTGCACGACAATCAGATCTACGGCCTGACCAAGGGGCAGTCGAGCCCCACGACCATGGCCGGGCACAAGACCAAGAACAACCCCCTGGGCGTCTTCGACCAGCCCTTCAACCCCGTGGCCGTGGCCGTGGCCATGCGCGCCTCCTTCGTCGCACGGAGCTTTTCGGGCTTTAAGGAGCACGCGGCCCGGACCATCGCCCAGGCCATGCGGCATCCGGGCTTCGCCCTGGTGGACATGCATTCGCCCTGCATCTCCTTCAACAAGGTCAACACCTTCGCCTGGTACAAGGCCCGCTGCAAGGAGGCCGGCCACGATCCGGGCGATTGGGCCGCGGCCATGGCCGTGGCCCGGACCTTCGGCGACGAGATACCCATCGGCGTGCTGTACCGCGAGGAGCGCCCCGCCAAGGACGCGACGCTGCCACAGTGCGCGGATGGCCCGCTCTACCGCAGACCTGTTGATATGGAGGCCGTCAGACGGCGCATGCTCGCCTACGCCTGATCCGGTCGTCTTGCCAAGTGACGGGCATCCGGGTAGGGCCACGAAAAAAAAGAAGGAGAATACCATGGCCAAAGCACGTGCCCGTCACATTCTGGTGGCGACGGAAGAGGTTTGTCAGGCTCTGAAAAAGAAGATCACCGAAGAGGGGGGGGACTTCGCCGAAATCGCCCGCAATTACTCCCAGTGCCCGTCCGGCAAGCGCGGCGGCGACCTGGGAGCCTTCGGCCCCGGTCAGATGGTGCCCGAGTTCGATCACGTCTGCTTCAACGAAGCCGTCGGCGTGGTGCACGGCCCGGTCAAGACCCAGTTCGGCTACCACCTGGTGGAAGTGACCGAACGCTCCTGAGACGGGGCCTGGCCTGTCTGAGAAACCGGGCTGCGTGGTGGTCCGGTTTTTTTTGTTGGGAAGGAGAAGCGGGATCTATGGGAAACATGGAGCCTATGCACAAAAAAACCATACGTCCCGGATTTCCCATAAGTCGCATTCTTTAAGAGGTTTTTCATGGAAGATCACATTCGGTTCGACGCGGAGGCTACGACCCTCCTGCTCCTGGACCAGCGCAAACTGCCCCTGGTGGAGGAGACGTTCGTCTGCCGCACCGTGGAGGACGTCATCTACGCCCTGCAGACCATGGTCGTGCGCGGGGCTCCGGCCATCGGGGTCAGCGCCGTCTACGGCTGCCGCATCGCGCTGAACCAGGCCATGGCGGCGGGGGCGTATTGGCGCAGCGAGCTTGAGCGGTTGCTGAGCCTGCTCGCCCAGGCGCGGCCCACGGCGGTCAATCTGGCCTGGGCCGTGGCCCTGATGCGCGAGGCCGGAGCGGGCATCCAGGACCCGCGCGAACTGGGCGGGGTCTGGTCGGCCCTGGCCATGAAGATCCACGCCGAGGACATCGCCATGAACAAGGCCATGGGCCGCTTCGGCGGAGCTTTGCTGGACGACGGCGACACGGTCATGACCCACTGCAACGCCGGGGCCCTGGCCACGGCCGGGTACGGCACGGCCCTGGGCGTGATCCGCGGGGCCGTGGACATGGGCAAGAAAATTTCCGTCATCGCCAACGAGACCCGGCCCTTTCTGCAGGGTGCGCGTCTGACCGCCTACGAGCTGTACAAGGACTCCATCCCCGTCACCGTGGCCTGCGACAACGCCTGTTCGCTCCTCATGCAGCGCGGGCTGGTCCAGAAGGTCGTGGTCGGGGCGGACCGCATCGTCGCGAGCGGCGACGTGGCCAACAAGATCGGCACCTCCGGCGTGGCCATCCTGGCCCGGCACTACGGCATCCCCTTCTACGTGGCCGCGCCCAGCTCCACCTTCGATCTGGCCACGCCGGACGGCAGCCTCATCCCCATCGAGGACCGCACGCCCCTGGAAGTGACCCACGTCGGAGCCACGCAGATCACCCCCGACGGGGTCCCGGTTTTCAACTACGCTTTCGACGTCACGGATCATTCCCTGATCACGGGCATTATCACCGAACGCGGGGTGCTTTCCCCGCCCTACACATCGAGTATCGCCGAGATCATCGGCCAGGAACGCAGACCATGAACCAGCATCTTCCCATGGTGGCCCTCATCGGGCGTCCCAACGTGGGCAAATCCACCCTTTTCAACCGCCTCATCAAGAAGCGGGTCTCCATCACCCACGACATGGCCGGAGTGACCCGGGACAGCATCTTCAGCGAGGTGCGCGGCGAAACGCGTTCCTACATGCTCATCGACACCGGCGGGCTTGTTCCCGACTCCAGCGACGAGATCGAGATCAGCATTTTCGAACAGGCCCGTGAGGCCATGGCCGGGGCGGATCTGATCCTGTTCATCGTCGACGGCCGCACCGGGCTGCATCCCCAGGACGAGCAGGTCGGGCAGTATCTGCGCCAGAGCGGCAAGGAAGTGCGCGTCATCGTCAACAAGGTCGACGGCCCCGAGCAGGAGGAGAGCCTGGCGGCGGAATTCTACGCCCTGGCCTTCCCGCTGCAGTGCGTGTCCGCTGCCCACGGCTTCGGCATGGGCGATCTGCGCGACATGATCGAGAGGGCGCTGCCCAAGGACGAGTGCGAAAACGTCGAGCAGCCCCTGGGCGGTCTCAAGATCGCCCTGCTTGGCCGTCCCAACGCGGGCAAGTCCTCGACCATCAACGCGCTTCTGGGCAAGAAGCGGCTCATGGTCAGCGCCGAAGCCGGGACCACCCGCGACTGCGTGGACGTGGCCGTGCAGCGCGGTGGCAAGACCTACACCTTCGTGGACACCGCCGGGGTGCGCCGCAAGTCCAAGGTCACCGATTCCCTGGAATACTTCAGCGTCGTGCACTCCATGCAGGCCGCCAAGCAGGCCGATGTGGTCGTGCTGGTGCTCGACGTCATGGACGGCGTGGTCGGGCAGGACAAGCGCCTCTTGTCCTTTCTGGACACGGAGAAGATCCCCTTTGTCATCGTGGTCAACAAGATCGACCTGTTGACCAAGGATCAGCTGGCCAGGACCAAGAAGGACCTGGTGGACCAGTTCGCCTTCTGCGCCCATGTGCCCGTGCTCTATTCCTCGTCGGTGTCCATGGCCGGGCTGGGCGGGCTTTTGCCCCTGGTCGAGAAGCTCTGGGAGCAGTGCGGGCAGCGCGTGACCACGGGCGAGCTGAACCGCCTGGTCAAGATGGTCACCGAGCGGCACCAGCCGCCGGTCATGGGCGGACGCCGGGGCAAGATCTACTACATGACCCAGGCCGACTCCCGGCCCCCGACCTTCGTCTTCTTCGTCAACGACGAGAAGCTTTTTCACGGCAGCTACGTGCGCTACCTGGAGAACCAGCTGCGCAAGGTCTTCCGCATGGACAAGACGCCCATCCGCATGGTGTTCCGCTCCAGCCACGACAACGAGAAGGGCAGGTAGAACCGGCTTCCCTTGACCGGACCCCGGCCTTGCCCTAGTGTCCGGGCACGCCCCGGAGCCCCTGTCCGGGCCCCAAAAAAGACGCCCTTATCGAGGAGGATGTATGGTTCAGAAAGCTGACAAGATTTGGTTCGACGGCAAGCTCGTGCCCTGGGACGAGGCGCAGGTCCATGTCCTGACGCACACCCTGCACTACGGCGTGGGCGTGTTCGAGGGCATCCGCTGTTACGTGTGCTCCGACGGGACCTCGGCCGTTTTCCGGCTGCAGGAGCATGTGGAGCGGCTCTTCCTGTCGGCCAAGATCAACGAGATGGTCATCCCCTTCACCCAGCAGCAGATTTTCGACGCCATCATCGAAACCTTGAAAGCCAACCGCCAGCCCGAGGGCTACGTCCGCCCCCTGTGCTTCATCGGCGCCGGAGCCATGGGCGTCTTTCCCGGCGACAATCCCATCCAGACCATCATCGCCACCTGGCCCTGGGGCGCGTACCTGGGCGCCGAGGCCCTGGAAAAGGGCATCCGCATCAAGACCTCGACCTTCACCCGGCACCACGTCAACGTTATGATGACCAAGGCCAAGACCTGCGGCAACTACGTCAACTCCGTGCTGGCCAAGCGCGAGGCCCTGGCCGACGGCTACCACGAGGCCCTGATGCTCGACGCCGAAGGGTACGTTTCCGAGGCCACCGGGGAAAACATCTTCATGGTCCGAAACGGCGTGGTCAAGACTCCGCCCCTGGGTTCCATCCTGGCCGGCATCACCCGCGAGACGCTCATGATCCTGGCCGAGGACCTGGGCTACCCCGTGGTGGAGGAGCGTTTCACCCGCGACGAGCTGTACTGCGCCGACGAGGCCTTCTTCACCGGCACGGCGGCGGAGGTCACGCCCATCCGCGAAATCGACCGCCGCACCATCGGCCAGGGCAGCCGCGGCCCGGTCACGGCGGCCCTGCAGGACGCCTATTTCAAGCTGCTGCGCGGCGACAATCCCAAGTACGGCAAGTGGCTGGCCCGCTACACGATCTAGACCGAAATGCCGTCCAGGCCGGGCTTCGTTTCGCGGAGCCCGGCGTTTCATGAACTTCCGCACCCCCCTCCACGCACCATGAGCCAGGAAAGCCTTACCGCCCGTTACCGCCCTCAGAGTTTTGCAGAAGTGGCCGGACAGGACGCCGTCAAGCGCATCCTTTCGCGCGCCGCGTCCTCCGGACGGGTCGCGCCGGCCTATCTGTTCAGCGGAACCAGAGGAGTGGGCAAGACCACCCTGGCCCGCATCTTCGCCAAGGCCCTCAACTGCATGAACGGACCGGCCGAGGAGCCCTGCAACCAGTGCCCCATCTGCCGCCAGATCACCTTGGGCTCGGCCGTGGACGTGGTCGAGATCGACGGCGCCTCCAACACCGGCGTGGACAATGTCCGCCGCCTGAAAGAGGACGTGGGCTACGCGCCCCTTGAATGCCGCTACAAGGTCATCATCATCGACGAAGCGCACATGCTCTCCAAGCAGGCCTTCAACGCGCTCCTGAAAACCCTCGAGGAGCCGCCCGGGCACGTGACCTTCATCATGGCCACCACGGAGCCGGAGAAATTTCCCCAGACCATCATCAGCCGCTGCCAGCATTTCGTGTTCAAGCGCCTGCCCCAGGCCGAGCTGGTACGGCATCTGGACGGCGTGCTGTCCCGCGAGGGAGTGCCCGCCGAACCGACGGCCGTGACCCTCATCGCCCGGCGCGGCGCGGGCTCGGTGCGCGACGGCATGTCGCTTTTGGGGCAGGTCATGGCCCTGGGCTCCGACTCCCTGACCCTGGCCGACGTGCGCGAGGTGCTGGGGCTGGCCGGGAGCGAGGTTTTCGTGCGCCTGGTCGAGTGCGTGCAGTCCCGTGATCTGCACGGCCTGCACGCCCTGCTGACGGAAATTCTGGACCAGGGCGTGGACCTGGGCTTTTTTCTGCGCGAGCTGGCCGGATGCTGGCGCAATCTCTTTCTGCTGCACCAGATGGGCGAGGCCGCCCGAGGCATCATCGACCTGCCCGCCGAAGAGGTGGATATCTGGGCTTCCGTCGCGCCCGGCTTTTCCCTCGGGCACCTGCACGCGGCCTGGCAGATGACCCTGGACAGCCAACGCAAGGTGCTGACCAGCATGGAACCGGCCCTGGCCCTGGAGCTTCTGCTCCTCAACCTGGCCTGCCTGCCGGACCTTTTGGCCATGGGCGCGGGCGAGGCCAGGCCCGGCGGCGCTCCCGGCCCGTCGGCCAGACCTGCGCCGTCCAGGCCAGCGGCTCCGCCCGTCGCGCCGCGAGCGTCGGGCGAACCGAGAACGCCCGCTGCGCAGCAAAACCAGACGCAGGCTCCGGCCTCCCGCCCTGCGCCCCCGGCGCGGCCGGCGACGCCGCCCCATGTGGCGGGCGGCGCCGCATCCGGTCGGCCGTCCGCCCCGGACGCCACGTTGCGGGAGGCGCAGGCCGACTTTCGCGGCTCTGGCGCCCAGGGCAGTGGTCCTACGCCCTCTCAGCCCGCGCCCGTCGCACAGGCCGCGCCTGTCGCCCAGGCCGCGCCTGTCGCCCAGGCCGCGCCTGCCGCTCAGGCCGTGCCGGATGGCCCCCGGAACTGGGCCGGGTTCGTGGCCTTTTGCGCCAACCGGGGCGAGGGGGCCAGGCCTCTGCCCGCCCTGGACAAGGCCCGGGGCGAGTTGCAGGGCGCGGAGCTCGTGCTGACCAGCCAGCATGTCTTTTTGTGCGACCGCCTGAAGACCTGCATGCCCGTGCTTTTGGAAGCGGCGCGGACCTATTTCGGTCCGGGGGTGGCGGTGCGCGTGGAGACCCCGGTGGAGGCGGTGCGCAAGACCCGCGCGGAACTGCGCGAGATGGCCCAGACCGACCCCGTGGTGCGTGAGGCCCAGGAAAGATTTCAGGCCCGGATCGTGGAGGTCCGGCCCCTATCAAACGGCAATTCCAAGGAGAGCGAGATATGAACGAACTGATCAGACAGGCGCAGATGATGCAGAAGAAGATGCTGCGCACCCAGGAAGAGATCGGCAAGAAGGAAGTGGAGACCAGCGTCGGCGGCGGCATGGTCACGGTCAAGGCCAACTGCTCGGGCGAGATTTTGTCCGTGGTCATCGATCCGGCCGTGCTCGAGGACGTGGACATGCTGCAGGACCTGGTCATGTCGGCGGTCAACGAAGTCCTGAAGAAGGGCAAGGACCTGATGCAGTCCGAAATGGCGCAGATCACCGGCGGGATGAAGATTCCCGGTCTTTTCTAGGGATTGTCGGTGCAACGTCTTCCCGCCCCCCTGCAAAAGATCGTGGACCAGTTTTCGGCCCTGCCCGGCGTGGGGCCGAAAAGCGCCCTGCGCATGGCCCTGACCCTGCTCAAGTGGCCCGAGGAATCGGTACGCTCCTTTGGCCGGGACATCGAGGGCCTGCGCAGCGCCCTGCACATCTGCTCGCGCTGCTGCGGCCTGGCCGACTCGGACCCCTGCCATCTGTGCACCGACCCCAAGCGCACGGCGGAACAGCTGTGCCTGGTCTCGGAATGGGACAGCCTCATGGTCATGGAGGAGTCGGGCATCTACAAGGGGCGCTACCTGATCCTGGGCGGCCTGTTGTCTCCCCTGGACGGGATCGACGCCCGGTCCCTCGAACTGGACAGGCTTGAATCCATTCTGCGCGAAAGCCAGGTGCGCGAGGTCATCCTGGCCCTGGGCTCGACCATGGAGGCCGAGGCCACGGGCGCATACGTACACAATCTGCTGGCGCGCAGCTTTCCGGGCGTGTCCGTGACCCGTCTGGCCCAGGGCATTCCGCTGGGCTCGGAGATCAAGTACGTGGACCGCGAAACCCTCAAACAGTCCCTCAAATACAGGCATTCCCTCTAGGCCCATGCAAACCGTACAGGGCGAAGTCGTCACCGTCGTCTACCACAATCCCGAGAACGGATACGTCATCGCCCGCGTGGATTCGCCGTCCGAGCCCGGCCAGATGAGCGTGGTCGGGATTCTGGGCGACGTGGCCCCGGGGGAGTCCCTGCGCATGACCGGCGAGTGGGTCGAGCATCCCAAGTTCGGGCGTCAGTTCAAGGCCGAGTCTTGCGAGCACCTCCTGCCTGCGTCCATCAACGGCATCCGCCGCTTCCTGGGCTCCGGGGCGGTCAAGGGCATCGGCGAGAAGACCGCCGACCGGCTGATCAGCCGCTTCGGCAGTCAGATTCTCGACATCATGGACTCCGATCCCAATCGCCTGCTGGAAGTGGAGGGCATCGGAGCGGCCAAGCTCAAGACCATCGTCGCGTCCTGGCAGGAAAAGCGCGAGGTGCGGGGACTGATGCTCTTTCTGCAGACCCACGGCGTGGCCACGACCTTCGCCCACCGCATCTTCCGCCATTACGGGGTGAGCGCGGTGCAGCGCCTGCGCGCCAATCCCTACGACCTGGCCTACGACATTCACGGCATCGGCTTCCGCACCGCCGACGAGGTGGCGCTGAGGCTGGGCTTTGCCGAGGACGCGCCGCAGCGCCTGGAGGCCGGGGTGGAGTACTGCCTGCGCCAGGTGGCCGACGGAGCCGGGCACATGTTTCTGCCGCGGGTCACCTTGGCGGAGGAGGCGGCCAAGCTGCTCGGTTGCCACGACCTGGAACTCATCGAGGAGCGGATCGACGCCCTGGTCGAGCGCAAGCGTCTGGTGGTCGAGCCCCTGCCGGAGAAGGGCGTGGCCGAAGCCGTGTACCTGACCTATTTCTACAAGACCGAACGCGAGATCGCGTCCCGCTTGCGGGGCCTTCTGGACCATGTCAGCCGCATCGACCCGGACAAGATCTCGAAGGCCGTGGAGCGCGAGGAAAAGCGCCAGTCCCTGACCCTGTCCGACGAGCAGCGCCAGGCCGTGGAATCGGCCTGCGGGCACAAGGTGTCCATCATCACCGGCGGGCCGGGCACGGGCAAGACGACCATCACCCGCGTGGTGGTGCGGGCCCTGAAGGCCCTGGGGCTGAAGATTTCCCTGGCCGCGCCCACGGGCCGGGCCGCCAAGCGTCTGTCCGAGGCCACCGGGTTCACGGCCACGACCCTGCACCGGCTGCTGCGCTACCAACCGGCCACCGGGTTCGAGTTCAACGAGGAAAAGAAGCTTTCCGCCGACGTCATGGTCGTGGACGAGGTCTCCATGCTCGACTGCGGCCTGTGCCTGTCGCTCCTGCGCGCCCTGCCCCTGACCTGCCGCCTGGTGTTCGTCGGCGACGAGAATCAGCTGCCCTCGGTGGGCGCGGGCAACGTGCTGGGGGACATGATCGAGAGCGGCGTGGTTCCGGCCGTGCGCCTGACGCACATCTACCGCCAGGCCCGCGAGAGCATGATCGTGGTCAACGCCCACCGCATCAACGAGGGCGAGTTCCCCTTGGGCAGCCCCCACGCGCCGCCCAAGGCCGATTTTTTCTGGGTCGAGAAGGAGAACCTGCTCGAATTGCAGTCCCTGGTGCTGCGCATGGTCTGCGAGCGCATTCCCGAAGCCTACGGCCTCGACCCCTTGGCCGACGTGCAGGTGCTCACGCCCATGCACAAGGGCGAGGTGGGCACCGTGGCCCTGAACCGTCTGCTGCAGGAACGCCTCAATCCGCACGGCCGGGAACTGGTGCGCGGCCAGCGCTCCTACAGGGTTGGGGACCGCGTGCTGCAACTCAGGAACAATTACGACAAGGAAGTCTTCAACGGCGACCTGGGCCGCATCCTGGCCATCGACACCGAAGACGAGATTCTGCGCGCCGAGTTCGACGGCCGGGCAGTGGAGTACGGGTTCGACGAGCTCGACGAGATCGGCCTGGCCTACGCCATCAGCGTGCACAAGAGTCAGGGCAGCGAATACCCGGCCGTGGTCATGCCCGTGGTCTCGCAGCACTACATGCTTTTGCAGAGAAATCTCATCTACACGGGCCTGACGCGGGCCAGAAAGCTGGCCGTGCTCATGGGTTCGCGTCGGGCCATGCACATGGGGCTTGGAAACGAGCGCGGGCGGCAGCGGCACACATCCCTGGCCGTGCGCCTGGCGAATGAGGCGCAAATCTAGCTCAACAGGCTGAAAGGACGGGTGAATCGGCCTGTGGACGCGGTTTTCCCGGTGCGAGATGCGTTGACAGGGCCGCGAATCCTTGTCTATGAAGTCTCTTTTGTGAATTGCGGGTGTGGCGGAACGGTAAACGCACCAGCCTTAGGAGCTGGCGCCAAAAGCTTGTAGGTTCGAATCCTATCGCCCGCACCAGGAAAGATTATCCGGGCCCCCGAGGGATCGCCCATCATTCAAGGAGTGGAGTCATGGAATACAAAGTCGAAGAACTGTCCCCGGTCAAGCGCAAGGTGGCGGTGGAAGTAAGCGTCGAGGAAGTGCATGCCGCCCTGGCCGCCACCGTGGCCCTGTACCGCAAGGGCGCGGAGATCAAGGGCTTTCGCAAGGGCAAGGTCCCGTCCTCCGTGGTCGAGGCCAAGTTCCGCAAGCAGATTTACGGGGAGGCCACGACCGACCTCATCAACTATCACATCAACGACATCCTGGGCGAACTCAAGCTTTCCCCGCTGTCCCGCATCGACGTCGACGCCAAGGAAATGGAGCGCGACGAAGACTTTTCCTATTCCTTCTCCTTCGAGATCGCCCCGACCTTCGACCTGCCCGAATACAAGGGCCTGGCCGTGGACGAGGAAGACGTGGTCGTCGATCCCCAGCAGGTCGAGGACGTCATCGAGCGCATCCGCCAGAACATGGCCAAGACCGTGATCATCAAGGAGGAGCGTCCCGTGGCCACCGGCGACATCGCGGTCATCGACTTCCAGGCCTTCCAGGACGGCGTGAAGATGGAAGGCGTCGCCGCCAACAAGTTCGAGCTTCCCCTGGGTGAGGGGAATTCCCTGCCCGAGTTCGAGGACATCGTCATCGGCATGACTCCCGGCGAAACCAGGGAGAACGGGCTGACCTTCCCCGCCGATTTCATCAACGAGACGCTGGCCGGACAGACCGTGTCCATGCAGGTTACCCTGCACGCCATCAAGGCCCGCAACCTGCCCGAGGTCGATGACGATTTCGCCGAACTTGCCGGCGGTTATTCCTCCGTGCAGGATTTGAAGGACGCCATCGAGAAATCCTATGTTTCGACCCGCAAGCAGCTGGTCAAGGGCGACGCCCAGAAGAAGCTGCTTGACGGCATCAAGGCCGCGGTCAGCTTCGAACTGCCCCAGAGCATCGTCGAGGAGCAGATCGACAAGCAGATCGTGGAACTGCAGGGCAAGCTCGAACGTCAGGGCAAGAGCCTCGATTCCCTGGGCAAGACTCCCGCCGAGCTGCGCGAGGAACACCGCGCCCAGGCCGAGGACGTGGTCAAGTCCTCCCTGGTCCTTTTGGCCATCGCCAGCGCCGAAAATCTGACGGTCGATCCGCAGGAAGTGGACCTGGTGCTCCAGAAGATGGCCGCCTCCACGGGCCAGGACTTCCATTCCATCAAGGACTACTACGAGCAGCACAATCTGATGATCCCGCTCAAGGATCGGGTTCTGGCCGACAAGGCCATGGAACTCATCTACGAGAACGCCACGGTGACAGTCGTTCCTCCGGCGGCAACCCCGAACGCGTAGCTTCACGGGGGGCCGGGCATGACCCGGCCCCTTTTCTTTTCCGAGCCGTCCGCGTCCGATCTGGCAGGCAATGTGCAGGTAAAACGCTGGCGGATCGAGTCTCCCGCCGTACAGCCCTTGACACCCTGTACCGGATCGTTAATTTTCCATTCTTTGGTGTTCGTCCCTACCTTTGTTTTTTCGAGGAGCTTTCATGGTCAGAAATTCCGTATTCGTCATTGAAAACACCGGCCGCGGCGAGCGGATGTACGACATCTATTCCCGCTTGCTCAAGGATCGCATCGTGCTTCTGGGCACCCCCATCGACGACCACGTCGCCAATTCCATCTGCGCCCAGCTGCTTTTTCTGGAGTCCGAGAACCCCGAGAAGCAGATCAACATGTACGTCAACTCTCCCGGCGGTTCCGTGACGGCAGGCATGGCCATCTACGACACCATGCAGTACATTTCCGCCCCCGTGGCCACCCTGTGCATCGGCCAGGCCGCGAGCATGGCGGCGGTGCTCCTGGCCGCGGGCGAGAAGGGCATGCGCTACACCCTGCCCCATTCGCGCATCATGATCCATCAGCCCATGGGCGGGTTCCAGGGCCAGGCCACGGACATCGCCATCCAGGCCAAGGAGATCATCCGTCTGCGTTCGGAACTCAACGGCATCCTGGCCAATCATACCGGACAGAGTCTGGAAAAGGTCGAACAGGACACGGAACGGGATTATTTCATGAGCGGTGACGAAGCCTGCGCATACGGGCTCATCGATCAGGTCCTGGCCTCGCGCAAGGAACTGGAATAGATTTTTTGGAATTTATCAGAATTTTGAGGTAACCATGGCGGAAAGAAAAAAAAGAACCGGCAAGGACCTGACCTGCTCGTTTTGCGGCAAGGGTCAGGATGAAGTGCAACGGCTCATCGCCGGTCCGGATGTCTATATTTGCAACGAGTGCATCGCCCTGTGCGATGACATTTTGAAAAATGACAATCGCAAGGAGGATCTCGATTCCTCGGACATCCCGCTGCCCCAGGAGATCAAGGCCGCCCTGGACGATTACGTGGTCGGTCAGGACGACGCCAAGAAGATCCTGTCCGTGGCCGTGTACAACCACTACAAGCGCATCAAGTACCACGCCCTGGTCAAGGACGACGTGGAGCTGGACAAGAGCAACATCCTCCTGATCGGCCCCACGGGCTCCGGCAAGACCCTGCTGGCCCAGACCCTGGCGCGCATCCTGAAGGTCCCCTTCGCCATCGCCGACGCCACGACCCTGACCGAGGCCGGATACGTGGGCGAGGACGTGGAGAACATTCTGGTCCAGCTGGTGCAGAACGCCGACTACAACCTGGAGGCGGCGGCCAAGGGCATCATCTACGTGGACGAGATCGACAAGATTTCGCGCAAGTCCGACAGCCCGTCCATCACCCGCGACGTGTCCGGCGAGGGCGTGCAGCAGGCCCTCCTGAAGATCATCGAAGGAACCGTGGCCAACATTCCGCCCAAGGGCGGTCGCAAGCACCCGCAGCAGGAATTCATCCGCCTGGACACCTCCAACATCCTGTTCATTGTCGGCGGCGCCTTCATCGGCCTGGAGGACATGGTCAAGCAGCGCGTGCAGGGTTCGAGCATGGGCTTCGGGGCCAAGGTGCGTCGCAAGCAGGACGACACCACCGACAGCCTGCTCAAGCAGGTCCACCCCATGGACTTGATCCGTTTCGGCCTTATTCCTGAATTCACGGGACGCATCTCCGTCATCACGTCGCTGACCGAGCTGAACGAGGACGATCTGATGCGCATCCTGCAGGAGCCCAAGAACGCTCTCGTCAAACAGTACCAGAAGATGTTCGAGCTTGAGAACGTGGAACTCAAATTCACGACCAATGCCTTGAAAGCCCTTGCGGGCAGGGCCATCAAGCTGGAAACCGGGGCCAGGGGCCTTCGGTCCGTGATGGAATCCATCATGCTCGACATCATGTACACTCTGCCGTCCACCAAGGACGTGGCCGAGTGCGTCATCAACAAGGCCGTGGTGGAAGAGGGCAAGGAACCCCTCCTCCTGTTCAAACCCGAGGCCAAGAGCGCCTGACCATCCGTGGTCGGCCAAGATCTGCGAGACCAACCATGACCGATGCGTTAGTTTTCGAGAAGTCCACCCATGGCAGCATGATCCTGCCGGTCATGTCCCTGCGTGAAGTGGTCATGTTCCCCAAGTCCATCGTGCCCCTTTTCGTGGGCCGGGACTCTTCCATCAAGGCCATTGAAACGGCTCTGGACAAATACGAGAAGCGGATTTTCCTGGTAGCCCAGAAGGACCCCGGACAGGAGCGGCCCGACGTGAGCGGTCTCTACGAGATCGGCACGGTCAGCAAGGTGCTGCAGATGCTCAGGCTGCCCGACGGGACCATCAAGGTGCTTTTCGAGGGGCTCTACCGCGCCTCCTGGGATCAGGACCGCGGCATCATGCTCGAAGACGAGATCCAGATGGTGCGGACCTCCTCCATGCCCGACCTCGAAGGCAACCCCGTCGAAGGCGAGGCCCTGGTCCGGGCCACCCACGAGGCCGTGGAGGAATATTCCCAGGTCAACCGCAAGCTGGCCAAGGAGACGATCCTGGCCATCACCAGCGTCTCCCAGCCCGGCCGTCTGGCCGACAGCATCGCCTCCCACCTCAAGGCCACCTATGACCGCAAGCAGGGCGTGCTCGAAGTGCGCAACCCTGTCCGTCGTCTGGAGCGGGTCTATGAACTGATCCAGGAAGAGATCGAGGTCTTTTCCCTGGAGAAGAAGATCAAGGGCCGGGTCAAGAAGCAGATGGAGGAGAATCAGAAGGACTACTATCTCGGCGAGCAGCTCAAGGCCATCCACAAGGAAATGGGCCGCGACTTCGACCCCAAGGCCGACGTGGAGGATCTGGAGACCCAGCTCAAAGAGAAGGACATGCCCGAGGAGGCACGCTCCAAGGCCATGGCCGAGATGAAGAAGCTGCGCCAGACTCCGCCGTCCTCCGCAGAGTACGCGGTGCTGCGCAATTATGTGGACTGGATCCTGGCCCTGCCCTGGAACGTGCTGCGCGATGTGGACATCGACCTCAAGCAGGCCCAGAAAATTTTGGACGACGACCACTACGGTCTGGAAAAACCCAAGGAACGCATTCTCGAATACCTGGCCGTGCAGGCCCTGGTCAAAAAGCTGCGCGGGCCCATCCTGTGCCTGGTGGGCCCTCCCGGCGTGGGCAAGACATCCTTGGCCAAGTCCATCGCCCGGGCCACGGGGCGCGAGTTCGTGCGCCTGTCGTTGGGCGGAGTGCGCGACGAGGCCGAGATCAGGGGCCATCGCCGGACCTATGTCGGGGCTCTGCCGGGCAAGATCATCCAGTCCCTGAAACGCGTCTCCACCAACAATCCGGTCTTCTGCCTGGACGAGGTGGACAAGATGAGCATGGATTTCCGGGGCGACCCCTCGGCCGCGCTCCTGGAAGTGCTCGATCCGGAACAGAACAGCGCCTTCAACGACCATTACCTGGACATGGACTACGACCTGTCCCAGGTCTTTTTCATCACCACGGCCAACTCGCTGCAGACCATTCCGCTGCCCCTGCAGGACCGCATGGAGATCATCACCATCCCCGGCTACCTTGAGACGGAGAAGGAACGCATCGCCTCGGATTTCCTGCTGCCCAAGCAGCTGGACCAGCACGGCCTGAAGCCCGAGAATCTGAATCTGTCCAAGGGCGCGATCCTTGAGATCATCCGCCGCTACACCCGCGAATCCGGAGTGCGCAACCTGGAGCGCGAGCTGGCCTCGGTCTGCCGCAAGGTTGCCCGCGCCCTGGTGGAGGAAGGGGACATGGACAAGACCCTGTCCGTGACCAAGTCCATGCTCGGCACGTATCTGGGCATCCCCAAGGTTCGTCACGGCCAGCGCGAGGATGAGGCCCAGGTGGGCGTGGCCACGGGCCTGGCCTGGACCCAGGTCGGCGGCGAGCTTCTTTTCGTGGAAGTGGCGCTCATGCCCGGCATGGGCAAGATCGAGATCACCGGCAAGCTTGGCGACGTGATGCAGGAGTCGGCCAAGGCGGCCATCAGCTACATCCGTTCCCGGTCGGAATTTTTCGGGCTGCGCAAGGACTTCTACAAGGAGATCGACACCCACATCCACGTGCCCGAGGGCGCGACCCCCAAGGATGGACCATCCGCGGGGATCACGCTAGCCACCTGCCTGGCTTCGGCCCTTTTGGACATTCCGGTCCGCAACGACGTGGCCATGACCGGCGAGATCACCCTGCGCGGCCGGGTCCTGCCCATCGGCGGTGTGCGCGACAAGCTCCTGGCCGCCCATCGCGGGCTCATTTCGCGGGTGCTGCTGCCCAAGGAAAACGAGCGGGACTTGAAAGACGTGCCCAAGGTGATCCTGAAGGATCTGGAGATCGTGTTCGTGGACAACATGGACCAGGTCCTGTGCGAGGCCCTCAAGGACGTGACCCGGGAGACGCTTTTCTGCCCCTCGGCGGACATCATCCCGGTCTCCAAGGCCCTGCTCAAGGGGCACGATTTCACAAGTCCGCAGTAACCGCTGTTCGTCGAGAAGCTCGGACAAAACCTTCGTCGAACCCCCGTCGCGCAAGCGGCGGGGGTTCGCGCGTCTGTTTCAGGCTGCGCGAGGAACCTGTTTCGAGAGAACCATGGACTCCCGCCTGTTCGGGAATGACGAATCTGTCGTCACGCCCCCTCGAAGTCGTTCCCGCGCAGGCGGAAATCCATGCCTTCAGCCCGGCCGGCGGTCTTGTGTTCCGATCCGGGTGTGAATTCACTCCATGCGGTAGACCCAGACGGGTTTGTCCGACCGGTTTCGGAGCACGGCGACAGGCTTCAGGGTCGGGGCTTCGAATTCCAGGCTGACCAGCCAGCCCCCCTTGGAAAGCTCCCGCCTCGCCTTTTCGGCAGCCGGCCCCATGCTTTCGGGCCGTTGGAACATGTAGACCATGGAGTAGGCCGACCAGTCCTCCCGCCAGATGTCTCCATGACGTACGTTGGCGAAAGGGCAGCGCCAGGCGCACAGAATGCGCAGCGGCCAGCTGCGCTCGATTCCGTCGAGGCGGGCCAAAGGGTAGACCCTGTAGAGTTCCGCAAGCCCCGCGCCCAATCCGCATCCCGCGTCCAGGACGCGGTCCGCGCATGTGAGCGCCGCGATTTTGTCCAGTCCGTCCAGGATGCCCTGCGGAGTGGGGAAGAGCGGGGCGTCCCGCCAGGCGCTCACGGGGTAGAGGAGCAGCAGGAGGGCCAGAGGGATGAGCCAGGTCCAGGGCGACAGGTTCGCCCCGATGCCGGAAATGGCTGCGGACAGGGGGAAGCCGGCGGCGATGAAGAGTTTGCGCCACCCGGTGACGGCGCGAAGGCTCGCGCCAAGTCCCATCGCGGTGGCCAGGGCCAGGCTCCAGACCGCCTGGACGCCCAGGGCGAGAAGGGCCAGGAAAAAAGCCCAGCATGCGCCCCACGTCGCAAGCGCGGGCAATGGCCAGGGCAGGGCGGCGCGCCGTTTCGCGGCGGGGAGGCGGTCGTCGGTCGCGGGTCTGTTCATGAACGTGCCTGGTACGGTGTGATTCGCCGGTCCCGACAACGGGGCGACGGTGGAATACCACAGGGAGCGCGTTTTTTTTGTTGTGGTCCCCGTGGTTTTGTGCTGGTCTGCCAGCGCCATGAAACATGAAGCGACACCAGACGACCTCTCCCAGGCCCGCGCCACCCGCAATCCCCTGCGCAAGCTCTATTACTGGACGCTGCATTGGGCGGCCACGCCCTACGCACTGCCCGCTCTGGCGGTTTTGTCCTTTGCCGAGAGCTCTTTTTTTCCCGTGCCGCCGGACGTCCTGCTCATAGCGCTGTGCTTTTCCACGCCCACGCGCTGGTTCAGACTGGCGCTGTGGTGCACTGCCGCTTCGGTGGTGGGCGGGTTGCTCGGATACTTCATCGGTTGGGGGCTCTGGGAAACCGTGGGCCAGCCCATCGTGCGCATGTACCATGGCGAGGCCGTGATCGAGACCGTGCGCGTCTGGTACGAGACATACGGCTTTTTCGGCGTGCTCGTGGCCGCCGTGACGCCGATCCCCTACAAGGTTTTCACCATCGCTTCCGGAATGATGAGCTTTGACCTGCCGCAGTTCGTCCTGGCCTCGATCCTTGGCCGGGGGCTGCGTTTTTTTCTGGTGGCCGGGCTCATCCGCCTCTTCGGGGCCAAGATCAAACCCTTCATGGAACGGCATTTCGAACTGGCGGCCTCGGCCCTGGTGGTGCTGGCCATTCTTGGATTCATGGCCATCAAGTATCTGAAATAGCTCCTTTCCTTTGGCTTGCTGGCCAGATCCTGGTCAGGGCGCGCATGCTCTTGCTCTCCACCCAGGGCGCGGTGGAGAGCGCGTACTCCTTGAAATGGGGCGTTTCACGGTGGACCTCGTAAAACGTCGCCGCATCCGTGTATGACTCGTAGAGGGTGATGCGGGTCGGATCTTCGGGGTGCTCGAGGATGTCGAAGCCAAGGCAGCCCTCTTCCAAGCGCATGGAATTCTCGCCCTGCCGGAGCACCGCCTCTCTGAAATTCTGCACGAATTCCCTTTTGACAACGATATCGACGATGACGACGAACATGGGTTCCTCCGGTATGTTTGTGGTCGACGAGTTGTTTCGCCCTGCCTGATCGGCGCGAAGCCCGGCAACGTGCATGAGCCGCGACGGGGCGAAGAAGATCCGGCGGCTTGTGCGCTTGCCCTTCCTGTCGGAGCCGTCCCGTCCGCCTTTGCGATGCTGAAAAGGCCGATGGCGGTGGAATCTAAGCCGCTTGCGGCGCGTTTGGGGCATATTTTTTTAGCACTCAATGGGTGCCCTGCCAATAGAGATTTGTTCGGCTTCTCCAATATGGCAATGGAATTCAGGCAGGTGTCGGAACAGGGCGCCTTTTCTCCGGAGCCGGGGCTGACAGGGGTGAGTTAAGTCTTCCTTATTCTTTGTCCGGGATGAGTATTGACAGATTCGGGTCTGTCGGGATAATCCGCGCCATACGAGTTAGTCACGTCTAATGCAGTTTGTCTTTGAAGGCTGCCGATGCCGGTTTTGATTGACTGCAAGTCTCATTATCAGACGTTTGATGTGCGGCAACGGGATATTGTGTATGATAATAATTAGTCGTGTCTAATAGCTGTGCTCGCAACACTGCCGCTTTTTCGAGGCGTGACGCCAAGCGATGTTCGGGTCCGAAAAGAGTGAAAAGGCTCAGCGGGCCGCGTTCGTGGGACAATGAAAATCAATCGAATCGTGGAGGATATATGTGTTTCAAGCTGGATAACGGATCGGAATTGTTCTCGATTCAGGAAATGCACCGTTTGCGCAAGAAATCAAGTGGCGTGATGGGGTCAAGGTCTTGGGCCGATAAGGCGGGTATCGGGGGCGAGCGAAGCCTCGAGGAAAGCGCTGGGGGTAGCTGCCACGACAAGTGCAAGGGCGGCGACGGCGCGGAAAAGCACCGTCAAGTGCAGGGTTGAGGAGGCGCTATGCATCTCCAGGGAAATGAATCGTTGCGTGTCGAGGTATCCGAATCCACGCTGACCAGGCTTTTGGCCGAAGGCCATCTGGGGGCCTCGGAGCTGCGCTGCCTGGACCATGCGTCCGGGCGGCGCTTGCGGCGCTTGTGCCTGAAAAGCTGCGTCTGGCGCAAGGCCGGAGGCGGTTGCAACGCCCCGGGCCGCTGCCCGTTGCGGCGCGAGGGCGCGAAGTGCTGAATTTGTGCTGCGGCGGCCAGTCCGTCACGGAGCGCCCCTCCGGCAACGCGTCCAGGCGGGAAGCGGCCCTTCCGCCTCCCCTGGACCCGGGACGCGCGACCTGGCTGTCGCGCGTCGGCATCGTCAGGCGGGTGGCATTGCTGCTGTTCGTCCTTGTGCTCGTGCCCATGGGCGCGACCCTGTCCGTGCTCGAATCCGGGACGTTCATCGACCCCGTTAACATGCTCGTGGCCGGGCTGGCCGTGGCTTTGGGGCTTCTGGCTCCGGTCAGCCGGATCGGGGCGCATTTTCTGGTGCTCCGCGACCTGCGCCTTCTGAACGAGTTCTGCTCGCAGATCCAGCAGGGCCGCTACGGGGCGCGCTTTCCCGTGGGTCTGGAGGGTGACGACGAACATGAAATGCTGCGCCTGAAGCGCAACATGAACTGGATGGCCCACCATATCGAAACGCAGACCAAGAAGTTGCACGAGCGGCTCGACGAGAGCGACCTGCGCAAGCGCTTCTACGAGGAAATGTCCTACCGCGATCCCCTGACCGGGCTCCACAACCGCCGCTACTTCGACCGTTTTCTGCCCGGCGCCTTGCGTGATCCCGCGCGGCGTGAAGGGATTTTTCTGGCCTTGATCGATTGCGACGGGTTCAAGCGCGTCAACGATACGCGCGGCCATCAGGTCGGCGACGAGGTTCTGGCGATCCTGGGCCGCGTCATCGCCGAGTCGGTGCGCGAAGGCGTGGACGTGGGCTTCCGGTTTGGCGGCGACGAGTTCGGGGTTGTTTTCCGTACGGTTGACCCTGCCGCCTGCCTGCGCGCTTGCGAACGGATCCGGACCCGTTTTGCGCACGGCAATGCGGACGGATGCACGGTTTCCATCGGCCTGTGCGCCTGGAGTCCCGCGCTTGGGCATGATGCGTCCGACCTGGTGCGCACCTGCGACACGTGCCTCTACCGGGCCAAGGATCTGGGCGGAAACCAGGTGGTCTCGAACAGGGGCGCTTGCGACGCGTCCCGTCTCGTATCTTCCGCCCCGGTCTAGGGCGCGCTTCAAACCATTTCTTGCGGCATGACCGCAACGATCTCATCTTTGTGATGTAAGGAATCATATGTTGAAGAGTTCCGGATGCTTGTTTTGTCAGGCGGAGTCTTTTGCGGCCAAGGCCGATCCCTGCGCCCCGCTGGCCCTGACCCTGCACCAGTTGGCCGAATCCCTGGGCCGGGCCGTGGACGCCAAGGATGCCTGGACCTGCGCCCACTCCGAGGAGGTGGCCGTGGTCAGCCAGATTCTGGCCCTGAACATGGGTTTCACGCCCGCCCAGGCTGAGATTGTGCATCTGGCCGGACATCTGCACGACATCGGCAAGATCGGCATCCCCGACGCCATTCTGCAGAAGCCCGGGCCTTTGACGCGGGAGGAATTCGAAATCATCAAACGGCATCCGGCCATCGGCGAGGCCATCGTGCAGCCGGTCAAGGCCCTGAACGGCCAGAGCGGGGTGGCGCGCATGATCCGCCATCATCACGAACGGTACGATGGATCGGGCTATCCGGACGGGTTGAGCGGTTACGATATTCCCATAGGCGCCCGGATTCTGGCCGTCGCCGACAGCCTTTCGGCCATGATGCAGGAACGGCCGTACAAGAGCGCCATGTCTTTTGAAGACGCCGAGGCCGAGATCATGTCCCAATCCGGAAAGATGTACGACCCAAGGGTAGTGCGGGCATTCGCCAAGGGCCGCGACCACATCCTGTCCTGGGTCTCAGGCATGCGCGGGGATGTGAGGGCCGCTGGGTAACTGTTCGGGATAGAAGAGTGCGCTAATCTGACCGTGCGTTGGAAGGGCCGGCGCGTATCGGCGGGTTTCGGGCAAGGTGAGCTATCTT
This sequence comes from Pseudomonadota bacterium, assembly GCA_023393525.1. GTDB lineage: Bacteria > Desulfobacterota > Desulfovibrionia > Desulfovibrionales > Desulfomicrobiaceae > Desulfomicrobium. Next base: position 39,532 of record JAEWKZ010000109.1, on the reverse strand, counting down.
CACGTTAGCGGACACACCAACTCCCCTCCTGCCAAGGAGGGGTGCCCGAAGGGCGGGGTGGTTGCCTCTTCATCTTTTTCAGCGTGACAGCGCGTATCGGCGGAATCCGGGCAAGGGCTGCCGGAACTCCTTCGCTGGCCTCGTAATGCTTCCCGGCCTTGAGGCTTGGGCATTCCGCCGCGCTTCGTGCGGCCAGCGACCGGGAAGCAAACGATGCCCGGCTCAGTCAGACAACCGACAACCCTTGCCCGGACCCCGCCGACATGCTTGAGGTGATGCGGGAAGGGGGGTGGAAATAACAGGCAGTTGTGTGCGTCAAGTTCTGCAAATTCTTCCACGGCATGACGAGTAAGCTCAAGCAGCTGGCGGCCGAGAAAGGGCTCAACCCAAGTTCGTCGAAGTCCGCGAGCGCACAGTGGGGAGCACCCCCTCCCCCTTCGGGTACTCCCCCTTGGCAGGGGGAGAGTCAGATTGTGCTTGCCGCGTATAGTCCTTCTTCAAGATGGATTCGGGCATACATAACATGCCGCTGACGCATAAAATGCCAGTCAACGTCCTGCCCACGCTCCAACTCCCCTCCTGCCAAGGAGGGGTGCCCGAAGGGCGGGGTGGTTTTGCCTTTTCGTTTTTTCTGCGGGCGAGCGCGTATCGGTGTGAGAATGGGCGGCTGGGCGTGATTGGAAGGGGGGAATTCAGCTTGAAAGCCGCTGTAAGCAACGATCCGGGCGTCAGTAGATCTTGCGTTTGGAAAAGCTCGAACCCAGCACCGTGAAGGTGTTCTCCACGATGAAGAGGGCCTGGGGGTCGTGGGTGAAGGTGATTTCTTCGAGCTTTTTGAGCTGGATGTTGTTGACCACGGTCATGAGCACGTTTTTCTCGCGCTTGCTGTAGGCCCCCATGCCTTTGAGGAAGGTCGCGCTCTGCTTCATGGAGTCGAGGATGGTCTGGCTGATGGCCTCGGAATGGTCGGAGACGATGAAGACGACCTTGCGCTTTGAGAAGAGCGCCAGGGTCTGCTCCACCATGGCCGAGGAGATGAAGACCAGGATCAGGGACACGATGACCAGATCGACGGGCATGATCGTCAGGCAAAAGAGGAACAGCGCCAGGTTGAAGCCGAAATAGACCTTGCCCACGCCGATGTTGTAGGTCTGGAAAAGGTAGACCGCGATGATGTCCAGGCCTCCGCCCGAACCCAGCGAGCGCAGGATGAGTCCGCCGCCGAGTCCGTTCAGCACGCCGCAGGCCACGGCCGCGTAGAATTGGTCGTGGATTTCCACGGTGAAATCCATGATCTCGAAGGCCACGGTCATGGCCACCATGCCGTAGAGGCTGTAGAGCACGAAGCGGGGGCTGAGCTTGAACCAGCCCAGGATGAACGCGGGCAGGTTGATCAGGAAAAAGAGGATGCCCGGCGTCAGCCAGCCCGTTTTGTAATAAACGAGCGCGCCCACGCCGAAAAAGCCGCCGGGAATGAATTGCTGAGGCACGGCGATGCTTTTCATGGCGAAGGCGCACAGGAGCGCTCCGCAGGTGATCAAAAAGAGGTTCCAACGGACGGAATAGGCCAGCTCGAATCGTTTATTCGCAGGCTTCAAGGGGTTTATACCAGACATTCATGCTCTCAAGATCGCCTTTGATCTGGGTGTTGTTGGGCAGGGTGCCGGCAAAGTCGTAACCTTGCCGGGCGAAAACGATGTTCATGCCGGTGGCGTGGGCCCTGGCGATGGTATAGGCGGTGTCGATTCCGGCCTTGGCCATCTCTTTTTCCATGTGGGCCAGGAGGATGCTGGCCAGACCCTTGCCGCGACACTCCGCGAGCGTGGCGAAGTCCGTCATTTCGACGTTGCCGGCCGAACAATCCATTTCAGCCGAGGCCAGGGCTGTCAAGCGACCCGAGTCATCGCGAATCCCGAAGTAGCGCACGTGCGAATCCATCGTCGAGCGCAAATACTCCGGGTCGTGGATGGGAAAGGGGTAGGTCTCGAAGACCTGGCGGTAGAGCTTCGCCATGGTTTGTGCATCCTCCGGTTTCATCGCGACCGTCTTCCACCCTTCGGGCAGGCTTCGCCCGCCGTGCGCGCGTTGCTCCCGGGCCGTGCTCAGCACTTCTTGCACCAGCTTGGGGCTGCTTATGACCGAGCGCTCCCGCTTCGGATACTTGGCCATGAAACAACCGTCCTGGCTGCCGTTGAACATGCCCGGAACCCTGGCCTCCACCTTGAAGCCCTGCGCCCTGAACCAGCCCTCGGCCTGCCCCGGAACCTTGGCGAAAAGCTTGGAGTAGCCGTTGGTCGAAGCCAGCTGCTCCATGAAGCGGATGATGCGCGGCACGTCCGGGGACGCCAGCTTCATCAGATAGACCCGGTCGCTGGCCGGTCCGTGCTGGAGCAGGGCCCCTGTCATGCGTATCAAGCTGTCAGGCTGCATCGGTGCGCCTCCCCATGCGTTCGTTCTCCTCGGGCGTGAGGCTCTGCGTGTCATCCCAATCCGCCAGCAGACTCTCTATGCCGATGGCCTTTTCCTCGGCGTCGGCCTCGCGCAGTTGCAGGTTGCAGGTCGAGCATTCACGGTCGCAATACGTCGGCTCGTAGTTGGCCGGTTCGTGGTAGGTGGTGATGACGCCCTCGTAGTTGCGCAGCACGACCTTGTTCGCGGTCCAGGAGATGATGTAGTTGGGCATGAGCGGGATCTTGCCGCCGCCGCCCGGAGCATCGACCACGTACGTCGGGATGGAGAAGCCGCTGGTGTGGCCGCGCAGACTCTCCAGGATCTCGATGCCCTTGCCGATGGGCGTGCGGAAATGGGTCAGGCCCTCGGACAGGTCGCACTGGTACAGGTAATAGGGCCGGACCCGGTTGCGGACCAGCTTGTGGTTGAGAACCTTGATCAGGCGCGGGCAGTCGTTCACTCCGGCCAGAAGCACGCTCTGGTTGCCAAGGGGAATGCCCGCGTTGGCCAGTTTGGCCAGGGCCTGCTTGGACGAGGCCGTGATTTCCGCCGGATGGTTGAAATGCGTGTTGATCCAGACCGGATGATGCTTTTTGAGCATCTCGACCAGTTCGTCGGTGATGCGGTACGGCAGGACCACCGGGGTGCGCGTGCCGATGCGCACGACCTCCACGTGCTCGATGCCGCCGATCTCGGTCAGCAGCCAGTCGAGCATCTCGTCCGAGAGCAGGAAGGGGTCGCCTCCCGACAGAAGCACGTCCCGCACCTGCGGAGTGTTGCGGATGTATTCGATGCCCTGGCGCAGGTCGTCGCGGCAGGGGATGGAATCGCGGTCCCCGACCTTGCGCTTGCGGGTGCAGTGGCGGCAGTACATGGCGCAGGTGTTGCTGACATGCAGCAGCACCCGGTCCGGATAGCGGTGGGTCAGGCCGGGCACGGGGGAGTCCTCGTCCTCGTGCAGAGGGTCGCTCATGTCGTGATTTTCAATGCGCAGCTCGTGGACCGAAGGGAATGCCTGCATGAACACCGGGTCGTTGCGATAGTCCTTGGCGTCGATGAGCGAGAGGTAGTAGGGCGTGATGGCCATGGGGAATTTTTCCGTGGTGCGCCGCAGCGCCTCCCGCTCCTTGTCCGAGAAACGGATGCCAAGCAGGCGCTCCACCCCTTCGATGCTCTTGATGCTGTTGCGGACGTGCCACTTCCAATCGGTCCAGTTGGAACGCGTGGCGTCCTCTTCGATGATTTTTGCCAGACGGCGCTGATTTTCAGAATATATCTGCATTCGATCTCCTTTGCCGCGATCTTTTCTCAGGAATTTGACACGATAAGTTGACAATGAAACTGCACTTCAGATCAGTTGAGCTGATAAAATTGAAAGCAGAATCTGTTCTTGTATGAAAGAACACGATTTGGCTTCATGCAGCAAATGTAGTGATTCTAGAGAATTTTTTGTCGCGGGATTGGTGATGTAGAACACATGCTGTTCATTGAATCAAGGGGATGTCCTGGGTGCGTTTCGGGTATATGCGAGTACCCGACGAAAGCGTTGCTTAGGCTCGGAAAAATGAATTTTCCTGCCAGGAATCGTTGCGGCGCGGGAATGAGCAGGGCCGGCAGCGAGTCGGGCGACCGGCCCTGCGTGGTTGTCAGCCAAGGCCCAGCTTCTTTTCCAGCTCGGCCACGATGAGGGTGGTCTTGATGACCGTGTCCGGATTCAGGGACATGGACTCGATGCCGCACTCGACCACGAACTCGGCGAACTCCGGGTAGTCGCTCGGAGCCTGGCCGCAGATGCCGATGTACTTGCCCTTTTTCACCGCCACCTCGATGACTTGGCGCACGAACCTCTTCACCGCCGGGTTGCGCTCGTCGTAGACATGGGCCACCAGGGACGAATCCCGGTCAACGCCCAAAATGAGCTGGGTCAGGTCGTTGGTGCCGATGGAGAAGCCGTCGAAAATCTCCAGGAACTCCTCGGCCATGATCACGTTGGACGGGATCTCGCACATGCCGATGATTTTCAGGCCGTTCTCGCCCTGCTTCAGGCCGAACTCGGCCATGGTCTCGATGACCTTTTTGGCCTCCTCCACGGTGCGCGGGAAGGGGATCATGATCTCGACGTTGGTCAGCCCCATGTCCTCGCGGATCTTTTTCATGGCCCGGCATTCCAGCCCAAAGGCCGCCTTGTAGTCCGGGGAGTAGTAACGCGAGGCCCCGCGCCAGCCGATCATGGGGTTCTCCTCGTCCGGCTCGAAGAGCTTGCCGCCGATGAGATTGGCATACTCGTTGGACTTGAAGTCCGAGAGGCGCACGATGACCTGCTTGGGGTGGAAGGCGGCCGCGATCATGCCCACCCCTTCGGCCAGCTTGTCCACGAAGTATTCGGCCTTGTCCTCGTAGCCGGAGGTCATGTCTGCGATGGCGCGTTTCAATATCTCGTCCGGCAGTGTCTCGAAGTTCAAGAGGGCCAGGGGATGGATCTTGATGTAGGAGTTGATGATGAACTCCTCTCGCGCCAGCCCCACCCCGTCGTTGGGGATGAAGCTCTTCTCGAAGGCCTGCTCGGGGCTGGCCAGGTTCATCATGATCTTGGTCTTCGGCTTGGGCAGGGTGCCAAGATCCGTCTCCTGCACTTCAAAAGGCACAAGTCCCCGGTACACGCTGCCGATGGAGCCCTCGGAGCAGTCCACGGTCACGTCCTCGCCCTGGGCCAGTTTCATGGTGGCGTTCCCCGTACCGACAATGCACGGGATGCCCAGCTCCCGGCTGACGATGGCCGCGTGGCAGGTCCGCCCCCCGCGGTTGGTGACGATGGCCGAGGCGATCTTCATGATCGGCTCCCAGTCCGGGTCGGTCATGTCCGTGACCAGCACCTCGCCTTTGCGGAAGGTGTGGATCATGCCCGCCGACTTGATGACCTGCACCGGCCCCTGCCCGATGAGCTCGCCCACGGACTGGCCTTCGACCAGCGTTTCCCCCTTTTCCTTCAGCACGTATTTCTTGAGCACGGCCAGGTCTTTCATGGAATGCACGGTCTCGGGCCGGGCCTGGACGACGAAGAGCTCTCCGGTCTGGCCGTCCTTGGCCCACTCGATGTCCATGGGCGTGAACTGGCCGCGATGGGCGCTGTAGTGTTCCTCGATGACGCAGGCCATGCGGGCCAGGGCCACGACCTCCTCGTCGCTTATGACCAGCCTGCGCCGGTCCTCCTCGGGCACGGCCACGTTCTTGGTCGGGGCCTTGGCGTCGGTGGTGTAGATCATCTTGATGGCCTTGCCGCCGACCCGCTTCATGATGATGGGCTTGAACCCCTGTTTGAGCGTGGGCTTGAAGACGTACCATTCATCGGGATTGACCGCGCCCTGGACCACGTTTTCCCCCAGGCCCCAGGCCCCGGTCAGGAAGACCGCGTCCTTGAAGCCGGTCTCGGTGTCGATGGAGAACATGACGCCGCTGGCCGACAGGTCCGAGCGCACCATCTTCTGCACGCCGATGGACAGGGCGATGGAGAAATGGTCGAAGCCCTTGTCCTGGCGGTAGGAGATGGCGCGGTTGGTGAAAAGGGAGGCGAAGCAGCGCTGGCAGGCGTCCAGGAGGTCTTCCGCGCCCCGGATGTTCAGGTAGGTCTCCTGCTGTCCGGCGAAGCTGGCGTCGGGCAGGTCCTCGGCCGTGGCCGAAGAGCGCACGGCCACGTCCACGTTCGGGCCGTATGTGTCCTCCAGCTTGCGATAGGCCTCAATAATGGCCCCTTGCAGGTCCGCCGGGATTTCGAGGCCCCGGATCAGGGCGCGGATGCGGCTGCCGCGTTCCATGAGGTTGTCCATGTCGTGGGTGTCGAGGCCCTCCATGATGGCCCTTATCCTGTCCATGGCCCCGGAAGCCTTGAGCAGGTGGCGGTAGGCGTGGGCGGTGACCGCGAACCCGTTCGGGATGGGCACGCCCTTGGGTACGAGGTTGCGGTACATCTCGCCCAGACTCGCGTTCTTGCCGCCGACCAGCGGCACATCCTCTATTCCGAGTTCGTCAAACCAGATCACAAAGGCGTTTTGTTTTTCCACGGCAGTCCTCCTTGGGGCAAAACAAAATGAATCGCGTCTTTTTTTCTTCGCACGCCTGGGCGCGTTGCGCAACGTATGGAAGGCTTTGGCGGGGCCATCGGCGTTGGCCGCGCCGGTGGGTTTTCTTGCACCGGGGTCGGATTTTCGCGCGCAAGCTTTGAAAATTAATAGAAGTAATCCCAATGTTACCGCTTTGTGACAGATCTGTTTCCGAATCGTAAAAAAACTTTTCTTAACGCCCAAGATGCCCTACAGAGGTGCGGGTTTCGCATCATTGTCATACAATCGTCACAAAAACCGTATGGATAACCAATGCTCAATATTTTGATCCAGACTCTCGGCGGACTCGGCATCTTCATCCTCGGGATGAAGCTCATGACCGAGGGCTTGCAGATGGCCGCCGGCAACAAGATCCGCAACGTCCTCAAGGCCGTGTCCGACAACAGGGTGGTGGGCTTCGCCACGGGCGCGGCCGTCACGGCCCTGGTGCAGTCCTCCTCGGCCACCACGGTCATGCTCATCAGCTTCGTTTCGGCCGGGCTCATGTCCCTGACCCAGGCCGTGGGGGTGATGCTGGGATGCAACGTGGGCACGACCATGACCGCCCAGCTCATCGCCTTCAAGCTCTCGAATCTCGCCCTGCCCGCCATCGCCCTGGGCGTGCCCCTCAAATATTTTTCCACGCGCAAGAAATACCGCTATCTCGGTGAGGTCATCCTCGGTTTCGGTCTGCTCTTTTTCGGCATGACGGTCATGGGCGACGGTCTCAAACCCCTGCGCCTGGAGCCCGAATTCATCGCCTTTTTCACCAAGTTCAACGCCTCCTCCTTTGGCGGGATACTGCTCTGCGTGGCCACGGGCTGCGGCCTGACCATGATCCTGCAATCCTCCTCGGCCACGGTGGGTCTGACCATGGCCCTGGCCACCCAGGGACTGCTTGATTTTCCCTCGGCCATGGCCCTGGTGCTGGGCGAAAACATCGGCACCACCATCACCGCCGAACTGGCCACCATCGGCTCGACCAGCGTCGATTCGCATCGGGCGGCGCGGTCCAACACCATGTTCAATGTGCTCGGCGTGTGCATCATGCTGCTCATCTTCCCCTGGTTCTTGGAGGGGGTTGAATGGGTGACCGAGTTCATGGGGGTTCAGCCCTGGGATACGCACGTGGGCGAGGAATACCCGCACATCGGCCGTTATCTGGCCAACGGACACACGCTTTTCAACCTGACCAACGCCATTGTTTTCCTTGTTTTTCTACCGGTGCTGGTCCGGGTGGGGACCTGGTGTTCGCCCAAGGACAAGACCACGGGCGACGCCCTTTTCCGGCAGCCGGTCTTTGACCAGTATGTCGAGGACAACCCCGTGGCGGCCCTGGCCCAGGTTCGCGGCGAAATCCACCGCATGTCTCTGACCGTGCAGGCGGCGTACTCCAACGCCCTGGAATGCCTGGAGACGAGGGATCATCGCACCATCCGCCAGCGCCAGCGGTTCGAAGACCAGGTCAACGCCATGCACCGGGCCATCTCCACCTTTCTGGCCAAGACCATGCAAAGTGAGATCAACGAGGAAACCTCCAACGACATCGCCGAGCAGATGCGCGTCGTCAACAACCTCGAACGCATCGGCGACGCCGTGGAGGCGTTTGGGCTCCTGTGCGAGGACATTGTCGACAAGGAGCTCAAATTCAACGAAGTCGCCATGCGTGATCTGTTCATCATCGCCGCCAAGGTCGATGAATTCCTGAAGATGATCAGCGACGCGCTGATCCGCCAGCCGGAACATCTCATGGAGAAGGCCGAGGAGGCCGAGCGGACCATCGACGCCATGCGCGAGTCCATGCGCGAAGCCCACATCGAGCGGCTTAAAATAGGCAAATGCGGCATCGAAGGCGGCCTGACCTTCATCAACCTCTTGGCCCGCCTCGAAAAGATCGGCGACTACTGCTACTCCATCGCCCGTTCCGTGACCTCCGGTCACTAGACCGTTTCGACGCCTCGCACGCCCCCAAGTTCCCGCAAGATGCACGATCTTGCGGGAACTTCTTGCTTCCATCGCTCCGCGCCATTATCCCTCTGTTAAAAGCAACATGCCTTTCGAGCTTTTTTCGGCTTGCCGGAGGAAACATGGGATTTCCGTTTTTCTCTTCCATCCGCGCGATTCTCGTCTTTCTCGTCCTCTTGGCCATGCTCCCGGCCCTTGGGATCATGCTGGGCTCGGGCTACACGCTCCGCAAGCACATGGTCGCCGATGCCGAAGAGGCGGCCCTGCGGCAGATTCACGGCATGGCTTCGCATCACGAACAGGTCGTCGAGAACGCCCGCCTGCTGCTGGCCACCCTGGCCAAGGCGCACGAGATCCAGAGCCTCGATCCCCTGGGGTCCCAGCTTCTGCTGGAGGAGATGCTGACCCGCAACGGGGCCTACGTCGCCCTGGCCCTGTCCGACCCCGCCGGGCACATCGTGGCGGTTTCGCCCACGGACTCCTTTTCGTCCATCGCGGGCGAGGCCTATTTTCAGGAAGCCAAACAGGGCATGCGTTTTGTGATGGGCATGTACCATCCGCGCCAAGGCGTCCGAAGCGTGGTCATGGAATTCGCCCAGCCGGTCATGGACCGGGAGGGAGGGCTGCGCGGAGTGCTGGTGGCCGCGTTTGACCTGAACTACTTCGGGCGCATATTCGCCGATGCCCACTTGCCCGCAGGTTCCGTTTTCACCCTGACCGACGCCGAAGGCATCCGTCTGACCCGGTTTCCGGAAACCGAAAAATACACCTGGGTGCCCGATCTGCCGCATATGGTAGAGAAGATGTCGGCGGGCGCTGACGAAGGCACTTTTCTGGACAAGGGCGTTGATGGCGTGCGGCGGCTCTACGGTTTCACACGCCTGCAGCTCGATGACGCCCATTCGCCGCCGCTCATGATCCGCCTTGGGCAGCCCGAGGACCTGGCCCTGGCCGAGGCGAGGCGGGCGCTGGTGCGTGACATGGTCTTGCTTGTGCTGGCGGCGGTCCTGGCTGTGGCCACCGCCTGGTTCGTGGGGAACCTGACCATAATGCGACGCCTGGAGCGGCTGATGGCGGCGGCGGACCGCCTTGGTACCGGTGATTTGAGCACACGCACCATGCTCGACCATGACAAGGGCGAACTCGGGGTGCTTGCCGCCGCGTTCGACCGCATGGCCGAGAGCCTCCAGATCCAGGACTTCGACCGGAGACGGGCCGAACATGAATGCTGCCAGCTGAACACGGAACTCGAAGAACGGGTGACCACCCGCACCGCCGAATTGGCGAAAGCCAACAAGGAACTGCAGACCGCCCTGGAGAATCTTCGTCAGGCTCAGGGCCAGCTGGTCATGTCCGAGAAGCTCGCGGCCCTGGGCGGACTGGTGGCCGGGGTGGCGCACGAAATAAACACTCCCGTGGGCGTGGCCCTGTCCGCTTCGTCGACCATGGCCGAGAAGAACCGCATCCTGTCCGCGCTTTTCACCAAAGGGGACATGAAACGCTCCGATCTGACCGAGCATCTGGAGTCCGCCCGCGAAGGGCTTGAGATGACTCTTTTGAACCTCAATCGCGCTTCCGATCTGATCCGCAGCTTCAAGATGGTCGCGGCGGACCAGGTTTCCGAGTCGCGGCGCAGCTTCAACGTGCGGGAATACATCGGCCAGGTGCTGCTGAGCCTTCGGCCAAAGCTCAAGAAGACCCCGCATCGCGTCGAGGTGGAGTGCGACGAGGATCTGGTCATCGAGAGCTATCCCGGGGCGCTTTCCCAGATCCTGACCAACTTCATCGTCAACTCCCTGACTCATGCCTTCGCCGAGGGCCAGACCGGTCTGATCCGCATCGCCGTCGCCAGGAGTGACGGTATGCTGAACCTGTCCTATTCCGACGACGGATGCGGCATCGCCCCGGAAGTGCAGGACAGGATATTCGAACCCTTTTACACCACGGCGCGGGCCAAGGGCTCCACGGGCCTGGGTCTGCATATCGTCTTCAATATCGTGACCGGAACCCTGGGCGGAACCGTCACCTGTTGCAGCGCCCCGGGCCAGGGCACCACGTTTCAGGTGCGCGTGCCCGTGTGAAGAGAGAGAGCATGACCGATAACGACGAGATCATCTTCAAGGACGAAGTCCGACCTGCCGCCACCGGATCCAAAGCCGAGGACGGATGGAAAATCCTGATCGTGGACGACGAGAACGACGTGCACAGCGTCACGGTCTACATGCTTTCCGGTCAGGAGTATCGCGGACGCCTGTTCAATTTCCTGCATGCCTACAGCGGCGAGGAAGCCAAGATCGTGCTGGCGGAGCATCCGGACATCGCCGTGATCCTGCTCGACGTGGTCATGGAGACCGACGACAGCGGGCTGAAACTGGTCAAGTATATCCGCGAGGAACTGTGCAATTACGCCGTGCGCATCATCCTGCGCACCGGGCAGCCGGGCAAGGCTCCGGCCGCCCAGGTCATCCTCGATTACGACATCGACGACTACAAGGAGAAGACCGAGCTGACCCTGGAGAAGATGCTGGTCACGCTCATCTCGGCCCTGCGCAGCTACAGCTTCATCACCACCATCGAGAACAATCGCAGCGGTCTCAGGCGAATCATCGAGGCGTCGTCGGATATTTTCGAGCGCCAGTCGTTGCAGAAGCTCGGTTGCGGAGTCCTGAGCCAGCTGACGTCCATTCTGCAACTGAAAAAAGACGCCGTGTACACCCATGCTTCCGGCCTGACAGCGTCCGGGACAAAGGGCGAGTCGATGGTCCTGGCCGCAACGGGGGACTTCAGCAAGTATGTGGGAATGCACATTGAAGAGATCGGAAGCGAAACCGTGCACCGGGCCCTGGACCGGGCCAAGAGCCAGCCCCACGGCTTTTACTGCGAGGAGGACAAGTGCGCCTGGTATTTCAGAAGCAAGACGGATTCGGAGAATTTTCTGTACTTCGAGCTGGCCAAGGATCTGGATGAGAATGACCGGGATCTGCTGGAACTCTTTTTCACCAACGTCTCCCTGGCCTTCGACAACCTGTATCTGAACAAGGGCATCGAGGACACGCAAAAGGAAGTCATCTTCCACATGGCCGAGACCATGGAATGCCGTTCGGCAGAGACGGGCAGCCATGTCCGGCGCGTCTCGGAGTACGTGCGCCTGCTGGCCCTCAAATACGGGCTTGGCGAAGAGCAGGCGGAAATGCTCAAGCTCGCCTCCACGGCCCACGATCTGGGCAAGATCGGCATCCCCGATTCCATCCTGAACAAGCCGGGGCCGCTCACGCCGGAAGAATACGAAATCATCAAGAGCCATGTGCAGCGCGGCCACGACCTGCTCATGCGCTCATCGAGCCCCATCATCCAGACGGCGGCCCGCATCATCCTGCTGCATCACGAACGGTGGGACGGCAAGGGCTACCCGCAAGGGCTCGTGGGGGAGGAGACGCACATCCATGGCCGCATCGTGGCCGTGGCCGACGTGTTCGACGCCCTGTCCAACAAGAGGGTCTACCACGAAGCCTGGACCTGGAACGAGGTCTTCGCCCATTTCCTGGAAGAGAGCGGCAAGCATTTCGACCCGTGTCTGGTGGATATCCTGCTGGAAAACAAGGAAGATTTCATCGCCATCTGGGAAGAGTACAATGATGTGTGCGGGGTCTGCGCCGGACGGGGCGAAGCGGTGCAGGGCGGTCCTGAACATTCCGCATGAGGCGATACATCAATAACTCATCCGCGAAGAACCGCGCTTTTTCATATCAGTACTAAATGATCTTGGCACCGCAGTCAGATAAAATAATGATTGCTACCCATGTCTTACAATCATTCCCTCCTTGCTCAAATCAATATTCGTTGCTAACCGACGCATTTGCCGCAATCCGGAGGCCGGGAATGATCATCAAGAGTAGAGATCCGAAAGACAAGGATATTGCCGAACTGGGTGCGTTGCTGAAGCAGGCCGACGCTCCGGGCAAGCGCTTTCTCATCGAACGCGAACTCAGGGCCATGAAGGCCGGGATAGCCGGGGAGGAGGACTGCGCCTACTACATCAACTTCTATTTCGGCAAATCAGACAACTGGTGCGTGATCCACGACCTGCGCATCGAACACCAGGGCAGCGTGGCCCAGATCGACCACCTGCTGATCAACCGCCTCTTCGAAATCTACGTCATCGAATCAAAGAATTTCTCCTACGAAGTGACCATCAACGACAGCGGAGAATTCACCCTCAAAAGCGGCTCCCGCTCCTTCGGCATCCCCTCGCCCATCGAACAGAACAAACGTCACATCTTCCTGCTGGAAAAGTTCATCGCCGACCATGGCCTTGCCCCAAGCAGGCTCGGCATCCCCCTCGTTCCCCGCTACAGAAGCGTGATCCTCATGTCTCCCAAGTCCATCATCACCAGACCGGACCGGAAGACGTTCGACACCGACATGGTGATCAAGGCCGATACGTTGCGGACAAAAATCGACGACAATGTCGATAAGATGAGCCCATTCAAGGATCTGACGATTATTGGGAACATGTCCAAGATCAAGACCGTGGCCGATTTTGCACAGTCCCTACAGTCACACCACTCCAGCGCCTCCATCGACTACCGAAAGAAGTTCGACATCCACCCCGCGCACGACCCGATCCAGACCGTGATCGACAGAAGCAACGGCAATGTAGAGCAGGGGGAAAGGAAGTATTACTGCTTCAAATGCAGGAAGGCGATTCCGGATAATGTGGCGCGGTTTTGCTGGAACAATAAGGAGATGTTTGGGGGGAAGGCGTTTTGTTATGAGTGCCAGAAGGGAGTGTGATGTTTGCGAATCACTTTAGGAAAATCAATATTCAAGATCTGTCTATCGATTTTCTGTAATATATTATGAATAGATTTTGCTTAGTATTGTATGTGCGATATCTAATATGTCTACAAATTATATTTTAATTTTTATTTCGCTCAATATTCGAGTTTAGTATTGTTAAAAAATTCTCATAAAATACAAATTGGTGTATAAATGCTTGAAAAACTATCAAAAGTCATGGCATTAATTGTTCCATACTTCATTGTTGTATCGCTTTCATATCAGGTGGGATTTTGGGGGACATTTGGTATCGATTTTTATTCGTATATCACCGCGTCTGATATAATTTCTTTGTCTATATATCCATTATTTTTAATTACAACTATAGTAACATTATTATTTTATGTTTATATTAAATATATGTTATTGCGGAAAAAATATAAAAATATTCAAGGAAGAAAAATTAATATAATAAATGATGTTGGTTTTTACTCAATATTATTTTTCTTAATTATATTATTTTTTTTATTTAAAAGTATAAGTTGGTATATATTTTTATGTATTTCTTTGCTGATAATTACAGAAGTTTTGTCAAATTTCTTTGAGTATATATATGTTTTATATGAAAGCGAAGATGTTAAAAAAATAAATATGAAATTTTCTATATTTATAATATTATTGTTTGTTTTTGTATCTTCATTTTCTATAGGAAGAATTAGGTCAAACTCGATAATTAATAATGAATCATACAGATATGTTGCAGGTTATTATTATGATAAGAAAAATATAAAAGAAATAGATCAGAGGTATATCGGAAAAATTGATAAATATATATTTATGTATATTCGTGATAATAATTCAGTTGTAATTGATAATATTGAAAATATGACTCCATTTGAGATTCGACGTTTCACAGAAGAGTCGATAAAAATTCGAGGAGCAGATCTTAAATCTTGAATTTTTGGATTTGCGTCATTTCATGGCCAAAAAAGGATTCCGGGCTATGTGCCCGTTGATGCAGCTTCCGCCAATGCGAAGCGGTGCCTAAGTTCCTCCATTTCCCGCTTCGTCACGCCGTGCCCGGCGAAATGCTCTCGCCAGCCTGCGGTCGTTTCCCGCATTTCTTCCCAGATTCTTCGTGCCTCACGTTCGCTGAGCCCGAAGGGCCGGACATCGCTCAGGATATTGGACCGCGTGGCCGCGCGGCCTTCCAGTCCGCAGTGCAGGGACAGGTTCCATTGCCTGAAGCGGATGGCGGAGGGCACCAGGTCGTAGGCCGGGGTCATGGCGATGGCTTTGCGCGAGACGAAAAAGGCGTGGTTGCGCAGGTGGTCGTCCCGGTTCGAACACAGGGCGTTGAAGGCCATGCGACGGAATATCTCGGGGCCAGAGTCCGCGTCGCCAAGCCTGCGGGCCTGTTCGGCCAGGTTCTGATAGCTGCCCCAGTCGCCGTCTTCCTTGGCCCCTGTCACCGTGAAGCCCGAAATGACGTGCCGCGAGCCGCCGCTGAGGCGGTCGAAACGCTCGACCAGCAGGACGAAATGCCCGTCCAGTTCCATCAGCCGGGTCGATGCGACCGTGATGCCGCAGCGGGCGGCCAGGGTCATGGTCGCGTGCTCGACTACGGGTTCGCGCCACGGATCCCCGCGTTTGGAGAATTTGGCGATCCAGGACGTTCCGTCCAGGGTGACCATGGCCTTGGGCCTGGCGCCGCCCAGGGACAGGCTGGAGGCCAGGGCCGTCAGGAACGCGTCTTCAGGCATGCCGCTTCGCACGGCATCGAGCTCCTCGTCGTCCTCGACCTCATCGACGCGGGCGACGATGGCCGCCACCCGCCCCAGGTCTTCGGGCACCATGCAAAACGCATCGCCCGTGGCCCAGGGAGCCAGGGACGCCGGACCGTCCGGCGTGGGGCCGAAGGCCAGTGCGCCCATGCGCTGCGGGTGATGGGCCTCCGTCAGGACCTCGAACTCGCTCAGGGTTCCAGGGGCGCGGCCAGCCAGTAGTCCCAGCACTTTGCGGCCCCAGCGGTCCGGGGCGGCGTCGCGCAGGGCGCTGAAAAGGGTGCTTCCGGAAAACTCCATGTCGGCCAGGGGCATCCGGGCCGGATCAAGGGGAATGGCGTCCGGCCGCTGCAGATACCGGCGGCCGTAGCGGAAGAAATACGCCCGGTCCTCATGCCGGAGCAGCCCCGCCGGAACGTAGTTCATGCCGGACAGGCGGATGAAGACCACGGCCCGCTCAGAAGTCGAGGTCATTGCTCACCTCCGTTGCGACGCGTCGCGGCAGCCTGCTCACGGCCATGGCCCTGCCTACAGGGTCGGATTCCAGGGACGCCATGCCGCCAAGCTGGTCATCGAGCTGCAGAACCCACAGGACATGGGCCAGCACCCCGAGAGACACACCGGGATGCCCGTTTTCCAGGCGGCGGATGGTCTCGCGCGTGGTCATAGTGCGCGCGGCGAGATCCTGCATGCTTAAGGCCCGCAGCTTCCGTGCGGCGCGAATGTTGCGCCCCAGGCGCTCAAGATTGGCGGCGGGGCTCCCCGGAAGGTCGTGGGCGAACGTTTTTTTGGGTGACATGCAATATATATATGTCTTTAAACTTATTTACGCAATATGAATCATTCATTACACCTCAACTTGGCAACGATCGTGCTAGGACGATCCTGCGAAGAGTGTCTCACATCGCACATCAAACTGATTATAGAGGGACAATACAAACGCCGGGGGGGGGGCGCAGGCGAGAAGAAATTGTAGCGAAATCAGTTAGATATATCAGACAGGATATATAGAGGGCCAGATCGGAGGTGGATCGCTGCGTAGATGTCGCGGGTGCGCAGCCCGTAAGCTGCGCACCCGCTTGGCAAGGGATCAGTACACGCCGCCGATATTCATGGCCGTATGGATGGTTTGGGAAAAGAACACCGCTCGGCCCGCCAGTTCGGCGACCAGGGCCAGGATGGGGAGCCAGACCGGAATTGTCCGGTTCTTCCACAAAACGCCCAGACACGCCGCCATGAGCGCGACATGGGCCCAGTACAGCGGAGAGCCAAGCCAGGCCATGCCCGTCTGGCGCATGACTTCCGAACCGGAGAGCCAGGCGCAGGGCACGGTGAGGCGCACGACCAGGCCGACCACGAGGGCCGTCACGAATATGCGCGCCAGCAGCGGCTGACTTTCCGCCCCGGCGAACCAGCTTGCGAACCCGGCACCCAGAACCACGGCGGAGATAAGAAAAAAGACCGTGGGCAAGGCGTTGTTCACCGCCGGCAGCGCGGGCGGGGCATAGGTCATGCCCGAGGCCAGCAGCACCGCCAGCCCGGCCAGGATCGCCGCCCACACCAGCACGGGAGAACCCTTTCCCCGCGCCGTGAATGCGGCGAGCACCGCCAGCGCCAAAAAGATCCCCGCCGCGAGCACCTCGCGGCTGAGCCATGCCTTTTCAAGATGCGCAAGCGCCCGGTACGATTCAAGAGGATGGCCGAGATGAAAGAGAGACGCCGCGATGCCGACCCCCATGAAGGCCGCGATCAGCGTCCATTCCCTGCGGACGTTGCCCTCGCCGGGGCCTGCGCAGCGACACTGACGCACGGCGTTCATGAGGACAAGGCCAATGGCGGCCTGGGAGAGCACCGTGAACAGGACCAGTGGTAATTCCATGGATTGCATGCCTACCTCCTTACCATTGTCGGAACTTTGGGCAGGATGAACCGGGTGGAAGGGTTCACCTTGTCGTTTTTCGGGAATCCGGGAGGAAACTGGACATGGTTCCCGGGCTCGAGAGTCGCCAGATCCACAAGTTTGAGCGCCTCCGTGGGGCAGCTTTGCACGCAGGCCGGGAGCAGTCCCGCGTCAAGACGCTCGTGGCAGAAGCTGCATTTCTCGGCGCGCTTCTCCACCGGGTTGTACACCGGGGCGCCGTAAGGGCATGAGCGGATGCAGTTTCCGCAGCCGATGCACTTTTCCTGATGGTGGACGACAACCCCGTCCTCGCGCTTGGTGTAGGCTTCCACCGGACACACGTTGAGGCAGGTCGGATTTTCGCAATGGTTGCAGGCCAGCGAGAAAAAAGCCCGTTCCCGATGCGGATATATTTCTTCGTTGAGCGGGTAGACATGCCTCCATACAACGCCCTTTTCCTGCTGGTAATAGTTGCGACAGGCCATGGCGCAGGTGAAGCAGCCGATGCATCGCTCCGAATCCACTAAAAAAGCATATTGTTTCTTCATTGCATTCACTCCTTAGACCCGTTCAACATTGGCAAACTGGCCATGTATGGCGACGCCGGGCGCTCCGGTCTTGTATGCGCCCATGTCGGAGGACTCGTCGTCCACCAGATTCTGGACGTTGAAGTCGTTTCCAGCCCCAAACCATGCCTCATACATGACCAGGCTTTTCTTGGCGACGTTGCTGGTCAGCTTGACCTTGATCCGAAGCTCTCCAACCTTGTTGAAGACACGCACCGTATCAAGGTCGGCAATCTTCTTTTCCTGCGCATCATCGGGATGCATGTAGAGGAACGGTTCCTTGTTGAACTCCTGCATCCAGTCGAGATTGACGAACTGGGAGTGCAGGCCGAACTTCGTATGCGGCGTCAGCAGCCTGAATTCATCATACGGCTTGCGCCCTTCCTTGTATCTAGGCAGAGCGTCATGGCCATTCTGTTGGCACAGTTCGGACTGAAACTCGTACTTTCCTGAGGGCGTGCCGAACTTCATGTCGCTCCAGGAGGCGGAGGAGGCGAGCTTTGCCTTGACGGGGCCGTTTTTGAGGTCGGTCCAGTGCTTGATGCCTAGGTAGTCGTAGATGCCCTGGTTGAATTCCTTCTCCAGCCACTCCCTGGTGTCGATGTCCTGCGGGAACGTGCACGATCCGGGCGAGAGCTGGTTCATCTTTTTGGAGAGCAGGGCCGCGATCTCTATATTCGATTTGGTCTCGTACATGGGCTTTATGGCCTGCTCGTTGATGCCCACCCAGTAATGCCAGTAGGAAGCGTTGACGGTCCACTCCTCGAACAGCGTGGTCACCGGCAGCACGATGTCCGAGTTGCTCACCGTTTCGGTGAAGAACTGCTCCACCGAGACGACCATCTCCAGCGTGTCGAAGGCCTTCTCCAGCTTTGGCCGGTCGAAGTCCTGGGCAAAGGGATTCTTGCACGACACCCACAGCATCCGCAAAACGGGGTCCTTGGCATCCAGGATGGCCTGGGCGGTCTTGTTGATGTTCACGGTGCGGTCCGTGAAACTGGCCGCCTCGCCCTTGGTGAAGTCGAACTCGCCCTTGGGGCCGGTCGCCCCGATGAAACCCGTGGAGCCTTCAGGCTGCTTCTGGAGCAGCGCGTGGTAGTTGAAGCCCCACGTGCGCAGATGGCCGTAGCGCGCCCCGCCGCCTTCCTTGCCGACATTGCCGGTCATGGCGACCAGCGCGTCGATGGCGCGGACGGAGGCGCCGCCGTTGGTGTGCCGCTGCATCCCGTAGCCGATCCAGATCGTGGCCGGATCAGCGGTGGCGAACTCCTCGGCCACTTCCCGTATCTGCACGGCAGGGATGCCGCTGACCTGCGACGCCCACTCCACGGTCACGTTTTCGCGCAGATAGGCGGCGAATTCGGCGAACCCGATGGCGTGGGTGTTCACGAAATCGTTGTCCACCAGGCCCTGGTCCAGAATGTGGCGGGCCATGCCCAGGGCCAGGGCGCCATCGCTCGACGTTTCGGGCTGCCAGTAGACATCCCCCTTGGCCGCGGTCTGAGTGAATATGGGATCGATGACCACGACTTTCGCGCCGCGACGTTTCGCCTCGTTCACGTATTTCATGGAATGCACCGAACACCACGCGGGATTGGCGCCCCAGATGATGACGTACCTGGATTTGACCATGTCCTCGGGGTCGTTGCACCACATGTCGCCAAGGTCGTAGTTCTGCGCGTCGATGCCGGCCGGCCAGCAGGGCGTGCCCACAAAACGGGTGGTGTAGCCGAGCGACGACATCATGCCCTCGACGCCGTAGTTGGTGATGCCGAAGTTGCCGGAATACTTGGTTAGACCCATTCCCAGCAGGTTGCCGTCCTTTTTCTTGATTTCAAGGATTTTGCCGGCGATGCGGTCCATGGCCTCGTCCCACGAAACGCGTCGCCAGTTGCCCGAACGACGTCCGTCCTGCACCATGGGGTACTTGATCCGGTCCGGGCTGTAGACCCGCCGGGGATAGGCATACCCCTTCACGCACAGGCCGCCCTTGGTGAAGGTGGACTCCTGCGCGCCCTCGATGAACTTGACCACCCCGTCCTTGACGTACGTCTTGATGGAACAGGTGTCGTAGCAGTTCCTGGGGCAGGCGTTCCTGAAGATCTGGAAATCCTGCTCCCTGAAGGCCGTCGCGGCCTCGGCGGAATACGGCATCAATAGCCGAAGCGGGAGCAGCGAGGCCGCTCCGGCCACGGAGATCCCTTTCAGGAACTGACGCCTGCTGAGCGCTCTTGTTTTTTGAGACATACAATCCTCCTTGAAGGTCGCCTGCCCGGTCACTCCGGACGCGAGGCAGCAATGGTGTTGAGTTCGTTGTCGAACCACGCGGCAAGAGCGTCCGCGGCCAGGGCGATGACCCCGCCTGCGGACGCGTGTGTTCTGGTCGCTAGGATAAAGGGCGGAAGCCACCGGGCCAGATGCTCGCGCACGAACCACGCGTGCCGGGCCACCGTGTCCGGTACAGAGGGGGTGTCCGCGCCAAGAGCGCTTTTCAGGACGATCATCGCCTCCAGCTCATAGGCCAGATGATCGTCCGGGATGACGCCCTCCTGCGGCGCGGCCAGCCCGAGCTGGTGATAAAGCTCGCGGGCCTCCAAGGCCGCTTTGCCCATCAGCACGCGGTCGGATTCGCAATAGGCGGATGCATAGGGAGGAGCGGGCACGGCGGCTGGACCTACGAACAGGCGGTTGAATTCATACTCCACCGCTGTCCAGTCCGTAGCGGACAAAACGGCCGCATCGACGCTTCCGCCAATGCGGCCGGCCGCATCCTTGAGTTCGATGGCGTTACATGCGGAAAAGAAATCGCGCAGGCCTTCCAGGGAAGCGATACATGCGTCGTTCATGCGGGCGCACCTCGGTAATGGGAAAGAGTTCTTTATGCTGTATCCCAATTACAGGTGCGCCGCCATGATAAACAGGCGGGATTCAGGGTATATATTGGGTAGCTTTATGTACCCAGCGAGTCGTGCACGCCCATGGTGTTCAGATGGGCGTACAGGCTGACGCTTTTGCCGAGCAGTCCGAGCTTGCGGCGGATGTTCTTGCGATGGGTCTGGATGGTTTCGACGGAAAGGCTTAAAAGCTCGGCGATTTCCTTGTTGGAGTGGCCGGATTGAATGAACTGGCAGACTTTCATCTCCATCTGCGTGAGTTTGAGAAGCAGGGGCATGCCGCCAGGGTCCCGGGGCAAGAGGCGCGTCAGCTGGTCCTTGACGACGGTGACATACCCCTTGCGGATCGCGGGATCGTTTTCCGACTCGATGCGTTCCAGCGCCGGCAATACCAGGGTGTTGACCTTGGCGGCCAGGTTGCTGGCGTGGTCTTCGTGTTCCTTGCCGACGCTTTTCAAAACGTTGCGCAGCGTGATGTTCATCTCTTCAAGCTGCGCTTTTTCCCGGCGCAGCGCCTCGGTCTTTTCGTCGACAATCCGTTCCAGGGTCTGGCGCTGCATGGCCTGGGTGGTCATGTTGGTCAGCACGAAGATGTACTGGTCGCTGGCCAGGCTGACCTGGTTGATGGTGTTGATCTGCATCCTGTAGATGACGTCCTCGTCAAACGGAGCCAGCTCGCAGGTGATGCCCACCGGATAGTAGCGCAGCAACTCCGCAACGGAAGCGCCCTCCAGGGAAAGGACGTCCCAGATCGGGCGGTTCAGCGTCGAGGCCTCATCCATGACCGCCTTTACCGCGGCGTTGATGTTTGCCACCAGGCCATTGCCCTCCACCACGAAGATGAGGTCGGAGGTTGCGTTCAGCGTGTTTTCAAAACGGCACTTCTCAAGGGTCAGCAACCTGTTCATCTCGTCGAGCTTGCTGTTTGAAAACTCGGGAAAGGTCCGGATCCAGTCCTGCAGATAGAGCACCTCAAGGGCGTCGCCGTAGAGCCTGATGAGCCTGCGCGCCTCCACCTTGTGATTGTACTCGGCGTCCATCTGTTCGATGACGTCCAGCAGGCTGTACACGAAGGTCTTGAAACAGCCGAGAAACATGTCGAAAGTGATACCGCGCGATCTGTGACGCCGGGACGATTCGATAAGGAAACGCTCCCAGCCGGTCTCACAGCGGAGCAATGCGGAAAATTCCTCAGGAACGTCGTGCTCCTCGATATGCCGTAGCAGCGGCTGCAGAAACTCTTTCAGGGCCACAAGGCAGTCGACGCGCTTGGCCGTGGTGTGTTGGAGGTATCCGGCAGTGGCCATTCGCAGGGACCAGCGCTCCAGAAAATAGTCCTGATGCGCTTCCGCCAGACGCAGCAGTATCTGATAACCAGTCGATTCGTGTGCCTTCATGGAATTCCTTTTGTGCCCATGCGCCCCTTCTACCCACTCCCTACCCACAGGCTTGTCTTATTTCTTTTAAGGCCTATCAGCAAGGATTGGCGAGCAACACAAAAAAACCGAGGTGGAATCGTGCGAATTTTTCAGATTTTGCTGATCATGCTGACTCTGAACGTGACCGGATCCGTCCTCGCGGGCGACACGCGGGCCCAGACCGGCACCAAGGACGCAAACCCCGGGCTGACCATCGCCGGTGACCGGATCGTCGGCGCGCCGCTCGTCGCCACGTTTGAAATGGGCGATTACACAGTGCCCGAAGGAATGTACGCATCGATCAATATCGACGTGGAGAAGCGGCCAGAGGGAAAAAAGCCAGAAATCCAAACAGGATACCCCAATTCGCGCCTTCTCTTCACGGTGCCGGGCACCTACGAGCTGAGATTCCGCCTCAACCAGATCAGCAAATCCAGCTGCGGCGGAGTGGACGCCATCCCGCTGCTGGAGAAGACGGAAGTTTTGGAGATCTTGCCCGCCGGGGAAGATCAATGACTGTAGGCGCCACCCCGAAAACATGTATGAATCGCAAAATAATGCCAGCGAGTAAATTAACTCGCCGCATTGCCGGGATCTGGGGGCAGTGAGTCCGGGTTCAGATCTTGGATATTGAATTTTTTGCAGTTCCATCTTTTCGTGGCCAAATCTCACTCCACAGAATTTCCGGGGAGCCGACTATCACGTGACGTCCTGCGGAAACGCCCAGCCTACGATCTTTCTTGATGACGTTTACAGGAATACGTACCTGGCCGGTCTCCTGCAGGCTCTCAGCAGGTTAAATGTGTTTCGCCATGCTATACTGCCTGATGACCAATCACTTCCGCCTGCGCCTTGAAACTCCAGACGCCAACCTGTCCAAAGTCACGCGTCATCGTCAAGGCGCGTCTCGATTTGTGCCTATACCTCGATCGAATGGCCTCCGCGACTGGACTTTATTATCCGATCGCGAGCGGGATTCTTCGGCGAGAAGAATCGCTATTCAAGATCTGAACCTTGCCCTCCGCGTGCGGAATTTTATCGCGCACTTCATTGACACCCCGTCTCATGTTTGCAAGACCTCAGTAACATTCCCGTAACATTGCGGCCAGTTTCAAAGCGGTCGCATTATCCAAGGAGAGAGGATGAAAACTATCGGCAAACTGTTTCTGGCAGTGGTCATGCTTGCTTTCGTGTGCACCGGCGCCATGGCAGGCACTCTGGAGAAGGTGCAGAAGGATGGCCAGCTCATTTTGGGTGTCAGCGAAGGCGTGGCCGGTTTCTCCGCGCCGGATTCCAACGGCCGCTGGACCGGTTTCGACGTGGACATGGGCCGCGCCGTGGCCGCTGCCGTGCTGAAGGACCCCGAAGCCATCAAGTTCGTTCCGCTGGCTTCCAAGCAGAAGGTTGTGGCCGTATCCTCCGGTCAGGTGGATCTGTCCCGTGGCACCACCTGGACCATGAAGCGCGACAGCAAGCAGGGCGTGGATTTTACCGCGGTCCTGTTTTACGACGGCCAGGGCCTCATGGTGAAGAAGAGCCTGGGCGTGGAAAAGGCCCTCGACCTTGACGGCGGCTCCGTGGCCGTGGTCTCCGGCACCACCTCCGAGCTGAACGTGGCCGACTTTGCCCGCGCCAACGGCATCAAGCTGGAAACCGTCGTCTTCGAGTCCAAGAAGGAGGCCTTCAACGCCTATGTGGCCGGCCGTACCGACGCCTTCACCACCGACGTCAGCCAGCTGGCGTCCCTGCGTGCAGGCGCCGCCAATGCCGATGAGCACATCATCCTTCCCGAGGTCTTTTCCAAGGAACCTCTTGCTCCCTTCGTCCGTCACGGCGACCAGCAGTGGAAGGATCTGGTCACCTGGATTCTCTTCGGCCTCATCGAAGCCGAGGAAAAAGGCATCACCCAGGCCAACGTCCTGGAGCTGAAGGCTTCTTCCACCGACCCGCTGATTCAGCGCATGCTCGGCGCCACCGGTGAAACCGGCTCCTTCCTCGACCTGGACAACGACTGGCTCGTCCGAGCCATCCAGGCCGTCGGCAACTACGGCGAGATGTACGACCGCAACTTCGGCCCCAAGAGCGCCCTGAATATTCCCCGCGGCTACAACAACCTGTGGACCAAGGGTGGCTTGATCTACGCCATGCCCATCCGCTAGCGTCCGAACCAAAAAAACGCACGCCGCACCGGTCGGGACAATCGACCGGTGCGGTCCTATGTTCACTCCTCCCCAAAAGGAAGCCAGCCGTCTTGAACATGTTCAAACTGAAAGAACAGTTGCCCGCGCTTCTGACCCAGGTTCTGGTGGTCGGAGCGATCCTCTACGTGGCCCTGCAACTGTTTCACAACACCCAGGCCAACCTGGAGGCGCGCAATATCGCCTCGGGTTTCGGATTCCTGACCGTGGAGGGCGGTCTGCCCATCAACGACAGCCTGCTGCCTTACTCTCCCGCCGACACCTATGGCCGGGCCTTCGCCGTGGGCATCCTGAACACCCTGTTCGTGTCCGCCCTGGCCATCGTGCTGGCCACGGTCCTCGGGGTCATCATCGGCGTGGCCCGCGTATCGGGCAACTGGCTGGTGGCCCACCTGGCCGCCGTATACGTGGAGGTGCTCAGAAACGTCCCGCTGCTGCTGACCCTGTTCTTCTGCTACTCCACGCTGCTGGCCTTCCTGCCGTCCCCGCGCACGAGCCTGGTTCCCTTCGGCGACATCTTCATCAACAACCGGGGCGTGTATGTTCCCCGCCCGCTTTTTGAGGATGGCATGGGCTGGGTGGTCCTGGCCCTGGTCGCGGCCATTGCGGCCTCGGCGGCCCTGGTGCGCGTGTCCAGACGGATGCGCGATGAAACCGGTCGCGGCCTGCACTCGGGGTGGATGTCGCTCGGACTGATCCTCGGGCTTCCCGCAGCCGCGTATTTCCTCGCCGGGCAACCGCTCGAATTCGACGTGCCCGTGCTCAGCGGCTTCAATTTCAAGGGAGGCATGGTGCTGCGGCCCGAATTTTCGGCCCTGCTCATCGGCCTGGTCCTGTACACCGCCGCATTCATCGGGGAGAATGTGCGCAGCGGCATTCAGTCCGTGGACGCTGGCCAGCTGGATGCGGCCAAGGCCCTGGGGCTCAGCCCGGGACCGATCATGCGCAAGGTGATCCTGCCCCAGACTCTGCGCGTCTGCATCCCGGCCACCACCAACGACTACACCAGTCTGATCAAGAACAGCTCCTTGGCGGTGGCCATCGGATATCCGGACATGGTCTCCATCGGCGGAACCATAATCGGCCAGAACGACCAGGCCATCGAGATCATCGGCATGTGGATGGCTGTCTACCTGACCATCAACCTGGTTGTCTCCCTGGTCATGAACTGGTTCAACGCCAAGGTGCAGCTGGTGGAACGATGAGCGAACAACTCAAGACGTTCATCCCCTCGCCCGATGCCCCGCCGCCCGTTGCCGACGCGGGCGTGCTTCTCTGGTTGCGGACAAATCTCTTTTCGGGCTGGTTCAACTCCGTGCTCACGGTGCTGGCCGTGCTGGTTCTCGCCAAGACCATCCCGCCGCTGATTTCCTGGGCATTCACCAACGCCGTGTGGTCCGGTGGACCCGATGCGTGCGACGGCGCGGGCGCGTGCTGGGCGTTCATCGCTGACAAGGCGAGGGTCATGCTGATCGGCACCTACCCGCAGGAGTTGATCTGGCGCCCGCTGGCGGCGGCCATCCTGTTCGCGGGCGTGATCGCGGCCACGGCCAGCGGAAGATTCGGCAAAGGCGTGCTGGCCGGAACCTGGCCCCTGCTTTTCGTGGCCGCCGTGTGGCTCGTGGGGGGCGGCGCGGGGCTGACCGAGGTGGACCAGTCCATGTGGGGCGGACTCATGCTTTCGCTGGGTCTGGCCGCGGTGGGCATCCTGTTCTCGGTGCCTTTCGGCATCATCCTGGCTCTGGGACGGCAGTCCCGGATGGCCGGCATCAGTTCCATCTGCATCGGTTTCATCGAGCTCATCCGCGGCGTGCCGCTCATCACCATCCTGTTCATGGCCTCGGTGATGATGCCTCTGTTTCTGCCTGTGAACCTTCAGATCAACAATCTGCTGCGGGTCCAGGTGGGCATCATCCTCTTTTCGTCGGCCTATATCGCCGAGGTGGTTCGCGGCGGCCTGCAGGCCGTGCCGAGCGGGCAGCTCGACGCAGCCAAGGCCCTGGGGCTGTCGAACTGGATGATCACCCTTTTCGTGGTGCTGCCCCAGGCCCTGCGCTACGTGCTTCCGTCCCTGATCGGGCGCTGCATCGCCCTGTTCAAGGACACCTCCCTGGTCATCATCGTGGGCCTTCTGGACTTCCTCGGCATGGTCAAGGCCGCCTCCCAGGACCAGAACTGGCTCGGTCACGAGGTCGAGGGCTATGTTTTTTGCGCCGTGGTCTACTGGTGCATCTGCTTCGGCATGAGCCGATATGGCCGCAGCCTCGAAAAGCGCGGCCCCCAAACCAAAAGGTAAGGTTCCCATGACTTCCAGCGAAACCATCATCGACGTGAAGGGCCTGAACAAGTGGTACGGCGACTTCCACGTTCTCAAGAATATCGACCTCGAGGTGCGCAGGGGCGAGCGAATCGTCATCTGCGGCCCGTCCGGGTCCGGCAAATCCACCCTTATCCGGTGCATGAACCGGCTCGAACGTCACCAGGAAGGGACCATCATCGTGGACGGCACCGAGCTGACCGGCAACGTCAAAGGGCTGGAGAAAATCCGCCGAGAGGTGGGCATGGTGTTCCAGAATTTCAATCTGTTCCCGCACATGACAGTGTTGGACAACCTTACCCTGGCTCCCATCTGGGTGCGGAAGATGCCCAAAAGGGAAGCCGAGGCCACGGCCATGCATTTTCTGGAGCGGGTGCGCATCGCCGAGCAGGCGGCCAAATATCCAGGCCAGCTTTCGGGCGGCCAGCAGCAGCGCGTGGCCATTGCCCGGGCCCTGTGCATGAATCCGAACATCCTGCTTTTCGACGAGCCCACTTCGGCCCTGGACCCGGAAATGATCAAGGAGGTTCTCGATGTCATGGTCTCTCTGGCCGAGGAAAACATGACCATGGTGTGCGTGACCCATGAGATGGGCTTCGCCCGGACCGTGGCCGACCGCATCATCTTCATGGACGGCGGCGAGATCGTGGAACAGAATTCCCCGGAGGAATTTTTCTCCAATCCCCGCTACGACCGCACCAGGCAGTTCCTCAGCCAGATCCTGCACCACTGATCCTGCCGGAGCCCGCATCCCCTGGAAAAAACGCGAAGAGGTCAGCAGGTAATTTCTGCTGACCTCTTCGCGCCACTGAAAGGGCTATTTCGCGGCCTGTGCTATGATGGCGCGGCAAAATGCGGGCAGGTCATCGGGTTTTCGCGCGGATATCTGGTTCCGGTCCACGACAACTTCCTTATCAACCCACGTAGCTCCCGCGTTGACCAGGTCGTCCTTGATGCCGGGGGTGGATGTGCAGGTGAAGCCTTTCATGATCCCTGCGGAGATCGGAATCCATCCGCCGTGGCAGATGTGGGCGACTATTTTTCCGGCTTCGTGCATTTCGCGGGTGAGTTCCAGGACTTTGGGGTCCCGTCTGAGCTTGTCGGGGGCGAACCCGCCGGCAACGACCAAAAGGTCGAAGTCCTGCGCCTGCTGGTCCGCGATGGCGGCAGTGGATTTGAAGGGATACCCGTTTTTGCCTGTGTAGACGACTCCCGCCCGAGGCCCGGCGACGACCACTTCGGCGCCTTCTTCGATCAGCCGGTAGTATGGGTAGAGAAGCTCCATGTCTTCAAAGATGTGATCCACAAACATGAGGACTTTCTGGTCTTTTAATTTCATTTTGAACTCCGGTGGATTGATGGATGGTGGGCATGTCAGGCCACTCCAAAATGCCGGACAACTCCATGTCAGTATTGGGTAATTTTTTCAGGCCGCCATTATTTTTTCTTGCCCTTTCCTCCGCCCTGGCCGCCACCCTGGCTTGTGGGCATGGGGCGGTCGTCCTGGACTGCGCCATGTTTTTTACCCTTTTCGTCTGAGTACGAGGCCCCGCCTTTTTCATGGTCGTTGCCTTTTCCGGATCGACCCGTGCTGTATCCGAAATCTCCGTTTTTGAGGGCGTGGAATTCCGCAGACCCCGGCTTGATGCCCAGATCCTTGGCGATGACGCCCCAGCCCTGTCCTTTTCTGGCGGCGTAGGTGCCCATGATCCTGTCCCGGCTCAGGCCGGTCCAGCGACCGAGTTGCAGGACCATGAAGGCGTCGGCCAGGCTGCCGGTGGTGCCCATGAGCAGTTCGACGTCGGAGTAGGGCACCCCGAAGTGGGAGCCGATGCTGGTGACGACGCCGTGGCGGTCGGCGGCTGCCTGCACATTCAGGTTGTCCAGAAATGTGTCCAGCCCGCCGGCCATGGCCGGTCCGGCGCAAAGAAGCAGAATGCACAGGGAAAGCGCGAATCTCTTCATGAGGTCACTCCTTGGTAAAAATCGTGGATCAGAAAGCGTACACGTGTAGCCTTGGTCATAAGGCCTGGATGGTGCCCAGGCAATGCCGATGATTCAGACGTTTTCTATGCGGTGGCCTGGGCGCTGACGATCTCCAGCACCCGGTCCGCGACCCGCTGCGCAGGCAGATTCTCCAGGCAGGCGTGATCTTTCCGGGCGCAGGTGTTCTGGTTGCAGGGGCGGCAGGGCAGGTCTTCGAAGATGTCCTGGTGCTGCTCGGACGGAAAGCGCCAGCCGCCGCTGGTCGCGCCCAGGATGGTCAGCGTGGGCGTGTTCACGGCCACGGCGAAATGGCGCGGGCCGGAACAGTTGCCGACGTGCAGCCGGGCCAGCGATTGCACCGCCGCCATCTGGCGCAGGCCGATGACCGTGTCCGGCAGGACGCAGGCCTCGGGGGCGGGGCAGTGGCCAAGCACTTCGCGGGCCATGTCCGCCTCGCCGGGTCCGTAGAGAATGAAGAAACGCAGGTCCGGCCGCGCGGCATGAACCTGGCCGATCATGGCGCCGTAATGACGGGCCGGCCAGAGGCGGGTGGAGCGGCGGTGGGTCGGGTCCAGGGTGATGTACTGCCCCTGGGCGAGACCGAATCCGGCCAGATACTCCCTGGCCCAGGCGGTTTCGCCTTCAGTCAGGAAAATTTCCGGGGCCTGGTTTCGCCAGGTGATCCCCAGCGGGGCGAGGATGCTGGCCCGGTAGCCGGCGGAATACGCTGGCACGGGCTTGGCCCAGTGGGTGTAGAGCAGCCGGTTGTACCAGGGCGGCGGGTAGGACAGCCGAACCTTGGCGCGACTCATGAGGGTCACGAAGCGGCAGCGCGGAAGCTGCTGAAAATCCACCACCAGATCGTAGCTTTCGGCGGCGATGCGGGCGTAGAATTTCAGTTCGGCCAAAAAGTTGGGCAGCTCTTTTTTGTTCAGCGCCCAGATTTTTCGCACATGCGGGTTGTTTTCAAGCACCGGGGTGCATTTTTTTTCCGTGAAGATGTCGATGGCAGCGTCCGGATAGCGCTCATGCAGGAGGCGGATGGACGGCGTGGTCAGCAGTACGTCGCCGATCTGGCGCAGTTGGCAGACCAGGATGCGCTTGGGCTTGAACGTGGCGAGATCGGTCATGCAAATTCCCGGATGAGGTCGGCGTAGGGTTCCAGGCCGCTCAAGGGCGCGTAATCCTCGCGCGCGGTGCGGCCTTGGTGGATCAGGGCGCGGATGCGGCCCGCCAAAGCCTCTGCGTCCGTGGGGTCGTTCATGACCGCCTCGGGGCGCAGGAAGACGGAGCTGCCGTTGCTGGTCGTGGAGATGGCCGGCAACCCGCAGGCCAGGGCTTCGAGCACGGCGTTGGCGCAGGCGTCGTAAAAGGTGTTCAGCACGAAGATGTCCCCGGCCTGATACAGGGCGGGCATGTCGTCCACCCGGCCCAGAAAATGGACGCGCCCCTGGACTCCGAGGCTCTCGGCCAGTCCGAGCAGCTCCCGGCTGCCCCGTCCTCCGGCCACGGCCAGATGGAAGGACGCCGGCAATTGGGCCAGGCTTCGGATCAGGACATGCACGCCTTTAAGGCGAAAATTGGTGCCTGCCGTGATGATGAGGTCGGCGGTTTCCGGGAGGCCGAAACGCTCGCGCAACTGCGGCTTGTGGGCGGGGTCTGCGGGAAAGAAGCGGGATAGGTCCGGCTTGTTGTAGATGAGCCGGATGTTTTCGGGTTTGAGCCAGGGGTGGGTCCTTACGGTCAGGTCGCGCACGAACTCGGAGTTGGCGACCAGCACGGGGGTGCTGCGCACGCAGAGCCCTTCGACGAGCCGGGCAAGCTGCTTGCCCGGGGAAAGACGCCTGGCCAGGGATTTCAGGGCCCGTTCCCGGCCCGGAGCGTAGGCGCGGATGGAATAGTCCCAGAAAAGACCCGTCGGCCCGCCGGAGAGCCGCGCGATGTCCTGGAAGACCGTGTTGCCAAGCCCCACGCTGACGTCGAATTTCCCCCTGCGCCGGGCGACTTCCGCAGCCAGCGCGAACCAGAGCACCTTGCCGATTTTGCCCGGGATGGGCCGTCCGACCCGGATCACCTTGACGCCCTTCGGCGCGGGGCCGTCCTGCTTGGCGCAGATGAAGGTCACCTCGAATTCACGCTCGCACTGCGTGGCCAGATATTCGGCCAGACGGTATCCGAACTGCTCGGCCCCGCCGTAGCGGCTGAGCTTGGGGAGCATGAGAGCCACGCGCTTCACAGCGCGCCCTCGTAAACGGCCAAGGTTTTGGCCAGAAAATCGTGGCCGGAAAGATCGCTCATGCGCCTGTGCTGTTCCTGGCGCAGGGAGTCGGCCAACTCCGGACGTTCCATCACCTGGCGGATGCGCCCGGCCAAGGCGTCCACGTCCCCGGCTTTGAGCAGGGCCTGCGCTTCCAGCAGGTCGGGCATGACGCCCACATCCGTGCCGATCAGCGGCACGCCCGTGGCCATGATTTCAAGGGCCGCCCTGGCGATGGTCTCGGACCACAGCGAGGCGACCACGCCCAGATCCAGGGCGTTCAGGCAGGCGGGGATGTCCGGGCGCTTGCCCGTGATGGCGGTGATGGATTCGATGCCGTGCTCTTTGATCCAGCCGCGCACCGTCGCTTCCGGCGTGGCCGAATCAAAGCCCAGCAGCAGGAGGCGGATGTTCGTCATGCCCTGACCGTATAGCCCGGCCACGGCCCGGATCAGCTCGTGCTGGCCCTTGACCCGGTCGAAGCGGCCCAGCAGGCCGACCACGAAATCCTTTTCCCCGTACCCCAGTTCCGCCCTGATGCGGTCGCGGCTGGCCTGATCGGGGCGGAAGACATCCGTGTCCACTCCGCCGAGGATCTGGTGCAGTTTGCCTTGCGGCACCTTGAAGACATTCTGGAAATGGCGGGTCATGGGCGAATTGGTGGTGATGACCGCATCGCTGACGTCGTTGTGCAGCCAGCGGTTGACGAGGTTCGCCTTGGGCAGGCGCTGGTCGCCGCGGGTGCGGACCAGCCTGAAGCTTCCCAGTTCCTTTTTGAGCAGGCCCCACAAGAGGTAACTTTCGCCCCGGTGGCAGTTGACCACGTCGGGCTTGAATTCGCGCACCAGCCCCTTGAGTTTGCCGTACAGCGCGGCTATGCCCCAGGGCGTGGCCGTGTTCAGGTCGAGAAGCTGCATGGGCAGCTCCCACTCCTGCCCCTTGCGGGCGGAAAGGGTGTCCGGCAGGCCCAGGACCAGCACCTCGTGGCCGCTTTCGAGCAGGAGGCGGCTCAGGTACATCCCGTACCAGGCTGTGGCGTTGAACCAGCGGACATTGACGACCTGGATGCTTCTCATGACATGCGTTTCCGTGATTATCCCCGCCCACAACCGGGCGGAAGTTCTGGGCCGGGCCGTTGCCTCCGTGCTGGGGCAGACCTGGGCCGATTTTGAGCTTATCGTCGTCGACGACGGCTCCACCGACGCCACGGCCACGGTGCTGGCCGAATTCGACGATCCCCGGCTTACGGGAATGCACCAGGAAAATAAAGGGGTAAGCTCTGCCCGCAACCGGGGCATCGCGGCCAGCAGGGGCCGGCTCATCGCGCTCCTGGATTCCGACGATCACTGGATGCCGGACAAACTCGAAAAACAGGTCCGCTTCATGGCCGAGAGCGGGTTTGCGATCTGTCAGACGGATGAGATCTGGATCAGGAACGGGGTTCGGGTCAACCCCCGCTTCAAGCACGCCAAGCCCGCCGGATGGTTTCTGGACCGTTCCCTGGACTTGTGCCTGATCAGCCCGTCCTGCGTCATGTTTTCCCGCGATCTTTGGGACGAGCTGGGGCCTTTCGACGAAAGCCTGCCCGCCTGCGAGGACTACAGCCTGTGGCTGCGGGTCGGCGCGCGCCATCCCGTGGGCCTTGTGCCCGAGCCCCTGGTCGTCAAGACCGGCGGCCACGCGGACCAGCTGTCGCGCCGCATCATCGGCCTTGATCTGTACCGGGTCTACGCCATGATCGACCTCTTGCGGAGCATGGCGCTTGATGGCGAGCAGCGGGCGATGGTCGAGGCGGCCCTGCGGGAGAGGGTGCGGCTCTATGCCCAGGGCTGCATCAAGCACGGCAAGGACGAGGAGGCGGTGCGGGTGCGGGAGTTGGCCGCGGAGGTCTTGCGCGGCCTTTGACCAGCCGGGTGGGAGTGGGCGCAAAAAAAGGGCTTCGGCGCGCGCCAAAGCCCTTTTCGCATTTTCTTCAGTGCCGTCGCTCGAATCAGGGATTGTAGAGCGTGCGGTCCGCCATGGCCGGGGGCGTCATCTGGTAGACCCAGGTTTCGCTGATGCGGCGGCCATCGGCTTCAAGGTGCAGGCGCAGGTCGATGGGGTTCTGGGTTTCGTCGGGAGGGACCACGTCGAACATGCAGCGGAAGCCGTTTATGGCGTGCTGCGGCCGCACCGAGGTGATTTCGATGCGTCCGGCCGAGGTGCTCAGGACCGGGGTGATTTTCGCATCCTTGGCGATCATGGCCAGGTCTCCGCCGGCGAAGTCCACGGCGAAGCGCTTGCTGTAGTATTCGCGTTTCTTGCCGACCACGCCGCCAAGGCCCGTGAAGGTGTCGACCACCCGGGCCAGGTTGCCGGGCACGGGCGGGTTGGTGCCCCAGTACAGATTGTAGCTGAAAAGCAGCTCCTGCCCAGGCTCTACCGGAGCGGCGGGGTTCCAGAAGGCCACGATGTTGTCGAAGGTCTCGTCGACATGGGAGATCTCGACCAGTTGCACCGAGCCAGCGCCCCAGTCGCCCACGGGTTCGACCCAGACGCTGGGGCGCTTGTCGTAGAACACGCCGTCGTCCTGGTAGTGGTCGAAGTTCTGGTCGCGCTGCATGAGGCCGAAGCCGCGCGG
Organism: Pseudomonadota bacterium; assembly: GCA_023393525.1. Taxonomy (GTDB): domain Bacteria; phylum Desulfobacterota; class Desulfovibrionia; order Desulfovibrionales; family Desulfomicrobiaceae; genus Desulfomicrobium. The sequence continues at coordinate 6,300 of JAEWKZ010000109.1, read as the reverse complement.
GTTCTGGTCCATGAAGGCGTTGAAGCGCAGCAGCGGCGGGTTTTCCAGCGGCCGCCAGATCCATTCGCCGTTGCCGTTGTGGATGGCCAGCCCGTCGGAGTCGTGGATTTCCGCCCGCCAGTCGTAGCCCATGCGGCGGTCGTTCTCCCCGGTCAGGAACATGCTGGTCAGGGGCGCCACGCCCAGGCGCTCGATGGGTTTGCGCGGGTACAGGGCCGCGTCCACCTTCATGGTCAGGGTCTGGCCCGGGCGGATGTCGAAGCGGTAGGCCCCGGTCACGCTGGGCGAGTCGAGCAGGGCGTAGACCGTGGCGGTGTCGCTCCCGGGACGGGGTTTTTCCAGCCAGAAATGGGTGAAGAGCGGGAACTCCTCGGGGCGCGGCAGGGCCGTGTCCACGGCCAGCCCCCGGGCGGAAAGCCCGTACTGCATCTCGCCACCCACGGCGCGAAAGTAGCTCGCGCCCAAAAAGGCCACCAGATCGCGGGTCCAGTCGGTGTGGTAGCGGAAGCGGAACCCGGCGAAGCCGAGGTTCTTGGGCAGATCCTTGCCCTTTATTCCGGAGTTTCCGTATTTGAAGAGGTCCGGCGTGTAGTCGATCTCTTTGACCTTTCCGTCCTGCAGTTCGTAAAGGGTGATGGGGGTCCTGAAATACAGCCCAAGATGGAAGAGCTCGGCCCGGAACAGGGACTTTTCGTCCTGCCACAAGGCATGTTCCGAGTCGAAGGAGAGCTGCATGTAGTCGTCCCAGGTCAGGTTCTGCAATGTCTTTGGCAGTTCACCCTCATGGCTGACATGGGGCGATGCGGCCAGGGCCCGGGCGCGGCCCTTGAGCCAGGCGTAGTCGAACTTCGTGCCGCCGGTGGGCGTGGGGGCGTCCGTGGCCGCCATGGCGGACACGGATGCGGCCAGGAAGGCGCCAAGAATGATCGGGACGATCAGCGTGAACAGGGTTTGACGCTTCATTGTCTGGTGGACTCCATGTGTTAGGCGAGTTCCTGCTTGCTGACCGCTTCGGACTTGATGCGGTCGAGCAGCTCGCTCAAGGCAGGCTTCACGTTTTCGCGGATATCGCCGGCCACGATCAAAAAGAGCAGATCGTCGCCGGGCACGTATTCGCCGCTTCTGGCCTCGGCCACGACCTTGAAGATGCCGGGACGGGCTTCGAATTCGGCGCGAATGGCCTCGACCTTGTCCTGGTCGACCTCGATCTTGACCCGCGCGACCTTGGATTTGTCCTTGCGCGACCAGGCCCGGACCACGCCGTTATGCACCAGGACCATGCCCACGTTTTCCCTGAATCCGGGGATGGTCTTGAGCTCCGCGATTTTTTTGCTGATATCCATGTTTTTCTCCTTCGCTACAGTTCGCTGAGATGGGTGCGGGCGAATTCCAGGCTCGGATCGAGATTCAGCGCCTCGCCGAGAAGTTCCCGCGCCTTGTCCGCATTGTTCATGAATTTATGACATAAACCCAGATTGGCCAGATCCATGGCCGATCCGCTGTCCAGAGCAAGGGCCAGCTCGAAGTTGGCCGCGGCTCCAGCATACTCCTGCTGCTTGAAATAGGCCACCCCGCGCAGATTGAAGTACTCCTTGACCTCGGGGCAGTGCCCAACGGCGCGGTCCAGGTGGGGGATGGTCTCGGCCCACTGACCCTGCTGGGACAGGGCATAGGCCTGATAAAAGGCGGCCAGGCCCCGGTCGTCGGCTTCGGGCTGCAAGGGCTCGGCGTGCGCGAACCAGGACGCGGCCTGATCGATCTCGCCCTGGCGCAGGGCCACAAGACCCCGGAAGAACGGGAGGTAATGGGCGCCTGGGTAGATCTCCCGCAACACTTCAAGCCCCGCCAGGGCCTCTTCCGGGTCCGCGTCCTCCGCCAGCACGCGGCCGACGAAAAGACCCAGGGACGCCATGGGCGTGCGCTCCCGGAAGAGGAATCCGGGGACGAAGTTGTAGTTGGCGGGGATGTCCAGCTCTTTGACCGTGGTGTCTACGGAGAAAAAGGCAAAGCCCTGGTCTTTGAGCCGCGCGCAAAAATTCAACAGCTCCGTGGCGATGTCCGCGTCCGTGTTGGAGGGCAGGGAGTGGATGGAGACCACCTCCCCGCGAGTCAGCCATGCGCACTGGTCCGGGTGGGTGAATTTGGGCAGGCCGGAGGCCTCGTAGTTGCTGCACGTCTCGAAATCCCCGCCGAGCTGGGCGATTTCGGTCAGGGCGCGGATGGCCGCCTTTTCAGGCGAGGAGGCCGTGCCCGCCGTGAACACGATCTCGCTCTTGTGCGGAAACGTGGCCGGGTCCATGACCAGGGCCGCCACCGTGGGCACGGGCAGGCCGAGGCTGAAATCCTTGAGCAGGACGGTGAGGCCGCTTCGCGTGAATTTTTCGTGCAGCTCGATCAGCACCGGATCGCTGAAGGAGGCGGGGTCGATGCTGGGCGTTTCCTGGCGCGTGCGGTCGACCAGAGCGCAGACATGGCGCTCGACCAGCTCGCAGCCGCCCTGGAGCATGGATTCCTCCAGGGTGTTTCCGGCGGAGGAACCGTTGAATTCGTTGAGCTTCTTGAACCAGTCCAGCGGAGCCATGAACTCCTGTCCGGCGCCGATGTCCGTGGCCGGCGCGAAACGCCAGGGAAGGAGGTCAAGGATGCGCGCCGCGTCATCCTCGCCGACCGTGTCCGCCACGGACTGGATCATGTAGGAAATGGGCAGCAGCCTGTCGCCAAACGCTTCCCGCGCCTGTGACCAGGTCATGGGCTGGAAGTTTTCGGCATTGTCCCAGTAGGAGAAATAGCTGAAGCGCTCCACCAGCTCCATCAGCGCCGAGGCTTCGGCCTGGGGGGCGGAGGCGCCTTTGCCCATCTGCTTGCGCGTGGGCATGATGCCCAGGGCGTCTTCGCCGCAGATGGACATGAAGACCGGAATGCCCAGACGCCCGGTGTCGATGCGCCGGGTCTGGGCCAGAATGCGCTTGCCTGACCGGGCCAGGGCCTGACGCGCCTTGTCCACGGTTTCTTCCGGGGTGCAGGTCTTGTCCAGGTCCGTGACGTAGCCCTTGGGGCAGGAGTGTATTTCGATCATATTGGTCCGAATTGCGATGGGTTGAGGTTTCTTCCGGAATCCATCCATGGGGAGCGAGGACTGCGCATGGATGTACGGCTTGTAGAGGGTCGTTGTGGCGGGGCTTTTGGAGCAAGTCAATGGCCTTTGTTTTTTGGGCTCACTTTGGTATGCGCGGATGGTCAGGAAAAAACGGTGTACCCGCAAGGAGGGGCCATGAGCGCAGCGGATTTTTTGATTGGAGGAGCCGAGGGAAAAGGGTTGTATCAGCTTGGGAGCATGGGCAACCGTCACGGTCTGGTCACGGGGGCCACGGGCACGGGTAAGACCGTCACCTTGCAGGTGCTGGCGGAGAGCTACGCGCGGATGGGTGTTCCGGTCTTCGCGGCGGACATCAAGGGCGATCTTTCGGGCATCGCCGTCCCCGGCACGCCGCATCCCAAGATCGACGAGCGTCTGGCCGCCATGCCCGCCGAAGGATTTTCCTTTCAGGGCTGTCCCGTTGTGTTCTGGGACGTCTTCGGCCAAAGCGGCCACTCCTTGCGCAGCACGATCTCTGAGATGGGCCCTTTGCTCTTGTCCTCGCTTTTGGACGTGAACGAGACGCAAAGCGGGATCTTGTACGCCTGCTTCCGCATTGCCGACGAACAGGGCCTGCTGCTCCTCGACCTGAAGGATCTGCGGGCCATGCTGCAATTCATGGCCGACAACGCGGCGGAGCTGCGCGGGAGCTACGGCAACATCAGCGCCGCCAGCGTGGGGGCCTTGCAGCGGCAGCTTCTGGTGCTCGAAGAGCAGGGCGGTGACGTTTTCTTCGGCGAACCGGCGGTGAACCTGTCCGATCTCATGCATGTCGATTTTTCTGGGAGCGGCGTCATTTCCATTCTGGACGCCTCAAGCCTCATGGCCCGCTCGCCGAAAATATACGCCACCTTTCTGCTCTGGCTCCTGGCCGAGCTTTTCGAGCAGCTGCCCGAGGTCGGCAACCCGGACAAGCCCGTCATGGTCTTTTTCTTCGACGAGGCCCACCTGCTTTTCGACAACGCGCCCAAGGCCCTGGTGGACAAGATCGAGCAGGTGGTCCGCCTGATCCGCTCCAAGGGCGTGGGCATCTATTTCATCAGCCAGAGTCCGACCGATGTCCCGGAGCAGATCCTGGGACAGCTTGGGCTCAAGATCCAGCACGCCCTGCGCGCCTATACGCCGAAAGAGCAAAAAGCCGTGCGTTCCGTGGCCGAGAGCTTCCGGGCCAATCCCGCCTTCGACACCGGGGAGGCCATCGTCAGCCTGGGCACGGGCGAGGCCCTGGTTTCCACCCTGGACGAAAAGGGGCGGCCGCGCATGGTGGAGCGTGTTCTGATCCGGCCTCCCTATTCGCGCATCGGACCGCTCACGGAAGAGGAGCGCGGGGCCATCATGTCGCGCTCGCCTTTGAAGGGACGCTACGACGCGGCCGTGGATCGGGAATCCGCTTTCGAGATGCTCCAGGCCAGGGCGCGGCAGTCCATGCTCCAGGCCGAGGAGGCCAGGCAGGCCGAGGTAAGGGCCAAGGCCGAACAAAAGGACGGCGGCTGGTTTTCCGGGTCGGGACGCAGGCAGGGCGTAGGAGAGGCGCTGGTCAAGAGCGCGGTCCGGACCATCGGGACCCAACTCGGGCGCGAGATTCTTCGCGGCGTGCTGGGTTCGATTTTTGGGAAGAAGCGATGAGAGCGGCAGGAAAAGCGGTGGTCGCAGCGCCCTGACGGATCGGGGATGTTTTGGATTCGTTGGGGCGCGGACGTATGCTGTGGAGAAAAAGAAAAAGGCCGGACAAACCGGCCTTAATTTTTTGTGGAGCGGGAAACGAGATTTGAACTCGCGACTTCAACCTTGGCAAGGTTGCACTCTACCACTGAGTTACTCCCGCACTCGAAGTGAGGCTGTCCTAATCAGAAGGCCGCCACGAGGCAAGTATTTTTTTGCGCATCGAGACGGATAAAAAAAAGGCCGGACGGGCCGGCCTGATTTTTGTGGAGCGGGAAACGAGATTTGAACTCGCGACTTCAACCTTGGCAAGGTTGCACTCTACCACTGAGTTACTCCCGCAGGACTTTGGAGGCGGCATCCAGATTTGAACTGGAGAATGGAGGTTTTGCAGACCTCTGCCTTACCACTTGGCTATGCCGCCTTCGTTGTGGAGCGGGAAACGAGATTTGAACTCGCGACTTCAACCTTGGCAAGGTTGCACTCTACCACTGAGTTACTCCCGCTCAACGAGGAAACGTGTTTATAAAGGGCGGTGCGGGCTGTCAATTAAAAAAATGGTTTTTTTTCTTCCCGGAGGCGTTTCGCAGGTGGGAGGGCGGGGTGCTTAGCGTTTGGCCTCTTCTTCCCCGTAGGGTAGTTGGTGTGTCCGCTAAAGTGAAGATAGCTCAGCCCTTTGTCGAGAACTCCCCTCCTGCCAAGGAGGGGTGCCCGAAGGGCGGGGTGGTTGCCTCTTCATCTTTTTCTGCGTGACAACGCCTGCCGGCGGGATCCGGGCAAGGGCTGCCGGAACTCCTTCGCCGGCCTCGTAATGCTTCCCTGCCTTGAAGCTTGGGCATTCTGCCGCGCTTCGTACGGCAAGCGGCCGGGAAGCAAACGATGCCTGGCTCAGTCAGACAGCCGCCACCCCTCGCCCGGCTCCCGCCGACAGGCTTGAGGCGATGCGGGGAGGGGATGAGAAAGTTGTGTGAGTCAAGTTCTGCAAGTTCTTCCACGTCATGACGGGTAGCTTCAAGCAGTTGGCGACCGAGAATGGGCCCGCCCAGCGCTCATCCGAGGTTGCTAACGCACAAAGCATCAAGGTCCGCCAGTAGCCGCTCCAACTCCCCTCCTGCTAAGGAGGGGTGCCCGAAGGGCGGGGTGGTTGTCTCTTCATCTTTTTCTGCGTGACAGCGCTTGTCGGCGGAATCCGGGCAAGGGCTGCCGGAACTCCTTCGCCGGCCTCGCAATGCTTCCCTGCCTTGAAGCTTGGGCATTCTGCCGCGCTTCGTACGGCAAACGGCCGGGAAGCAAACGATGCCTGGCTCAGTCAGACAGCCGCCACCCCTCGCCCGGATCCCGCCGACAGGCTTGAGGCGGTGCGGGGAGGGGTAAATGATATATGTCAGGGGTGCAGGGGACGAGTCCCCTGCCCGCCGGAGGCGTGGTTTTTGTGCGGCCTGCGCGGATACGGTTGAGGGGGGGCGGAAAAGCGGGTAAGAACATGAAGGGGTTGGGAAATC
>JAEWKZ010000073.1 GCA_023393525.1 Pseudomonadota bacterium | reverse complement strand
CGAGCGCGGCCAGCTCGTGGACCTCATCTCCGACATGCACCAGTACTTCTACGGCAAGAAGGTGGCCCTGGTCGGCGACCCCGACCAGGTCATCGCCCTGACCGAATTCCTGGTCTCTCTCGACATGTTGCCCATGCACATCGTGACCGGCACGCCGGGTTCCAAGTTCGAGAAGCGCATCGACGAGATCACGGCCGAGGCCGGCTACAAGGCCAACGTCAAGGCCGGCGGGGACATGTTCCTCTTGCACCAGTGGATCAAGAACGAGCCCGTGGATCTGATCATAGGCAACACCTACTGCAAGTACATCGCCCGCGACGAAGACATCCCCTTCCTGCGTTTCGGCTTCCCCATCCTGGACCGCGTCGGGCACCAGTACTTCCCGACCGTCGGCTACAAGGGTGGACTGCACATGCTGACCAGGATCCTCGACCTGATTCTGACCCGCACGGACCGCGACGAAACCGAAGAGAAGTTCGAACTCGTCTACTGATTGCAAGGCGGCGGGGCTTTTCCCGCCGCTCAAACGAAAAAATGAAATGAGTGCGTGGTGCGGCGGTTGTCCCGGCCAGGGGCCGACGACTGTCTGACTGAGCCAGGCATCGTTTGTTGAATCGTCGCGGGCCGCTTGAAAATCGGTCTGCGTCCGGCAGGGGCGGCGATTCAACTCTACGAGGCCAGCGAAGGAGTTTCGGCGGCCCCTGGCCGGGACAACCGCCGCACCACGCTTCCACGGAGCCCGTCATGACCTTCGCACCTCCTCAAGGACCCCGCCCCCTGGTGGCCGTGGCCAGCAGTTCGGGTTCGACCGTGGACACGCACCTCGGCCAAGCCCGGGAATTTCGGATCTACGGCCTCGACGAGGGCAGGGTAAGGCTGACCGGCACCCGGCCCGCGCCCGCCCCCGGCGACGGGGACATGCGCTGGGAAGGGTTGGCCGAGGTCCTTTCGGACTGCTCCTACCTGCTGGTCGCAAGCGTCGGGCGCAAGCCCCTCGAAATTCTGGCATCCAGGGGGCTCACGGTCATCGAGGCCGAAGGGTGGGTGCTGAGCCTGGTGCGTCAGCTTTATGGTCTCGATGAGTAGAATTAAAATTATTTCGATATATTGGAGAGAAAGATGGCCATTCCTGAGAGACAGATTCTAGTGTGTCAGAGCTTCCGCGTCGGCGGCGACCCCAAGGGCGTCTGCTTCAAGCAGACCGACGGATTTCTGCAATACCTCGAAGAAGAGATCCTGGCCCGGGGCCTCGACATCCTGATCACGGCCACGGGCTGCATGAAGCTGTGCGAGAAGGGCCCGGTCATGGTTGTCCAGCCTGACAACTGGTGGTTTGGGGGCGTCAGCAGCGAGGAAGCCATCGACGCCATCCTCGACGGCATCGAAGCGGGCGAGCCCTGCGCCGAATACCACATCGCGTAACCTGAACTTCGCGTGGAGACATTCATGCCCATCACCATCCGACCCGCCCGGACTGACGACATTGCCGCCATGGCCGGTCTGCTCAGGCAGCTCTTTGCCATCGAAGCCGACTTCGCGGTCAACATGCAGGCGCAGGTGCGCGGGTTGTCGCTTCTCCTTGGCGCGGAAGCCTGCCTTCTGGTGGCCGACGCGGATGGGGCGGTGGTGGGCATGGTCTCCATCCAGACGCTGATCTCCACGGCCGAAGGCGGCGCGGTGGGTCTCATGGAGGATCTGGTGGTGGCCGAAGGCTGCCGGGGGCGGGGCATCGGTACCCGGTTGCTGCACGCCGCCCTGGCCTGGACCCGGGAGCAGGGGCTGACCCGGGTGCAGCTTCTGGCCGACAAAAACAACGCAGAGGCCCTGCGATTTTATTCCAGGCACAGTTTTCACAAGACGCAGCTCGTCTGTCTGCGCATTTCGCTCTAATCCGCTCCGGCGGCCCTCATATCAGGAGCACACCATGAACAAGACCATACTCGAAGAACGAAAGAGCCAGATGCACCGCATCGGCGAAGAGCCCTTCGCCATGGCCTGCGACCGCCCCAGCCTGGCCGGCGCGGTCAGCCAGCGCGCCTGCGTGTTCTGCGGCTCGCGGGTGGTGCTCTACCCCATAGCCGACGCCCTGCACCTCGTGCACGGGCCCATCGGCTGCGCCACCTACACCTGGGACATCCGGGGCGCCATCTCCTCGGGTCCGCAACTGCATCGCCTCAGCTTTTCCACGGATCTGCAGGAAATGGACGTCATCTTCGGCGGCGAGAAGAAGCTTGAAGCGTCCCTGCGTGAACTCATCAGTCTGCACAGTCCCAAGGCCGCCTTCGTCTATTCGACCTGCATCGTAGGCCTCATCGGCGACGACATGGAGTCCGTGTGCCGCCGCGTCTCGGCCGACACGGGCATTCCGGTCCTGCCGGTCATGAGCGAGGGCTTCAAGGGCAACAAGCGCGAAGGCTACGCCGCCGCCTGCAAGGCCATGTTCCGGCTGGTCGGCACGGGCGACACGACGGGCATTTCGCCCATGAGCGTGAACATCCTCGGTGACTTCAACCTGGCGGGTGAGACATGGATCGTGCGCGAATATTTCAGGAAGATGGGAGTGGAGGCCGTGGCCAACATCACCGGCGACGGGCGGGTGGACGATATCCGGCGCTGTCACGGCGCGGCGCTCAATCTGGTGCAGTGCTCCGGGGCGACCATGGAGCTCGCCAAGATGATGGAGGAAAAATACGGCATTCCCTACCAGCGGGTATCCTACCTTGGCGTGGAGGACATGGCCGAGTCCCTCTACAAGGTGGCCGATTTTTTTGCGGACAAGGACCCGGACATAAAGGCCAAGACCGTGGCCCTGGTGCGCGAGGAACTCTCCGTGCTGATGCCGAAGCTGGCCGAGCTGCGCCGCGATCTCGAAGGCAAGAAGGTGGCCATGTACGTGGGCGGGTCCTTCAAGGCGTTTTCGCTCATCAAGGCCTTCCGGCATTTGGGCATGCGGGTCGTGGTCGTCGGCTCCCAGACGGGAACGGAAGAGGACTACAAGGAGCTGGCCGCCATCTCCGACCCCGGGACCATCATCGTCGATGACGCCAACCCCCTCGAACTGGCCCAGTTCATCAAGGAGAAGGACGTCGATGTCTTCGTCGGCGGCGTCAAGGAGCGCCCCATCGCCTACAAGCTGGGCGTGGGCTTCTGCGACCACAACCACGAGCGCAAGATCGCCCTGGAAGGTTTCGTCGGCATGTACAATTTCGCCAGGGAGATCCACGCCTCGGTCATGAGCCCGGTCTGGAGGTTCATGCCCCGGCGTTCCCCCGCCCGCGCGGCCTGCGCCGCCAAGGAGGCCGTCAATGGCTGAG
>JAEWKZ010000017.1 GCA_023393525.1 Pseudomonadota bacterium | reverse complement strand
TAATCGACCAGGTTCCTTATAAAGCTGCCTTGCGGACAGCCCTGGCAAATGTACACGCTGCACAGGCACAAGTGGAAACGGCACAGTTGGATTACAACAGCAAAAAGGAACTTTATCGGGAAAATGTCATTTCCGAATACGAACTATCGACGGCACGCAATGCTCTGGCTATTGCCAAGGCAGGATTGGAACAGGCGGAAGCACAGGAAACCGATGCCCGCAACAGCCTTTCCTATACGGAAGTGAAAAGCCCGTCGGACGGTATTGTCGGTACACTCCCCTATCGCACAGGAGCGCTGGTTAGCTCGTCTATGGGACAGCCGCTCACTACCGTATCGGACAACAGCACCATGTACGTCTACTTTTCGATGACGGAAAACCAACTCCGTGCACTGATACGCCAATACGGTTCGCCCGACGAAACCATCAGACAGATGCCATCCATCCGCCTGCAACTCAATGACGGAACGATGTATGATGTCCCGGGACGCATTGAAAGCATCAGCGGCATCATCAACACGCAGACCGGAACTGTTTCCATCCGGAGCGTCTTCCCCAACGAAAAACGGTTGTTGTTCAGCGGAGGAATCGGTAACATCATTATCCCCCGGACCGAACCGGATGCCGTCGTCATTCCGCAGGCCGCCACTTACGAATTACAGGATAAAATATTTGCCTATAAAGTGCAGGAGGGCAAAGCAGTGGCCGCACCTATAAAAGTAGAACCGCTTAACAACGGCAACGAGTATATGGTCCGCTCCGGACTTCAACCGGGCGACGTGATTGTAAGCGAGGGTGTAGGACTGTTGCAGGACGGAATGGAAATAACCGTCAAAGGAACCGACCACTAACTTACCATTCAATTGTGATAGAGTACTTAATAAATAAGGAGAAACAGAATGAATTTAAGACATTTTATTGACCGTCCGGTGCTATCCATTGTGATTTCCATCGTGATTGTCCTGATGGGTGTTGTAGCCATATTCACATTGCCTGTGGAACAATATCCCGATATAGCACCGCCAACTATCCAGGTGTTTTCCAACTATCCGGGTGCAAATGCGGAAACGGTGCAGAAAAGCGTGATTGTTCCGTTGGAAGAAGCCATCAACGGGGTGGAAAACATGAATTACATCACCTCTACGGCATCCAATAGCGGTGATGCCATCATCAACGTCTTCTTCAAACAAGGAAGTGACGCCGATATGGCAGCCGTCAATGTGCAGAACCGCGTTTCTACGGCATTGAGCCTGTTGCCGGCCGAAGTCACCCAAATAGGTGTCACAACCATGAAGCAGCAGAATGCCGAACTGAAAACTTTCGCGCTCTACTCACCGGAAGACAAATACGACCGGCAGTTCCTGAACAATTATATGAAAATCAACGTCGAGCCACGCCTGAAACGTATCGCCGGTGTAGGCCAGGTGATGCAATTCGGTTCCAATTACAGTATGCGTATCTGGATGAAACCGGATAAGATGGCACAATATAAACTGATTCCGGGGGATATATCGGCCGTATTGGCAAAGCAGAATATTGAAGCGGCAACAGGAGCTTTCGGTGAAAACCATGATAATACGTATCAGTATACCATGAAGTACCGCGGACGCTTCTCAACCCCCGAAGAGTTCGGCAACCTCGTAATCCGCTCCCTGCCCGGAGGCGACGTGCTGCGACTGAAAGAAGTGGCTGACATCGAGTTGGGCGACGAAGCCTACAACTACTCGACCGAAGTGGACGGGCATGCGGCTGCCATGGCAATGATTTTCCAGACCGCCGGTTCCAATGCTGCAGAAGTCATCAACGAGATAGATGCCACATTGGAGGAAATCAGCCGGGACCTTCCCAAAGGAATGGAGTTCGTTACGCTGAACGACACCAACCGCTTTCTGTATGCATCCATACACGAAGTAGTCAAGACATTGCTGGAAGCCATCTTACTGGTAGTACTGGTGGTGTATGTCTTCTTGCAGGATGTCCGTTCCACCCTGGTTCCGATGATTTCGATTTTCGTATCCATCATTGGCACCTTCGCCTTTATGGCCGTTGCCGGGTTTTCTATCAACTTGCTGACGCTGTTTGCCCTGGTACTCGCCATCGGTACGGTAGTGGACGATGCTATCATAGTAGTGGAAGCTGTGCAGGCACGGTTCGACGTGGGGTATCAGTCATCGTATATGGCAACCAACGATGCCATGAAGGGAATTTCATCGGCTATTCTGACTTCAACCCTGATTTTTATGGCTGTGTTCATCCCTGTGTCCATGATGGGGGGAACTTCGGGGGTATTCTACACACAGTTCGGCATCACGATGGCGGTGGCTGTGGGCATCTCGGCGATTAATGCTTTCACGCTTTCGCCCGCACTTTGCGCCTTGTTGCTACATCCTTATATGGATAAGGAAGGGAATGTCAGGAATAACTTTGCCGCCCGCTTCCGCAAGGCGTTCAATGCAGCGTTCGATGTGATGACAAAACGTTACATGAAGGGGGTGATGCTTTTTATCAAGCGTCGCTGGCTGATGTGGAGTACGCTGGCAGTGGCATCAGTGCTACTCGTTCTGTTGGTACGGCACACCAAGACGGGGCTTGTTCCCGATGAAGATACAGGTTCGGTAATGGTGAGCATGAATTCCAAACCGGGTTCGTCCATGCAGCAAACCCAGCGGGTGATGGAGGAGATGAACAAGCAATTGGAACAGATTCCCGGCATCGAGTATAAAGCCAATGTTACGGGGTATTCATTTTCCGGCTCAGGCCCTTCAATGGCTATGTATTTCCTTTCGCTCAAACATTGGGATGAGCGCCAGGAAGAAGGACAATCGGCAACAGACATTGCCAATATGATTTACGGACTGGCGGCAGAAGTTCCCGATGCGCAGGTTTTCGCCATTACCCCTCCCATGATTCCGGGCTACGGAATGGGAAACGGTTTTGAACTGTATGTACAGGACAAGACTTCGGGTGACTTGAACGCCTTTAAAGATGTAGCCGATAATCTGGTGGCAGCACTCTACGAACGGCCTGAAATTGAAGCGGTCTATTCGGCTTTCGAGACTAACTATCCGCAATATTGGGTAGATATCGATGCCGCCCAATGCGAACAGGCAGGCATTTCTCCGGGCGAGATACTGGAGACGCTCTCCGGTTATTATGGCGGAGGATATGTTTCTAACTTCAACCGATTCTCCAAATTATACCGCGTAATGATTCAGGCGGCTCCCGAATACAGAGTTACGCCCGAATCGCTGAATCATCTGTATGTGCGGGTCAGGGAAGAAATGACACCGCTTGCACAGTTCGTGAAACTGAGCAAGACCTACGGACCGCAGGATTTGATGCGCTTCAACCTTTACAATGCCATTTCCATTAGCGGAACACCGGCAAGCGGTTATAGTTCGGGAGATGCCTTGCAGGCCATTAAAGAGACAGCAGAGCAAGTGTTACCAAGAAATTACAGTTATGAATTCGGCAGCATCTCACGAGAAGAAAGCAAGACGACGAACAATGTGGCGATTATCTTCGGCATCTGTTTGTTGCTGGTGTACCTGATACTGAGTGCGCTCTATGAAAGTTTCCTGATTCCGTTTGCGGTAATCCTCTCCGTACCGTGCGGACTATTGGGAAGTTTCCTGTTTGCCCAGATTTTCGGACTGGAAAATAATATCTATATGCAGACGGGACTGATTATGCTGATCGGGCTACTTGCCAAAACAGCCATCTTACTGACTGAATATGCCACCAAACGCCGGGAAGCAGGAATGTCATTGGCGCAGGCGGCATACAGCGCAGCCCGGGTGCGACTTCGTCCGATTCTGATGACTGCCCTGACGATGATATTCGGACTCATCCCCCTTATGCTGGCAAACGGCGTCGGGGCTAACGGAAGCCGTTCGCTGGCATCGGGTGCCGTGGGCGGTATGCTGGTGGGGACACTGGCATTGCTATTCCTGGTGCCGTCGCTCTTCATCGTGTTCCAGTATTTGCAGGAAAAGTTCAGACCGGTGCAGGCTGTAAAGAGCCATGCCGACTGGTCTATACAAGCTGAAATAGAAGAAATAGAAAAGAAATAAAGCGTATGAAACGATTGATTATATTAAGTTTCGCAACCTGTCTGCTGGCAGGTTGCGGAATCTACAAACCCTATTCCCGTCCGGCAGTTACGACGGACAGTTTATACCGGAATATGCCTCCGGAAGATTCAACATCTTTGGCTGCGTTATCATGGCGGGAACTTTTTACGGACGAATATCTGCAAACACTGATTGAGCAGGGACTAAAGCAAAACACTGATTTGCGCATCGCCCACCTGCGTGTAGAAGCGGCGCAGGCGGTACTGATGAATGCACGCCTCTCCTACCTGCCGTCCGTATCGCTGGCTCCCGAAGGAACAATCAGCCATTACGAAAGTACGACTGCCCGAAGTTACAATCTCGGAGCATCTGCAAGTTGGGAAATAGATATCTTCGGCAAAGTAACGAATGCCCAACGAGGCGCAAAAGCTGCACTCGAAAACAGCCGTGCCTATGAACAGGCCGTACAAACGCAGTTGGTGGCGACCATTGCCAACAGCTACTATACACTGCTTATGCTCGACCGCCAACTTGCCATCAACGAACGAACGCTGGAAAGTTGGGAGAAAACAGTCCGAACCCTCGAAGCCCTGAAACGGGCGGGAAAGTCGAATGACGCAGCAGTGCTTCAGTCAAAAGCCAACCGTATGACACTTGAAGCTGCGATAGTCTCCATCCGGAAAAGTATCCAAGAGACGGAAAACAGCCTGTCGGTTCTGATAGCTACGGCTCCGCAAGCCATCCGGCGCGGAACACTGGAAGGGCAACTGTTTCCGGAAAAGCTATCGGCCGGTGTACCTATACAACTCTTGGCAAACCGACCCGATGTACGGCAAACTGAATATGCCCTGGCACAGGCTTTTTATGCTACCAATGCTGCACGTGCGGCTTTCTATCCGGGCATCACGTTGTCGGGTACGGCAGGCTGGAATAATAACGGTGGCGGAATAATCCTCAATCCCGGCAAGTGGTTACTAAATGCTGTCGGTTCACTTACCCAGCCTTTGTTCAACCGGGGGACGAATATCGCCAATCTGAAAGTAGCCAAGACACAGCAGGAAGAGGCTGTACTTTCATTCCGGCAATCGATACTGGATGCCGGGAAGGAAGTTAACGATGCCTTGACCCAGTGGCAGACGGCACAAGAGCGTATCGGCATCAGCACACGGCAGATTGTCACATTGCAAGAGGCTGTTTATAAAACAGAATTGTTGATGCGACATTCTTCTACCAATTATCTGGAAGTTCTGACTGCACAGCAATCCCTGTTGAATGCCGAATTAATACAGGCGCAAGACCTTTTCGACAAGATACAGGGTGTCATAAACTTGTATCATGCCTTAGGCGGAGGTGTGTAATGTAATGAAATCTTCTGCAAATTCTTCTTCTGTCTTCAGTTCTACAGAATTGAAGAAGAATTTGCAGAAGATTAAATAGAAACGTATATTCCGGGGATGATAAGAAAAATATTTTTCTAACTTTGCAGTACTTTCTTAACCTAATATATACATTATGAGATACCTATTCAGCCTCTTGCTCCTATGCCAGATTATTGGATTATCCGCCAAAGAACGTGTGGATTCTATACTCTCTGTCCTTGATAGCGAGATAGAACACCGTGAAATCTACTACCAACAGAAAGAAAAGAAGTTAGAAGACATAAAACA
>JAEWKZ010000094.1 GCA_023393525.1 Pseudomonadota bacterium | reverse complement strand
GGGTCATAGGTTCGATCCCTGTACCGCCCACCACGAAGACAAAATGCGGGGTCGTAGTTAAGTCGGTTATAACGCCGGCCTGTCACGCCGGAGGCCGTGGGTTCGAGTCCCATCGGCCCCGCCATTAGAAAGCAAGGGATTTCAGTCGAAAGGCTGAAATCCCTTTTTTCTGTTGTGGGTTCCGCTGTGGGTTTATGTGATTCCAGCGACCTCTTTTTCGACTTGGAAAAAAAGCCATCTGGTGACGGGTGGCTTTTTCATTGGCAATAACTACGCAATCCAAATTTCCCAGGGATTGGGGTCACAGGGATTGGGGTCACAGGGATTGGGGTCAGATCTCGAATCTTGAATTTGCGGACACGGCGTCAGATCTTGAATCTTGTGCGCAGAATGGGGGCAGATCTCGAATCTTGAATTCTCTGGTGTTCCTTTTTTCCATGGCCTGACCAGCCCTAGTTCGGAGAAAGAGCCAGAAAATGGTTGAATTCAAGATTCAAGATCTGACCAATGCCCCGTGCATGCCCCGTGTTGGAGTGATCCTTTACGACGGTGCGGAAACAGTCTCACTCGGGCCAGATCACCTGGTCGCGCCGCTGTCGACTCTATGGGGCGGTGATTTGGCTGAAGCGCGCCTATAGTACCGTCAGCTTTCTACTCCCGCTCCCAGCGTCTTAAAGTAGTAATCTCCCAGAGCCTCGTGAAGAGCGTTTGCGGCCAGCCGGGTGCAGTGGCGGTCTTCTTCGGGCATGCAGTCCGGTCCGCCCAAGGCTTCCAGCACGGTCTCGCCCGTGATGGCAGCCACCTCTTCGCAGGTCTTGTTCACTGCCAGTTCAGCGGCCATGGATCCGCTGATCTGGCTGGAGCCGCAGCCGTCGGTGCCGAATCCCGCGTCACGGATCAGGTCATTTTCAATGTGCAGAAAGATGCGGATGGTATCGCCACATGTGCCGGTAGATGCGCCCATGTACTCGGCCTTGGCTGGCCGGCCGTGATAGGGCTTGTTGCGCCAGCGTTCGAACCCGGCCTGACCGTAGGCCTGAACCGCTTCGTCAAAGATTTTATCCTGGAGTTCATTCACGATGTCGTCAAAATTGGGCATTGTCTCGTCCGTTTGCTGAGTGGTTCCATGTGTCCGCCATGGGACAGACCAATGCGGACTCCTAGCACCCCCTCCTGATATCGGCAACACCAGTCGCCAAAGACGAGAACATATACCAAAATGGTCAGAAAAGCCTTGTGCAGGACTCGCCCGCACCCCAATCCCGCAGGGGTGCCATATTGGAAAAAGAATAATCAAAATTTGCAAATTGATTGCAGAATCGGTGTGCATAGCATTGAAGACCTTGTCGTTGTGCTATCTCATATTTTCTTTGGAATGCATTCACTTTGCTCAGGGTACGTACGTATGATCTTGCTTTCAAGTCAGCACGGGTCGCTGCGCAATAAGTTGCTTGATTGCGATTCGTGTTTTCCATCCGTCAATGTTGAATCACAATATCTTGAAATCAAAGTGAAAGAATGCATCGCTCCCGGCAAGCGGCGTGCCTGGACAGACAAACGGTGTAGAGATGGCTGCGGGTGGCTACTAGCCGTACAAGGCTTTGTACATTCCATTTGCCGAGAAACTGATGCGGGCTTTGTGAATTTTGATACAAGGTGTTTTGCCGGACTCAAGCGGCATTTCGATTCACCGTAACCAGGGAGGACACCTTGCCCACCGTATCCATCAACAGTCTGGATCATGAAAAGTTTCAGGATCTGGTCAGAAGAAAAAGAATTGTATCCGTGATCCTGAGCACGCTCATGCTGGCCATTTATTTTGGTTTCATTCTGGTCTTGGCCTTCAGAAAGGATCTGCTCGCGGTAAAGGTCGGCGAACACCTGACTCTGGGAGTTCCCGTGGGACTTGCGGTCATCATTTCGGCCTGCGTGCTGACAGGCATTTACGTCACCTGGGCCAACAGCGCGTACGACGATGCGGTGACACGCATTGTCAGCAACATGAAGGAGAAATGAGATGAACGAGTTTACCTCCTCCATCGGACAACCCAACGCGGTTTCCATCGGATTCTTTCTGGCCTTCGTGCTGGCCACGCTGGTCATCACCTATTACGCGGCCCAGCGCAGCAAAACCGCCTCGCAGTTCTACGCCGCCGGCCGCTCCGTCACGGGGCTGCAAAACGGCATCGCCTTGGCCGGCGACTACATGAGCGCGGCGTCCTTTCTGGGCATCGCGGGCCTCGTGTCCCTCAAGGGCTATGACGGCCTCATCTATTCCATCGGATTTCTCGTGGGCTGGCCGATCATCATGTTCCTCATCGCCGAGCCGCTGCGCAACCTGGGCAAATACACCTTCGCCGACGTGGTCGCCTATCGCCTCAAGCAAAAACCCATCCGCATCGCGGCCTCCTGCGGCTCGCTCATGACCGTGGCCTTTTATCTCATCGCCCAGATGGTCGGCTCCGGCTCGCTGGTGAAGCTCATGTTCGGGCTGCCCTACGAAGCGGCCGTTGTCGTCGTGGGCGTGATCATGATCGCCTATGTGCTTTTCGGCGGCATGCTGGCCACGACCTGGGTGCAGATCATCAAGGCCGTGCTGCTGCTGGGCGGAGCGTCCATCGTGGTGTTCATGGTCCTGGCGCGGTTCGACTACAACCCGGTCAACCTCTTCGACGCCGCCGTGCTCAAGTACGGGGACAAGGTCCTGGAACCGGGCGGTCTGGTCTCGAACCCCTGGGACGCCCTTTCGCTGGGCATCGCGCTCATGTTCGGAACGGCCGGACTGCCGCACATCCTGATGCGTTTCTACACCGTGCCCGATGCCAAGGCGGCGCGCAAATCGGTACTCTATGCCACCGGCCTCATCTCCTATTTCTACATCCTGACCTTCATCATCGGCTTCGGCGCCATGGTGCTGGTGGGGCAGGACGTGATCACCGGGTTCGACAAGGGCGGCAACATGGCGGCTCCTCTCCTGGCCGAAGTCACGGGCGGCATCATGTTCCTCGGGTTTATCGCGGCCGTGGCCTTCGCGACCATTCTGGCCGTGGTGGCGGGCCTGACCCTGGCCGGGGCCACGACCTTCTCCCATGATCTGTACGCCAACGTGTTCCGCACCGGCCGTTCCACGGAGGAAAACGAAGTGAAGATGGCCAAGCGCGCCACCGTCGCCCTGGGGATTCTGGCCATCGGGCTCGGCATTGCCTTCAAGGGACAGAACGTGGCCTTCATGGTCGGCCTGGCCTTCGCCATCGCGGCCAGCGCCAACTTCCCGGCCCTTCTGCTCTCGATCATGTGGAAGCGCTTCAGCACGGTCGGCGCGACGGCGAGTATTGCCGTGGGCGCGGTTTTGGCGGTAGGGCTGATCATCATAAGCCCCACGGTGTGGGTCGATGTGCTCGGCAATGCCCAGGCCATTTTCCCCTGGAAGAATCCGGCCCTGATCTCGCTGCCTGCCGCCTTTGCCGCGGGCTGGCTCGGTTCGGTCCTGGTTCCTGACGAGGGCGCCGAGGCCAGGTACGAGAACCAGCGCGTTCGCAACTACCTCGGAGTGGGCGCTGAATAGACGCGGGAAAGTCATGGTGGCCGGACCTGACGGCCACCAAGTAGCGAGGTTCTATGACATCCGACGCGCATTTTTGCCGGGATTTTCTGCGCAAGGTCTATCCCTTCAGCCTGCTTTCGACGGATAGGCTTGAAGGGCTGCGGCCCGTCGTGCGGCAGCTTCCGGCGCGCGAGATGTTCGTCGAACCCGTGGTCGGAGTCGTCCTGCGCGGCGCCGTCCAGCTGACTTCCCAGGGCGTTCATTTCGAGCGGATCATCGACGGCGATGTTTTTGGCTTCGAGTCCGTCGCTCCCGACCGTCTGCCGTTTCTGGAAGTGCGGGCCGAGGAGGACACCTCCTTTCTGGCCATCGGGCTTGAAGCGTTCAGGGCGATGCTGGACGGGGAAAATGCGCTCAAGGCGTATTTTGTCCGCAGATGCGAGCGACTCGCGATGCTGCTCGATGCGTCGCGCTTGCGGGCGTCCGAACTGGAAACCGATCCGTTCCTGCGCCGTGCTGTGGGAAGCATCGCCCTTGATGACCCGGTTTTTGTCCAGGCCTCCATGTCCGCGTCCGAGGCTGCGCGGATCATGCGCGAGCGGGGCGTTTCCGCGTGTCTGGTCGGCGATGCGGAGCGCGTCGCCGGGATTCTCACCGAAAAGGACGTGCTCGCCCAGGCCGCGCGCGGAACGCTCGATGTCAGGGTGGAGGAGATGATGACTGCGGGGCTTATCACCGTGGGCGGCGAGGAACTGGTTTTCGAGGCGTTTTCAACCATGATCCGTCACGGCATACGCCGTCTGGTCGTGGTCGATGAGAACGAAAAGCCGCGCGGCCTTCTCCAGGAGCGGGACATGCTCTCGGCCCGGGGGGAGAACCCGTTGCATCTGTCGGGCGAAATCGCGTCGTCCCGGTCTTTTGCGGCTCTGGCCCGGTGCTTCGAGCGTCTGCGCCTCATGGTGCTACGCAGCGCCGCGGAGAGGATCGGCGCCGAGAAAGTGGGCCGGTTCGTGGCCCATATAAACGACCGGATCCTGGTCCGCGTGGCGGAACTGGTCATGGAGGAGCTGGGGCGAGGGGCCCGGGAATTTTCGCTCATGGTGCTCGGCAGCGAAGGGCGCAGGGAGCAGTTTCTGGCCACGGACCAGGACAACGCCCTGGTCTTTTCCGATGAAGGGGAAGACGGGGACTATTTCGCCGCCTTTGGGCAGCGCTTCGTGCGCGCTTTGGTGGAGATAGGTTTCCCCCCCTGTCCCCACGGAGTGATGATCGAGAACGCGCTCTGGCGGCAGTCGTTCTCCGCATGGCGGGACAGCATCGACGCCATGCTGCGCGTTGTCGACGCGGACGCGGTGCTGCGTCTGACCCAACTGGCCGATGCACGCCATATTTTGGGCTCCTCCCGGCTCTGCGAACGACTGCGGGAACACCTCTTTCGTCAGGTGCGCGACACTCCGGTGCTGCTCAAGTACATGGCCAGGGAGGCGCTGCGTTTTGCACCGCCCATGGGCTTTTTCCACAATCTCGTGGTCGAGAGGAGCGGTCCGGCCAAAGGCTGTCTTGATCTGAAAAAGGGCGGGATCTTTCCGCTGACCCAGGGCATCAAGACTCTGGCCCTGGAGCATGGGCTGCACGAGACGGGCAGCATGGAGCGCCTCTCCAGCCTGCGCCGGGAAGGCGTCTTCTCGGAGGCGATGGCGGCCAATATTCATGACGCCTTTGATTTTTTCCAGAGCCTGCGTCTGCGTGTCCAGGCCGCAGGCGTGCGTGCGGGGCAGGCCCCGGACAATTATGTCCGAATTGATCTTTTGGCCGCGCTCGAACGGGAGCGGCTCAAGGACTGCTTCGGCGTGGTCATCGATTTTCAATCCTTTCTGCACACCAAGTTCGGGCTGCACCTGATTTCCTGAAGGGCGAAGAAGGCCTGCGAAGCGCACCTCGAATCCGCGATGTCGCGCCGCATCCAGATATTTGAAGGCGGCCCGCACGCGCAACTCCAGCATCACGAATCCGTGCTCGGCACGGGAGCATCACCCAAATTGAATTGGTGGCGACCTGGGGCGTGGCCGTTCCAAAAAGCTTCCAGTTCTGATGATCTGCGTGTAAGCAATTCGTCTGTTTGGCGACGGACCGCTCTCGATTTTTCATCTTCCCAAGGAGTGCCTGTATGACTTTCGCCGTGCTGCAAAGTGCGTTCGGGCTTGTGGCCTTTGTGTTCATTGCTTGGCTCTTGTCCGAGAAGCGCAGGGCGGTGAGCGTTAGGCTGATTGTCATCGGCCTCGCGTTGCAGTTTGTGCTGGCGTTGATGCTGCTCAAGCTGCCCCTGTTCCGGGATGTGTTTCTGGTGCTCAACCGGGCCATGGAGGTCTTGGAGGAAGGGACGCGGGCCGGAACGAGCTTCGTGTTCGGGTATTTGGGAGGAGGCGCTCTGCCTTTCGAGGAGCCGTATTCCGGGGCGGCCTACATCTTCGCCTTTCGGGGATTGCCCGTCATCGTTGTCACGGCGGCGTTGTCGTCGCTCTTGTATCACTGGAAGATCATTCCCGTGCTGGTCCGGGGAGTGTCCTTCGTTCTGGAGCGGACCATGGGTATCGGCGGGGCGCTGGGCATCGGATGCGCGGCCAACATTTTCGCGGGCATGGTCGAGGCTCCGCTGCTGGTGCGTCCTTATATCGCGTCCATGACCCGCAGCGAACTGTTCACCCTGATGACGTGCGGCATGGCCACCATCGCCGGGACCGTGCTCGTCCTGTACGCCGGTATCATCGGGCCGGTCCTGCCCAACGCGCTGGGACACATCCTGACCGCCTCCCTGATCAGCGTGCCCGCGTCCATCCTCATTGCCGGGGTCATGATTCCGGAATCGGGCAAAACCACTCTCGGCGAGTTTTCGCCACCTGCCCAGAGTCGCAGTTCCATGGACGCCCTGGTGCTGGGCACGAGCCTGGGCGTGAAAGTCTTCATCAGCGTCGCGGCGTTGCTGGTGGTGCTGCTGGCCATGGTCAGCATGCTCAATCAGGCGCTCGGGCTCATGCCGGCGCTGGACGGCGGACCGCCGACCTTGCAGGGTATCCTGGGGTTCGTCATGAGCCCGCTGGTCTGGTTGACCGGAATTCCCTGGAGCGAGGCGCATGCGGCGGGCAGCCTCATGGGGACCAAGATCGTGCTCAACGAGCTTCTGGCCTATCTGGACCTGGCCGCGCTTGCGCCCGGAACCCTGTCGGGGCGCAGCATCCTGATCATGACCTATTCCATGTGCGGGTTCGCCAATGTCGGCAGCCTAGGCATTCTCATTGGCGGCCTGTCCCGGATCGCCCCGGAGCGGGCCGGTGAGATCGTCGAACTGGGGCCTCGATCCATTCTGGCCGGAGTCCTGGCCACGATGATGACCGGCGCCATGGTCGGCGTGCTGATCTGAACGGAGGAATTCAATGCGTTTTCGATTTTTTCTCAGACTCGCCCAGACCCTGGCCATCCTGCTGCTGTGCGGGTGCGCCGCCCTGCCCCACGGCGACCCGGCTCCCCAGACCCTGACCATCCTGCACACCAACGACCATCACGGCCGCTTCTGGAAGAACCAGAAGGGCGAGTACGGCCTGGCCGCCCACAAGACCGTGGCCGACCGGGTGCGGGCCGAGGCGGCCGCCCAAGGCGGGCATGTGCTCCTGCTCGATGCCGGAGACATCAACACCGGCGTGCCCGAGTCCGACATGCTGGACGCCGAACCGGACATCCGGGGCATGAACGCCATGGGCTACGACGCCATGGCCGTGGGCAACCACGAGTTCGACAATCCCCTGCAGGTCCTGCGCAAGCAGGAGGGATGGATGCATTTTCCGCTGCTCGCGGCCAACATCTACGATGCCTCGGGCCAGCGCCTGTTTCCCGCCTATCATCTGTTCCGTCTGCCCGGTCTGACCGTGGCCGTGTTCGGTCTGACCACCGAAACCACGGCCATTGTCGGCAATCCGGAGAATATCAAGGGGCTGACTTTTCGCTCGGCCGTGGACGAAGCCCGCGAGTTGGTTCCGAGGCTGCGCGGGCAGGCCGACGTGGTCATTGCCCTGACCCATCTCGGCTATGCCGAAAGCGAGCTTCCCGGCATCCCGCGGACAGGGTCCGAGACCCTGGCCAACGCCGTGCCCGGCATCGATCTGATCGTGGATGGGCACTCGCACTCGCAACTTGGCGCCCCGGTGCTGGAGAATGGAACCGTCATTGTCCAGGCCGGCGAACACGGCAAATATGTGGGCCGGGTCGATCTGCTCCGCGACAAGGGGCAGGTGCGCTTGGTCGGCGGTTCCCTGTTGCCCGTGAACCTGGCCGGGAACGTGGATGGCCGTAGCGCGTCCGTTGGGGAAGCGGTTCCTGAAGACCCCGCCATGCTGGCCCTGCTCGCCCCATTCCAGGAGCAGGGGGAGAGCGCGCTCGGCACTGTCATCGGACATGCCGGCGGCACTTTCAGCGCCGATCGCGCCGTCATGCGCAGCGCGCAGACCGAGCTTGGCACCCTGGCCTGCATGGCCATCATGGAGAAGACCGGGGCGGATGTCGCGGTCATGAATTCCGGCGGCATCCGCGCCGGGCTTGCCTCGGGCCCGATCACCTACAAGGACGTGCTGACCGTGAAGCCCTTCGGCAACACCGTCTGCACCGTGGACATGACCGCGGCGGAGCTGACCGAGTACCTGAGGCTGACGGCGTCCCTGCCTCAGGGTTCCGGCGGTTTCGCGCAGTATGGCGGAGTCGGTTTCGAACTCCGCGAAGGAGCCGTTCGCAATGTGGTGGTGCAGGGCAGACCGCTGGATGCGAAACAGATGTACACAGTGGTCCTGGACAACTACCTGGCCAGCGGCGGCGACGGCTACCCCAGGGTCGACAACCGGCAGGGCTTCGTGAACACGGGCTTCGTGGACGCGGACGTGCTGCGGGAACACATCACCCGCCATTCCCCCCTCGATCCCGCCGCCTATGCCCCTGCCGGGGCCGTGCGCCGGGAATGATGCTTTTGTCATCAGGCCGGTGAGGCGCGCTTGTGACCAAAACGGTGCGACAGATGCCTGGAAGCACTGTTTGCAGCTTATTTTGTGAAGTGATCCGGCCGCGACACGTTTATCCTGGAATAACAGTCGCGCCGGGAGTAAGATTTGGGCAACGCGGCGGCGCATGCCCCGGGTTTGGAAAGATGCCGCGCCGCGTTCACCCGCTGTGCCGGATTATCGGTCATGATGCGTGGTAATCGACGGCTTAGCAGGCCGTTGAAAAACGGCGATCTGCTGCGCCAGCGAAAAAAGCCAGACCGCCTTATGTATGCGCATGACTGCGCGCCCTGGCTTTTTTCGCTTCCTTGCCTCTCACCACTTTTGAATGGCCTGCAAATTTTGAGTTTTTCAACAGTCAGTTAGGTCTTTTTCGAGGTGCGAAAGGTGATTCTGTATTTGAACATGTACGGATGTTCCGGGAATGAATCATGGAAAAAGAGAGCGATGAAACGCAAAGCGTCATGAATGCCAAAGAGAATCTGGAGCGATTGGAACGCAAAATGAAGCTGATTCAGTCTGCCGCTTCGATCCTCATCTGCCCGAATCCGTCATGGGGGACTCCCTGCGCTTGTCGCAGGTGCTGACCAACCTGCTGGGCAATGCCTTCAAATTCACGTCCACGGGTTTCGTGACGCTGGAGGCGCATGTCCTGTCCCCGCTCAAGCAGGGTCAGGCGCGTCTGTACTTCTGCGTGGCGGACACCGGTTGCGGAATCCGGACGGACGTGCTGAAAAACCTGTTCGAGCCGTTCACCCAGGGCGTCCAGGGATACACCAGAAGTTTTCAGGGCGCGGGGCTGGGCCTTTCCATCTGCAAGAAGCTCTTGCGCCTCATGGGCGGGACGATTTCCGTGGAAACCGAAGTCGATTCCGGAACCACGTTTCATTTCAGCCTCTCGTTTCCTCTGGGGCCGGCGGCCCATGTTCCGGGCATGGGTGCGTCTTCGGCCGGACCCGCTTGCGGCAGGATTCTTCTGGCCGAGGACGATCCGGTGAACCGTTTCGCCGTATCCCGTCTGCTGACCAAGGCGGGCTACCAGATTGCCGTGGCCGAAAATGGCCAGGAGGCGCTTGCCCTCTACGAGCAGGAAGATTTCGATGTCATCATGGACATCCAGATGCCTGTCCTGGACGGTGTCGAAGCGACACGCCTCATCCGCTCCAAGGAAAAAACGAAGGGAGGAGCGCGAACCCCGATCATCGCCCTGACCTCATACGCCATGAAAGAGGATCAGGACGCGTTTCTCGCGGCGGGAATGGACGCCCATCTGGCCAAACCGGCAGGGATGGATGAGCTGCAACGCGTCATGGACGAAGTCCGGTCCAAGAGAAGGGACCCGTGATTTCGAATTAGAAAAGGCACATAAAAAGGCAAGCATGAAAATCCCAATTTGTTCGATGATAGATTCCAATTTGCACTAGGCAACATCCCAATTTTACATATCAATTTGGATATGGATACAGGAGGTTGTCATCGATTTCTGATTCAACGAATTGATGAAGCGATGCAGGATGCGCCGGCAGTTCTGATCGGCGGACCGAGGCAGGTCGGTAAAACAACGCTGGCGCGCCTGATCGCAGGGCAAAAGAAGCGCGGCCATAAGGGTCATGCTCCACACAATCCGCAAGATCCGCCAATCCAACGCCCGCCATGTCGAGGAATCGCTGCGCAAGGAGAAAATGTCGATTCTGGGCCAACTGCTGCTTGGAATCGTTCATGACTTCCGCAGTCCGTTTTCCGTGATCCGCATGGCTGCGGAATTGATTCAGACTGGTCGTTGCAAGCCCGAAGACGTCGAGGAGAGCTGCGCGTTGATTGTCGAACAGCTTGATAGGGTCAACGCCATGGCCGAGGAGGTGCTGGATTATTCGCGCGGCCGGTCGAACCTTCGTATCGAAATGGTACGGATTCATGATCTGTTGGATCGTTTTGCCGCCCTCAATGCGCCGTTTCTGCGATCCAGGGGCATTGAATTGCTTGCTGAAATACAGGCGCCCCGCACGATCATGGCTGATCCGGGACGCGTGCAGCGCATCCTGCAGAATCTCGTTTTCAACGCGGCGGATGCCATGGGCGGACGGGAAGGCAGGATCGAGATCGTCTTGGACGCATCGGCTCACGACCCTGTGAGCATTGAAGTCAGGGATAACGGGCCAGGCATTCCCGAGGAAATCCGCGAACGGGTTTTCGAGCCCTTTCAGACAATGGGATCAACCAAAGGTCTCGGGTTGGGGCTCGCTATCGCCAAAAAGTTCGCCGAGGCCCACGGCGGCCTCCTCACGTTCACCACGCAGCCAGGCAAGGGCACGACATTCATTATCCGGCTCCCACTTGACGGCCCCGCGCAGAATGCAGGCATGGCCGTCACGCCCGTGTGTCCAAGCTCGCTTCCCTGATCGACATCGGTCGCGCCTGCCCGCAGTTTCCCCAAAATTATATCCGGTCATCCCGCCGACGCTGCCATGGTGACGGCGCGTTGCCGTGGCGTGGGCGCTTGCCGAGCCTGCGACCTTTCGTGTAGCGGTGCGCAACGGGTGTGCGGGCCAGTCTTGCCTGAGCGTAACGAAAGGAAAAAAGTCATGGAAAAATACGAAGTGCTTGTTGTCGGTCGCGGAAAGCTGGCCTTGGAATTGCTGCATGGGTTGCAGGGCTCATCCATTTCCGGCGTGCTTCCGTGGGATGAACGGGCGCGCCCGGAGAAGGGACGGCGCATGGTGGTCCATGCCGGTTCAGGGCGCGAACTGGATGAGGTTGTCGATTTCTGCGCCGCCGGAGGGGAAATCCTGTTCGAACTTTCCACGGCAGGCTCGAGGCTTCCGTCACAGCCCGCTTTTCCCATAGTCGTGTGCCCGAACGTGAACATGCAGATGCTTTCCTTCATGGCCATGATCAAGCAATCCGCCGGTCGGTTCAAAGGCCGGGACATTGAAATCACGGAATCGCACCAGGCCGCGAAACGCACCAAACCCGGCACCGCCGTCTATATCGCGCGCTCGCTCGGCATCGCCGAGGACGCGATCCGCTCGATACGCGACCCGAGGACGCAACGCGAGATTCTGAACATCCCCCCCGAATTTCTTGACCGCCACGCCTATCACGAGGTGTCCATACGCGGCGGCGACGTTCACATTCGACTGGAATCCCGGGTGCTGGGCAAATCCGCGTACGCTTCCGGCTTTGCGGAAATCATCCGTCTGGCATCCACGCGTACCCTGCCTCCCGGCCTGCATGACGTGGTGGATCTGATCCTGGACGGCATGTAGGATGGCAAGGTCTTGGCGTGACGCGGATGTCGGGTCGTGCCATCCGCGCCTGTGCGGACAGTGCCGGGTCCCGACGCCTTCGGCATCCCGGTTTTTCAACCGGTTCCGGAATGCGTTACTGATTTTAAGCAAGAGCTTCGGTTGGCGCCGGAGCGCCGCCATCGCGGTTGTTGACCGGCGCGGCCACTCCTGTGAGGTGTTTGAATGACCAAACCAAAAAGGGTGACCCTGTTCATCCAGTGCATAGTGGATTCCTGTTTTCCCGAAGTCGGCGAAGCCATGGTCAAGGTGCTGGAGCGCCAGGGCCTCATCCTCGACTACCCCCCGGACCAGACCTGCTGCGGACAGCCCGCCTTCAACGCCGGATATTGCGACGAGGCGGCGCGGCTGGCCCTGCATTATCTGGATGTGTTCGAACACGCCGAGGTCATCGTCTGCCCTTCGGGATCGTGCGTGAACATGGTCCGGCATCATTACATGGAACTTTTTGCCAAGGATCCCCGCCGGCTTGAACGCGCCAAAAGGGTGGCCGCCAAGACCTTCGAGTTCACCGAATTTCTGGTCGACGCGCTGGGCGTGACCGATGTCGGCGCGACCTGGAACGGGGAGGTCACCTACCACGATTCCTGCCACCTGCTGCGCGGCCTCGGCGTCAAGGACCAGCCCCGGGCGCTTCTTTCCGAGGTGCGCGGGCTCACGCTTGTCGAGATGACCCGCTCCGATGAATGCTGCGGGTTCGGCGGCACGTTTTCGGCCAAATATCCGGAAATTTCCGAGGCCCTGCTTGAAACCAAGCTGGCCAATATCCAGGCCGCGGGCACGGGCGCGGTGGTGGGGTGCGACATGGGCTGCCTCCTGCACATGCAGGGCATGATCCGCCGCCGCGAGCTGCCCATCAGCGTGCATCATATCGCCGAAATCCTGGCCGGGGAGGACTAGGATGCTGAACCAGAGCCCTCTGAAATACCGGGAATTGGCCGCCAAGGCCGTGCAGGACAAGCAGCTGCACCGGGCCTTGGCCATGATGCGTGACAAGATCGGACGCAAGGCCGTGAATCTCTACAACCAGCTTCCTACCGGGGAAGGTTCGCGTCAGGCCGCCAAGGCCGTGCGGCGCAAGGTCGTGGACAATCTGGACGTGGTGCTTGAAACCCTGGCTACGAACATCCGGGCCAGGGGCGGGCATGTCCATTTGGCCGAAACCGGCGCCGATGCCGTGGAATACTGCCTGGGCGTGGCCAAACGGTTTCAGGTCCGCCGCGTGGTCAAGGGCAAGTCCATGCTCAGCGAGGAGATCCATCTCAACGACGCGCTTGAAGCCGCCGGCATCGAGACCGTGGAGACGGACCTTGGCGAATACATCGTGCAGCTCAAGGGCGAAGCGCCCTCGCACATCATCGCCCCGGCCATCCATTACACCCGCGAGCAGGTCGGCGAGCTTTTCGCCGAAAAACTGGGCGAGCCCTACACGGATGACCCGCCGACCCTGACCGCCATGGCGCGCAAGACCCTGCGCGAGAAGATGCTGGGCGCCGACATGGGCATCTCCGGCGGCAACACCGCCTGCGCCGAGACAGGGCACGTGACCATCGTCTCCAACGAGGGCAACATCCGCATGGCCACGACCATGCCCAGGGTGCACGTCGTGCTGCTGGGCATCGAGAAGATCGCCGCCACCCTCGAAGACCACGATATCCTCCTGCGCATGCTGACCCGCGCCGCCGCCGGACAGAAGATCTCCACCTACGTCAGCTACGTGGGCGGGCCGCGCCTGGACGAGGAACCCGACGGGCCGGAGGAATTCCACCTGGTGCTGGTGGACAACGGCCGCAGCCGCATCCTGGCCGATCCGGATTTCCGCGAGGTGCTGCATTGCGTGCGCTGCGGCGGGTGTCTCAACGTCTGCCCGGTCTACATGGCCATCGGCGGCCACAGCTACGGCTCGCCCTATTGCGGTCCCATCGGCGCGGTCTTCACGCCCCTGACCCAGGGCATCAACGACTGCCACCATCTTTGCCAGGGCGAAACCCTGTGCGGGGCCTGCAAGCAGGTCTGCCCGGTGGACAACGACCTGCCGCGCATGCTCTCGCTGCTGCGCTACAAATTGGCCAATGGCGATGCGCGCTGGAACGTGCGCCCCCAGAGCCTGTCCGCAAAGCTGGCTTTCGGCGCCTGGTCGGTGCTCATGCGGCATCGGCGCATGTACGACGCCATGAGCCTTGTGGCCGGTTTTTGTCAGAAATTGCTGCCCCGTAAAAACGGCTGGATCAGCCGCCTGCCCGGACAGCTTGGCGGCTGGACCAGGGGGCGCGATTTTCCGCCTCTGGCCAAGAAAAGCTTTGCCCGGCGCTGGGCGCGTCGGGACACGGCAAGGAGGGACGCATGAGCCGCATCATTGAACGGGTTCGGCAGGCGCTGGGAGTGCGGGCCAATGACGGACGCGACACGCTGGTCTTTGCCAAGAGCGACGATTTTGTGCATTGCGCGGAGGCCAAGGCCACGGAGCGGGACGGCTGGATGGAGAGCATCCGCATCGAGGCCAAGGCGCTCAATCTGCGGGTGCACGAGTGCCCGGATCTGGATGCCTGCGGCGAGGCCATCGCCTCCCTGGCCCGGGAACGCGACCCGGAATGGGGCACCGTGAAGCAGATCATGCGCTGGAGCGACCCCCTTCTCGATGGACTGGGCCTTGAAGGGCGTCTGGGCGCCGAGATGGCCGTCAAGTCGGTACCGGGCGCGGACTCCTTCAGCCAGTCCGAGCGCGAGGAGTTCCGGCGCGAGGTCATCGCCTCCTACATCGGGATCACCACCGCCGACTACCTCCTGGCCGACACGGCCTCGCTGGTGCTCCTCGGCGGCCGTGGCCGGGCGCGGTCCGTGTCGCTGGTGCCGTCCATCCACATCGCCGTGGTTCCCCGCAGCCGCATGCTGGCCTCCTACCGGCAGATGCTCTCCATTCTCGGCGCCATGGACCTGCCGTCCAACGTGAGCATCATCACCGGCCCGAGCAAGACCGCCGACATCGAGGCCACCCTGGTGCACGGGGCGCACGGCCCGCGCGAGATGCATCTCTTCCTGGTCGCTTCCTGATATTCGCGTTCGCTT
Source organism: Pseudomonadota bacterium (assembly GCA_023393525.1). Taxonomy (GTDB): domain Bacteria; phylum Desulfobacterota; class Desulfovibrionia; order Desulfovibrionales; family Desulfomicrobiaceae; genus Desulfomicrobium. The sequence goes on along the minus strand of JAEWKZ010000094.1, from coordinate 15,401 downwards.
CAGAGCGCATTCTGTACGTTCAAAAAAAAGAGCGCCAAGCTGACGAAAGTGTCTTCTTGGCGCTTTTTCGTGGACTGTCATGATGTGAAACGCTCGGATCGTATAGCCGGTCTGCCCTGGCCATCGGCGAGCAGGCGCGGAGCAGATCTGGCATGTTGCAAAAAGCCCGGAAATGCATGACAGTCCACAAGACTGTGCCAAGATTCAGGAACACCGGGGCGAGCGCGAGCGACAGTCGGCCTGCCGCGACGCAAAGGCATCAACACGACGCTGACCAGGCTTCACGCCGGTCGCCGTACAGGAGCGCACGATGAAGTTGGAAGAGAATGTCGGACGACAGCCCCGTGGATTGCTGGTTCTGCGCACCCTGGCCATGCCCAGGGACACCAATCCCAGCGGAGACATTTTCGGCGGCTGGATTCTGGCCCAGATGGATGTGGCCGGGGGGCTCATGGCCTCGGAGATTTCCAGGGGGCGGACCGTGACGGTCAGCGTGGAGAAGATGAGCTTCGACAAGCCGGTGCGCATGGGCGACACCATCTGCGTGCATGCGGAGCTTCTGCATGTGGGCAATTCGTCCATGGACATCAAGCTTGAGGTCTGGGCGCGGCAACTGGTCGGCGCATACGAGGCCCAGCGCGAGCTGGTGACCGAAGGAGTGTTCCGCTACGTGGCCGTGGACGAGAACCGCCGCCCGCGCCGGGTGCCCGACAACCCGGATTTTTTCACCAGATGACGCGTCGCCGGGGCGGTCTGAGCGGGCCGATGCTCAACCCTATCCGACCGACTGCGTGATGGCATCCATGAGATTCTTGATGCTGAAGGGCTTGGCCACGTACCCGTCCAGCCCCTCGTCCAGCAATCTTTCCCTGTCCCCGCTCATGGCATAGGCGGTCATGGCGATGATGGGCATGGACCGTTTGCCCGTGGCCTGTTCCGCGGCGCGGATGCGGCGGGTGGCTTCGGTTCCGTCCATGCCGGGCATCTGGATGTCCATCAGGATGAGATCGAAATCCTGTTCCGAGAATCGTTCCAGCACCTCGTGCCCGTTTTGGGCGGTGACGACCTCATGGCCGTTCTTGGTCAGCAGATTGCGGACTGCGAAAAGATTCACTTCATCGTCTTCGGCCACGAGTATCCGTTTCTTTTGCGGAGCGGGTGCGTCCTGCGTGGCGCGATCTCCGACCGGCAACACCCGCGCCTTGTCCAGCGTGACGCAAAAGGAGACGTTCGTTCCCTCGCCGACCTCGCTTGAAATGGCCATGTTGCCGCCCATCAGCCCGACCAGGCGCTTGCAGATGGACAGGCCAAGGCCCGCGCCCTGGTGCTGTCTGGTGTAGCCCTGGCTGACCTGGCTGAACGGCTCGAAGAGCTGGTCCAGGGCTTCATCGGGAATGCCGCACCCAGTGTCTGAAACCTCGAAGAATATGTGCAGCTGGTTTTCGTTGCGGGTTGGCAGGGGATAGGCCTCCACGCTGACAAAGCCGCGCTGCGTGAACTTGAAGGCGTTGCCGATCAGGTTCGTGAGCACCTGTTGCAGACGGATGGGATCGCCGATGACGGTTTGCGGCAAGTCGTCGTCGAAATGATGCCGCAGTTCGACTCGTGATTGCAGGGCGATGGGCGCGAAGAGATCGATGGATTGCTCGAGTTTCGCGCGCAATTCGAAGGTTTCGGGTCGGATGGGCATCTTGCCCGCTTCCACCCGGGAGAGGTCCAGGATGTCGGAAAGCAGGCTGGTCAGGCGCGAGGTCGATTGCACGGCCAGGGCGCTGTATTCGATCTGCTCCGGGTTCAGGCTGGTTGTCTGCAGGAGTTGCAGCATGCCCATGATGCCGTTTAACGGCGTGCGGATCTCGTGGCTCATGTTGGCCAGGAATTCACTCTTGGCCTTGTTCGCCGCCTCGGCGGCCTCCTTGGCCCGCAGCACCGCGTACTGGGCGTTCTTGCGATCGGTCACGTCCACGTTCGTGCCCACCATGCGCAGGGCGCGGCCCTTTTCGTCTCTCTCGACCACACGGCCGCGGGCCATGATCCATTGCCAGTGGCCGGATTTGTCCTTCATGCGGAATTCGTACTCGAAAACCTGTCCGCTGGTGATATGGCGGCTTATCACGTCCTCGACCGCCTGCACATCATCGGGATGGACCAGGTTTCTCCAAGCGGCGTAGCTGGCCTCGAATTCTCCGGGGGCGTAGCCGAGCATGGAATAATAGTGAGGGCTGAAATACGCGCCGCCCGATACGCAATCCCAATCCCAGAGCCCGTCATTGGTGACTTCCAGGGCCAGGGCGAGCCGTTCCTCGCTTTTGCGCAGGGCCTCGTCGGCCATTTTGCGGGCAGTGATGTCCTCACGCATGAGGATTCCACCGGAGAAGGCCCCGTCCTTGAACAGGGGGATGGCCTTGACGCTCTGCCAGGCCGAGCCGCCGGCGGCGAGGCGGGGAATGAAAAGGCTCGGCAGGTTCAGGGGCCGGCCATGGAGCACCTGCTCAAGGTCCGGCCCGATTCCGGCGGAAATCAGGCCGGGAAGCTCGTGCAGCGTGCGTCCCAGAAAGTAGTCTTTGTCGAGCCGGCCGCCCGTGAAACTGTCGATATGGAACTGGTTGACGTAATTGACCTTTCCTTTTTGATCAAAGGTCATGATGGATATCGGCAGGTTGTCCACCAGAGACTGATACAGGTTTCTGCTCTCGACCAGCACGTCTTGCGCGTGTTTGCGCTCCGTCAGATCGACGCCCAGACAGGTCACGTCCGTGGCCAGGCCCGCCGAATCGAAGGTCAGTACGTTGGCCCAGGCGACGGTGTGACGCGCGCCGCTTTTATCGAGCATCTCATTTTCGTGCATGGAATAGGCCAGGCTGTGACCGCCGGACATGGCCGAAGCGAAAAAGCGGCGGGTGGTTTCGCGGGCGTCCGTGGGGATGAACATTTCGAACCAGTCCCGGCCAAGCACTTCTTCCTGCGTCCACCCGGTGAGCTTGAGAAAATGTTCGTTGGCGAAGGTGATCCGGCCCTGGGGGTCGAGGGAGATGCCGATCTGGGGCGTGTGCAGCAGGATGTTTCGCCATTTTTTTTCCGAACTCGCCAAGGCTTCGCGTTCCTGGGCAAGTTGCCGGAAAAGGGTGTGATAGGGGCGTTTCAAAGCGAAGCGAACCAGGGCCAGATAGATCAGGAAAAAGGACACGATCTTCAGGAAATGGCCTGCGACATTGGAAATCCCGGACACATCCACGTAGAGCGTGAAGGTCAGCTCGGCCATGATGGTCAGGGCCATGGACATGATCAGCAGGTGGTAGATGCCGGGTTCGAGCCTGTCCCGCCGCCGTGTCAGATTGAACATGGAGGCCGCCAGCATCGCGCAGATGACGTATTCGGCGGCGATCTTGAATGTCGTCAGCCCCTGGCCTTCGACATGGCAGACCGGAAAGACCTCCCAGGCGAAGATGCTCAGGAGCGCGAGCGCCGTCACGCCGCAGAGGGCGCAAAGAGACGTCCACAGCGGGATGCCGCGTCCCAGGATCAGACTGTAGGCGAAGAGGGCGCCCGCCTCCAGGCCGCGGGCGGCGATCCAGAGTTGCGTGGCCGGGTTCGCGTCCGTTGCGCTCGTGAAGATGTTCATGCCGCGATAGGCCAGGGTGTGGGTCAGATCGAGCAGGCTTATGAAAAAGTAGGCGACGCCCAGAAAAAGAAGGGCGTCATTGCGCAGAAAGGCGCGTGTGTTCCAGACCAGCAGCAAGACGCTCCAGCCCACGGCCACGGCGAAGAGCTCGGCCAGGGCATGGAAAAGGAGGAAGTTGCGGTTGCTGACAAGGAAGAGCGCGGCCAACAGCAGCGTCCACAGCGAGATGTGGAGCATGGTGCGTGAAATCCCGTTGGGCGCGTGATGGTCGTTTGAAAGCATTGAAGCTCCGTTATGCGTGGCGTTTACGGATGTGCTCTGCTTACGGGACACGTGGGCATCGCGTGTTCGCATCACTAGCAGCAAATTTTGGAACAGACCACCCCAAAAAACTTCATGCCGCATCGGAGTCCGGAATGGGACTCGGGACACGGCATGACACGAGGCGACGGAAGTGGTAGCGCTTGGGCACAACCATGACGGAGCGCCCATCATGAAATCCGCCCAACGATTCGAGGACATTTGCCGGGCCATGTCCGAACCCGCTTTTTATCCGCATCCCGCCCCCGGCGTCGAACGCCGGGAGACCCATATTTCCGTCGTCTTTCTGGCCGGAGAGTGGGTCTACAAACTCAAGAAACACAAGAACCTGGGGTTTCTCGACTTTCGCGATTCCGCCCGCCGTCTGCATTTTTGCATGCAGGAAGTGAGGCTCAATCAGCGCTTGAGCTTTGACGTGTATCATGAGGTGATGGGCATTCACGAAGGGGGGAATGGCCTGTGTTTCGGCCCTGTGGAAGGCGCGCTTGAATACGCCGTGAAGATGCGGCGATTGCCGGATGAGGCCAGCCTTGAGGCCCTGCTGCGCGAGGGGGCTGTGACTGGTGCGGATATTTCAAGTCTTGGCGAAACCTTGGCCGCTTTCCACGCAAGGGCCCAGCGCGGGCAGGGCATCGACGCGTACGGCGATGCTGAGCATATCCGCTTCAACATGGAGGAGAATTTCACGCAGATCCGGCCCTTTGCGCAGGATTTGCTCGATGCGCGGAAATGGGAGTTTTTCCGGCAGGTCTGCCGCTCGTTTGCAAACAACCATGCCGAGCTGTTCACGCACCGGGTGCGGGAGGGCCGCATCAGCGACGGGCACGGAGACCTGCGGGCCGAGCATGTCTATTTTCACCACGGGGTGCAGGTCATCGACTGCATCGAGTTCAACGAGCGTTTCAGGTACGGCGACTGCGCCCTTGATCTGGCCTTTCTGATCATGGATCTGGACCGCCTGGGGCATGCGGATGCGGGACGGTCGCTGCTGCGGGCTTACGCCATGGCCGCAAGCGATCCGGAGGTGTACGCGCTCATGGATTTTTACGCCGCCTATCGCGCCACGGTGCGCCTCAAGGTGGCCTGTTTTTCCCTGGAGCACGCTGCGGACCGGAACGCCGTGAAAGAAGAGATTCGCGGCTATCTGGACCAGGCCTGCCGCTATGCCGTGTCTTTTGGCAGGCCGGTGCTGTGGGTCTTCTGCGGCTTGCCCGCGTCGGGAAAATCGACCCTGGCACGCCTGGTGGCCAGGGCGCTGTTCATGCCCCTGTTCGCCTCGGACGCCGTCAGAAAGCGGGAGCCGGATTTTCCTCATGACGGCGTGGTTGCCTTTGATGCGGGGGCGTATCGGCCCGTGCTGCGCAGCCGCGTCTACGCGGGGCTGTTCAACCTGGCCCAGGACGAGCTCAAGAAAGGGCGCTCCGTGGTGCTGGACGCGACGTTCTCCAAGGCGCAGTGGAGGGAGTCGGCAAGCCTTCTGGCAAAGGATCAGAAGGCGGGGCTGATTTTTGTCGAATGCGTCTGCGATCCGCAGACTATCAGGGCGAGGCTTGCGCAGCGCGAGAGCGCGGCAGGGGAGTCGGATGCGCGGCTGATCCATTTCGAGGACATGATCGCCGGTTTCGAGCCGCTGGGCCAGGAGACTGCCGGCGTCCGCGTCACCATCGACACGGATCAGGCGCTGGATGACTGTTTTTACGAGATCCTGGCGCGAGGGCATTCCCTCAAGGCAGCCCAGGCGCCAGGATAATGACGGATTGTCTGGCGGTCGCTGACGCAGCAGATTGCCGTTTTTCAACGGACTGCTATGAGTTGCGCATGCGGCGTTCCCATTCGAAATCGCGGCTGGTGACCACGTCTTCCATGCGCCGGAGCCTGCGGTCCAGGCTGTCGAATTTGCGTTTGATGCGCTCCAGGGCCCCGGCCCGGGAGCTGGTGTAGGAATTGTAGAATTCCTGGTCCGCAGGGCCGTCGAAGGGCACCACCGGCTCCATCTTCATGACCATGGCCGCGATGAGGTACAAGAGCCCCACCGGCCAGACGCCGGTGACCAGAAAGAGCAGGACGATGACGGCCCGCACCGCTCCGGGAGAGAAGTCGAAGTATTGGGCGATGCCCTTGCACACGCCCAGAAAAACCCCGTTCCGGGCCCGGTAGAGGCCGCGCTGCTCCTCCATGGGCCGCCTCCAGCGCGATCCTTGATATCCGCCGCCACGCATGCGGCCATTGCCGCGTCCGAAAGCTCTCACGATCTTCTCTCCTTGCCGTCCTTTTCCAGGAGGATGGTTTCCAGCGCCTCGATGCGCTCTTCCATGCGCGACATGCCGTTATAGATCTCCTGAATCATCTGCGCTTCCCGGGCCACGTTGACCTCGCCGGACTTGGTGAACATCTTGATGAAGCCGAAGATCACCGCGCCGACCAGCAGAATTCCGGCGGTCATGAGCACGAATATGAAGCCGAAAAAATGTTCCATGCGTCTTCTCCCTGTTTGTCTCCGCATAGCCGAGGCTTGGGCGGTCGCCAAACAAATTTTCAGCTGCGCTATTTCCTGGCGGCGGAACGCATGGAGGCGAGCTGTTCTTCGATTTCGTCGCCGCCCTCAAGCAGGGCGAATTCCTGTTCCAGGTTCCGGTTCTGGCGCGGCGCGGCCAGTTCGGCCTCGGCTTCCATGCGCTCGATGCGCTGCTCGAACTGATCGAAACGCATCATCACGTCATTGGACTGGACCCGCGAGACATTGGAGCGGGCCTTAATGCGCTGGTCCGCCCGCACATGGCGCTTGGCCAGGCTGCGCTGGCGCTCCTTGGCCGATTCGAGCTTGGCTTCGAGCTGCTCGATGTCTTCACGGGCCTGTTCGATGAGCACCGCGAAACGGTCCCGCTCCCGTTCCAGCCCCTCGCTCTGGCGTTGGGCGTTCAGTTTTTCGAGGAGCGCCTCCCGGGCCAGGTCTTCCCGTCCCTTTTCCATGGCAAGCCTGGCCCTGTTGCTCCAGAGTTCCGCGCGTTCGCCGACCTGCGAAAATTCGCGGGCGATGCGCTTCTGATCGGCCATGAGCCCGGCGCAGGCGGCCTTGAGCTCCACCGAGGTCTCTTCCATTTCCTGGATCATGAGCCGGATCATCTTTTCCGGCTCTTCGGCCCTGTCCAGCATGGAATTGATATTGGAACCGATAATGTCTTTAAATCTGGTGAATACGCCCATGAGTTCCTCCGCGAGTATCGACGTTCGTGATTATCACCTCATAAGCAGAGATCATGCCAGCAGAGATTTGTTTTGCAACCACCTGAAATTCTGCGGTCTCTCGTCAATCGAAGCGCATTGTGTTGGTCAATTCTTGCATGATTTGGTGAATTATACTATTAATTGACAATGGACGCCACATACCCGTCAGCACCCATGGAAGCCATCGGCCAGTCCGAGGCGTTTCTGCATTTTCAGGAGCAGCTTTCCCGCGTGGCGCGGATAGACAGGCCGGTGCTCATCATCGGCGAGCGGGGAACCGGCAAGGAGCTGGCCGCCGCGCGTCTGCACTATCTTTCGCAGCGCTGGCAGGGGCCGCTGGTCACGCTCAACTGCGCGGCCCTGGCCAGCTCGCTTCTGGACGCGGAGCTCTTCGGGCACGAGGCAGGCGCGTTCACCGGCGCCACGGTGCGGCGCAAGGGGCGATTCGAGAACGCGGACACCGGCACCCTGTTTCTGGACGAGATCGCGAACCTCTCGCCGGAAGCGCAGGAAAAGATACTGCGCGTGGTCGAGTACGGGTCGTTCGACCGGGTCGGAGGGAGCCGTCCGGTCACGGTCAACGTGCGCATCGTGGGCGCGACCAACGTGGATCTTCCGTTGCGGGCCAAGGCCGGGGCGTTCAAGGAGGATTTGCTGGATCGCCTGAGCTTCGAGGTGCTGACCGTGCCGCCGCTGCGCATGCGCGAAGGCGACGTGCAGGTGCTGACCCGGCATTTCGCCGCACGCATGGCCGTGGGAATGGGCCATCCCGAAGCGCCGGAGTTTTCCGCGCGGGCCATGGCCATGCTCACGTCCCACGACTGGCCGGGCAATGTGCGCGAGCTCAAGAACGTGGTCGAGCGGGCCGTGTACCGCAGCGGTCCGGGAACAATCCGGGAGGTGGTCTTTGATCCGTTCTCGTCCCCGTATCGCCCGGCGGAGCGGGTCGAACCCGCAGCGCCGACGCCTGTAACGGCAGGGGATGACGTTTCGCGCCGTGCCAAGCCTGATCTGGACATTCCGCTGGCAAAAGCCGTGCGCGAGCTGGAGGCGGCGTATCTGGCCCTGGCCCTGGAGCAAGGCCGTCACAACCAGAAGCGGGCCGCCGAGTTGCTGGGCCTGACCTATCATCAATTCCGGGGACTTTACCGCAGGCTCGGCGCGGGTCGGGAAGACTGACGGCGCGGCACATCGACCTTGGGAATAAAAAAGCCAGGACCGCCCGTCACGGGGCAGGCCTGGCTTGTTCAGTTCTCTGCGGGGCAGGGCTTATGCCGCTTTGGGCGCAGGCGGTTTTTGCAGGCTGATGCGCCCGATTTGACCTGCGCGCAGTTCATTCAAGAGAATGCCCGCCGCCTTGGTCACGTCCACTTCGCCGCCCTTGATCAGGCAGCCGCGTTTTTTGCCGAGAGCCTCCAGCAGAGAAAGGCCGTCCTGGGGCAGCTCGGCCAGCTTGTAGCGGGCCGTGAGCAGGTCCGGGTAGTGTCGCAGGAGATAGTCCCCGACCCGGGCCGCGACCTCGGCGTTGTCCATGGCCGTCTCGCGCACCGCGCCGCTCCCGGCCAGCATGTAGGAGGCCTCGGCGCTCTCGATCTTGGGCCAGAGCACGCCGGGGGTGTCGTAGAGGGTCAGCTCGTCGCCGACATGGACCCGCTTCTGCTTGGTGGTTATGGCGGCCTGGTTGGCGGCCCGGGCGACCTTGCGTCCGACCAGGGTGTTCATGAGCGTGGACTTGCCGACATTGGGGATGCCGATGATGAGGCAGTTCACCGGCTGCATGAGGAAATTGCGCGGAGGGGCCATGCCCGGCAGGACGGTCAGAATGCGCTTGGCGTCCTTGGGGGAGGTGGCGCTTATCTCCATGGGCACGGTGCCGCACTCGCGGTAGAAATCCATCCAGGCCACGGTCACGGCTGGATCGGCCAGATCGCTCTTGTTCAGGACCTTGAGGCACGGCCTTTGGCCGCGCAGCTCACGCAGCAGGGGATTTTCGCTGTACCCTGGCAGGCGGGCGTCGAGCACTTCGATGACCACGTCCACCTTGGTCATGACGGCGGCGATCTGTTTTCTGGCCCGGTGCATGTGGCCGGGGAACCATTGAATGGACATCAGTTATCCTTGTTTTCTGGCAAAAGGCCTTCCTGGCGCAGGAGGGCATGCGGGTCGGGCTCGCGACCGCGAAAGAGGCGAAAGACATCCATGGGATGACGGCTGCCGCCCAGGCCCAGGACCGTGTTCCGGAAGCGCAGTCCCAGTTCGCGTCTGCGGGCAGGATCGTCAGTCCCTGCTTCCTCGAAGGCCCCGAAGGCGTCGGCGCTCAGGACTTCGGCCCATTTGTAGCTGTAGTATCCGGCCGCGTAGCCGCCGGCGAAGATGTGCGAAAAGGAGCACAGGAAGCGGTCCTCGGGCAGTGGCGGCAGGGGCAGGATTTCGCGGGCGATGCGCTGGGCCGTTTCCGTTGGGTCCAGGGTGTCCGGATCGGCCGTGTGCAGGGCCAGGTCGGTCAGGGCGAAGCAGACCTGGCGCAGGGCGTTGGACCCGGCGCGGAAGGTCCGGCTCTCAAGAAGTTTGGCCAGCAGTTCCGGGTCCATGGCTTCGCCGGTCTGGTAGTGGCGGGCCAGGCCGGACAGGGTTTGGGGGTGATAGCACCAGTTTTCCATGAACTGGCTGGCAAGCTCCACCGCGTCCCATTCGACGTTGGCGATCCCGGCCACGAGGCCGTGCTCCACCGTGGTCAGCATGTGCTGCAGGGCGTGGCCGAACTCGTGGAAGAGCGTGGTCACCTCCTGGAAGCTCATGAGCGACGGCGCGTCGTCCAGGGCCGGGCGCTGGTTGCAGTTCACGTAGGCCACGGGCAGGCGCACAGCGTGGCCGAACGGGGCGCAGACCGTGCTGCGGCCGCAAAGTTCGTCCATCCAGGCGCCGCCGCGTTTCTCCTCGGGGCGGGCGTACGGGTCCAGATACAAGCCGGCGATCTCAAGACCTTCACGGTTCCGGACCCGGTAGTGGGTCACGTCCGGGTGCCAGACAGGCACGCCGGGTTCTTTTTCGATGCGTACCTCGAAAAGGTCCTCGATGAGTTCGAACAGGCCCCGCAGGATGGCGGGCAGGGGGAAATAGGGGCGGATCAGGTCGTCGCGCAGGCCGAAGCGCTGTTCTTTGAGGCGCTCGGCCCAGTACATCACGTCCCAGGGCTGGATGTCCTCGGGCTGGCCGTGGGCCCTGGCCAGCTCGCCCAGGTCGATGAGGTCGTTCAGGGCCGGGTCCGTGGCCGCTTCCTGGATGGTGCGCAGCAGGCTTTCGATGCCCTCCACCCCGGGGGCCATCTTGCGCTCCAGGCTGACGGCGGCGAAATTTTCGTATCCGAGCAGCAGGGCCAGCTCCCGGCGCAGTTCGAGGATGCGCCGGATGAGCGGCAGGTTGTCGCCGCCGCCGCTCGCGGCGCGGGTGATATAGGCCCGGTAGACCTCCTCGCGCAGATCGCGGCGGGAAGCGTGCTGCATGAAGGACAGAAACGAGGGCAGATCGAGGGTCACGCACCAGGGGCCGTCTTCCGCCGTGGCCTGCTCCTGCCCGCGTGCGCGGGCCATGCCCGCGGCCAGGCGCAGGGAATCCTCGGGCAGGCCGGCGACATGGTCTTTTTGCGTCAGGGTCAGGACGTAGGCCTGGGTGGCGTCGAGCACGTTGTTGGTGAAGCGGGTGGACAGTTCGGCCAGTTCCTGGCTCACGGCGTTGAAACGCTCCCGGTTTTCGGGAGAGAGTCCCACGCCCTGCAGGGTCGCATCGCGGATGAGCAGGGTTATGGCGCGTTGCAGGGCCTGGCTCAGGGTCGCGAATTCCGCGCTCTCCCGCAGGGCGACGAGGGCGTCGTAGATCGGGCGGCTCTGGCCCAGCCGGTTGTGGAACTCCACGACCAGGGGCTGGGCCTGGGCGTAGGCCTCGCGCATGTCCGGGGAGTTTTTCACGTTGTGCAGGTGCGTGGACAATCCCCAGGCTTTGGAGACGCGGTCGGTCAGGCGTTCCAGCGGCACCAGCAGCCCATGCCAGGTCCGGGGAGCGGCCTGTTCCAGGGCTTCGAGTTCGGCCCTGCTCCTGGCGATGGCCTCCCGCATGGCCGGTACGACGTGGGCGGCGCTCATGGAGGGAAAATCGGGATGCAGTTCCCAGTTCAGCAGGGGATTTGACTCGTGCATGACAGTCCTTGGCATGGATCGTTCTCAGTGACGGATCTGGTGTACAAAAAACGGAGGGAGCGGACAAGCGGGGCTCATGTCCGCGCTGGTCGCGGGAAGCGAAAGGCCCGGAGTTCCGGGCCTAGTTCTGGGTGCTGAGTTCGGTCTGAACCTGCTGGATCAGCTCCTTGGCCTTCATCAGCTTTTCCTGTTGTTCCGGAGACTGGAGCTGGGTGGACATGTAGGATGTCTTCTGGGTCATCTCCTGCAGGATGGAGCTCATGAGCGCGGCCCGGGTCTTGGCGGGCAGGGTTTCAAGTTCCGCCACCTTGGACTCCATGGTGCCTACCTTGGTGTCCAGGGTGGACACGGCGGTCTTGATCACGGAAAGGTCCCGCACCTGCTGGGTCAGCTGCCTAATGTTCTGGTTCAGGTTGAAATAGAAGCCAAGCAGCAGGATCACCGCCGCCAGCGAAGCGAAAAGGGCGATCTTGCTCATGTCCCGGCGCGGGGTCTGGGTCTCGGGACGGGCCTGCGGAGCGCTTTTGCGTTCGGTTTCGGGGGAGGCCGTGAATTGCGGGGTCTCGACCGCCATCCTGCGCTCAAGGGCCGCTTCGACCTCGTCATGGCTGAGGGATTTTTCCCGGGTCAGGCTCTGGGCCAAGTGCGCGTATTCAGCAAAGGACGTTACTTTCGGTTTGGCTTCCTTGACGATTTCGGTCAGCTCGACCTTTTTGGTCTTGCGGGCCGGTGCGGCGTCCTTCTTGGTCTTGCGCTCCAGCTGAACGACTTTTTTTGCGGCTCCCATCGTATCCTCCATCACTCGAATAAAAAAACAGTAAACAAAAAACGGTTCAAAGACCAGCCCGTAACTTAGGCCGTAAGCGTCCTGATGCCTACGGACTCGCGGATGCGGTCCAGGAAGGGGCGGCTGTAGGCGCGGGCCTTTTCGGCGCCTTCCTTGAGCACCTTCTCGATGTAGGCCGGGTTCTGCATCAGTTCGGCGTATTTTTCGCGCGGTTCGGCCAGCTGAGCGTTGACGACCTCAAACAGGTCCTGCTTGACGTAGCCCCAGCCGATGCCAGCCGCGAACTTGGCCCGCATTTCCTCGACCTGCTCTTTCGTGGCGAAGGCCCTGAACATTTCGAACAGGGCGCAGCCTTCGGTCTCCTTGGGCTCCTCGGGAGCCTGGGAGTTGGTCACGATCTTCATGATCAGCTTGCGCAGGGTCTTTTCCGGGGCGAACAGCGGGATGTAGTTGTCGTAGCTCTTGCTCATCTTGCGTCCGTCGAGGCCGGTCAGCACGGCCGTGGATTCGTCCACGCGGGCCTCGGGCAGCACGAAGTGCTCGCCGAAATGGTGGTTGAAGCGCTGGGCGATGTCGCGGGTCATCTCCAGATGCTGGGTCTGATCCTTGCCCACGGGCACGATGTTGGCGTTGAACATGAGGATGTCGGCGGCCATGAGAATGGGGTAGGAGTAGAGGCCCATGGTGATGCCCTTGTCCGGATCGGGACTGCCGCCCTCCTCGTTGTCCTGCACCGCGGCCTTGTAGGCGTGGGCGCGGTTCATGAGCCCCTTGGCCGTCATGCAGGTCAGGATCCAGGTCAGTTCCGGGATTTCGGGGATGTCGGACTGGCAGTAGAAGGTGCTCTTGTCCGTATCCAGTCCCAGGGCCAGCCAGGTCGCGGCCACTTCCAGGCGGGACTGATGAATGCGGGCCGGATCGTGACATTTGATCAGCGAATGGAAATCGGCCAGGAAATAGTAGGAGTTGACGTTTTCATCGCGGCTGGCCTCGATGGCCGGGCGGATGGCGCCGACGTAATTGCCCAGGTGCGGCGTGCCGGAAGTGGTGATTCCGGTCAGGACGGTCAGTTTCTTCATTTCGGGACCTTAAAGCATGGGTTTGATGATCATGTTTTGCACAAAAGCCGAAACCGGGGACAGGATCATGCCGAGGCCCCCGGTGAAGGCCAGCAGCAGCAGGATGATGAAGCCGTAGCGCTCAAGCTGCATGAAGCGTGCGGCCATGTGTCCGGGCAGCAGGCAGGCCAGGATCTTGCTGCCGTCCAGCGGCGGGATGGGCAGCAGGTTGAAGGTGCCGAGGATGGCGTTGATGAAGACGCCGGCCGCGGCGATGTTGATCATGGGCCGCAGGATGTACGCGTATTCGGCCGATCCGGGACTCTGGGACACGATGATGATGATCTTGAGCAGGATGGCGAAAAAGACCATCACCGCGAAGTTGGCCATGGGACCGGCCAGGGACACGTACATGATGCCGCGCCGGTAGTCCTTGTAATAGGCGGGATTGATGGGCACGGGCTTGGCCCACCCGATCATCTGCGTCAGGACCAGGACCAGGGTGCCCATGGGGTCGAGATGCTTCAGCGGGTTCAGGGTCAGCCTGCCCGCATGCTTGGCCGTGGGGTCGCCCATGAGGTAGGAAACGTATCCGTGCGCCACTTCGTGGCAGGTGATGCCGAGAAAGAAGGGCAGGGCTATTATGGAAAAATGGTGGAGAGTCTGAGTTATGTCGAACATCGGCCTGGGGCTATCATCAAGTGTCCCGGCGGGCAACTGCTTTCAACTCCAGCGGGCGTAGAGGTCGTGGGGCAGCCCGAGTTGTTCGAGGATGCGGCCCACGAATTGGGACACCAGCTGCTCAATGGACGCGGGACGGTGATAGAAACCGGGGCAGGGCGGCATGATCACGGCCCCTGCCCGATGGGCGCGCAGCATGTTTTTGAGGTGGATTTCGCTCAAGGGTGTTTCGCGCGGCACCAGGATCAGCGGGCGGCGTTCCTTCAGGGTCACGTCGGCGGCGCGGTGCAGGAGGTTCGAGCCGACTCCGGTGGCGATGGCCGCCAGACTGGCCATGGAGCACGGACAGACGATCATGCCCGAATGCTCCCAGGAACCGCTGGCCGGAGGGGCCGCGATATTGGCGGAATCGTGCAGAACATGGAATGAGGACAAAAGTGCCCCCGCGTCGGATTCCAGTTCGTGCCGGAAGACCTCGCGTGCGCCGTCGGAAATGATCCCGTGCAGCTCAAGCCCCGGAACCTCGCGCAGGGCGCGGGCCAGACACCGGGCATACTCCATGCCGCTGGCTCCGGAAACGGCCAGGATGATGCGTCGTGAAACCGTCATGGGGCACCTCGAAAATTCAGTTTGGCTCATCCGGCTATATCAGACACGAAAGCTTGACAAGCGCGAGGCGTCTGCATAGACAGTCTTTCCCCGTGCGCAATTAGCTCAGTTGGATAGAGCGTTAGCCTCCGGAGCTAAAGGCCGCAAGTTCGATTCTTGCATTGCGCACCAGAGAAATCAAGGGCTTACAGGAAAACCACCTGTAGGCCCTTTTTCTTTCCCCCCACCATTCCCCGCACGCAAATTACGCCTTCACAATATTTTGAAAAAGTTTGGTGCAGTGCCTGTTTCAAGAAGAAAAAATGTATTTCATTCTGAGAGCTGTGTTAAGGGCGCCGTACCCACTATTAATCGACCTTTCTGCTCATCGTGGAATTGACTTTCTTCCATTGGCACCATTGTTTTTGAAACCATCCTTCACCCTATGAGCGGAACAGTTTACCTGTTACCTCACTTATTGGTCGGTCGCGAATAGACCGCAAAGAAATGGGGGACGGGTGGCTCTTGGTTGTCGTCGTAGGCAAGAAAATATCTTTCGATGAGACCGGCCCGCACGAAGCCGTCGATTTCGTTCCGGTCCAGGGCAATGGGGAATGTCTGCGAGTGGTCGCCGATCTCCCGGCTGCGGCATGACACCACGATTTCGCCTCCCGGTGCGGCCAGCTCCGCGATGGCGCTCAGGGCTCTGGCGCGGTTTGGGCCGGTGAGGATCTGGATGGTGTTGCATTCGTACACGAGGTCGAAGCCGCGCAGCCAGTGGCCGGGATGATCGAAGAGATCGGCGACGAGGTACTCCACGGAACTGTCGGGGTAGCGCTTGCGGCACATGTCGATGGCCGAAGGCGAGATGTCGAAGGCCACGACCGCGTAGCCGCGCTCCCGCAGAGCCTCGGCGTCGTCGCCAA
>JAEWKZ010000086.1 GCA_023393525.1 Pseudomonadota bacterium | reverse complement strand
GGGCTGCCCCGCCGGTCTCGTTCCCTCCGGACGGTGCGGATGAAGCCAGGGCCTCGACCTGCCTGAACAGCTCCCGGGTCTGCGCGAGCCCGGCCTGCTGCTCGGGAGTCAGTTCCAGTTTGCCGCTTGCGGCATCGGCCAGCCAGGCGTCGATCTGCGCACCGTCCGCCGAGAGGGCGTCCTGTTTTCCTTTGGACCGCAGCTCCAGAATGAGCTTCCGGTGCCCCTCGTCCAGAAGCCCGAAGCCCTGCAGGGCCCTGACTGTCAACTGGCCCTCGCGGGCCAGCTCCAGCAGTTTGGCATCCACCTCGTCGTGTTTCAGGGCGGCGGCCGTGCCAAGGGGCACAAGGGCCAGCGCGGCAAGCAGGAAACACGCGGAAATGAGAGTTGTCACAACCTTGGGCATGGGCGGCCTCCCTTGTATTGGTTCACTCGCATCCGACCAGGCGGACCAGCGTCCCGTGGTCCGGCTCCGGGGCTCGGCAGCGCGGACACGTCCCCGCGCCCTGGGTGTAGAGGTTGCCGCAGGCCAGGCAGACCCGCTCCTCGCGGTCCAGCTCCGCCTTTTCCGGCCAGTCCAGCCCGGAAATCTTGAACACCATGTCGCCGGGGGCGAAATACCCGTACAGGGCCTCGGATAGACGCAGGGTCAGCCTCTTGCCACCCCGGGCACGGATTTTGGCCCTGGGGCTGTAGACGGCATCGCCCTGCTGATCCCCGTCGCGGCGCGTCCGCACCTTTTTCATGAACAGCTCCTCCACCACCCCGGTCCAGCTCTGCGTCGTCCGCTTGCGGGACCATCGGGCCAGAAGAAAAGTCACTGCGGCCGCGAACCCGAAGGAGTAGATCACGTCTTCATTTATCTCGCCCATCTCCCACCAGATCAGTCCCAGGATCACGGGCAGGATCAGCGCGAAGAAACCCCAGGCGTAGATGCGCGAGTGGCGGCCATAGGTTCGCACCCAGGCCGTTGTCTGCTCAGGGGTCAGCGGACTTGCGGGCTTGGAGCGTTTTTTGGCCGAAGCTCTTCTTTCTTCCGCCATTTCCGTCTCCTTTTTAAAGATGAAAGCGGCCCGCTCCTGACCGGGGAACGGGCCGCCTTCTTTTCTAGTCGAGGGGAATGCTTTCGCGCCGGAAGTGGGTCCCGTCGATGGCCAGGTACTCAAGGCCGCCCTCCACGAACACCGCGCGAGGCGGAATGAGATCGTGAACGCGTTCCTCGCCGCCGAACACGACGATGCGCATCTTCTTTTCCGTGCGGTCGCGGGTGAAGTAGATCAGATGCCGCCCGTCGGGGCTGAACTGCGGGGGCTCCTCGTCGTAGATGTCCCCCGCCTCCGGCCCGGCCTGTCCATCGAGGCAGACGCGCGCGGACTTCTTCCGCTTCTCCAGCCACGCCACCCTGCTCCCGTCGGGGCTGAAAACGATCCGCCGGGGCGAGCCCTGGCCCCGGCCTATCTCCTTGCCGTCCGCGACGACGACGTATTCCTCGCCACTGAGCTGAAAGCCCGCTGCCCAGCGGCTGCCGTCGGGGCTGAAGGTTTCGCCGACGACGCTTTCCAGCGCTCCGAAGCCGTGGGAAACGATCTGGCCATCGACCACCAGAAAAGCTTCCTTCCCCTTCCTGGCCGAATAGATGTGCCGCTGGCCGTCGGCGCTGAAGGTGGCCGGATCCCAGATTTCAGTGAAATCGGGACCGATCTGCCCGTTGACCACCATCGACCTCACCGCGTCGAGCTGCGCGACATAGGCGTAAAAGGCGCCGTCGGGGGTCACCGTGAACTTGTAGCCGCTGCCCATGGTGGGCTTCAGTTCTTCGCCGTCGCGCACCAGAAAGCGGTCCCCGCCCTCTTTTCCGGCGATATAATAGAGTTCGGCGCGATTCTGCGTGAAGCGGGGGCTGCCGTGAATGGCCGGATACTTTTGCCCTTCGGAACCGTCTGCGCTCACGACCATGGCGAACTCGGCCCCGTTGTGAGGGTCCCGGCCCCCTTCGATCCAGACGGCTTTTCCGTTATCGGACACGGCTCCGTCCCGCACGGAGACGCTCGTCTCACGCACCTGCTTGCCGTCGAGATAGACCCGGTACACGTCCCCCGCCTTGCCTCCGGCCAGGACGTGGTTTCCGCTCGCGCTCATCTCCACAAATCCGATGTCGTCAAAGATCGGCCCGTCGGCCCCGTTGAACACCGGGATCTCCTTGCCGCCCAGTTCCGCTTCAAAACGCAACATCTCGCCCCCGGGGGTGAAGCGCAAGGCATATCCCTTCACGTCATCGTACCACTTGCCGGGAAGGCCGTTGACGACAACGCGCTTCTTTCCCTCTTTCTCGCCCTCGACCCAGGCCACATGGCGCAGATCCTCCGAAAGGCCGATGGCGGTCTCGTCCAGGGCGTACTGCGGCAACTGAAAATCAAACTTCTCCGGCGCGGGAGCCGGTCCGGCGGAAACGCCCGCCGACAGGGACTCCTCCTGACCCACGGCGTACAGCGCGCCCTCATGCTCGTACACGTCGCCCGGCATGGCCGCCACGACCCAGCCGATGCGGTGCTGGCTGGTGCGCAAGGTGCCCAGTTCGTTATCGCCGATGTACTTCTTGATCCGGTAGGACATGTATATGCCCAGAACCCTGGGACCGACCGGGCGACCGGTGCCGGGGTCGACGCGGGGGGTCCAGCGCACCACGCCGTCCACCTTGTCATCGAAACCGATGTCGGCGTCGCCCCTGGCCTCGTCGTGTTCGTACACATAAACCGACTTGCCGGCCACGCGATAGGAAACCCCGTCCGCGATCTCCCTTTCGCTCAAGGGGATCTCGGGGTTCTCGGGGGCGTCGACGCGGATGACCACCGGCGTGTCCGGGGTGGCGAACCCCAGGACGAGGTTGTAGGAAGCGTCGCCTTCAAGCACGGGGTTGACGTTCAGATATTCGTCAAGCTTGTTGAAATACGCTTTCTCCCCTGCCAGCACGGCGGGATCCTCGGGCAGCATGCGCTGCAGACGCCGCTGGAAATAGGGGTCGTCCTGCGAAGCGGCGACGGAAAGCCCCTCCACCTGCAATTTGACCCTGTACGTTCCCGGCACCTGATCGTTGAGGGGAAACTCCACGCCATCGCTTGGCCCCGGGTCGCCGGGAGCGGTCGCAGGCAGGGAGGCCGCCGTATTCGTCCCGTTCGATGCGGCGGGTTCGGCCGCCGCCGCGTCTGTCTGGACGGGCTGGGCCGAGGCCGCAGGAATTGTCGCCGGTCCGTCCACGGCCTGGGTCCAGCGCGTGCCGCCACTGCGCACCAGGGTCCCGGCCGGCACCGACGCCCCCTCGGCAGCGGGCGTCCACTGCAGATGCTCGCCCCGCTCCAGGTAGCCCGCAAGCTCGGTCAGCTCGGCCCGGTACGGGGCCATGAGCGTGTCGTCCTGGGCGCTCCAGAGTTCGACCTGTTCCAGGTCGGCGCCCAGAAGGTCAAGACCCGCCTCCTGACGCATCTTCTGGGCGAGGCTCATGTATTTGTCCGGCAATTGACCCCAGGCACGCAGGGCGCGCACAGTGGTCTTGCCCTGTTGTTCGAGTTCGAGCAGCCCCTCGGGGCCGGTGGCGGTTTCCACGGCAGAGGCAAAGGCGCGGCCATGATCAAAACACAAACCGCCCACCACCGCCACAAACAACACTGCCAACAACTGCGCCCTGAGAATTTGTCTCATTCTTCCTCCTTGGGTATCACTTCCTGTCTTCGTCGAAATGAAAATAAATCGTCTCATAGTGGGAATAGTAGTTGGAAGAGGAATCCAGGCGTTGCACATCGTGCCACTTGAAACCCTTTTTCACGAAGTTGTTGCCGCTGTCGTATCCGAACTCCGCCTCACCCATGCGAAGGGTTCCCCTGTCTTCCTTGAATCCCGAAGCGTAGACATAATAAAGTCTGTCGGCATTGGTTACGGAAGCCGGAGCGTCATGATTTCTCCTGTCTGCGGAATACAGTTTGAAAGGCCCGACCCGCAGCTCTTCCTGCCCCCAGACTTCACCGGATTTAATATCGATGCTTTCCGTATCCATGCTCAAAAGTTCAATCATCCGGCCGTCTCCGGACAGCGTGACGAGGCCCGAGCCCTTGATCTGGAAGTCGCCCGATTTGTAATCCACGGGAAAAGAGATTTTTGCGCCCGGAGTAATCTTCACCTTGAACGTCTTGAGCGGCATGGTGATGGTCATTACGGGCGTGTTCTGCATGATTTCCCATATCTCTCCGGTCATCTCCGTGTCCTGGGTATCACCAGCCACCTCCACATCCTTGGTCACCTCGGCGATCTTTCCCGCGTCGTCCCGGATCCTGAAGGTCACGGTCCGCACGCCTGGTTCCGCCGGGGCCTCCCAGTAGAACACCGCGCCTGTGGACAATCCGTAGCCGCCCATGTCCACCGGCCGATAATCGGGGATGCCGCCGGTCAGGCTGACCTCGAAATGCACGACCTCTCCGGGCGCCACCGAGTCCGGCCCGCTGACCGTTGCCTGCCCCAGGGGAGGAGCGCCCGCGATCATGCGGTCGATCTGCGCGATCAGTTCCTGCGTCTGCCGCACCCTATCCGCAAGCTCGGGGTAGCGCCCCACAGCCTCCTGCAGCACGGCCAGGGCCTCCTCGACGTGCGCCCGGGCCTGGGTCAGATTTCGCCCCTGGCTGGCCAGCCTGTACCCGTACATGTACGGCACCCGCGCCTGGGCAATGACCTGATTGGCAGCCCTGCGCTCCTCGGCCTTGGCCACGATGCCCTTCAAGTCTTGAATTTTCTCGAAAACGCCCTCGCTAGGGAAATTGTGCTCCATGGCGTAGCGTTCGACCTTGGCCAGATAGTCGGCGGCCTTGGCCACTTTCCCGGTCTTGAGCAGTTCGTCGACCTTGAGCATGCCGCGAATGGCGTTCATGCGCAGCTCCATGTCCGCCCACTGCTCTTTCATGGCCGCGTTGGCGAGATCGTACTGAAGCATGATCATCTCCGTGACAGCTTCCTTGACCTGCGAACTTGTCCAACTGACCACCAGGCCCGGCAAAAAGCCCCCTCCCAGCGCGGCGGTGGCGGCCGTCCCGGCCGTCTGGGCCGCAAAGCCGAAACCCGTGCCCGTGGCGCTGGCCGCCGCTTCCTCGGCGTCGCTCATGGCCCACAGGGCGGGCGCGTCGACGAGCAGGACAAAAGCGCCGTCGACAAAGGTGCCGATGACGCCGGGGTTTTTGACCAGGTACTCCTTCACCACCGTCTTGACGCCTTTTTCGGACAAGATTTGCCGGGCCGCCCGGAGCTTTGTTGGAGTGAGTTGCCGCAGGGCTTCGTTGAGCTCCTTGGCCAGCTGCGCCGGAACCTTCCCCAGCGAGGTGATGGCGTCATCGACCCGATTCATGAGCGCCAACGCCCGAACTCCGGCTTCGTCCAGGGCGTCTCCGCTGTAGGCCACAATCTTTTTCAATCCGTCGGTGCCGACATTGCGGAAAGCCCCGGAGGCGCTCTCGTCCAGCGCGGCGACAGCGAACTCGCGCAGTTTTTTGTTCTTGATCATGTCCAGGAGCTGCTCGCGGTTGGAACCGGCCAGCTTGCCGATCCTGCCCGCAAATTCCTTGAGTCCGTCCTTGTTTCCCTTCCAGTACTCAAGCGCGGCGCGAAGCTCCCCGCTTGCCCCTTCCGGGAGCGAGTCGTACGTCAAGCCCGCGCTGAGAAAGGCCTTCATGACCGCCTTCAGGCTGTCGTCCACGGCGATCTGTTCGACCATCTCGGCCTGCGTGGGCTGTTTCAGTTCCGAGGCGAGAGAAACGCTTGCCCAGGCAATAACCAGGGCCAGAGCCAAAACGACTGTCCGGTGCATTGCCGCGCTGTTCATTTGACCCCCCACTGCGCCAGTTGCGATCCGGCTTCCGCGGCCTTCCGGCGCAGCTGCCCGGCCTTCTCAACATCCTGCGGCACCCACAGGCCGGACTCGTATTCGTCTGCCAACAGCGCCATGGCATCGGCATCCCCCGCTCCCGCGGCTTCCTCAAGCAGGGCCACGGACCGGATCGGGTCGGGCGCTCCGTCGATGCCGGCCCTGACCGCAAGGGCCAGGCCGACCTTCGCCCCGGGATCGCCGCCGTCAGCCCGGGCGCCAAGATCTTCAAGCATTTTGGCGAGATTCGGAGCCTCGACCTTGCCGCCGGCTTCGGCCACGGGAAGCTCCCCGGAGTCAGCTGCCCCGGAAGCGGCCTGTCCGCCTGCGGGCAAACCTTCATCCATGCGGCTGATCAGCTGTTCGAGAACATCTCGCTGGTCTTGGCTCAACACGAGCTTCCCCTCATCCGCTTGCCCCAGCCAGGAAGCAAGCTGCGCCCTGTCGGCGGAAATGAGGTCCAGGCCCAGGACGCGGAACGCCATGGCCGTTTCCGCAGTGGACGGCGGGACCAGCTTCCAGGCCCACAGGGCCCTGACCGTGAGCCGCCCTTCGTCCCGCAGCCTGAGCAGCTCGGGCGGAAGCGCGTCATGGGCCGGTTCGGAGGCCAGAGCCGGATGCGCCAGAATCAGCATGAAAAAAAGAAGAGCGAGCCAAGCTTTCATTTTGCCTCCGTGTTCAACGCGCTTGATTCTCGGCGCGAACGACAGTCCCCAATTTCGATCAGGCCGTGACTGCGGTTCGTCCCGGCAGCTCCATTCAAAAATCATTTCCCGGCCAGGATGCTGTCCACCACCCGCACAAGCCCCGCCAGATCCATAAGCTCGGCCTCGGACACTTCCCTGTCCGGCACGAGGCCCGCCCCGGAGCAGGAGCTGCCATCCGGGAGCAGGACGTCCCGGTTCGTGTAGCGCAGCACCGAGCCGTCGGACAGGCGGGCGTCGGTCTGGGAGCTGCACTTGCCGTGGGTGCGCCGCCCCACAAGCAGGGCCCGGCCCTGCCGGTGCAGGGCCCCGGCGAAGATCTCGGCGGAGCTGGCCGTGTCCGGGCCGACGATGAGGGCCAGCGGCATGGAGTACTTTTCCCCTGACGGGGCCCGCACTGCGCGCGCCATCTCGCCCCGGTCCTGGATGGTGCCCAGAAGCGTTCCCGCAGGCAGGAACATGCCGGCCATGTCGAAGGCCTCGTAAAGATCGCCGCCGCCCGCGTCGCGCAGGTCGATGATCAGCAGCCCGTCACGCCCCGCGCCCTTTCGGGCCAGAAAATCGATGGTGGCCTGCAGCGCGGGCCGGGTCATGCCGCCGACGAACTCCCGGACGCGCAGCACCTGCCGGTCCCCCGGCGGCACGGGCTCCACGTCCAGGGGCTTGAAGGCCTCGCGCGCGACCCGGACGTCAAAATCAGCCCCGCCGGGCCGGGCCAACGTCAGGCGCACGAGAGTGTCTTCCTCCCCCCTGAGCAGTGCCGCCACGGCCTGGGCATCGAGCCCGGCCACGGCCTTGCCGTCCACGGCCAGCAGACGGGAGCGGTCCGGCACTCCCGCCGTGTCCGCCGCGCCGCCACGGAAGACGGAAAGGTAAATCCCCTCGCCGCGCACGATCAGCTCCGCGCCGATGCCGATCCAGGCCTCGCGTCCGGTCACGGGAGACTGGTATTCCCGCGCCGGGAAATAGCGCGCATAAGGGTCGAACCGTTCCAGAAAGGCGGGCAGACCGGCCTCGTCCAGTTTTTCCAGGTCCGCATGATTCGGGGGAACCAGGGCCTCGCGCAGCAGAATCCGGCGGATCTCCTCCAGGGGGGCGCACTGCGCCCCCGCAGGAGTCATCAAGGCCAGCATCGCGGCCAGCATCCAGAAACACGCCACCCTCACTGGGCCAGTTCCATCTGCATCTTCATGAGCAAATCGTATTCCTTGCGCAGGGCGTCGCGCTGCTTTTCGAGCTGCTTGCGGCGCAGGTCCATGTCCGCGTCGCCAAGGCCGCTGCCTTCCAGATCATCCAGGGACGAGGCCTGCCGGTTCATCTTCCCTTTCAGGTCCGCGACGCGCTTCTGCAGATCGGCCACGCGCTGCGCGTCCGCGCCGTCCTGGGCGGCGAGGCTTTTGGTCTTCTTGTCCAGGGCCGCTATCTCGGCCTGCATGGCCTTCACCCGCGCCTGGTCCTTGTCGACCAGGGCCTGGACCGCCGATTTCTGGGTCTCCAGTTGACCCTTTTCGGCGTCAAGTTCGCGCTGGGTGGCCCGCAACTCTTCGAGCCGGGCCTCGCGCTCGGCCACACGATCCTTGTAGCCGCCGCTGCCAAGCCCGGCCACCCCGCCGAAGAAACCGCCCGTGCGCGGGTCGTGCTGGCCCGCGCAACCGCCCAGCAACATGGCCGCCAGCAGCATGGGAATGAGTATCGCCGTCCTCATACGCTCAGCCTCTGGTCGATCTGGGCCAGCTGGGTGCTGCCATCCCGCAGCTTGTCCAGGTTCTTCTGCAGCGTGCCGACTTCCTTTTCCAGACGCGCGACGTACTGGTCGCCGGCAGGACGGGCCTTCTTCTCGTCGGCCAGGATGGCGGTCTGGACCTCGAGCTCCTTGGCCAGGGTGTCTTCAAGCTTCTTGCTGGCGTCGATCTTCTTCTGCAGCTCGTCGCTCTTGGCCGCCAGAACCTTCTTGTCCACCGTGCCCTTGTCGTACTGGGCGCGCAGGGTCTTGGACTGCTTTTCCAGCGTGGCCACGTCCTTGGAAAGCTGCGCGTTGTAGGCGATGGCCGTCTTGTTGTACTCCTGCGTGTTGGCTATCTCGGCATCAAGAAACTCCTCCGTGCTTGCGTAGGCCTGCTTGCGCTTGGCTATCTCGTTGCCGACCAGAAAGCCCAGGCCCGCGCCGGCCGCGGCTCCGATGGCCGCTCCGCGTCCGCCGCCCACGGCGTAGCCGAGCAGACCGCCCAGCACCGCGCCTACGCCGGTGCCTTCGGCCTTGGTGCGGTTCTGGTCGGACATGGTCGCGCATCCGGGCAGCAGGGCAACGACCAGAAACACCACGACAAGCACTTGCGCCATCTTTTTCATCACGTCATCCTCCTGAAAATGTTCATTTTATGAATCTGAAAATTCGGCGAAGCCCTTGCGGAACTCCTCCAGCCAAAGATCGGTGTCCGCCCGGCGCTGCTCCGCGAAGTTCCGGGCGTGCCCTTTGAGCAGCTTCATGACCAGACGTTCGCGTTTGGTCATTTCCCGGGCCTCAAGCTCCGTGAAGGCGAAGTCGATGTAGGCCTTCTCGTACTCGCCCAGGGTCCCGATCTTGTCCTTGTAGCCCTGCATCTGCTCGCCCAGCGCCTTCTCAAGCTCGGCCATGGACTTCTCCACCGCCGCGACCTGCTCCTGGTAGCGCGTCGAGGTCTCGGCAAGTTCCTTGGCCAGGGTCAGCGTTTCCGTCAGCCGCTCCAGGCGGGACAGATAGACCGACAGGTTGACCCCGTTGCGGGCCGCGTCCTGGGCCAGGCTGCGCGCGCTCTCGCGCTGGGCCAGTTCAAGGCGCTCCCTGGCCTTGTCCAGGGTGGACTGAACCGCCCCCAGGGGCTCCTTGAGGGCCGGATTGTCCTTGATCAGGCGCTCGATGATGGGGTCGGCCGCGCCGATCTGGACCGAGGCCTGACTGACCAGATTATCGAGGGTGCGGCCAACGGGCATGGTCTTTCGCAGGTCGGCCTTGTAGGCCTCGTACTCTTTCTCGAGTTCGCCGCGCTGGGCCGTGCCGACCACGACGTTGGCACCGATGGCCAGCCGCGCGCCGGTGTTGAAGGATTTGCGCTCCTCGACCTTCTTCTCGTCGGCGTTCCAGGCGTACACATCGAGTTCCGCGCGCAGGGAGCTGCGCAGGTCCGCCGCCGGAGTGGACACGCTGCCGCCGCGCACGGGCACCCCGCCGGGCTTGCCCTGCCATATCTCGGGACGGAACAGGCCGGAGGTCATTTCCTGGGCGTTGCCGAAAAGATCGTGCAGGCCGTGCGCGTCGGGCTGGCGCAGGCCCACGGGACGGAGCTGGTGCTTGGCGTTGCCCAGATGCCAGGCGAACTCGTCGGTCTTGGGGGCCGCGAAGGGCAGCCGGTCGTCAAAAGTCCCGGCCTGGATGGCCGAAAGCCCGCCCCGCGCGCAGTATTCCCACTCGTCCTCCGTGGGCAGCCGCAGAAAACCGGGCACGCCGCCCAGCCTGGGCATGGCGGCCAGGCGTTCGGGGTGGGCCGGATCGAAAAGCCACAGGTTGTAGCGGCGGATGAACTCCGCGACGTCGCCATGACCGACGTAGGTCAGAGGCTTCATCAGGGCGTCACGCAAGGCCCGGCCCTGGAGGGTCGGCAGCTTTTGATCCTCGGGGTCGCCGCTGGCGGCCAGAAGGGCTTCCATGCCCATGACCGCCGCGAATTGCCCTTTCGTCAATTCGTACTTGCCCAGGACGATTTCCCAGGTTCCATCCTCTCCCGCCGGAAAGGAGCCGCTGATCTGGGTCCGTTGCAGGCCCTCGAAGATGCCGCCCGAGGCGTCGCCGATCTGGATGATGCGGCGCTGATCGCCCCAGAAGCCCTTGCCCGGAACCCGCGCCCGGCGGAACACCATCTCCGCCTCGCCGGGCATGGGCAGGACCAGGTCCCCCTCGGCCGGCTTGGGGTTGTACGGGGTCGGCGCGGGAGCCTCGGCCAAAGCAGGGATTGCCGTCGCGAGGCAAAGCGCCAGAAAGAGAACCGTCGCGGACAGACGCCGCTTCCACAAACCGTCACTGCTCACGAATGACCTCCGCAGGATCGATGCACGTTGCCCGCCAGGCGGCAGCCAGGGACGCCAGGGACGCCAGGGCGAGGGTTGAAAGGCAGAAGAAGGGGACATAGCCTCCCGGCAGGATGCAGAACGCCTCCCCCGGAGCGAGGTCCATGGCGAAGGCGCGGTCGATGGCCCCGGCCAGGACTGCGTATCCGACGAATCCGGCCGCAAGCCCCAGCGTCGCGATGATAAGGCCTTGGGCCATGGGAAAAAAGAAGACGTGCCGCCTGGCGAAGCCCAGAAGCCGCAGCACCCCCAGGTCCCTGCGCCGCCGCTCCACGGCGGCGTACAGGCTGGCCACGAGCACGCCGGTCCCGCCAAAGAGCCCCAGGGTCGCGATGAGCCAGAAAAGTCTGGAAAGACCCTGGTCCAGAACGCGGATACGCTCGATGGCCTCCACCTCGGCCACGACCTCCACGCCCTGCTCCTTGAGCCTGCGATACAGTTCCGGCACGTCGTCGATGCTCGCGGCGTAGAGCCGAAAGCCCCGAAACCCGCCCCTGGCCATGCGGAAGGATTCGGAATCGGGGTCAAAGGCCACGGCGCGCTGGGAGGCCGTGCGCAACACGCCCAGAAGCTCCACCGGGACCACCGGACGGTCAAGGACGGTTTCCCCGGCCACGCGCAGAAAAAAATCGACATCCGCCAGGCCCGGAGCGCGCACGGCCACGGCCTCGCCCTGGCCCAAGGCATCGGCATTCGGCCACAGGCTGTTAAGGATCGCCCCGCCTTCCGGCAAACGACCGCTGAATCCTGGCCAGGGCGTCGGTTCAAGCCCCAACAGGGCCGCCTGGCTCTCGTCCAGGGACAGGCCCACGGGGCGCAGCTCGCGATCGCCCGCGCGCAGCAGCGCGTCGCGGACGTACGGCAACAAAACGCGGGAATGGCCCCGCAGCTTCTGTTCCACGGCGCGGATGCTGGAAGCGGTCACGGGCTGGCCGGGAGCGGGCAATTCATAGCAGGCGAACCCATCCGGCGGCACGATGCCAAGCAGCTCCCGCACGCGCTCGGCAGTGATCTCCGTGACGCGGCCAAAGCCGGTGTTGATGGCCAGGCCCGAACGCACGATGGGCTGCAAGGGCGCGGGCAGCAGGAGCACCGCCCCGTCGTAGCTCGGATAGGGCTGCGGGGTTTCTCCCGCCCAACCCCGCGCCGGGGCCGCGTAGCCCTCCTTGTAGGCCTCCACGTCCAGCACGAAGGACAATGGCGCATAGACCCTCGGCAGGGAACCTGCCCGCTGGTCCAGCACGGCGGCGACCCGCAGCCGTGCCTCCACCGCCTCGCCGCGCCCGCCCCGGGAACGGGTCACCCGGGCCGCGATCTCGTCACCGACCACGACTCCGGCAAGCCGGGCGGCTTCGGCCGTCAGCGCGACCTCGCCTTCGCCGGGCACGGTCCCGCCGTTCTCCAGAAGCAGTGGGTCGCCGGGAGCCGTAGGGATGAGGTCGAAGAGCGTGGTGCCGGAAGTATCCGGAAGGACGACGGAAAGGACGGAGGACAGGGGCAGGATGGTCGGTGTCAGAAAGCCCACGCCGGGCCAGGCGGCCAGGTCTTCGAACCACGCAGGAGCGAACTCCCGGGTCTGGGTGGGCCGGATCTCCCGGAAGACCGGATCTTCCACCAGGCGCTCGCGCAGGGTCTGGATGGTGCCGTGCTTGAGACCAAGCAGAACCAAGAGCGGCGAAATGACGGCGGCCAGGGCGATGACCAGACACAGGGTCAGGACCCACTCGTGACGCAGATGGGCCGCGGCCAGGAACGGAATGCGCCGCAAGGGCCCGGCGCTCATGGCACCCCCCCCGTCACGGGTCGGCACACGGAGCGGGTCACGCTGTCGGACTCGTGTTCGAGATCAAAGGTGTAGGTCAGGTCGGCGCGGTCCATGACCAGGTCCACGTCATGGGTGACCACCACCACGGCCACGGATTCGTCCCGGGCCAGGCGGTGCATGTCGTCCATGATGGACCGGGCCCGGCCCTTGTCCACGGCGGCCGTGGGCTCGTCGGCCAGAACCAGGCGCGGACCATGGGCCAGGGCGCGCAGGATGGCCACGCGCTGGCGCTGGCCGATGGACAGGGAGGCGGGCATGCGGTCCAGGCATCCGGCCACGCCCATGCCCACGGCCAAAGCCTCGATCCGCTCCGACGGGACACGCCCGCCGTTCAAGCTGCCGGGCAACAGGATGTTCTGACGCACGTCGAGGAAAGGAAGCAGGCCGCCGGTCTGCAGGACGTAGCCGAAGTTGTCCCGCCGCAGGGCGGCCAGGGCGGCCTCGTCGCCATTGGCCCACAAGGCCGCCGCGTCGACGGGAGGAATCGAAGGGCCGGTGACGACCTCGAAACGCGTCACCGTGGTCGGCTCCATGACCAGGGCCAGGATGTCGAGCAGGGTGCTTTTCCCGCACCCGCTCTCGCCGATGACCGCCACCATGCGTCCCGGCCCGACCTCGAAGGACGGCACACGCAGCTCGAAGACGCTTTCGCTCTGGCTGCGCGTCTTGACCAGTCCCTCCAGGCGGACCATGGGCGGCATGCCGGACACGGGCCCTCCTAAGGCAGATAGTCCAGGTGCAGCGGATAGACCATGTCCTGATCGGGGTCCGTGTCGTTGACGCGGAACCAGGCATCGACCTGCTCGTTGATGGTCCGGTACTGGTCGAGCTTGGCCAGGATGCTCCACTCCAGCTGCGAGCGCTGCTCGGCCGTCATGCTGGCGAACATGTCGTCGGTCAGGGCCAGGATGTCGCTCTTGTACGGCAGGCTCTGGATGAAGGCCGGGAGCAGCCCTGTTTCGGCCAGGCGCACCGCCCCGCCCAGATCCTCGGGACGCTTCATGGCCTGCCCGGCCACGCCTTGCAGGGCCTCGAAGAACTGCCCCTGGGTGACCTGGGCGCGCATGACGGCCTGCACCACCTGATCCAGGGTCTGGGCCAGGGACGAGAGCTGCTCGCGCGTGACCAGAACGCGCACGTCCAGGGCCTTGTCGGCAGGATTGATCAGATCCCGGTCCATGGCCCAGGCCACGATGTCCTTGGGCGGGTTGGCGTCCTTGCCCACGTACTCGATGAGGGCCGCCTCCCAGAGCTTGTCGAACTCGGCCAGGGGGGCCGCCGCGTCGGTGGGCTGTCCGCCCATGGTCTGGCTGAGCAACGTGTTGATGCGCCCGGTCAGGTGCTCGGCCAGGGCCCGGTATTCACCCTCTTCGAAGGCGTTGACCTCCTTGATGGCCGAGCTGGACTCGTCGCCGCGCACCCGCGCCAGATGACTGAACTGGGCCAGGGCGCGCGGGTGGTCCTCCTTGGCGCGGGGGTCCTGCAGGTGGATGGCGAACAGATGGACCTGTGCGTCGTCGTACTCGCGGCGCAGGTCGGTCTCGTCCTTGCCGGTCGTGTTCTGCTTGTGCCCCTTGGGATGCGAGCTGGCATCACCCAAAAGAATGACGAAACGAAGCGCGCCCTCGCGCCATTTCGAATGCAGGGCCACATCCACCCCGGCGAAGGCCTCCTCGGCGTAGTCCACGCTGCCCACGGCCGTGGCCCCGCCATCCTTCTCCAGCAGGCCGACAAGCTGGTCGGCGCTGACAAGCTCGGGCGTGAGGTTGCGGGTCACGTATTCCAGCTGCGGGGCGGCTTCCAGCGAATCGCGGTAGACCACCAGGCCGAAACGGAACCGATCCGCCGTCTCGGCGCTGAACTGCCTGCTCATCTGCGCCACGGCCTCGCGGGTCATGTCGATGAAGGGCTGCATGCTGCGACTGGTGTCGATGACGAAGACGATGTCGGTCTTGACGTCGCGCATGACCGCGCCGCCCTCGCCGCGGCCCACCTGGGCCTGTTCGAGGTAGTCGGCGTTGCCCACCGTGTCGGCCCCGCGTGCGCCCGGCACTGCCGCCGCTACCTGCAGAAGGCGGACGTCGTCGCCGTTTATCTGGGTCTGGGACCACTGCAATATGGGCAGGACGTAGAACTGCTTGGTGATGTCGACGAAGCGCTTGGGCTCCATGCTGACCACGGCGTCGGGAATGTTGCCGGCCGCGACGCCCTCGTAGAGGGTCTTGGCCTTGCCCGCCATGTCCATATCGTCGACGATGGCCTCCAGGGCGGAACGATCGCGGAACATGAGCACGGGGCTGCGCCCTTCAAGCTCGTTGCCCGGATGGGTGTAGGAAACCAGCAGGGCCTGCCGCCATTCGAGAACGTCCTTGGCCTGCATCCAGCCTTCCGCCGCCGCGCGCGTACGACCCACCTGATACCAGCCCCGGGGCTCCTCGGGCCGGGTCAGATCCAGATCCTTTCGATCAAAGACGTAAAGCGGCTTGAAGGCCGCAACGTTGGCCGTGACCACCGCTTCCTGGTCGGCGGCCGCGTCCCGGTAGATGCTTGAGAAAGGGCGCGGCAGGACCCGCAGGGGCTGCTGCGTGGCCGTCTCCAGGCAAGGCGCTCCGGGCTGGCACGCAATGCCGTCGTCGACGGGAGGCGTCCCGGCATCCGCATGTCCCGCCGTGCCCTCGAGGGCGGAGAGGCCGTCGGAGGGCGCGTGACCCTGGGTTCCTTCCAGATCGGACAGCTCGGCCTGGCTGGGACCGCACAGGACCGTTAGGGCCAGAACCACGCTCATGCAAAGTATCCTGCGCACAAAAGCTGGGAAACGGACCATGTCTCCTCCTGACTGACGTTAGGGACATACGTATGAAAATAGGGTTATCTTCCTTTTTCAATACAGATCATTACTGCCAAAGGCAAACATGAAGCGCCGAAGAAAGGACAGATGCCGCGATCAGGGCCTCATTCGTTGCGCAAAAACGGAGAAGCCTTCTTGCCCAGCACCCGCCAGGTGCCAAGCAGGCCCATGACCAGGGAGATGCCGACCCCGGCCAGCACGGTCAAAAGGCCGGTGGACAGATCCGGAGCGAAACGCATCTTGAGCAGGCCCTGGACCACGCCCCATGCCGTGAGCGTGCCAAGGATCAGGCTGCCCAGGCCGGTGAAGAGGCCGGCCAGGGAGAACTCGGCCACGAGGATGGACAGGATGTCGCGGCGGGTGGCCCCGCAGACCTTGTAGATGACGCTGTCGTAGATTCGGCGGTGCTGGTCCGCCGAGAAGGCTCCGGCCAGGACCAGAAACCCCACCAGCAGGGCCACTCCGGCCATGACCTGGAAGATGCGGGCCGTGCGTTGCATGAGCATGGCCGCGCTGTCCAGGACCTCGCGGATGGTGATCACGGCCACCTCGGGATAGGCGGCGGTGACGCGGGCGAAGAGTCCGTCCTCGCCGCCCTGCCCATAGGCCGCACCGAGCCAGGTCTGCGGGGCCCTGTCCAGGGTGCCGGGAGAGAAGATGACGGCGAACTGCATGGCCAGGGTGCGCCAATCGACCTCGCGGATGCTCGATATGGTGCCGGTGATGTTGCGGCCCAGGACGTTGACGGTCAGGGTGTCGCCCAGATCCACGCCAAAGCCTTCGGCCAGATCCGAGGTCAGGGAGATGAGCGGCGGGCCGTCGTAGTCCCCGTTCCACCACTGCCCGCGCAGCAGAGTGCTGCCGGACGGGAAGTCCCGGCTGTAGGAGAGCCCCCGGTCGCCGCGCACGGCCCAGGAAACCTCCTCGGACACTGCGGCGTTCTCCACGGGGACCCCGGCGATACGCACGATGCGGCCACGGATCATGGGTCGCAGATCCAGCCTGTTCACCCCCGGCTCGCCTGCGACCAGGGCCCGGAAGTCACCGACCTGATCGGGGCGGATGTCCATGAAGAAGAAGGCGGGAGCCTCCTGGGCCAGCTCGGCAGTCAGGGCCCGGGTCAGGCTGACGTTGACCATGACCACGGCCACCAGGGCCGTGAGGCCGAAGCCCAGGGCGAAGACCAGGCTCACTCCGGGCGAGCCGGGGCGGTGGATGTTGGCCACGCCGATGCGCCAGCTCGCCCAGGGCAGGCGCGGAGCCTTGCCCGCCAGCCAGCGGATGGCCCGGGCCAGTCCCTTGAACAGTAGCCAGGCCCCGACCGTGCCGCCCACGAACCAGCCTGCGAGCTTCGTATCCCCGGCGAACTGGAAGACCATGGCCGCCAGCACGGCGAAAGCCGCCGCCGTGGGCAGGATCGCCGCTCGGGGCATACGACCCGTGTCGGCGGCGATGTACCCGCGAAAGATCCCCGAAGGGCTGACCATCACGGCGCGAAAAAGCGGCGGCATGGAGAAGGCCAGGGTCGTGATCAGGCCGAAGAGCGCGGCCTGAATCAGCGGGGCCGGGTACAGGCCGCCTTGGGCCTGGATGGGCAGGATGTCCGCGAAGAAACGCCCGGCCAGCCACGGCACCAGGCTTCCTCCGGCCATGCCCGCCAGGGCCCCCACGCCGCCCAGAAACAGGACCTGCATGAGGTAGGAGGCGAACAGGACGCGGGAGGGTCCGCCCATGCACTTCATGGCCGCCATGTGCGCGAGCCTCCCGCCCAGATACCCGCGCACCCCTCCGGCGATGCCCAGGCCCCCGACCAGCAGCGCGCCCAGGCCGACCAGGGTCAGATCCGTGCGCAGCCGATCCAGAATGGTGCTGATGCGCGGCGCGGCGCGGTTGAAGTCGCGCACCCGCCAGCCGGAGTCGGGGTAGGCGGAGCGGATGGATTCGACCGTGCGCGAGACGTCCCGTCCCGTGAGCCGCAGCAGGTACTCGACGCGGAACAGGCTCCCAGCCTGGGACAGGCCCGTGGCCAGGAACCCTTCCGCGCCGACCATGAGACGGGGCCCCAGGGAAAAAAACTCCATGACCCGGTCCGGCTCGCGCACGATCACGCCGCGCACCTGGAACCTGGCCTCGCCGGCATCGATCTCGTCCCCCACCCTCACACCGAGCCTGGTCAGCAGATCCCGATCGACCACGGCTCCGAAAAGGCCGTCGCGCTCGGCCAAAAGCCGCTGCACGTCCCCGTCGCCTTCAAGCTCCATGGTCCCGTAGAGGGGATACAGGGCGTCCACGCCCTTGAGCTCCACCAGCACCGACGCGCCGTTGGCGCGGGCCATGGTGCGCGTGGACAGGGTCCGGGCCAGGTCCCCGAAACCGCGCAGATAATCCGCCTCATCCGGGCTCAGGTCGCGCGATGTCAGGCTGACGCTCACGTCTCCACCGAGGATGGCCTTGGCGTCGGCCCCCAGGCCCGCCTCCAGGGCGCGGCCCAGTGAGCCCACGGCGCTGATGGCCAGAACGCCCAGGAACAGGCAGCCCAGAAACACGCCGAAGCCGCGCAGGCCTCCGCGCAGCTCCCGCCTGCACAGGGTCAGGGCGACGACCCAGTCCCGGCCGCTCATCGCTCCTCCATGCGGCCCGAGTGCATGACCGCCGTGCGACCGCAGCGCTTGGCCAGGTTCCGGTCATGGGTGACCATCACCAGCGTGGCCGTTTCCTCGGCCTGCATCTTGAATAGCAGCTCCATGACCCGCGCGCCCGTGTCCTCGTCCAGGTTACCCGTGGGCTCGTCGGCCAGGATGATGCGCGGTCGGGGCGCGAAGGCCCGGGCCAGGGCCACGCGCTGCTGCTCGCCGCCGGAAAGCTGTGAGGGATAATGTCCGGCGCGGCGTCCCAGCCCGACCTGCTCCAGGGCCTCCAGGGCCAGGCTTCTGGCCTCCGGGTGGTGGGCGAACTCCAGGGGCAGGGCCGCGTTTTCCAGGGCCGTCATGGTCGGGATGAGATGAAAGGCCTGAAAGACGATGCCCAGGTTTTCGCGCCTGAATCGCGCCAGCTCATCCTCACCCATGGCCGTCAGATCCGCGCCCGCCATGCGCACCGTTCCGGAAGACGGTTTTTCCAGCCCGGCCATGAGCATGAGCATGGTCGTCTTGCCGGAGCCCGATGGCCCGACCACGGCCAGGGTCTCCCCCGGCTCCACCGTCAGGCTGACCCCGTTCAGGATGTTGACCGGTCCCGAACCGGCGGTTAGCGTCAAATGAACATCGGAAAGCGCAACAGAAGGGGTACTATTCATGTCATCCATCCTTTTATGGGGTATCAGCCTGGTCATGGCCGCCATTGTGTTCTGCCCGTCCCGTGGAGCCTGCGCCGAACCCGAGATACACATCCTGGCCTTCGGCGACAGCCTGACCGCCGGCTACAACCTGCCACCCTCGAAGTCGTTCGCCGCCCAATTGGAACAGCGCCTGCTTGAGCAGGGGGCCAGGGTGCGCATCACCAACGCCGGGCTGTCCGGAGACACATCGAGCGGCGGGCGGGACCGGCTGGCCTGGTCGCTGGAGGACAAGCCCGATCTGGTCATCCTGGAACTCGGGGCCAATGACGGCCTGCGCGGACTGGATCCGGGACGCATGCGCGAGAATCTCGACGCCATGATCCGGGAGATCCGCGAATCCGGATCCCGGGTCATTCTGGCCGGAATGAAGGCTCCGGTCAATTGGGGAGCGGCATATCGCATGCAATTCGAAAACGTGTTTCCCGAACTTGCCGAAAAACACGGCCTTGCCCTGTACCCTTTTTTCCTGGATGGGGTTATCACCGACCCGGCCCTGCTGTTGGAGGACGGACTGCACCCCAACGCCGACGGCGTGGCGCGCATCGTGGACGGCATCCTGCCCGTGGTGCTGAAAGAATTGGACAGCCTGGCGCAAAGGCGTTCCTGACAAAAACGACATGACATTCGTCACGGAGAACTCATGACCGGTCTGCCTTTTGTGCTGCTCGGCATCCTGATCGGAGCCTGGCTTCTATCCACCAAGATCATGCGCATCACCGTGGGGGCCCTGGCCTCGCCACGGGAACGCATGGTTCCGCGCACCCACGCGCCCTCGGACCAGAATCTGCGCCAGCCCATGCGCCAGGCCGAAGACTGGGCCCGCGAACACGGGTTCGAGGACGACATCATGTTCGACTTCCAGATCGTGTCCAAGGAGCAATCCCTTTTCTGCCGGACCTGGAAGAACGCGGCGGAAAAAACCTACCTGGTTTTTTACTACGGGATGGGCAAGCACTTCATCGAACTGGTCACCATTTACGACGACAAGACCGGCGTGACGACCACCAACGCGCCCGACGCGCACACCCTGCCCGCCGTGCCCGGAGCCTTCATCCAGAGCTTTCCGGGAGTCGGGCTGACCGACCTGCTCGGACTGCACCTGCAAGGCCGGAGCACCCTGGAGCGACGCACCGGGCTTGCGCCCCAGGAACGCGGGGAAAACACCCTCGACCTCATCGCCACTTCGCTGCAAAGACAAGGCAACTACGTCATGTCCATCCCCGGCTGGCAGTGGAAAGGCATCTGGTGGATCACCGTGCGCAAGAAAAGGATGATCGGCAAGGATGTCGGCTGGCAGTTGGATCAGTTCGGCGTTCACGAGCCCAAGGCGCAGGCTCCGGAGATCCTGCAATGAAGCCCCGGCGCGATTGCTCCCGCTCCGGGATTCGCCGACGCGGAAAACGGGCATCCGAAGCGGTCGGCAATGTCTCTTGAACCGCTGCGCTACGACCCTCCGCTTGAACCCCGTCTGATCGTCATCCACGAAGACCGGGACATG
The DNA here is from genome assembly GCA_023393525.1 of Pseudomonadota bacterium. Taxonomy (GTDB): domain Bacteria; phylum Desulfobacterota; class Desulfovibrionia; order Desulfovibrionales; family Desulfomicrobiaceae; genus Desulfomicrobium. The sequence continues at coordinate 59,378 of JAEWKZ010000086.1, read as the reverse complement.
GTCGTGGTCAACAAGCCAAGCGGCCTTTTGTCCGTGCCCGGCCGCACGCCGGAGCTGTTCGACTCGGTGCTCTCCAGGGTGCGCGAAACGCACCCCACCGCCCAGGCCGTGCACCGTCTGGACCTGGGCACCTCCGGGGTCCTGGTCGTGGCCACCCGGCGCAAGGCCGAGGCGGTCCTGCGCCAGCAGTTCCAGGACCGCCGGACCCGCAAGATCTATCTTGCGCGGGTCCGGGGCGTGATGCGCGAGGACTCCGGCCAGGTGGACCTGCCGCTGATCTGCGACTGGCCCAACCGCCCCCGGCAGATGGTCTGCCGGACCACGGGCAAACCGGCCCTGACGGACTATCTGGTGCTCGAACGCATCGCAGAGAGCACCCTCGTCCTGCTGCGCCCGCATACGGGCCGCTCCCACCAGCTGCGCGTGCACATGGCCAGCCTGGGGCACCCCATCCTGGGCGACAACCTCTACGGCGAAGCCGGTCCCGGAGAGCGTCTGCTGCTCCACGCCAGCCAGCTCGGGCTGTACCATCCCTACAGCGGAGAATGGATCACCTTCCACGCCCCCTGCGACTTCGCGTTGCACATCGCCCCCATGGAGCTGTGGCCGTCGGAGCCGTGAACGACGTGATGAAGACGCAATACCTCTTACCAGACAATCGGACCGAAACCACGACGCATCAGGCTTTTTCGTAAACAGCAAAAAAAGCCCCCGGACCCTTGAAGGCGGGGGCTTTGCCACGCTGGGTGCCGAAAACGGCACTACAAAACAACATGCCTGCGCTCTGATTATCCGACCACGTCGTAGCGGCTGAAGACCAGGGAATAGAACGCCTTGCCCTTGGTCCGCGACCTGAGCTCCGTGGAAAAACCGAAAAGCTGGCGCATGGGGGCGGTGGCCGTGATTCCGGACTCGAAATCCGAGGTGCGCACGTCCAGGATGCGCGCGTTCTTGGCCCCAAGCAGGTTGACGCAGTCGCCGACGTATTCCTGGGGCATACGCAGCTCCACGTTCATGATCGGTTCGAGCAGGACCGGCGAAGCCTTGGACAGGGCGTCCTTCATGGCGTCAAGAGCGGCCATGCGCACCCCGAGGTCCGACAAGCCCTCCTCGAAAGAGGCGATCTCGAGCACGCTCGCCTCCACATCCGCCACCAGGCAGCCCTGGAGCATTCCGGCCTGCAACGAGTCTTCCATGGCTCTGACGGCTATGTCCGACTGGCTGCCGGGCGCAACCCGCGAGACGCAGCGGTTGCCCTGCCCGCGCGGAAGCGGACGCACCGCGACCCGGACCAGGGCCCGGTGCAGCTGGTCGCCGATCAGCCTGCGGCACGTGCCTTCCCCCTCGGCCTCGGCGGCGATGGTCTCGCGGAAAATGACCTGCGGATTGCCATAGCGGAATGTCACCCCGCTCTCCCGCCGCAGCCGCTCCAGCACCACCTCCAGATGCAATTCGCCCAGGCCGGCCACGATGAGCTGGTCCGTGTCCTCGTCCGTGAAGGATTGCAGGGTCGGGTCTTCGATGCAGTATCTTTGAAGCAATGCCTGAAGCTTGTCCGTGTCGCTGGCGCTGCCAGGCACCAGGGCCACGTTCAGCACCGGCTGGATGATGTCGATGTTCTCCAGGCGCAGCGAGGCTTTTCCGGAAAAAAGGGTGTCGCCGGTGATGCACTCCTTGAGGCCCGTGGCCAGGACAATCTCTCCGGCCCTGGCCTCGGGGATGGGCTCGTGGCGGTTGGCGTGCACGGTGTAGAGCTTGTGGATCTTCTCGAACCGTTCCAGCCGTGAGTTGTAGACCGCGCTGTTCTCGCCGATGCGCCCGTTGTAGACGCGCATGAAGATCTTCTTGTGCGCCCCCTCGAAAAGAACCTTGAAGACAAAACCCACGAACTGCTCCGGCCCCACCTTCTCGGCCTCCATCCGGCGCAGCACATGACTGTGGGAATGCGACTGCTCCGGCGAGGGAAGAAAGTGCGCGATCCCGTTCATGAGCGGCTGCACCCCGATGTTCTTCAGCGCGCTGCCGCAATACACCGGCACCGCCTGCCCGGTCAGGGTGGCCTTGCGCAGGGCCGCGCGCAGCTCGGAGTCGGTTATGTCCTGATCGGCCAGATAGCGTTCCATGACCAGATCGTCGAAATCCGCCGCGCCTTCGATCAATTCCCTGCGCCGCGTCTCCAAAAGCTCGCGGTCCCCGGCTTCCGGCTCCAGTTCCTGCACCGTCGTCCCCTGATCCGAGGCATCGAAGACAAGCACCTTGCCGCGCAACAGGTGCAGCACTCCGCCCTCGACGCACGCGGACGGCACCGTGACCGGCAGCGGCCTGATGTCCAGACGGGCCGCGATGTCCGAAACCACCCGCCAGTAATCGGCTCCAGGACGGTCGGTCTTGTTGATGAAGACAAGCCTGGGCAGGCCGTACTTCCGGGCCTGCCTCCACACGGTCTCGCTCTGGGACTCGATGCCGTTGACCCCGCAAAAGACCACCACCGCGCCGTCGCAGACCCGCAGGGCGCGTTCCACCTCGACGTTGAAATCCACATGGCCGGGCGTGTCGATGATGTTGATCTGGCTGCCTTCCCAGAAGATCGACGTGCAGGCGGAGGTGATGGTGATGCCCCGCTTCTGCTCTTCCTCAAGATAGTCCATGGTCGCGTTGCCGTCATGGACCTCCCCGAGCTTGTGGATCTTGTGCGCGTAAAAAAGCAGGCGCTCGGTCAGAGTGGTCTTGCCGGCGTCGATGTGGGCGATGATGCCGATATTGCGCGTGGAGGAATCGATGTCGTGTTTTTTCATGAGTTCAGCTGAATCGGGTTAGGAGTAGATGGAAGTATGGCGGCGGAACGTGTCCGGGTCGATCACGTCCCAGACCCAGCAGCCAAGCAGACGCCCGGCCATGACCACGGGCGCAGTTTCGGGCTCGCCGCCATAGCTGATGTAGGGGCGGCCCGTGGTCATGGCCTCGGCGGTGACGGCCTTGTAGGCCTGCGCATATGGGCTGTCGGGCAGACGCAGTTCCACCCCGTACCCTGCCGGGTCCGGACGAAGCGTGCGGGGATATTCAAGGTCCAGCCCGGCCAGATCGATGCACGCCCCTGGTCCGGCGTCGGCCAGGAGCTTCAGGATGGGACGGTGATCCGAAGTGAAGACCTGATGCGCGGACAGGAAATCGCATCCGAACAGCAGCGGATCGGTAACGGGCCCGCTGACATGCACGACCAGATCCTGCACCTTGGCCGCCAGGGCCTGGACCATGGCCGAAAAAAGAGCCGGCAAGGGAAAGCGGCGCACGTCCACCGCGAAAAAGGCCCACTGCAGCGGCTCGCACCGCAGGGTATGCTCCACGTGACCAAACCGCCGGGTCTGCATTACCGGCTCGGCCCCATTCTGAGCCAGGGCATAGGCAAAGCTCACCGCGTTCTTGATCACCGACTTCTGCACCGGCGGACAGCGTTCGTACGCCTCGCCAAAAGCATCGTCGTCAATATCGGCAACAAATCCGTTCTCCGCCAACAGCTCTTCGATCACCGTCAAACTCCTTGCAAAAAAATGGGCAGGCCATGCATGACCTGCCCGACATTTCCATATTTCAAGGCGTTGCACAACAGGGCGCGGCCCCGGCAGTTCAGATCGCGTCCTGGACCAGCGCGCCCATTTCCGAGCAGCCGACCTTCTTGCCCTCTCCCACGTATATGTCGCCGGTGCGGAAGCCCCGCGCCAGCACGTCCTTCACCGCCGCGTCGATGGCCGCGGCCTCGGCTTCCAGGCCAAAGGCGAACCTGAGCATCATGGACACGGACAATATGGTCGCCAAGGGGTTGGCGATGTCCCGGCCCGCGATGTCCGGGGCCGAGCCGTGGATGGGCTCGAACAGGGCCGGCCCGCCGGAACCCATGGAGGCCGAGGGCAGCATGCCGATGGAGCCGGTGATGATGGAGGCCTCGTCGGACAGGATGTCGCCGAACAGGTTCTCGGTCACGATGACGTCGAACTGCGACGGGTCGCGGATGAGCTGCATGGCCGCGTTGTCCACGTACATGTGCGACAGCTCAACGTCCGGATACTCGGCCGCCGTGCGGATAGCCACCTCCCGCCACAGCCGCGACACGTCGAGCACGTTGGCCTTGTCGACGGAGCACAGCTTCCCTCCGCGCTTGCGCGCGATCTCGCAGGCCACGCGCACGATGCGCTCGATCTCGGACTCCGAATAGACCATGGTGTTGAAGGCCGATCGCTCGCCATTGATCACGCTCTCGCCGCGCGGCTCGCCGAAATACGCCCCGCCCGTCAGTTCGCGCACGACCATGATGTCAAGGCCTTGGCCGATGATGTCCGGGCGCAGATACGACGCCGCCGCCAGCTCCGGAAAGAGCACGGCCGGACGCAGGTTGGAAAAAAGGCCCAGGGCCTTGCGGATGCCGAGCAGCCCCTTTTCGGGACGGATGGCCGGGTCGATGGTGTCCCATTTGGGGCCGCCCACCGCGCCCAGCAGCACCGCGTCCGCCGCCTTGCACGCCGCCACGGTCGCCTCGGGCAACGGATTGCCCACGGCGTCGATGGCCGCGCCGCCGATGAGCGCGGTTTCGGTTTCAACGGTGTGGCCGAACTTCGCCGCCACCTTCTCCAGCACCTTCACGGCCTGGGTCACTATCTCAGGGCCTATGCCGTCGCCGGGCATGAGGCAGATTTTCATGTTCATTGCAAACTCCTATATATTAAGCATGCCTCCGGCGGGCAGGGGGCTCGCCCCCTGCACCCCATTCATGGGGGGTGGGGGCGAAGCCCGGAGCTCGCGGGTAGGGCGTGCCGAATGGGTCTATCTTACTGTTGAAAAATCCAAAATTCGCAGGCCGTTCAAAAATGGTGAGATGCAAGGAAGCGAAAAAAGCCAGGGCGCGCAGTGTATAGCGCATACATAAGCGGTCTGGCTTTTTTCGCTGACGCAGCAGATCGCCGTTTTTGGGCGGCCTGCTATTGCGCCACTTTGCGCTTGACGTATTCCACCAGCCCGCCGCCGGAAAGCATTTCCATCATGAACGGGGCCACGGGGACAAAACCGATGGTCTCGCCGGTGGTCAGGTTCGTGATCGTGCCTGCGGCCACGTCGATCTCCAGCTCGTTGCCTTCCTTGATGCGCTCGATGTCGTCGCCAAGCTCAAGGAGCAAGAGCCCCATGTTGAAGGCGTTGCGGTAGAAAATGCGGGCGTAGCTCTTGGCCAGCACCACGGGCATGCCCGCGCCGATGATGGCCAGGGGCGCGTGCTCGCGCGACGAGCCGCAGCCGAAGTTCTCCCCGGCCACCAGGATGTCGCCGGGGGTGACGCGCTTGACCCAGCCTTCCTCCAGGCCCTCGAAGCAGTTCTTGCCCAGTTCCGCCGTGTCGGCCGTGACCAGGAAACGGGCCGGGATGATGGCGTCGGTGTCTATATGATCGCCCACCACGTGGGTCTTGCCTTTGAATTTCATGTTTCCTCCTTTAGCCGAGCGCGCCCGGATGCGTGATGGAACCGGTCACGGCCGTTGCCGCGGCCACGGCCGGACCCGCCAGGTAGACCTCGGATTTCAGGCTGCCCATGCGGCCCTTGAAATTGCGGTTGGTGGTGGCCAGACAGCGCTCACCCCCGGCCAGGATGCCCATGTGCCCGCCCAGGCACGGCCCGCAGGTGGGCGGGCTGATGATCGCCCCGGCGTCGAGGAAGATGCGCAGCAAGCCCTCGTCCAAGGCCATGGAATAGGCGCCGGGCGAGGCCGGAATGACGATGAATCGCACGCCCTTGGCCACCTTGCGGCCCTTGATGATTTTGGCGGCCTCGCGCAGGTCGCTGATGCGGCCGTTGGTGCAGGACCCGAGCACGACCTGATCCACGCGCACATTCGAGACATCTTCCACCGGCTTCACATTGTCCGGCAGGTGCGGACAGGCGATCTGGGGCGAGAACGAGGACACGTCGAAGGTCATCTCCTTCCAGTAATGCGCTCCCTCGTCGGCGGCGATGGGGCTGTCGCCCATGCGGCCATGCGCCTGGCAATAGGCCAGGGTCTTCTCGTCGGCCGCGAACAGCCCGACCTTGCCCCCGGCCTCGATGGCCATGTTGGCCATGGTCATGCGCGCCTCCACGGACAGGTTGTCGATGACCTCGCCACCGAACTCCAGGGCCTTGTACAGGGCCCCGGCCACGCCGGTCTGGCCGATGGTGAAAAGGACCAGGTCCTTGCCGCCGACATGTTCGGGCAGCTTGCCCGTGAAGTTGACGCGGATGGTCTCCGGCACCTTGAACCAGGTTTCGCCCAGGGCCATGGCCGCCGCGATGTCCGTGCTGCCGAGGCCTGTGGCAAACGCGCCGAGCCCGCCGTAGGTGCAGGTGTGGCTGTCCGCGCCGACCACGATGTCGCCGGGTCCGACCAGCCCGTATTCGGGCAGGATGGCGTGCTCGACGCCCACATTTCCGCCTTCGTAATAATGGGTGATGTCCATCTCGCGGGCAAAGTCGCGCACGACCTTGACCTGCTCCGCCGAATCAATGTCCTTGTTGGGTGTGAAATGATCGCAGACAAGGGCCACCTTGTCCTTGTCAAAGACCTTTTTGACTCCCATGCCCCGGATGGACTTGATGGCCAGCGGCGCGGTTATGTCGTTGGCCAGCACCATGGACACGCGGCACTGGACGATCTGTCCGTCCGCGGTGATGGGCTGGTCGGTATGTCTCTGCAATATCTTCTGTGCTAAAGTCTGGCGCATATGCTGTCCTCCTGTCTTTTGGCCAAGCGGTTCAGGGCGTTCAGATACGCCTTGGCGCTGGCCACGATGATGTCCGCGTCGGATGCGCGGCCCACCGAGGTTTTTCCGTTCTCTTCTATCTTGACGGTCACCTCGCCCTGGGCATCGGTGCCGCCGGTTATGGCATTGACCGCATACCGGACCAGCTTGGGGCTGCGTCCCACGACCTTGCCGATGGTGTTGAACACGGCATCGATGGGGCCTGTCCCGAAATCGGAAAGAATGCGTTCCTCGCCGTCCACATACATTTTGACGACCGCGTTGGGGATGGCCATGTTGCCGCTCAGGGCGCTCAGGTATTCCAGGCGGTACTTGTCGGGAAGGCGGAAGATCTCGTCGAGGACCACGGCTTCCAGATCTTCGACGAAAATCTCCTTCTTGCGGTCGGCCAGCTTTTTCATGGCCGTGAACACAATGCCAAGCTGCTCCTCGTCCAGGCGGTAACCAAGGTCTTTCAAACGCTTGTCGAAGGCGGCGCGGCCCGAATGCTTGCCCAGGACCATGTCCTCTTCCTGCCGCCCCACGGACTCGGGCGTCATGATTTCATAGGTCTGACGATTCTTGAGCACCCCGTCCTGATGGATGCCGGACTCGTGGGCAAAGGCATTGGCACCGATAATCGATTTGTAAGGGGGTATAGGCTGACCGATGATCAAAGACAAGAGCCTGGTGGAAGGGAAAATCTGCTCCTTCTTGATGTTCGTGGTCAGCTGGTAGAAGTCCTTGCGCACGTCCATGGACATGACCACTTCTTCCAGGGCCGCGTTGCCCGCCCGCTCGCCGATGCCGCTCAAGGTCACCTCGGCCTGACGCGCCCCGGCCTTGAGTGCGGCCAGGGTGTTGGCCGTGGCCAGGCCCAGATCGTTGTGGCAGTGCACGGAAAAAACGGCCTTGTGACTGCCCTTCACGTTCTCCAGCAGATATTTGATCAGCTCCGCGAACTCCTGGGGCTGGGTGTAGCCGACAGTGTCCGGAACGTTGATGGTCGTGGCCCCGGCCGCGATGACCCGCTCGAAGACCTGGGCCAGAAAGGGCCAGTCGGAACGGGAGGCGTCCTCGGCGGAGAACTCCACGTTGGAGGTCTTGGAAGCGGCGTATTTGACCGCGGCCTCGGCCATGTCCAGAACCTGGTGCCGCTCCTTGCGCAGCTTGTACTTCATGTGGATGTCCGAGGTGGCCAGAAAGGTGTGGATGCGGGCCTGGGGATTGCCCTTGACCGCCTCCCAGGCGCGATCGATGTCGGCGGGCAGGGCCCGGCAGAGACCGGCCACCTGGCAGCCCTGCACGGCCAGGGCGATGTCGCGCACGGCCTCGAAGTCGCCCTGGCTGGCCGCCGGAAAACCGGCCTCGATGATGTCCACGCCGAGTATTTCGAGCTGCCGGGCCAGGCGCACCTTTTCATCGCGGTTCATGGTCGCGCCGGGCGACTGCTCGCCATCACGCAAGGTTGTGTCGAAAATGAAAATTCGTTCTGACATGATGCACTCCTTCTGGTGGATGATGTATAATCGATTATTCTATAAAAGATCGCGGCTGAGCCTGGCTGAACGTACGCCGGGATGGCCGTTTCCTGCAAACGATGCTGAGGGGGTTACGTGTTTCCTTTACGAGATCTTGTGAGAAGACTCTCGTAGGAATCCTTTTCCGCGTAGGGGGAGAATGAAGTAGGTGTAGACGAGACCGGAAACGATGTAGCCGATGAAAAAGACAAAGCTCAGGAGCTTCGGCTCGGAGGCCACAAGCACGAAAATGAGCAGAGCCGTGACAGTGGCGCTGAAACGATGGGCGCGGATGACCTCGGCGTCCTTGAAGGAGGCGTAGCGGACATTGCTGACCATCAGGATGGAGACCAGAAAGGCCAGGCCGAGCGCGATGCCGGGCACCATGCCCGCCATGGACTCGGGAATGTAGGAGGAAAAAAGCACGAAGGTGGCCAGGGTGCAGGCCGCCGCCGGAATGGGCAGTCCGATGAAGAACCGCTTGCTGATCTTGCCGGTCTGGATGTTGAACCGGGCCAGGCGCAGGGCGCCGCAGGCCATGACCAGAAAGGAGGCCATGATGCCCAGGCGGCCGAACTCGAACGTGTTCCACTGGTGGATCATGATGGCCGGGCCGACGCCGAAGGCCACGAGATCGACCAGTGAGTCGAGCTGGACGCCGAAGTCCGAGGCGGTATTGGTCAGACGGGCCAGTTTTCCGTCCAGCCCGTCGAAGACGCAACTGACGATGATGGCCACGGCCGCCATCTCGAAACGACCGTCCATGGACCACAGAATACCCATGAACCCGGTCAGCAGGCTGGCCATGGTCATCATGTTGGGGAGCAGATAGTATCCCCGATGTTTGGGTTTCGCGTGTTCCATCACGGTCCTGAAAATACTTTTTTTACTTTTTGCGGGCCAGTACGCTCTGTCCCGCGAAAACCTTTTCGCCGATTCGAACAGTCGGTTCATACCCGGCCGGCAGGTAAAGGTCAACTCTGGATCCGAACTTGATCAGTCCGAAACGCTGGCCTCGCTTCAGAGAGTCGCCCTCCTCGCTCCAGCAGATGATGCGCCGTGCGATGAGCCCGGCGATCTGGACCACTGTCCAGGTCGTGCCGTCGGCGTCCTCGACCAGGAGGGCGTTGCGCTCGTTGTCGACGGAAGCCTTGTCGAAGGAGGCGTTCAGGAATTTGCCGCCGAAATAGGAGATGCGGGAAATGCGCCCCGCCACGGGCAGGCGGTTCACGTGCACGTTGAAGACGTTCATGAACACGCAAACCGTGACGCGGTCCTCGCCTGTCATGGGATCACGCATGGTCTCGACCTTGATGACCTTGCCATCGGCCGGCGACACGGCCACTCCGGGTTCCTGCGGGATCACGCGTTCCGGGTCGCGGAAGAAATTGAGCACAAGAAAAAGCGCCACGAGCAGAAGCGTCGCCATGAACCAGCAATCAAGCACGGCAAAGGTCAGGGTGGCGATGGTCGTAAAAAAGATAAAGGGCAGGCCTTCAAGGGAAAGGCCGATGGACGGCTTGTACATGTGAACTCCTGATCATTGGAATGGGCAACGGACTGACTAACCGCGCACGCTTTGAGTTTCAAGCCAAAATCGAGGCTTATTTTCCGGGCCTGTGGCCTGTGTAGAGTTTTTTCCACTCATCGAGAAAGAGGATCGCGGTCTCCAGGCGGGTGAGGCTGCCTTCACGGCTGCGCAGGGTCCAGACCAGATCCTCGAAACTGACCGTGGGCGCCAGCTGGAGGTTGAGCAAGAGGGCTTCCACCTCGTCACGCAGATGCGGAGCGATTCTGGACCGCCAGTCGTCGACCGGAATCTCCCTGCCCGGCATCAGCTCCGAGGCGTGCCGCAAGAGGGTTCGCATGCGGTGCGCGTAGGTGTGCTCGGCCAGAACCCTGGCCCGCCCCCTGGCCGCAACCTCGGCCCGCTTCTCGGGATGGGCGCGGTAGAATTCGACGCTGTCCAGCAGCCCGTCCACATCGGAAAAAAGGGCCAATTCGCCCTCGTCGAAAAGTTCGGGCAGAAGCGCGCGCCGGTCCACCAGTTGAAACGCCCCGCAGGCCGCCAACTCGAAGGTGCGCGGGTTGACGAAGTCCCCGTCCCCGACCAGCGTTCCGGGGCGCACGGAGGAATGGAGGTTCACGTTGATGGTCGTGGCGTTGAAGATGCGCACCACCTCCTCGGTCTCGATGCGGGCCCCTTCCCGTTGCAGATACGGAGCGAGAGCCGTCTCCCCGTCCCAGTCGTTGCCCCAGATGCGCAGGTCGTGGCCGGCAAGTCGACGGAAGGCCAGGCGGCGGTTGGGATAGCCGGCGCCCACAAAAGACAGCTCGCTGCCGTACTTGCGCCGCTCCACGGCCGAAAGCTCCAGGGGGCGGTGCACCCCGGGATCGGCGGCCAGCGGCAGATACAGCGAGTTGGTCTGCCCCAGGTCCGCGAGCTGCCGGGGGAAATCACCTTTCTGGATGACCGCGAACAGGTCGTACAAAGGGGCGAAGGCCTTCCAATAGGGGAACACCTCGCGATCCTCCACGAACCACATGGCCGTGGGCACCTTGTCCCGCCGCAGGCGCTTCAGGGCCTGCCGCGACAGCGGGGCCTGGGCCATGGCCAGAACCAGATCCGGGGCAAAGGTCTCGACCTTGGCCAGGATGGCCTGGGACACGACCTGCAAAAAGCTGTTCTCCAGATAATCAAGGCGGTCAGTGCCCACGCGCAAGGTCTTCAAGGCCGAGAAGGCGCCGAAAAAATCCGGGGCCTCGAAATATTCCACCACATGCCCAAGCTCCCGCAGGGCGTTGCCGCAATAGCGTCCGACCGGCAGGGAGCCGCCGTACATGGGCAGCACAAGCAGAATCCGCAGCATTTCAGTCATGGATCCTTCCTCGCAAGGTTTGGGGCAGCATCCAGTCCCGCTCCCGCATCCAGTTCTCGTCCGGCGACATCGCCGACGCGTCAGGCATGGACACTCCCGCATAGGCGGCGGCCATTGCCCTGAAAGCCCTGCGCCGCGCGGACGCGGGGTCCGTTCCGGCGATGGCGCTAAAAGTCAGTCCCAGTTCGTCGAAACCGCTCTCCACGACCAGGCAGCCCGGGGCGAGCGCCCTGGCCGCATGCCCGCTGACATGGCGCAGCACGGACGGGTCGCCGAAGACGTGTCGACAGGCGGTTTCGTGCGGACAGGGGGCGGTTTCCAGACAGGGGGCGCACTCCGTCGCGGCCTGGATCACCACATGCCCCCGACCGTAGGGACCGGTCTCGTGGCACCAGGCCGAGGACAGAAAAAAAGCCAGCACCGGCACGCCCAGATGGGCGGCAAGATGCATGGTGCCGGTGTCCGGCGAGACGACGAGGTCGAGTCCGCCCACCGCATCGTGCAGCTCCCGCCAGCCGGTGCGCCCGACCAGGTCGCGCACCTCGCCGCGCAACGTCGCGGGCAGCAGGGCGGCAAGCTCCTTGGCGGCCCGCCGTTCCCCTGCGGAGCCAAGAAGAAGGATGGGGCCATGTCCGACGCGCGCGAAAGCAGCCTGGACAAGGGGGGCCAGCACGTGCGCGGGAAGGGAGCGCCGCGCGTTCTGCCCGGCCAGGACCACCCCGATTCCGCCCCCGCGCGGGACCGCGTCGGGATTGACCAGTTCCGGCGGCAACGGTTGTCGGGAATAGAGGCCCCAGACATCGACAAGGTTGAGACCGGTCACGGATCTGGTCCTGGTCCAACGCATGACCTGCTCCGGCCAGGAATCGATCAGGCGCTGCCCCTGCCGCGCGCGGTAGCCGCGCACCCGAGGCCAGGGGAACATGCCGGCCAGGGCGAAGCTCGGCCCGGAAAAATTGAGGTTGTAGACGCGGTGGAAGTCAAGCCCCGCCACCTCACCCAGGTCTTCGTGAACCCGGGCCAGCACGTCCCCGCCCGAAGCGCCGTGAGCGGCCATGCCGTGGACGTGAACACCGGGGTAGACAAGCTCGGCCAGCGTCTTGAGGGACGCGTCCAGCAGCAGATGCACTTCGCCTTCGACCTGCAAAGAACGCACGAGGCGCTTGGTCTGGATCAGGTCGCCGAACCGGGCCAGCTGAATGACCAGATACCTGGGCGCGGAGGAGCCGCGCATATCGTTCTCGCCGGAATTCATGGCCCCTCATCCGGCAAAAAGCGGAAAAAGTCCAGAACTCCCCGGATTTCCAGACCTCTCGCAAAACGGCGCGCGGAAACGGCCATGGACGGCTTGGACAAGCAGGACCGGCTCTGCTAGACGGCAGCCATGCGCTATTACCCATTGCTCCTCGACCTGACCGACATGCGCTGCCTGGTGATCGGCGCGGGCGAAGTCGGCCTGCGCAAGATCAGAGGGCTGCTGCGATGCGCCCCGAAGATGGTCACGGCCGTCGACCCCTCTCCGCCGAATGCAGAACTGACCGCGCTCCTTGCAAGGCAGGACAACTTCTCGTATGAACAGCGGCCCTTCGCCGAAACCGACCTGGACGGGGCGCGGCTCGTTTTCGCCTGCACCTCGAACCGGGCGGTGAACGCGAGCGTCGGGCAGGCCTGCTTGAAACGAGGGATTCTGTGCAACATGACCGATGCGCCGGAAACGGGCGACTTCGTGCTCCCGGCCAGCATCGCCCGGGGCGACCTGACCATCTCCGTCTCCACCAGCGGAGCCAGCCCCGCCCTGGCCCGGGTCATCCGCCAGGATCTGGAGCGGCGCTACGGGCCTGAATACGAAATCATGACCCGGCTGCTGGCCGAAATCAGGGCCGACCTTCTGGCCCTTGGACGCGGCAGCGACGAAAACAGGGAGATATTCCGCGAACTGGCAACCTCCGCCCTGCCGGAACTGATCAGAACCAACGACCGGCACGCCTGCCTGGAACTGCTCCGGGCGGTGCTCCCCACAGACTTGCATCCAAGAATCGGAGACTGGTGTGATGACTGCTTCCCGACTTTTTGAACTGATCATAGCACTGCTCTACCTGGCCGGATCCATTTCCTATCCCCTGGGCCTGGCGCTTCGCCGCCCGGCCTTGAAGCGGATCGCGGCCTGGACCTCGGCGGCGGCCTTCGGCCTGCACACCGTGGACCTCGGCCTGCGTTTCATGGAAGTCGGCGCGGCCAACCTGCAGCACGGCCAGTTCTACATGAGCCTCATGGCCTGGTTCTTCGTGCTCATCTTCTTCATGCTCTGGTGGAAGCTCAAACACGACTTTTTATCCATGATCACCGCCCCGCTGGCGCTGATCCTCTTTTCCTCGTCCCTGGCCGTGCGCACCCAGGTGCTGGCCGTACCCGAACATTTCAGCGTCCTGTGGTTCAGCCTGCACGTCGGCACCATCTTCGTCTCCCTGGCGCTCATCGCCATGGCTTTCGGGGCGGGGCTCGCCTATCTGCATCTGGAACGGCTGATCAAGACCAAGGCCAAGCTGCCCGGATTCTCCAAGGAGCTGCCGTCCCTGGAAACCTTCGACAAAGCCAACCACTGGGCCGTGAGCATCGGCTTTCCCCTGTACTCCATAAGCGTTTTGGCCGGTTTCCTGTGGGCCTCCTTCACCTGGAAGAAGGTCATCAGCTGGGACCCCAAGGAACTGATTACCATCGTGATCTGGGCCCTTTTCGCCCTGCTCTTCCATCAGCGCATGGTCCTGGGCTGGCGCGGGCGAAAACCGGCCAAGACCGCCATAATCCTTTTCATCCTTTGTCTGGTGTCCCTGGTCGGGGTCAACTTCCTGTTGCCGTCACACCACAGCTTTAGACAGTAATCTCTAGACATCACCACCCCATGAATCAGGAAATCTATCTCGTAGGTTTGAATCACAAGACCGCCGGCGTGGACATCAGGGAACGCTTCGCCCTGTCCGACTGCGACCCTGCCGCCGCCGGACTGGTCAGCGACGGCGGCGCCGTGAGCGAAGCCATGATCCTCTCTACCTGCAACCGCGTCGAATTTCTGGTCGTCGGATCGCGCGATGCGGACATGCGCGCAAAAATCCTGCGCTTCTGGGCCGACCACTGCGCCCAGCCCGTGGCCGACCTCCACAGCCACACCTATTGCCACGCCGGCGAAGAGGCCGTGAACCACCTCTTCACCGTGGCCTCAAGCCTGGACTCCATGATCCTGGGCGAGCCGCAGATCCTGGGGCAGCTCAAGACCGCCTACCGCAAGGCCGTGGAGAAAGGCGCGGCCAGGGTCATCGTCAACCGCCTGCTGCACAAGGCCTTTTCCGTGGCCAAACGGGTGCGCACCGAGACGGCCATCGCCTCCAGCGCCGTATCCATCAGCTATGCGGCCGTGGAACTGGCGCGCAAGATCTTCACCGATCTCACCAATCACCGGGCCCTCCTGGTCGGAGCGGGAGAAATGGCCGAACTGGCCGCGACCCATCTGCTTTCCGCCGGCGTGCGCGACATCACGGTGGTCAACCGCACCCTGGCCAAGGGCGAGGAACTGGCCAGGCAGTTCAAGGGCCGCGCCATGCCTTTCGAAGAACTGCATCAGGCGCTGCTGGAGACGGACATCGTGATCAGCTCCACGGGTTCGCCCACGGCCATCATCCGCGCCAAGGACATGAAGGAAGTGCTGCGCAAGCGCCGCCACAGACCCATCTTTTTCATCGACATCGCCGTGCCCCGGGACATCGATCCCGACATCAACGGCCTCGACAACGTCTATCTGTACGACATCGACGATCTTAAAGAAGTGGTTGAGGAAAACCTGGCCGGCCGGCAGCAGGAAGCACAGAAGGCCAGGGGCATCGTGGCCGAGGAAGTCAGCGCCTTCATGCGCTGGCGGGACGGCTTGGAGTTGCAGCCGACCATCGTCGCCCTCCTGGACCAGGGCGAAGGCATAGCGCGCCGTGAGCTCCGCAAATCCATCAAGCAGCTGGGCCCCGATCCGGATCCGCAAACCGTCGCCATCATGGAGCGGCTGGCCAAATCCCTGTGCCACAAGATCTATCACGAGCCCATCAGCTACCTCAAACGCCGCTCCCAGGAAGAGGGATCGGCCCAGCGCTTCATCCACAACGCCCGCCGGATGTTCAACCTGGACGAGGAAGCCGTTCCCGAAGACGCTCATCTGGACCGCAAAATTCAAAGCGGCGGCAAATAACGGAGAATCCCATGCGCGCATTCGTCATCGACGAAATCACCCCGGAAGACATGGAAAAACTCGAGAGCTGGCTCAAGGAGCAGGAGCTTTTGAGCATCGAGCACCTCTACCACTTCCACCTCCCCCCCAGGCTCCTGTCGCCCATGCAGCAGGAGCACGCCGCCGAGTGCGGCCCGTTCTACATGGCCGTTGAGACCGGCCGTGATTGGATCCGCCTGGAACTGCTGGCCAGAGCCAAGCGCATCCTGCGCTGCGCGTGCATCGCCTACGCCACTCCCGAACAGCAGGACTACATGGTTTCCTATCTGGAAGATCTGCTCAAAGACCTGAACATTCCGCTCTGACCCCAGCCATGCGACTGCAGGACCTTTCCCGGCCTCTGGCCCGACGCTGCCTCGGCATCCCGCGCTTTTGCAGGGAAAGCCTGGGCGTGGACCTGCGCGGGTCGCGCCTGCTGGTGGCCTATTCCACGGGCCTTGATTCCACGGCCCTTCTGCATCTGCTGCGCCTGCTGCGCGGCCCCCTGAACCTGACCCTCTTCGCGGCCCATGCGCACCACGGCCTGCGACCGGAATCGGACCAGGAACTCGTTCACGCCATGGCGACATGCGACGAGCTGAACATTCCCTGCCGAACGACGCGGCTCGACGTGCCCTCGCTGCGGGCCTCGTCCGGAGAAGGGCTGGAAGAGTGCGCCCGCAAGGCGCGCTATGCCTTTCTGCATTCCGCGCTGCGCAACGTGGAGGCGGACTGGATCGTGACGGCCCACCATGGCGACGATCTGGCGGAGGACATCGTCATGCGCCTGCTGCGCGGCGCCGGCTGGCCAGGCCTGGGCGGAATGCCGGGCGTGGACCATGAACGCCGCCTGCTGCGGCCGCTGCTCGACTGGCGGAAAAGCGAACTGCGGGCGATCCTGGAAGAGGCCGGCGCCACATGGCGCGAGGATCCGTCCAATTCCGCGACGGACCGAACCCGCAACCGGGTTCGCCACGACATCCTGCCCCTGCTGCGACGAGAAAATCCATCCTTTGCCGAGACAGCCCGGCAATTGTGGACGCTCGCCCATATCGACGGGGAATACTGGAACGACAAGCTCCCCTCCCTCTCCTCGCCCATCAAGGACTACCTTCTGCAGGCAACCCAACTCGACGCGCATCAGGCGGCACGGCTGCGCGTCTACAAGGCCGTCCTCGACGCCATGGGGCCTGGCCAGGCGCTGGCAAGCCATCTTTTGCTCCTCGACAGGACCTGGGTGCGCAAGAATTGTGGACGAAGCATCCAGTTCCCGGGCGACAAGGTCGCCCGCGTGGAACCCGACGGCATCCACTTTTCCTTTCAGCACCGCGCTCCCTGAAATCCGGGATTTCCGGAAATTTTTTGCAGCCGCCGCACCCATTCCTCCCCCTCATTTTCCACCCTGCGCAATCATTGAAAATTTCAGGAGCCGCTTTCAAGAGTCGTGACAGCATTCGACGCGAAAGAGCGCTCGAATCCCAAAAAAAAAGAAATTCTTTCCACACCCCGCCCATCGGAGCAGGACGGCAAACACATAAGCACTGCGGAAAATCAGCATACTTACCAGTAGGCATACAAATTGCTGTTCACCTGCGCAAAATTATGTATATTGAGGATAACCCACCCAGAGAGAGGACGAGGTGCGTATGAGAGGCAGAAACAAAACGGAAAGCCGGGAGAAGGATCGCGTCCCGCAAAGAGCCGTTATTCGCTATTGCGCCGGGGAGCAGGGAGAATGCCGCATGGCCCGGATGATCAATTACAGCAGCACGGGCATGTACCTGGAGCTCGACTATCCGCCGCCAAAGCTGGGCGCCAACCTGCTCATCGAGGTCCTGGGCCGGGAGGAGGAACTGCGCGGCGCGGCGTTTGAAAGCCAGGCGCCGAAAACCTGCTATTACGCCAAGGTTATCTGGAAAAAAAACCTGGCCGATTCCACGGACGGGTACGGGGTGGGATTGCGCTATTTGTTCAGCGCCGGTCCGGAGGCGTGAGCCGTCCATTTTTGGCCCCTTGCGGGGCCGTTTTCATGTCCTTGGATATCCCTGTTCGGACCTGCGTCTGGTCAGGTCCTCGAACACCGCCATCGCCGCCGAAGCCCCTTCGCTGACCGCCGTAACGATCTGCTGCACCCCGCCGGTGATATCCCCGGCCGCGTAGATGCGCGGAATGCTGGTGCGCCCGCTTCTGTCGACACGGATGTAGCCGCCCGGCTCCAAAGTCAGGCCAAGATGGGCCACGGCCTGGACGTTGGGCACGATGCCGACGGCCAAAAAGACGCCCTCCACGGGGACCTTTTCCGTTTCACCGGTCTTGAGATGCTTCACGGAGACGAACGACAGCGTCTCTTTGCCCCCGATTTCCTCGACGACGCTGTTCCAGCGGACCGGAATTTCCTCGCGCAGCACGGAATCCACAAGGTGCTGTTCGGCCCGGAAGCTGTCCCGGCGATGCACGATGAACACGTCCACGCCCAGATTCTTCAGGTGCAGGGCGTCGGTCAGGGCGGTGTTTCCCCCGCCGACCACGGCCACTTTCTTACCCTTGAACATGAACCCGTCGCACGAGGCGCAAAAGGACACGCCCTTGCTCATGAAGCGATCCTCGCCAGGCACGCCGAGCTTCTTCCAGGACGCGCCCGCCGCGTAGATGACGGCATCGGCCACATAGACCCGGTCCTGGGTCAAGACCTCCAGATCCCTGCCGATCTTGATCTCCTCCACCGTCTGACCGGTCACGACGTCCACGTACTGCTTGGCCTGCTCGTGGATCATGTCCATGAGCATCTTTCCGCCGATGTTGATGAAACCGGGATAGTTCTCCACTTCGGGAGTTACGCTGACCTGCCCGCCGATGATGCCTTTTTCCAGCACCACGGCATCGAGCCCGGCCCGCTTGGCGTAAATCCCGGCCGTGAGTCCGGCGGGGCCGGAGCCGATGATGACCACGTCGTGACGGCTCGCCTCCATTCCGGCCTCGTCGCGCTCCCGGGCCATGTCCTTGGCCGCCTTGAGCGTCACGAGTTGCAGGACGAAGGCCGCTTCCGATTCCATGCCCACGGTGGACAATCTTTCGTCGTCATAGACCGTGTGCGGAATGGAGCCCACGGAGTACTCTTCCGCGTACTCCGGATTTTCCCCGGTCTCGACGCACTCGACGCTGACCAAAAGGGGCTTCTCGATGGCCGTCTTGATGGCGTTGACGCACTGCCCGGGACAGTACGGGCAGGTGGGACTGACAAAGACCTTGATCTGGCGGGGCTCATCCAGTTCCCTGAGCAGCTCCTTGCTTTGCGCGCCCAGGAAACTGTTCCCCGTGGAGGCCATCATCAGGGCATGCAGAAAAGCCTGCCCTTCCTCGCCGGCCGGAGCGCCGGTGAAACGGATGGAATATTTTTCGGGCGCTATGAGCAGGGTCGGGAACCGGTTCACCCCGAACTGGGCGTTGGCCTTTTTGTCATCGGAATGCAGGCTGAGCGTGATTCGGTCCGTGAGGCGGACAAGATCCTTCATGAGGCTGTGGGCGAAGTCGGCGTAGGCGTCGTTTTGCCCCGGCTTCACGAAAAGATGCACCGGCACGACTTCCTTGAAATCCTTCAAATAGACGGACAGGGCCTTGCGTTGATCCTCGGGCAGAAACCAATCGGCGGCAGTGGATTTGGCCATATGAACCTCCATGAACTGGTCGAAAAAGATTCGGACATGGGACCGCCGACGCACGGCGCTCTCCATATCTTGAATTCCAGGGACAAACCGATCCGTCAGCGTTTAGGCCAACAAGACTTTTTCTAATTCATGAAACGTTTTTGCCAAGGTGAAATCCGACTCCACCCTCTCTCGTCCGGCCTGTCCCATGCGGAGACGCAAGGCGTCGTCCTGCGCCAATTCTTCCAGCGCATCGGCAAGGGCGGCAGCATCGCGAGGCGGAACGAGGATGCCCGACTGCCCGTGCGCCACGACTTCAGGAATATTGCTCGTCTCAAAAGCGACGACCGGGAGGCGCATGCTCATGGCTTCGGAGAGCACGTATCCGAAGCCTTCCCAGAGAGAAGGCAAGGCGAAAATATCTATGGACGCGTAAAACCGCTTCATCTCCTCGACAAAACCGAGAAAATGAAAGCAATCATTCAAGCCGAGCAGTGCTACCCGGTCTCGCAGCTCCCGTTCGCATTCACCCGTTCCGGCAAGCAGAACCGTCACATCCAGGCCTCGATTCCTGAGCAGCGCCGTCGCTTCTATCAGGTATTTGTGACCTTTCTGCTCGGTCAATCTCCCCGCGCAACCGATAACCACGCCCTTGCGAGGCCCAGGCACCAACGGCTGCCCCGGCAAAGCGTCGAACGCAGGCAGGTCGATACCGTTATAGACAACGAAGGTACGCGCCATCGGCATCAGGTTCGTGTTCGCGGACAGCACCATGCGGCGGGTATGTTGCGAGTTGCAGAGCAATTTCGTCAGCACGCGGCTGAAAAGAAACCGGTTCAACAGGGAGTTTCTGGTCGGCAACGCCAGGCCGCGCCGAAAGATGACGTCACGCACGCCGGCCATGCGCGCGGCGACACCGCCGCATTTGAGATCCGAAGGCAAAGCCAGAATGACGCTGCGCACCTCGTTCTTCCTGAAAAACAACGCGAGCCGCGCCAACGCGAAGGGATTCAAAAAACTGAGATTTCCAATCCGGATGCGCAGAAGATCGATATGCGGGTGCGCCGAAAGCCTGTCCCCGAGCACTGACGACGCGTGGGTCACGACGCAAACTTTCCACCCGCGTTCGGCCAGAAGCAAGGCATGGGTAAAAAACCACTGCTCTCCCCCGCCCCAGGCACGATTCGAGTTGAAAAGACAAATCGAGCGTTTCATGAGCGACAGTCTTGAAGCAGCCCGCTTGAGGCTGTCGCCGTGTTGATACCCAACAACCCGGCCTGGCCGCCAGACGGGCAGAGCATGCTCAGGCTTCGAGCGATACGGACGCCAGAGTCTTCCATGACGTTCAGCCCTTGCCAGCAAGCGGCTGGCCATGGGCCTTGCGGTCCGCCACCAGCAGTTCCCGCAGGCGCAGGCTCACGGGGCCGGGAGTGCCGAGGCCGACGACGCGGTCATTGTAGCGCACCACGCCCACCGCGTCGATGCTTGTGCCCAGCAGAATGATTTCCCGGCAATCGTACAGTTCGGATTCGGGCACGAGGCGGGTGGCGACCGGCATGAAGCCTTGAGCCAGACTCATGGCTCGCTTCAAGGTGGTGCCCATGAGGGCGTTCTTGAGCTCGGGCACGACAAAAACCCCGTCCCTGTCCACCAGCACCGCGTTCTCCGTGGACCCTTCGGCCAGAAACCCGTCCGCGTCGAAGCAGAGGGGATAGTCCGCTCCCTGCTCCACTGCGTCCTTCTTCATCAGCACGTTGGGCAGGTAGTTCACGCTCTTGATCTGGGACATCCAGCCCTGCTTGGCCGGAATGCGCGTGCGCACGGCGCTGACCCCGACGCTCCAGAAGGACTCGGGCTTGCGCGCGAAGCGCTTGGCCACGATGTAAAGGCTCGGGCTCGGACATTCACGCGTGTCCAGGGTGAATCCGCCCGGGCCGCGCCCCACAAAGACCATGACGTTCCCCTGGCCCGCGCCGCTGGCCAGACAGACCTGCCGGATCAGGCTGTCCAGCTCCGACGACCCGACCGGCAGGGCAAGGCCGATGGCCCGGGCGGAACGCTCCAGGCGGCGCAGATGCTCTTCCAGCTGATAGATGGCTCCATCCTCGAAGCGCAGCGCCTCGAACACGCCATCACCCCGGTGCACGAGATGGTCGTCAAGGGGAATGAGCAAGAGGCGGGGATTGGTGAAAATCGCCCCAAGCCGGTGATCGTAGAAGGCCAGAAAATTCTCCTCGCCGGGACGCGGAAGCGCCAGCAGGCGTTCCCAGAAAAGCTCTTCGTTTCCGATTTCGACCATTGTACCCCTCCGTCACAAAAAAACAGGGACCCGCTTCTCGCAAAACACGCCCCAAGCCGTATGACGGTTCGGGGCGTGCGGACCGGAAAAACCTTGCGAAAGCTAGGACACGCGCAACAGGCCCCGTTCCAGGAGCGCTTCCGCGATCTGCACGGCATTCAAGGCCGCGCCCTTGCGGATGTTGTCGGCCACGATGAACATGTTCAGACCGTTCTCGATGCTCTCGTCTTCGCGGATGCGGCCCACAAAGGTCTCATCCTCGCCCGCTGCGACGATGGGCATGGGGTAGATCTTCTCGCCCGGATTGTCGAAGACGCGCACGCCCGGAGCCTGGGCCAGGATGGTGCGGGCCTCCTTGGAGGTGATCTTCTTTTCGGTTTCGATGTTCACGCTTTCGCTGTGCCCGTAGAAGACCGGCACGCGCACGGCCGTGGCCGTGACCCGGATGGAATCGTCGCCCATGATCTTCTTGGTCTCAAGGACCATCTTCATCTCTTCCTTGGTGTACTCATTGTCCAGGAAGACGTCGATCTGGGGCAGGCAGTTGAAGGCGATGCGGTGCGGATAGACCGTATTGGTGGCTTCCTGGCCGTTGAAGAGCTGACGCACCTGGCTTTCCAGTTCCACGATGGCCTTCTGACCGGTGCCGGATACGGCCTGATAGGTGGACACCACCACGCGGGTGATGCGGGCCGCGTCGTGCAGGGGCTTCAGGGCAACCACCATCTGGATGGTGGAGCAATTGGGGTTGGCGATGATGCCCTTGTGCCAGGACAGATCGTCCGGATTGACCTCGGGCACGACCAGAGGGACGGCCGGGTCCATGCGCCAGGCGCTGGAGTTGTCGACCACCACGCAGCCGGCCTTGACCGCGCACGGCGCATATTTTTCGGAAGTGGAACCCCCGGCCGAAAAAAGCGCCAGATCGACGCCGGCAAAGGAATCCTCGGTCAATTCCTGCACGGTCAGCTTTTTCGAGCCGAATTCCACCTTGGTCCCGGCGGAGCGCGACGAAGCCAGAGCCCGCACTTCCGCATGGGGAAAATTGCGGCGAACCAGCGTATCAAGCATCTCTCTGCCCACGGCGCCTGTCGCGCCCACCACGGCCACTACGGGGATCTTCTTCATCATCGCCTCCAGAATATGTTACTTCGACCCATCCCGACGCGGAAAATCCTTTCGGATTTCCAGGCAGGTATCGGCTTTGTTAAGAGTGTAGAGATGCACTCCGGGGGCTCCCCGGTCAAGCAGATTTCGGATCTGGTTTTTGGCGTAACCCAGCCCCAGCCCTCGCACTCCGCTTTCTCCGTAGGTCTGCTGCACGTGCTCGAGATCGCGCATGTACCCTTCCGGCACCGACGCCCCGCAAAAGGACAGCATGCGCTTCAGGGCGCTCAGGTTCTGGACCGGCAGGATGCCCGGAATGATGGGCACGTCGATCCCGGCCGCCCTGGCCCGGTCCACGAAATCGAAATACCTGTCGTTGTCGAAAAACAGCTGGGTGATGACGAAGTCGCCTCCGCAGGCGACCTTGTGCCGCAGGCGCTCCAGATCATCCTCCATGCTCGGAGCTTCGGGATGTTTTTCCGGATAGCCCGCAACACCGATGCAGAGATGGGGAAATTCGCCGCGGATGTAGGAGACCAGGTCGCTGCCGTGCTGAAACTCCTCGCTGTCGGGGGTGAAGGATGTCTCGCCCCGGGGCGGATCGCCGCGCAGGGCCAGCACGTTTTCCACTCCGCCGTCGGCCAGGCCGGACAAAAAGGAACCAAGCCGGGCCCGGTCCGCTCCGACGCAGGTCAGATGCGCCAAAGGCTCCAGACCGTATTCCTGCTTCATGCGGGTCACGATCTCCAGCGTGTTGTGCTGGGTGCCGCCGCCCGCGCCGTAGGTCACGGAACAGAACAGGGGCGCGAGTTCCCTGAGTTGACGCACCACATCAAAAAAACCGGGCCACTGCGCCCGGTCCTTGGGGGGAAAGAACTCCAGCGACAGGAAAGGTTCCCGTCGCTGGAGCAAATGGGCAATACGCACGAAAAACTCCCTACTGTCAGGCTACGGTGTCGGCGATGGAGAAGATGGGCAGGTACATGCTGATGACCAGTCCACCCACGACCACGCCCAGAAAAACGATCATGATGGGTTCGATGAGGGAGGTCAGCGCATCGACGGCCACATCGACCTCGTCGTCATAGAAGTCGGCGATCTTGGTGAGCATGGAATCTAGCGCGCCCGTGGTTTCGCCGATGGCGATCATGTGGATGACCATGGGCGGGAAGACGCCCGTGTCCTCCAGGGGCTCGGCCAGGCTCTGGCCTTCGGCGATGGACTTCTTGGCCTCGAGCACGCCCTTTTCAACGGTCTTGTTGCCCGAGGTGCGCGAAACGATGTCCAGGGCGTTCAATATCGGCACGCCGCTTGAGACCATGGTCGCCAGCGTCCTGCTGAACTTGGCCACGGCGGCCTTGCGCAGCAAGGGCCCGAACACGGGCAGGAAAAGCACCCAGCGATCGACGAGAATCTTGCCCCGCTCCCATTTGTAAAAAAACTTGAAGGCCACGAAAGCGGCAATGATGCCGCCCACAAGCAACATGAAATTGTTGATGACGAAGTTGCTCATGGCGATGACCACCTGGGTCGGCATGGGCAAAGCGCCGCCGGCCTCGGAAAACATCTGCTCGAAGGTCGGGATGACGAAGATCAGGATCACCGCGATGACCGCGACGGCCACGGTCACGACCACGCCGGGGTAGATCATGGCGCCCTTGATCTTGGCTTTGAGCTTGGCGGCCTTCTCGATGTATTCGGCCAGCCGCAGGAGGACCTGGTCCAGAATACCGCCCGTCTCGCCGGCGTTGACCATGTTGGAGTACAAGGCGTCGAAGATGTCGGGATGTTTCTTGAGGGCCTCGAACAGGGAGCTGCCGCCCTCGATGTCGTTCCTGACCGCGTAGAGCTTGCGGCGCAGCTTGGGGTTTTCCGTCTGTTCGCACATGATCTGCAAGGCCTGCAGGATGGGCACGCCGGCATTGATCATGGTGGCGAACTGGCGGCTGAAGACGACCATGTCCCGATCGGACACCCCGCCTTCCAGAAAGGTGCCCTCCAACAGATCCTTGGGCTTCGGCTTGACCCGGATATTGCCGTACCCCTTGCGCCGCAGGATGTTTTCGGCGAATTCCAAACTGGGAGCATCCAGATCACCCTTGACCGATCTGCCGCCGCGCGATTTTGCCTTATAGATGAAGACAGGCATGAATGTCCTCCAGAAGTTGGGTCGGAAATATGAGCAACCAGACGCTACCGTGGCTT
Organism: Pseudomonadota bacterium; assembly: GCA_023393525.1. Classification (GTDB taxonomy): domain Bacteria; phylum Desulfobacterota; class Desulfovibrionia; order Desulfovibrionales; family Desulfomicrobiaceae; genus Desulfomicrobium. The sequence goes on along the minus strand of JAEWKZ010000086.1, from coordinate 34,722 downwards.
CGTTGGAGGGGCGCCGCTTCCCCGTGTGGCGAGTTCGGCCAGAACCTCCTCGTCAGCCGGCAGAAAAGAGTACCCCCGGGCTTCTTCACATGTGATCCATGCCAATTCCTGGCCTTCGCGCGGCGTCGGTACGCCGGAAAATTCCGTCACAAGATGAAAGAAGAGTCGAATTGCACCCCCCTTAACCTTTTTTTCCTTTACTTTCCAGAGGGAAAAAGCATCCAGTGCAATGGATAATTCTTCTTCCAGTTCACGAATCAGAGCCTCTTCGAGCGTTTCGCCCGCCTCGACCTTGCCGCCCGGAAATTCCCAGAACCCCGGCTCGGACATGGACGGAGACCGTCTGGCCGCCAGAAACCTGCCCTCGCGGACGATGACCGCGGCCACGACGGCGATGACGTCCCCGGTCACGCGTCCCTCTGAATTTCCAGATCCTGCAACTCCTTTTCCAGGTAGGCCAGGTCCGACATCAGCTCTTCGGCCCTGTTCTGGAGGGCCGTGAAACGCTGTCCCAGATCGCGGGACAGGGGCACGTCCTCATAGGTGGCCGGGTCGGCCAACCTCGTCTCCACCACCTCCTGCTCGGCCAGGTTGGCCTCAAGCTCCGCTTCGAGCTTTTCGTATTTCTTGCGCAGGGGCTTGAGCTGCTGGTAGATGCGATTGCGCATCTCGGCCTGTTCGCGCTTCTTGAGCTTCTGCTCATTGCGCACCACGCGCGTGGACTCGGCCTTTTCCAGTTCCTGGGCCTCGCGGGCCTTCTTGCGGGCATGATATTCATCGAAGCCGCACTGGTGCACCTCTATGCCGTCGGCGTGCAGTTCCCAAATCTCGCTGACCACCTCGCTCAAGAGATAGCGGTCGTGGGCGACCACCAGCATGGTGCCCTGATAGGCCGAGAGCGCGTCCATGAGGGCCTCGCGACTCTCCATGTCCAGGTGGTTGGTGGGTTCGTCGAGAATCAGGAAATTGGCCCGGCTCAGGAAAAGGGTGCTGAGCACCAGGCGGTTCTTCTCCCCGCCGCTCAAATCCTCGACCTTCTTCTCCCAGTAGCGTTCCCCGAGCATGAACAGGCCGAGGGCGGATTTGAGTTGCAGGTCCGTGCAGGACGGGGCGGCCAGGCGCTTGACCTCGGACATGACCGTGAAGGCCGGGCGCACGATGTCGGTCTGGTGCTGGCTGAAATAGCCGGTGACGATGCTCGATCCCGTCCCGATCCGACCGCGGCTTGGCTTCAATTGGCCGGTGATGAGCTTGATCAGGGTCGATTTGCCCCGGCCGTTGGGTCCGACCAGCCCGATTTTCTGACCACGGTAGATGTTGAAGGAGAGGTCCGAAAAAAGGGCCGCGTCCGGAAAGGAAAAGGACAGGTCCACGGCGGAGAGCACGGTCTGATTTCCCCGTTCGGGCTCCGGCCAGCTGAAGGACAGGGTCCGGGCGCGGGTTTCGGGAGTCAGGGTCTCAAGCTCGCTTTGCAGCTTGCCGATCTGGCCAAGCCTGCTCTGGGCCTGCCTGGCCTTGGTGGCCTTGGCGCGAAAGCGGTCCACGAAGGCCTGTTTCTTGCCGATCTCCGTGCGCAGCTTTTCGGCCTGCCGGCGAATCTGGTCGTTGCGTTCGGCGTTCCACTCCAGAAACTGGGAAAAATTGCCGTCGCGCAGCAACGGCTTCTCGCCACCGAGAAACAGCACCTTGTTTGCGACCCGGTCCAGGAAATACCGGTCGTGGGCAACGAAAACGAGCACGCCCTCGAAGCTCAGCACGTATGACTCAAGCCACTCCACAGCCTCAAGGTCGAGATGGTTGGTAGGCTCGTCCAGAAAGAGGATGTCCGCCCCGGCCACCAGCACGCGGGCCAGCTTGGCCCGCTCGCGCCATCCGCCGCTCAGTTCCCCCACGGGCCGGGAAAAGACCGTCGGCGAAAAGCCCAGGCCGGACAGGATGGCATGCGCCCTGTGCTCGGGATTGTAGCCGTACTGGTGCTCCAGTTCCTCCTGGCGGTCGTGCAGCCGGATCAGGGCGGCTTCGTCGTTCTGATCCAGGGCGGCTCGCCACTGGGTCCAGAATTCCCCCCACGAGGGCAGCACTTCCAGCACGAAATCCTGCAACGGCTTGACCAGATCGGCCGCACCCAGCTCCTGCTGCACAAAACCGATCTGGGAACCCTTGGGCACGACGACCTTGCCCGAATCGGGCTCGGTCTCCGCGGCCATGATCTTTAAAAGCGTGGACTTGCCGCACCCGTTGGGGCCGACCAGGGCGAGCCTGGTTCCGGAATGGACCTCCATGGACAGCCCCTGGAAGAGATCCACTCCGGAATAGGCCTTGGATACGGCTTGAACAGTGATCTTGGACATTATTCCGCTTCGAAGAAGATGGACATCTGGGTCATGAGCGAGGTGACGGACTTGTTGAACATGTCTTCGGAGAAATCCGTGGCCACGAACTTGGTTTGGAGCATGAGGAATTCCTCCTGCTCCTCGCCCAGGGGGGGAGTGATGGTCAGGGACGCGCCGAGCAGGTCGCCGTTGATGATCAAGAGGTCCATCAGGTCTTCCTTGCTGATCTCCTCGATGGAGCCCAGGGACAACGACACGGTCACCGTGGGCACGTCCAGGGTGCCCTGGTTCGATTCCAGGGACAGAAATCCGCTGGCGTCCTCGCCCAGTTCAAAACCCCAGATGGCGCCGTCTTCCGTGGCAGGAGAAACCGGCTCGCTCTCGGTGGCGACCTTCTTCAACACCGCTTCGATATCCTTGGCGAATTTCATCATATCCATAGTTTTCCTCGTCGTGTAAAAGTGTGATGCCGACCCTTCAGGCGGCCAGCAGAAAATGTATCCCGGCGATCCAGCCCTTCTCCTTGAGTTCGGAGGCGATGCGCCTCCCCGCCCCCCTCGTCCCCACGTAGGACAGGAGAAATTCCCCCTGCGGAGCGCCCACTTCGCGCCACGAGCAGACCGGACGGCCGCTGGCCCGCTGGCCGATCTTGTCCGGATCGACCTCCAGCCAGCGTTCGATGACAATGCCGTGCTCCTCGAGCATCAGGGCCCGACGCCGGGTGATGCGCCCGCCGCCGATGATCGACACTCGCCCGATCCCCCTGGACGCCAGCCACCGGGCCAGATAGACGGCCTTGGTGCGGTAGAAGGCGTCGGGGTCGTAGCGAGGGTCGGTGCGCGTGAGCCGGGAAGGCGGATCGTTCCAGATCAGCACCTCGCGGGGAACCTTGTCCATACGCACGCCGGCGGCCATCAGGCGCAACAGAAATTCGTAATCCTCCGGAAACGGGCCGTCATAAAACGGGCCGCACCGGCTGACAAGTTCTTTGCGGAACATTATGCTCGGGTTGGCATAAGGAGATTCCACAAAACGCGACAGGGAGATGTCCTCTTCCGAGATCAGGGTATTTGTCCAATCCACGTAGGCCTTGTAGCCTTTCCCGGCCTCGTGGTCTCCTCCGAAACGCACCAGCCCGCCAACCAGGCCAAGATGCGGGCGGGAGTCCAGATGGGCCTTTTGCAGGGCCAGGCGCTCGGGCAGACAGATGTCGTCGCTGTCCATGCGCGCCACGTACCCGCGCCGGCATTGCTCCACGGCGAAATTCATGGCCAGCGCCACGCCCTCATGGGGGCGGTCGAAGACGCGGATACGGTCGTCCCTGGCCGAAAATTGGCGCAGTACGTCCAGGGTGGCGTCGGTGGAACCGTCGTTGACGGCCACGACCTCGAAATCCTCAAAGGTCTGGGCCAGCAGGCTTTCAAGGCAGGCCTCAAGGCTGTCCTGGGCATTGAAGCACGGCAAGGCGACGGAAATCATGACCGTTCCTCGCAGACAAAACCGGCAAGCGGCATCAAACCTCCAGAACTCAGGTTTGCCCCGGTCTTGACAGCGCGGCGGGGGCCGACCAAAGCAAAATCTCGGATTTCATATTTTTTACTCACGGTATACCGCCTCCAACCCGAACCACGGAACGTCTTTATGAGTCTGCCGCCCGTCTCCAACGCCTCGACAGAAGCGCAGATCGCAACAGCCCTCCTGGACTGGTTTTCCCGGCACAAACGCGATCTGCCCTGGCGCGAGACCTACAGTCCCTACCACGTCTGGATCTCGGAGATCATGCTCCAGCAGACCCAGATGGAGCGCGGCGTGGACTACTTCAAGCGCTGGATCGCCCGCTTCCCCGACGTGGAAAGTCTGGCCGCCGCCCCGGAAGACGAGGTCTTGAAACTCTGGGAAGGGCTCGGCTACTATTCCCGGGCCCGCAACCTGCACAGGGCCGCCCGTGAAGTGGTCGCGCTGCATGGCGCGGTCCTGCCCTCGTCGCCGAGAGCCTTGCAGTCGCTGCCGGGCATCGGTCCGTACACGGCCAGAGCCATCGCCAGCATCGCTTTCGAACGGGACGAGTGCGTCGTGGACGCCAATGTCGAACGGGTCATGACCCGTCTGTACGACATCGCGCTGCCCGTCAAATCGCGCCAGGCCCGGGAAATAATCGACGCATCCGTCAGCGCCCTGCTGCCCCGGGGACGAGCGCGGGACTTCAACCAGGCGCTGATGGAATTTGGCAGTCTGGTCTGTTCTCCCCGGAACCCGGACTGCGCCGGGTGCATCCTGGCCGAATGCTGCCTGGCCAGGATGCGCGGCGTGCAGAAGGAGCGCCCCGTCATCGTCAAGGCGCCTTCACCCATCTACATATCCATGGCCACGGGCGTCCTGATCCACGACGGCCGCATCCTGACCCAGAAACGCCGGGCCGACGACGTCTGGGGCAACCTGTGGGAGTTTCCGGGCGGGGTCGTGGAGACCGGGGAGACCCCAGATCAGGCCGTGGTCCGCGAATACCTGGAAGAAACCAGGCTTGCCGTCAACCATCCCGAGCCCATCGCCTCCTTCAAGCATTCCTTCACGCGCTACCGGGTGACCCTGCACGCCTTCAGCGTAACCCTGCTCTCAAGCCCCGGGGAACTCGTCCTCCAGGACGCCCAGGAGCATCGCTGGGCCGGTTGGTCCGAAATCATGAAGCTGGCCTTTCCGGCCGGTCATCGCAAACTCGTCCACCACCTCCACAACGACCCCGCATTCCGGGCCAAGGTACTGCCATGATCGTCTTCCTCCTGACGCTTTTCCTGGGCACGACGCTGGTGCTCTCCCTGCTGACCTACACCCTGTTCTGCTACGAGGAGAGCAACCAATCGGGGCAACCGCTGCCTCCCTTTCTGGCCCTGGCCGCCAAGACCTTTCTGCGCAGCGCCGTCAGCGAAACCGTGATCCTGATTCTGCACCCCCTTGGGCTCTATCCGCGCCTGTGGAAGAATGCCACCGAAGGCAAGGATCTGGTGGTGCTGGCGCACGGCCTCTTTCACAACCAGAGCGCCTGGGTTCTTTTCCGCCGCTGGCTGCATGGGCGCGGCTTCTCCACCGCCTGTCTAGCGTACGCCAGCTGGGGCGCGCAGTGGGACGAAACCGTGGCCCGCATGCGCGGGGACCTCACAAGCCTGCTGGCCAGACACCCGGACCGCGACGTGCATCTGGTCGGGCACAGCATGGGCGGGCTTCTTTTGTGGTCGGCCCTGGCCCAGCTCGAAGACACGGACAGTCGGCGCATCAAGAGCCTGGTCACCATGGGCACGCCCTTTGCCGGAAGCAAACTCTCCCCCTTCGCCCTGACCTCGCTGGGCAGATATCTCGGATACGGGGGCGAGACCGTGCGCCGCGTGACAAACCTGCCCCTGCCCGCCCACGTGCGCCGCCTGGCCCTGCATTCCCCCGCGGACAACATGGTGCTGCCGAACTCGGCCCTGCGCTGCGACGCCCCGGACTGGAGCGAGAAACAGACCGGGCCGGTCAGCCATGTCGCCATGCTGCACTCCCGCGAAGTGTTCCGGGAGGTGGCGCGCTGGATCGACAGGGAGTAGCCGAAAAGAGAAAAGGCGGCTCCGATCCCGAGCGACAACCGACGCCCCGTGCCTGCCGCGCAAAGCGGGATCAGGCATGGGGCGTTTTTGTCAGGATGCTTCCTTGCGGTCGAAGTACAGATTGGTCAGGGCCAGCACCGACGTGCCGACGATGAGCAGGAGCGAGATGGCGTTTATCACCGGCGTGGAGCCGTCGCGGACCTGCAGGTACAGATTGATGGGCAGGGTGGGCTGTGAGCCGACCAGAAAGAGGGTGGTGTTGAAATTCTCGAAGCTCATCAAGAAGGCCACGGCCCCGGAGCCGATGATGGATGAGCGCAGATAGCGCAGGGTGATGTGCCAGATGACCTGGAAGCGGGTTGCGCCGAGGTTCAATGCCGCCTCTTCCAGGGAATGGTCGAATTTGCGCAGCTTGGCCGAAACCACCAGGGTCACGAAGGTGGTGATGAAGGAGAACTGCCCCACCACCACCAGCCAGAAGCTGGGCCGGAACAGCTCGACGTCCAGGTTCCAGTGGTCCTCGAAATAGATGCCCGCCGTGGTCGCGCCCAGCAAGATGGAAATGCCCAGGATCACGCCAGGAATGACCAGAGGGGCGAGCATCAGAAAATACAGGAAGTTCTTGCCCTTGAAATTTTCCTGCTCGAACAGGAACGCGGCGCAGACTCCCACCACCACGCACGAGGCCGAGACCCACAAGGCGGTCTTGAAACTGACCCAGATGGCGCGCAGGTTGTCCGCGTCCTCGAAGATGCCGACCCGTTTCGGCCCGGTGGAAAGGAACCAGTCCAGGGTGAAGCCGCGCCAGGGCAGGGACGGGAAGTCCGAGTTGTTGAAGGCCAGCACGCAAGTGACCAAGAGCGGCGCGAACAGAAAAATGAAGTACAGCAAAATGAAAACCACGAAAGCGCGGTCGTAGGCGCGGGATCTGGGCAGGGAGCGGATCATGACGCCACCTCGCCCAGACGCTGGCCCGAGAGCTTCAGCCCGACCCAGATGATGCCCGAACTCAACAGCAGCAGCAGAAAGCCGAAGGCCGCGCCCTGGTTCCAGTTGAAGCTGGCGATGAACTGGTTGTAGATCTGCTCCGTGAACCACAGGGAGTTCTTGCCGCCCATGAGGTTGGGGGTCAGATAGTTGCCGAGCACCAGCATGAAGACCACGATGGAGCCGGAGGTGATGCCCGGCTTGCAGTGCGGGATGATGATCGTGCGCCAGATGCAGCTTTTGCTCGCGCCCAGGTCGTAGGCGGCCTCGACCAGGCTGTCGTCGAGGCTCTCCATGACCGAGACCAGGGGCACGACCATGAAGAGCATGGACGTGTACACAAGGCCCATGATCATGGTCGCGTCATTGTAGAGCATCTCGATGGGCCGCTCCACCAGGCCGAGCTGCAGCAGGAAATAATTGATGACCCCGGATTCGCGCAAGAGGATCATCCAGCCATAGACCCGCACCAGCTCGCTGACCCAGAACGGCAGCAGCAACAAAACCATCAGGAAACCGCGCACGCCGGGCCGGGAAAGCTTGGTGATGTAGAAGGCCACGGGCAGGGACACGATGAGGGTCAAAAACGTGGTGATGATGGAATAGGCCGCCGTGCGCACGAAGGTCAGCCAGTAAATGGGTTCCAGAAAGAAATTACCGTAATTCTCGAGGCTCCAGCTCTTGCCGACCCGAAAGCTCAGGATCAGGAGGTCCAGGTGCGGCAGCACGATGAGCAGCAAAAGCCACATCAGCACCGGGGCCAGAAAGACCCAGAACAGCCCTGAGCGCTTCATGACGGATCCTCCCGCGCAAAAGCCACGCCGGACTGCGGGTGCCAGCCCAGGGTGATGTTCTCGCCGGGGCGGATGTGATCGAAAGCGCGGTTCTGGGGCAGGGCCACGAGCAGCTCGTGCCCGGCGGCGGTGGCGGTCAGCAGGCGGCTGTTGGCCCCGTCGAAGAGGATGGCCTTGACCGTGACGCCAAAGGTGTTGAGGCCGTCCCTTGCCGCCGGTTCGATGACCATGGCCTCGGGACGCAGGAAAAGGGTGGCCGGTCCCTTGCGGGCATCGGTCTTCTTGCGGGCGCGGAAAATCAGGTTTTCATCGGTGCGTATCAGCACCGTCTCGTCATCCATCTCCTCCACGTTCCCGGCCCAGCGGTTGTTGTCGCCCACGAACCCCGCCACAAAGGGGGTGTGCGGGTCGCCGTAGAGCTCCTGCGGAGAGCCGACCTGCTCGAAGCGCCCCCTGTTCATGACCGCCACGGTGTCGGACATGACCAGGGCCTCGGACTGGTCGTGGGTGATGTAGACAAAGGTCGTGCCGATCTTGGCTTGCAGTTTCTTGAGCTCGACCTTCATCTGTTCGCGAAGTTTCAGATCAAGCGCGCCGAGCGGTTCGTCCAGCAGCAGGACCTTGGGTTCGAGCACCAGGCAGCGGGCAATGGCCACGCGCTGTTTCTGGCCGCCGGAGAGCTGCTGGATGCGCTTGGCCCCGAACCCGGGCAGGTCGACGCGCTCCAGGATCTCCTCCGTACGGCGCAGAATTTCGGAGGAAGAGACTTTGCGGCGCCTCAGGCCAAAGGCGATGTTCTCGGCCACGGTCATCATCGGGAACAGAGCCAGATGCTGAAAGACCAGGTTGACGGGCCGGTTGTTGGGCGTGACCCCGCGCATGTCCTGCCCGCTTATCTCGATGCTCCCGCTGGTGGACTCCTCGAATCCGGCGATCATGCGCAAAAGCGTGGTCTTGCCGCAACCCGAAGGCCCGAGGATGGAGAAAAAAGAGCCTTTGGGCACGGAAAAGGAGACGTCGTCCACGGCGACAAACGTCCCGAACTTCTTGACCAGACTGGTGATGACCAAATCGAACTGCATGCGATTTTCCGTTGTAAAAAATAAAAAAGGTCCGAAACCCAAGGGCTTCGGACCTTCGTGCTTAATTGGAGGCCTTGACCTTGTCCAGCACCTTGCCTTCCATGGCTTCCAGGTTGGCCGGAACCGGCGGGTACCACTTGATGTTGTCGATGGTCGCCTGCGGGAAGGAACGATCGAAATTGGCCTGGAAAGCGGGGTCGATGAACGGGCCCGCACCCTTGGAGGCCGTGGGAGTCTTCTCGGCGGAAGTGAAGTAGCCGCTGTTTTCCGGCTTCAGCATGAAGTTGATCCACTTGTAGGCGGCTTCCACATTCTTGGCCTTGGCCGGAATGGTGAAGGTGTCGATCCAGCCCAGCGCGCCCTCGCTCGGAGCCACGAAGTCGATATCGTTGTTGTCTTCATGCAGCTTCCATCCGCCGTTGTCCCAGGCCTCGGCCACGGTCACTTCGCCTGAGCGCACGGATTCCAGCAGCTGGTCGCCGTTGGCCCAATAGTTCTTGACCAGGGGCTTGGCCTTGATCAGCTCGGCCTCGATCTTGGAGAGCATCTCGGCGTAGGCCTTTTCGTCGGCATACAGGGCGAAGGGATCGTACCCCAGGGCAAATCCGAGGCCGATGAGAGCCGGCCGTTTCAAGCGGTAGCTGATGCGACCCTTGTACTGCGGATCGATGAGCGCCTTCCAGGATGTCGCGCCCGCAGCCTGGGCGGTGTTGACCACCAGCCCGGAAGTGCCCCAGCAGAAGGGAACCGCGTAGGACTGGCCGCCGACCAGGGTGTTCTTCTTCACGGCTTCGAGCATGGAGGGAATGAACAGATCGGCCTCGATCCTGGAGTAGTCGATGGGCTGATAGATGCCGAACTCCTCCTGCACCGAGGAGATGCGGTCCTGGCTGGGCTGGGCCAGATCGAAGCCCGCCCCGCGCGTGGCCCGCAGCTTGGCGATCATTTCCTCGTTGTTGGAATAGGTCACCTCGACCTTGACTCCCGTCTCGGCCTCGAACTTGTCCACCAGCTCCTTGGGCGCGTAGCCTTTCCAGGTCAGCAGTTGCAGGGTGTCGGCCATGGCCTGGGATGAACCCATGAGCAGAAATACGATTATCAAAACAATCCGTTTCATGCCAAATTCTCCTTATAAATGTGTAGGAAAGACATCCAGATACCTACCAATGACAGACAACGCTGACAAGCGTGCGACGCGCCGGCGGCAGCACAATGACGGGCCGGCGTTCAACAACGCCGATTCTCGCCGCCGACCGCGCAAACGCCCTTTCAATGGCGCGGACTCAGGACGACGGCGCGCGCGACGCGTTCGCGGCGATCACCTGCCGCAGCCGCTCCATATCCACGGGTTTTGAAACGTAGTCGTCCATTCCGGACCGCAGGAACCGTTCACGGTCTCCGGCCATGGCGTAGGCGGTCATGGCCACTACAGGCACGGAAAGCTTCAATTCCTCCCGAATGACCCGGGTGGCTTCCATTCCGTCCATGACCGGCATCTGCACGTCCATGAACACAAGATCCACCTTTTCGCGTCCGAGCACATCCAACGCTTCACGCCCATTGCCGGCGCCGAGCACGGTGCAGCCGAGCTTGCCCAGAATCCGCTCCATGGCCATGCGGTTCACGCCGTCGTCCTCCACCAGCAGGATGCGGCACCCGGCGAAATCGTCCTGCCCCTGCACGTGCCGCGCCCGGGCAGGGGCTGAACCGACGGCAAAGGGCAGGGTCACGCCCACGGTGGTTCCTTCGCCAGGAATGCTCTCGATGCCCAGCTGTCCATGCATGAGGTCGACCAAGCGGCGCACGATGGCCAGCCCCAGCCCCGCTCCCTGATGGGTGCGGACAGACGAGCCCTCGACCTGGATGAAGGGTTCGAAAATGTCCTTGAGCCGTTCGCCCGGAATGCCCACGCCCGTATCGGCGACCGTGCATCGAATCTGGCAGGGAGAATCCCCCGGACTCGAAACCAGGGCGAAATTGACGTCCACAAAACCATGGGGGGTGAACTTGATGGCGTTGCCGACCAGGTTGAAAAGTATCTGGCGCAGCCGGGCCTCGTCTCCGAACAGATGGGCGGGAATGCGCGGGTCCATCCGCACGTCGAGGCGCAGGCCTTTTTCCCTGGCCGGCGCGCCGAAGATGTCCAGAACGCTCTGACGCACGTCGCCCACGGCAAAATTTTCTTCCTGGATGACCAGCTTGTTGGATTCGATGCGGGACAGGTCGAGAATGTCGGAAAGCAGACGGGTGAGGCGGTTTGTGGAGCGGATGGCCGTCTCGACGTACTCCCGCTGTTCGGCGCTGGGCCTGCTGGACTCGAGCAGCTGCAACATGCCCAGCACCCCATTGAGCGGCGTGCGGATCTCATGGCTCATGTTGGCCAAAAATTCGGACTTGCTGCGTGAGGCGTCTTCGGCGGCTTCCTTGGCCGCGCGCAGCTCGTCGGCGGCGATTCGACGCTCCTGCGCCATGCGGTCAAGGGCCGAGGCCAGAAGCCCCAGCTCCCCGGCGTCGTGGTTCACGCCCGTCGGCGTGCCGTAGTCCCCGGTGCGAAAGCGTTCCGCCGCCATGACCAGGGCTCTGATCCGGGGCATGAAAAAAAGGCGCTCCGCCCCCCAGGCCATGGCCAGCGCCAGAACGACCGCGCATGCGGACAGGACCAGCCCGGTTCTCATGGCTCTGCGGGCATCGGCCCCGACGGAGGCCTCGGGCATGCCGATGAAGATGGTCATGTAGGCGGGAGCGCCCCGCTCCAGCCTGATCTTGTGAAAGGCGCTGATGCGGCTGAGGCCATCGGAGCCGGAACTGACAAAGGCCCCGCTCTCCCCGCCCTCTTGCGTCGCCTTCCAGGCGCCGGGGCTGATGAACGAACCCAGGGGAAAGGACTGGTCGACATGCGAACGGAAAATCCGCCTGCCTTCGTGGTCGGCGATGCCCAGAAAAGAGCCGTCAGGAAGATGCTCTCCCGCGAAAAAAGAATGGAATTTGCTCAGGTCGAGGGCCACGGTCAGCACCCCGCTCACCTCTCCCCGTTCGTCAAGAATCGGATAGGCGAAGGGAAAGGACGCAACGGCGGTCGCGCGGGAAACGATGTATTCCCCGGGAGCGAAGGCCTTGGTCCGCAGCGCCTCCTTGAAATGCCTGCGGTCGGCCAGGCTGGCAAAGACCATGGGCATCGCCGAGGCCACGATCTCCCCGTCCGGGGTGGTCAGGGCCATGTTGGTGTACAGCGGGTTATGCAGCAGAATCCTGGAGAATATGGCGGCACAGGCCTGGACATTGTGGCTGCGCACCTCGTCCATGATCGAGAGCGTGGCCAGGGTTTGCCGGGTCACATCGGTGGTGCGCAGCTGCGCCCCGGCCAGGGCGGTGACAATGCGCACCATCTCCTGCCGGGCATGCAGGACGGCGTTGTCGCGACTGGCCAGGCCGTTATGGAGAATGATCCCAAGCGCCGGCAACACAGCCAGGAGCACCAGGCTGAAGAGCATGCCGCGAAACGACTGAAAAACGGTCAGACGCATGAAATCCTCCCAGGTACAAGGCAAAGCCCTGACAAACTGATGAACGCCTCATAGCCTGCGGAGATAAAAAAGGAAAGAAAAGGGCGCTCATCCTTGAACGCCCTGGGCAAAGAAATTCCATGCCATTGATAGCAACACCAATGACGAGCTACCAACCTATGATCATTCTGCTTTTTTCGGGAAACGCTTTTCTGACCTTCTTGGCGAGGGTGTAGGAGGCCCAAATGACCAGAGGGGACAGAACGGGCAAGAGATGCAATCCGTAAAAAGGCTTGTAAAAGGACTGAACCGTTGAAATCAGATAGATGATCCAACCGTGCAGAAAGTAGATGGCGAAACTTGATGCGGCCAGGGTCTTGAGAAGCGGACTGTCTATATGCTCATACTTATGCAAGAAAACCATGAAGTACACACACAAAATCTGCTTCTGTATATAGGAAATATCAATCCAGTTAAATTCAAAGGGATTTTTCTGCAAATTTCCGCACGCATCAAAAAAAGCGGCCTGGACTACGGCCAAGAAAATAACGCACGCTAAAAGATGAACATCCTTTCCTTTGAATTTTTCATATATATAATCGCGCTCCATTGAACACAATATTCCAAACATGTAAACAGGCGCGAAATAAACTACAGACTGCACAATCGACCAGTTATTCACAGGCCTGTGCATAAAAATCGATATGAGCGACAGAGCAATTAAAATATATATTTTATAGCGGGTACTTATTTTTATAAATGATATAAAAACAGGAGAAATAATGAACATGGCCATTATGAAAGGTATATACCAATAAACCATCACACCGCCATACCAGTAGTACAGAAAAATCGGACGAAGAATTCTGTCGTAGAAGGAATCTCCAGGTCCAAAGTAGAATTCAGGAAAAGGCTCTTTGAGAATCAAAGCAAGTACGATGGGGAGCGCAGACAAAATGAGATACGGAATGTAGACGTTTCTGATCTTCTTTTCCAAAAATTTCCGGTACACGAATTTGGGATAGAAAACATGATGAAAAAGAAACCCGGAAATGAACACAAACAGCGATGTCCCACCTGAAATGAGATTGGCCAGCACCCGTTCCCCGAAACTGTCGATCCACCAGCCGGAGATACCGTAGGAATGCCCCACGACGATCAGGACAATGGCCACGGCGCGAAAATACTCGAAAGATCTCAGATGCATAAAAATCTCACTCTAAAGGTTTGCCGGCAGTCGCCCTGCCGAATGACGCACAGAAATCGCCGGAATAAAATTCCCGCTCCGGGCATCCCCATGTGGTCCGTCCGGCGGCAGGGCACGTGTTCACCGGGCTGGCCCGAAATCTGCTATGTTCGGGCTGAAGCCTTGACCGCGACATGATTTTGACACGGAGACGTTACATGAGCCTTCTCGACCCCATCCAACTGATGACCCTCATGGGCACCACCCCGGAACGCAAAAGCCGCAACGCCGCTCTGGCCGGCGGATTCCAGAGCCACATGCGCCAGGCTCTGGGGGGCAGGGACATGCAGGCCTTGAGTTCGAGCCTGGGGGGAGGCTCCATGGAAAACTCCCTCATGCAGGACGCCCTGCATGGCCTGGCCTCGATCATGAGGCATGAGCAGGCAAGCGCCGGAAGAAAAAGCGGCGGCAAACAGTCCGCCATCGGCGATTTGTCCTCGACCTTCGAATCAGGCACCCAGGGCGTGAACGCCATAGGATACGACAGGAATGGAGGAACCTCCTACGGAACCTACCAGATCGCGTCCAAGCCCGGCACCATGAAAGGCTTCATCGAATTCCTGCGCGGGCAGGAACCCGCCTGGGCCGAAAAGCTCAAGGCGGCAGGCCCTGCGGACACGGGCTCGACCAAAGGGCGCATGCCCGATGTCTGGCGTGGCATAGCGGCCGAGAACCCGGAAAAATTCGGCCAACTGCAGCGGGACTTCATCGAGGCGAGCCACTACGCTCCCGCCCGTGACAAGATTTTGGCTCGAACCGGCGTGGATATGGACGCCATGCCCGCGGCTGTCCGCGAAGCCCTGTGGAGCACCGCCGTGCAGCACGGTCCGGCAGGGGCGGCCAGAATTTTCAGTCGGGCCATCAAGTCCGTCGGCACGGACCAAAGTGAACAAAAGCTCGCCCAAAAACTCATCGACACGGTCTACGAAAACCGCAAGTCGCAGTTCGGCTCTTCCACGGCCAGCGTGCAGGCCAGCGTGAAAAACCGCATGAACGTCGAAAAGGAGATGGTTCTGGCCATGCTCGGCGACGAAAGTCAGTCCCTGGCCTGATCGCGGCCCGTCTTCTTGGTGAAATACAGGATGTCCTCGCCGGGGGCGTAATAATCGCCGATGCGAGCTTCCTGCTCAAACCCGCAGGACAGATAGAATCTGTGCGTCGGCGCATACTGCTCCCTGGACGAAGTTTCGGCGATGAGCTTGCCGCCGCCCATCCCTTCCAGCCTCTCCTCCACCTCGCAAAGCAGCATTTTCCCCAGCCCCCGTCCGCGCATGGATTCGCGCACCGCCACCCAATAGAGATCGAAGGTGCTGGCGGTGCAGGGTGTCGGGCCGTAGCAGGCATAGCCCAGAACCTGGCCCTGCGGGGATTCGGCGAAGATGAAAAGATATCCGCTCTCTTCCCCCTTGGCCAAATGCTCGGCCACCAGTTCTTCCGCCACATCCACTTCCGCCTCGGAAAAAAAGGCCGTGGAGGTCACGATCTCGCGCACTGCCTGGCGATCACCTTCACGCACCCGGTCCCGGAAGAATATTTCAGACACGGCGTCCTTCCTGTGTTTTTCCCGAACGTTCCAAAGCGTCGAACACGATCTCTCGGACCAGTTCCACGTGATCCAGACCAGCACGCGCGGCAGCGGCAGCGAAACCCGCGTCCGGAGTGATGCAGGGGTTCGGATTGACGTCGATGACGTAGATTTGGCCCGGACCCGCGACCCGAAAATCGATGCGCGCATACCCGGCCAGATTGAACAGCTCCCAGCAGGCCAGTCCGATCCGTCTCATTTCCGAAACCAGATCCTCCTCTCCGCCCAGGTCGAAACTGCGCACCGAGGCGGCGTAGTCCGCGCTGCCCTGGTCCCACTTGGCCGCATAATGCAGGATGGCTGGGCCGGGCATGGCGGAATCGAACACCATTTCGGCCAGAGGCAGGTCGCGCACTCCCCCGCCCGGCTCGGCCAAGAGGGCCAGATTGAATTCCCGGCCCCGCACATACCCCTCGGCCACGCAGTCACCGCCCATGCGCGGCGCGAACTTCCGCATGGCCGCCAGCAGCTCCGCGCCTTCCCGCACCTCCACGACGCAGTCCGGACCCAGTCCCAGGGAGGCGTCCTCGAACCGCGCCTTGATGATATATCTGCCGGGTCCGGGGAAAACACCCCGTTGCAGCTCTCCCATGGTCACCCCGGGAGGAACGGGCAGTCCGGCCGCATGCAGCAGGCGTCTGGCCAGGGCCTTGTCTCCGGCCAGAGCCATGCTGCCCTCGTCCGCGCCGGTAAAGGGAAAACCGGCCTTGCGAAAAAGGGCCGGAGCCAGACAGGCCAGGCTGGCCAGTCCGTGGCAGGACTCGACCAGATTGAAGATGACGCTTGGCCTGCGATGCGCAAGCCCGGCTTCCAGGGCCGACGGGTCGGAGCCGAGAACGTGCTCCGACGTGCGCCAGCCGCACCGGGCCAGGCTCTCCCGCACGCCGCGGGCCTGCGCCGCCGTATCGAGGGCGTCGGGAGAGGCGGCGTCGGGGATGCTTTCACGAACCACGGCCACATGCAAAGCCGTCATGAACGCTTCCCGGGCCGCTTTCCGGCCCTGGCCATGGCCGAGTCCATGATGGACGCGATCAGCTCGTCATAGCCCAACCCGATCTTGCCGCAGAGAATGGGCAGATCCGAACTCTCCGGATTGAGCCCGGCCAGCGGGTTGACCTCGATGAATCGGGCCTGCCCCTGATCGTCGAGGCGCACGTCGATCCGCCCCGCGTCCAGGCATCCCAGGGCCTGCCAGGCGGCTCGCGCCACTTCGGCGGCCTGCGCGGCGCGGTCGTCGTCGGCCAGTTCGTAGAGCGCCCGCTCCCGCCACTCCTGCTTGTTGGCGTAGGTGTAGGCGCAGGCGTCGCCCCGGGCGGTGGAGAGCACCTCCATGACCCCGAGCACCCGGCACTGCGGACCGCTGCCCAAAATGCCCACGGTGAACTCCCGACCCGGCAGAAAGGTCTCCACCAGCGCGGGCTGACAAAAGGTTTTGAGGACATGGGCACAGGTGTCGCGCAATGCCCGCCGGTCCTTGACCAATGACTTGTCGCTCACGCCCTTGCTGGACCCTTCGGCCACGGGTTTGACAAAGAGCGGAAAGGGCAGGTCGATGGCGTCCACCTCCTCCACGCCGTTCACGATCCTGAAATCGGCCGTGGGCACGCCGTGCGCCCGCAGCACCGCGTTGGTCCAGCCCTTGTGCAGGGACAGGGCCAGCACTTCGGGTCCGGAAAAGGTGTAGGGAATGTCCCAGGCATCGAGCAGCGCCGGGACCTGAGCCTCCCGGGCCAGGCCGCGCATGCCCTCGGCGAAATTGAAGACCATGTCCCAGCGGCGTCCATCGGACAGGGCCCGCGCGAGCGGCATCACCCCCCCCACCAGCTCCACCTCGTGGCCCCGGGACGCAAGCGCCTGCCGGATGGCCTCGACTGTGACGGGGCTGTCCAGTTCCGCCACCTCGTCCTTGCCGTATCCCCTGTCCAGATAGTCCTGCTGCAGGTCGTAAGTCATGCCAACGAGCACGGGGCCTCCCGCAGACCAGGCTGGTCGGGGTAATGGAAAATCCGGTCCTCGTAATTGCGCAGCACCACCCCCTGTTCGTCGCGGCCTTGGAAATAGCCGGGCTGCAACGGCACCTTGCCCCCGCCGCCGGGCGCGTCGATGACATAGGTCGGGATGCAGTAGCCCGAGGTGTGCCCGCGCAGCCCCTGGATGATGGCAAGCCCGGTGTCCACCGGAGTGCGGAAATGGCTCGAACCGGGAATCGGGTCGCACTGGTACAGATAATACGGCCGCACCCGGTTGCGGACCAGGCCGTGCATGAGCCGCTTCATGGTTTTCACGTCGTCGTTGACGCCGGAAAGCAGCACGGTCTGGCTGCCGAGCGGAATGCCCCCGTCGGCCAGCCGGTTGCAGGCCAGGGCCGTGTCCGGGGTGATCTCGTCGGGGTGGGTGAAATGCAGGCTGATGAACAGCGGGTGGTAGCGGCGCAGCATGCGCACCAGCTTGGGCGTGATGCGCTGGGGCAGCACGGCCGGAACCTTGGAGCCGATGCGGATGATCTCCACATGGGAAATGGCGCGCAGCTGGGACAGAAGCCACTCGATCTTCATGGCCGGCAAGGTCAGGGGGTCGCCGCCGGAAAGCAGCACGTCGCGCACCTCGTCGTGCTCGCGGATGTAGTCCAGGGCGGCCTGCCAGCTGCGCATGTCGGAGCGGTGTCCGGCCTTGCCCACCAGGCGCGAGCGCGTGCAGTAGCGGCAATAGGTCGAGCAGAACTCCGTGACCAGAAAGAGCACCCGGTCCGGATAGCGGTGCACGATGCCCGGCACGGGGCTGTGTCCTTCCTCGCCGAGCGGATCGGGGGCCTCGAAAGGCAGGACCAGGGTCTCGCGGACATCGGGCAGGATGCAGCGGCGCAGGGCCGCGCTGCGGGAAGCGACCCACAGGTAGTACGGCGTGGCCGCGGCGGGCAGACGGCGTCCGCGTTTCTCCTCCGCAGGGACGTCCACGCCGAGAATCCCGGCCATGGCCTGGGCCGACGTCACGCGGTGCCTGAGCTGCCAGCGCCAGCTGTCCCAGTCCTTTTGCGTGGCGCCGGGAAAATGGGTGTTCATGAAATTTTTGCGATGGGCCCAGATGCTGAGCTCATGGTCTTGGGAAAAGGAGGGTAATGAGGGGGGTTCGGCCAGCTCCGGGCCCAATTCTGTAGGCTGTGTCGCGACAATTTCGACAACGTCCATGGTTTCCTCTGCGCACGTAAAAGTATTCAAAAATTGAAAACGCGCCTATCCAAAACAACATACTGAGATAATTATATATTACTGACAACAGCCCAACATGCGCGCCCGCTCTTGAAGTCGGATCAAAACGCATGTCCGCTGATGCGACGGCTCATATTCCTTTCCCAATTCCTTGTCATCAGATTGGAGGGCTCAACAGCGCAAATTTTTTGAAATTTCGCGGATTATTTTGGAAGCGGCGCGACAGGGCGGAGCACGGCGTGAAAATGCCTGGCCGATCAATCCGCCTGGTGAAAAGAAAGGAGTGAAAAACGGAGCCTATTCGGGCTTTGAGGACACGAGGCGCTTGTAGGTCTCAAGCAGTTCCACGAAGGCGTCATGGTCCCCGCCCTTGTCCGGGTGCATGGACATGGCCTTCTTGCGGAAGACGCGCGCGAACTCGCGTCGGGTCATGCTTCTGATCTCGGACATGCCCATGCCGAAGAGTTCGCGCACCCGCTCCGGGGCGACGGGTTTGGGGCGCGGCCGGTGACGGCGGAAGTCGTTCATGAAATCGTGAAAGATGCGTTCGAAGCCGCCATCCGAAGCGAAATCGAAGTCGAAATGCAGGCACGCGTAGCGCCGCAGATACGCGTCAGCGCCCTGGGGCAGGCCGAAGCCGAAGGCCGCGTCGTCATGCAGACGGCAGAATTCGTGCATGAACGCCTCGTCCAGCCGTTCCCGGTCCTGGGCTTCGGGCATGGTTCGGGCCGTGAGATTGGCGAAATGGCGTTGCAGATCGAGCGCTGCGTAGACATAGCGGCGCGCTTCGTCACCGGGCAGGGAACGTTCCATGCGCAAAAAAAGCTGCTCCAGCTCGTCGCGGCTCTTGCCCAAAAGGCGCAGAAAAAGCTTGGGGCTGACCTCGTCGATGCGGCTCAGGTTCACTTCTCCCGAACGCAGGTAGGCCATGCGCCTGCGGTCGAAGGGATGCAGGAGGCGGACGGTGTCCTCCTGCACGCGGGTCGGCACCGTCCGCCTCCACGCGCCGCCCCGGCCCGCGCGACCCGTGAAACCCGCAGGCGCGAACGGGCCAAAGGCCTCGTCCAGGGCGTCCATGTCCAGGTCCAGATGGGCCAGGCGCTCAAGCAGGCTCTCGGCGTAGGATATGCCGAAGCGGTCGAAACGGACCACGCGCCCGGGGTCGGCGCCCAGATCCGCCAGCGTCTCGAACCCGAGCCCGCCGGCAAGGGGCGCCGTGCGCCGCAGTTCATAGCGCACGCCCCGCCCTTCCCTGAGCACCGCCACGTACATGTCAGCCCACCACCCGCCAGTCCAGGGTCTGTCCGGCCAGATACGGCACGACGCAGCCGATGCTCTGCGGCACGGTCCAGGCCCTGCGCTCAAGCCGCACGTCCCTGTCCATGGGAGTCAGGCCGTAGGCCGCGCAGGCCCGGTCCGAGACAAAGGCCTGAAGCCTGTCCAGGGCGTCCAGTTCTTCGAAGAGCCCGGCCAGGGCGGGCAGGGCCACGGGCGCGGAAAAAATCCCGGCCGCGCAGCCCGGCGCTTCCTTGGCCGAAACCGGATGCGGAGCCGTGTCGCTGCCGAAGAACGCCCGGGGGTGGTCAAGGGCCGCCCGGCGCAGGGCGTCGCGGTCTTCGGGTCGCTTGGCCACGGGCTTGCAGAAAAGATGCGGGCGCATCAGTCCGCCGAGCACGTCGTCGAGGGTGATGAGCAGATGATGCAGGGTGATGGTGGCGAAAAGGTTCTCGAAACGGTCCAAAAGCTTTACCCCGGCCTCGGTGGTGACATGTTCGAGGACGATGCGCAGGCGCGGGAATGCCTTCGCCCATTCCTGGACCACGGGCAGAAAGGCCGCTTCGCGGTCCATGACGAACCCGCAGCCCTCCCCGTGGATGAGCAGCGGGATGCCCAGCTCCTCCATGATGGCCAAGGTGGCGTCGGCCTGCCTCATGTCGGCCAGGCCGGCCTCGGAGTTGGTCGTCATTCCGGCGGGATAGAGCTTGAGCCCGATGATGTGCGGCCTGGCGGCCAGCAGTTCTTCCCTGGTATAGGCCCGGAAGAAAAGAGTCATGAGCGGGGTCAAGGATTCTCCGGTGACGCGAAGTATTTCCTGCCGATAGTCCAAGACCTGCGCAAGGCTGGTCACGGGCGGGGTCAGGTTGGGCATGACCACCGCGGCGGCGAAGTCCCGGGCCGTGTGCGGCGCGACCAGGGCCAGCGTCTCGCCCTGACGCAGATGGACATGCATGTCCATGGGGGAATGCAGAATCAGCATAAAACCTCCAGGAAACACTCTTATATCAGGAAAGAAGATAGGCAAGTCCGGCGTAGCGGGCCAGCTTGCCCAGAGCTACCGGAGGAATGAATCGCCGCAAGGACAGTCCGAAGAGGCCGGCCACGGCGCAAAGCGGATCACCGAGTATGGGCGTCCAGGCCAGGAGCAGGCTCCACGAGCCGTAACGGGCGAAAACGCGCACCGCCCTCTCGCGCTGCGCAGCGGAGAGACCCAGCAGGCGGGTCAGAAACGGCTCGCTGCCCCACCGCCCCACGCCCCAGGTGGCCACGGCTCCCAAGGTGTTGCCCACCGTGGCCACCGCCACGCAGGCGTACGGATCAAGGCCGGCCAGAATCAAGCCTCCCAGCGCGGCCTCGGAAACCACGGGCAGAAACGTGGCGGCCAGGAAGGACAGCACAAAAAGCCCGTACAGCCCGTATCCAAGCAGCAGCTCTTCCATGTCAGGACGTGAACAGGAAGGCGTTGGGGGTGGATGCGACGGCAGGCCTTTTTCCCAAAATCCGCTCCGCGCTTCGCGTCATCTCCTCCCGGGTCGTCCCGCGCGCCAGCTCCGGCCACAGGCTGTGTCCATAGACGAAATTGGCGGCCAGATAGGGGAGATATTTCTTGTACATCTTGATGGCCCTAGCCTGCTCGAAATGCCTCCAAATGGCGTCGATCATTTCCAGCGCGGTGCGCCGGAAGATATCCTCGTCCGGCTCGAAACCAAGCGCCAGCTGGGCGAAAATCCAGGGTCGGGCGATGGCCATGCGCCCGATGGACACCCCGGCGCAGCCCGTCTCCTCCATCATCCGCACGCAATCGGCGGCGCAAAAGGCGTTGCCGTTGCCGAGCACGGGAATGGACACGGCCTCGGCCACGAGGCGGATATGTTCCCGTTTGGGCGGACGCGATCTGCGATCCGGGGCGACGCGCGGATGAAAGGTCAAAAGGTCCGCCCCCGCGTCCTCGAAACGCCTGGCCAGATCCACGGCCGGATTCGGTGAATTCTCCCAGCCACTGCGGAACTTGACCATGACCGGACAGCGCACGGCCCGGCGCACGGCCCGCACGATGGCCACGGCGCGCTCAGGGTCTTTGAGCAGCGCCGCCCCATAGCCCTTCTTGCAGATGGCGGCCACGGAGCAGCCCATGTTGATGTCAACGCCCATGAGCCCTTCGGCCTCGATGCGCCGGGCCGCCGCGGCCATGGCTTCAGGCTCGCCCCCGAAAATCTGGCAGACCAGGCTTGCCGCCTCCTCGTCGCGCCAGCGGAACACGGGAGAATGATGACGGCTCTCCTGCGGCACGGCGCGGGCGTTGCACATCTCCGTGACCATGAACCCGAATCCCCCGAAGCGGCCCAGCACTTCGCGATACGCCACATGCCCCAGTCCGGCCATGGGCGCGAGCACAAGGCGCGAGGGCAAAGTCAGGCCGCCCACGCTCAGGGGCGTCGAAAAAAGAGGGGTCTCATGCATGGGCAGGGCTCCACGAAATCCGAAAAGGACGTGAAAACTTGAAAAAGCGCCCTCCCGCCGGAAAGAGCGCTTGCGTGCGAGAGGAAGACGACAGGATCAGGACAGCAGGAAATCCCGGACGACCAGCGCTCCGGTGACCATCTGAACCAGGGCCAGCACCACGGCCACCGCATTGAACACCCCGTGCACCAGGGGCAGATAGCGACGTTCCATCCGCTTGCGGTCCATGATGACGCCCGTGATGTATCCGGCGGCGATGCAGGGCATCATCAATTGCCCGACCCAGTAATGATTTCCGGTAACGCCGTTGTGCCCCCATTCCTTGCTCACCGCGTACTGGCCCAGAACCAGGCCGCTCATCCACAGGATATGCGTGTACTTGCCGAGTTTGACATGCTCGGCCCACATGAACTTGCCCTTTTTTCCCAGGTGGTTGGCCTGAAAACGGGGCCAGCCGAGGGACAGGACGTAAAGGGCCAGGAAGGTGGCCCCGAGTTGGAGCAAGGGATGAATCCAGAGCATTGAGCACTCCTTGGAATGGCTGCTTGTGGGCAAAAAAGTGTATTCACGACAAAAAGGCTGGAGAGTGCATAGATGAGGGGGGCGAAATTGACAAGCGCGCCGGGCCTCCGTCGACCAGACCCGTCAGTCCCTGACCTCGGTCCCGCTTCCCGTGCGCCGGGCGAACCACGCCCGCGCGCCGTCCTGCAGCGAGCAGAGCACAGGCACCACGACCAGGGTCAGCAGCGTGGCCGCCAAAAGCCCGAAGATGACCGCCACGGCCATGGGCCCCCACCACTGCGCGGACTCAGACTCGGTGACGAGTTGCATTCTGAAGAAATCGAAGCTGATGCCCAGCGCCATGGGCAGAAGGCCCAGAATGGTCGTCACGGCGGTGAGCAGCACGGGCCGGAAGCGAGTCAGCCCGGCCGCCAGCAGGGCCTCGCGCGTGCGCATCCCCGACTTCTTGAGCTGCTCGAAATAGTCGATGAGCACGATGGCGTTGTTCACGACCACTCCGGCCAGGGAAATGATGCCCACCCCGGTCATGATGATGCCGAACGCCGTGCCGGTGATGAGCAGGCCCGCGAACACCCCGATGAAGGACAGCGCCACCGAGGTCAGCACGATAAGCGGAGTGCCCAGGGAATTGAACTGCGCCACCAGCACCATGAAGATGAGAAAGATGGCCGCGACAAAGGCTTCGCTCAAGAACTCCTGCGCCTTGCGCTGCTCTTCCTGCTCACCGGCGAAGGCATAGGAGTACCCGCGCGGCCAGGGCATGCCTTTGAGCTTGGCGTCCAGTTCGCGGATGATGTCGTTGGCCAGGCGGCCGCTGACATCGGAGGAGACCGTGACCACCCGTTTCTGGTCCTTGTGGTTGATGGCCCCGAGACCGCTGGCCAGCTCCACCCGGGCCAGAGTGGTCAGGGGCACGGGCTCGCCGTTCGGCCCAGAAACCGTGATGCGCCGCAGGGACTCCACCGAATCCCTGTCCTTGCGCGGCAGCTTGGCGACAATGTCGTATTCATCCTTGCCCTCGCGGTACACCCCGACCTTGGCGCCGTTGACGGCCGCCTTCACGGTGTAGGCCACGGTGTAGGCGTCCAGGCCAAGCAGCGCGGACTTTTCCTTGTCCACCCGGACCTGGATCTCCGGCTTGCCGGTGACCAGATTGTCCTTCATGTCGACGATGCCGGGAATGCCGCGCATGAGCGTGCGAACCCGCTCCACCAACCCGGCCAGCACCACCATGTCTTCGCCGTAAATCTCCAGGCTGACCGGATCGCCGGTGGGCGGACCGTCCTCTTCCTTTTCCACCCGCAGCTCGGCTCCGGTGATCAGGGCCGCAAGCCTGTCCCGCACCTCGGTGATGATTTCCGAAGAATGGCGCTCGCGCTCGGCGATGGGCTTGAAGTCAAGGGTCACGGAGCCCAGGTGGATCCCGCTCCCGCCCCCGCCGAAATTACCGCCCGTGGCCGCACCCGTGCCGCCGATGACGTAGCGCACGTCCTCGTACTCGGAACAGACATCCTCGATGATCCGGACAAGGCGATCCGTGGCGTCAAGGTTCGTGCCCACGGGCAGCTTGACGTTGGCATAGGCCCGTTTGGGCTCGGTCTCCGGAAAAAATTCCACGCCCTTGCCGAACGTGGCGAAGGCCAGGGCCGAACCGAAAAACATGACTGCGCAAACCAGGAGCACCAGCGCCCTGTGGTCGAGGGACCAATTCAGAAGCCGGATGTACGCGCGCTTGGATCTGGAGCTCGCGACATTGCCGTCGTCGGCGAAACGCGGAGCGGAAGCGGTCTGATAGCGTGCGGACAGGACCGGATTGACCACCAGGGCCACGAAAAGCGACCCGGCCAGCGCCAGGATGACGGTCTTGGGCAGGAAGGCCATGAACTCGCCCATGATGCCCGGCCAGAAAATCATGGGAAAAAACGCGCCCACGGTGGTCAGGGTCGAGGTGATGACCGGCCAGGCCACTTCGCTGGTCCCGTCAAGGGCGGCCTGGAAGCGATCCTTGCCCTCCTGCATGTGGCGGTAGATGTTCTCCACGATGACGATGCCGTTGTCGACCAGCATGCCCAACGCCAGGATGAGGGAAAAAAGGACGACCATGTTCAGGGTGATGTCCAGCAGGCGCAAGAGGGCGAAGGTGATGAGCATGGACAGGGGGATGGCCACGGACACGAACACGGCGGAGCGTCCGCCGATGAAGATGAGCACCACGCAGAGCACCAGGATGAGGCCGGTCAGGATGTTGTTCTCCAGGTCGGAGACCATGGCGCGGATGTCCTCGGCCATGTCCGCGGTCAGGCTGATGGCGAGGGTGGGCGGCAGCAGGGGGCGCATCTCCTCCACCACGGCGGCGATGCGGTCGTTGATCTCGATGATGTTCTCGCCGCTGCGCTTGATCACTTGCAGGGTCACGGCGTTTTCGCCGTTCAAGCGGCTCAGGCTTGCAGGATCCTTATAGTGGTCCCGGATGGCGGCCACGTCGCGCAGATAGACGGGCTTGCCGTCACGCACGAAGGCCACGATGGAGTCGATCTCCGCCGGACTGCGAAAATCCTCGGGCACGCGCACCTGATAGCGCATGTCGCCGATGTCCATGGAGCCGCCGGGCATGTTCACGTTGCCCCGCTCCACCGCCTGGAGCATGGACGTGAACGGCACCCTGTACGCGCCCACGCGGTCCAGATCGAACTCCACGTGGATTTCCCGTTCAAGCCCGCCGATGATGCGGGCGTCGAGCACCCCGGAAATCGATTCGAAACGGTCTTCCAGATCCTCGGCGAAGACCTTGAGGCGCTTCAGGCTGAAAGGCCCCGACAGGACGACCTGGATGATGGGCATGTCGGAAAAGTTCATCTCCGCGACCAGGGGATCGTCCTCCAGATCCGAGGGCAGGTCGCCCGAGGCCTGGTCGACCTTGTCCCGGACCTTCTGCAGTGCGTCGTCGATGTCTATGCTCGGCAGGAACTTGATGGCGATGGTCGACGCCCCGTCATCGGACTGCGAAGTCAGCTCCTCCACGCCCTCCAGCCCTTTGAGCTTGCGCTCCAGAGGGATGGTCACGAGCTTTTCCATGTCCTCCGGGGCCACGCCCTCGTAGGTGGTGGTCACGAAAATGTAGGGAATCTGGATGTCGGGCGCGGCCTCGCGCGGAAGCTTGGCGTAACTGTACAGTCCGGCCACGATGATCAGCAGCAGGGCGACCATGACCAGCGGTTGCCGCCGCTGGGCGCCTTCGTTCACGATCATCGCACGTTCACCCTGGTGCCGTCCTCGACTTCCGCATGCCCGGCCACGATCAGCCTGTCGCCGGGCTCGAGGCCTTCAAGCACCTGCACGCGGTCACCCTCGATGACTCCGAGGGCGACAGTGCGGGCAAAGGCCGTTCCGTCCCGTTCCACGAAAACGATCCGCTCCCCGCCCTTGTCCTGCACGGTGAAGAGCGGCGCGGTCACCGCGCCCTCGATCAGCCGGCGCAGGAACGCCCCGCGCGCGATCATGCCGGGCCGTATATGGCCGTCCGCGTTGTCCACCACCACGCGGACCTGAAACGTGCGCGTCGCGGGGTCGGCCTTCCAGGCCACGAAATCGATCCTCCCCGCCCACCGTCTTTCGGGATAGGCGTCTACATGCACCGTCACGTCCTGCCCCTGAGCCAGAAAGCGCACGTCCCCCTCCGGCACGTCGAAGTTGACGCGCATGGTCGCCGCGTCGACGATATCCGCCACGGGATCGCCCTCGCCCACGAATTCCCCGGGATCGACGTGAAGGGCATTGACCACTCCGTCCAGGGTCGAGGTGACGGTGCCATGGTCGTAGTCCACCTCGGCCTCGCGCAGACGCGTCCGCGCCGAAGTCAGCTCGTTGCGCGCCTGATCAAGCTCTTCTTTGGCCAAGACGCCCCTGGCATAGAGGTCGCTCCTGCGGCGCACCTGATCCTCGGCCAGGCCCAGGTTCGCCCGCGCCCGGTCCAGGGCGGCCCCGAGAGCCGTAAGGTCGATGCGGGCGATGGGTTGGCCCGCGCGGACGACGTCCCCCTCGGTCACACCGGCCCACTCGACCACCCCGCCCCGCTGCGCGGCCAGACGTACGTCATGCAGAGCCTGCGTCTGCCCGGGCAGAACCAGCACGTCGCTCATGGTCACGGACGCGACCTCCTCGACCTTGACGTCGACCACGTGAACGGATGCTCCGGGGACCGGCGTTTCGAGGGCAGGAGAATCCGAAGGCGAGTCGGAGCAGGCTGCGAAAACAAGGCATGTGCAAAGAGCCACGGCGAAACGGAATATCATATTTCTCCCATGAACCATATCCATATCTCTACTCAAACACTCCACGACCCTCACGGCAAGGGACTGGCAAGATTCGACCGCAAGGCCGCCAAAATCTCCCCCAAAAAAGCAGCCCCACGGTCCTGGGGGTAAGGGGCAGGGAAGGTTCGAGTGCAAGGAGCGCGAGAAAAACCGGAGCCGAAGTGTAGCCGACTACATGAGACTCCGTTTTTTCTCGCGGCGACGCAGCAATCGGACCTTCCCAGCCCCTTACCGACCGTAGAGGTCTTCGAAGCGGACGATATCGTCTTCCCCGAGATAGCTTCCCACCTGCACCTCGATGAGCTCCAGCGGGATCTTGCCCGGATTGGCCAGGCGGTGCACCGCGCCGAGCGGCAGGTACACGGATTCGTTCTCGCGCAGCAGGATGTCCTCGCTGTCCCGGGTCACCACCGCGGTGCCCTGGACCACGACCCAGTGCTCGGCGCGGTGGAAATGCTTTTGCAACGACAAGACCTGTCCCGGCGTGACCACGATGCGCTTGACCTGGTAGCGCGCGCCGTCGCCGATGGACTCGTAGTGGCCCCAGGGACGGAAGACCTTCTTGTGGGACACGGCCTCGATGCGGTTCTCGGCCTTGAGCTTGTCCACGATCTTCTTGACTTCCTGCACCCGGTCGCGCGGGGAGATCAGCACCGCGTCGGAGGTCTCGACCACGATGTGATTCTCAAGCCCCACGGCGGCCAAAAGGCGCGTCTCGGCGTGGAGGTAGGAATCGCGCACGTCGCAGAGCACCACATCCCCCCTGGTCACGTTGCCGCTTTCATCCTTGTCTCCGGCCTGCCACAGGGCGTCCCAGGATCCCAGGTCGTTCCAGCCGCAGGACAGGGGCACCATGACGCCCCGCTCCGTCTGTTCCATGACAGCGTAGTCCACGGAGTCCTCGGGGCAGGCGGCGAAGGCGTCGCGGTCCAGGCGCAGAAAATCCAGATCCCTTCCGGCCTGTTCCAGGGCCTTGCGGCACGACTCCACGATGGCCGGGGCGAAGCGTTCCAGCTCAGTCAGCACGGCGCGCGCCCGGAACACGAACATGCCCGAATTCCAGAAATACTGACCCGAGGCGACATAGCCCTCGGCCGTCGCCAGATCGGGCTTTTCCACGAAGCGCTCTATGACGCGGGCCGTCGAGCCTTCCAGGGCCGGACCCTGCAGAATGTACCCGTAGCCGGTCTCGGGAGCCGTGGGAACGATGCCGAAGGTGACCAGATGATCCGTGGCCGCGTGGGCCACGGCCTGGCGCACGGCAGCGTGAAACTGCGCCGGGTCGGCGATGAGATGGTCCGCGGGCAGGACGAGGAGCACCGCCTCCGGGTCCGCGACCAGGGCCTGCAGGGCCGCGATGGCCACGGCCGGGGCGGTGTTCCTGCCCACGGGTTCCAGAATGATCGCGGCCGGTGACACGCCCATGGCCCGCATCTGCTCGGCGATGATGAAGCGGTGCTCTTCGTTGCAGATGATGATGGGGTCGGTGACCCCGTCCAGGCCCTGCAAGCGCAGGAGGGTGTTCTGGACCAGAGTGCGGTCGTCGATGAGCGGCAGCAGCTGCTTGGGGTAGAGTTTACGGGACAGGGGCCACAGTCTCGTGCCGGACCCTCCGGCCAAAATGACGGGGATGATCATGTTCCACTCCAGGAAGAGAAATAGTGAACGCATCAGGACCCGGCTTATCTACCGTGGATGATGACAAAATCAAATGGCAATTTCGCGGCGCGGCGCGCTTTGGGGCGCGGCGTGCGGGAGCTGTCCGTTCCGGCCCGGCACGGCCCGCCAAGGGGTCTGGATTTATGAATGTCTTTGCCGTACAGGTGGGACACCAGAGTCAATTACGAGACAAAACGAGGCGGGATGATGACCAGACAAGTGATCAATATCTTTCCGGATGAACTCGAAGAATTCAGATCCAAGACCAGGGAGCGCGACTACCTTCTGATCGATGTGCGCCAGCCTGGGGAATTCGCCGAAGGTCACATTCCCGGCGCCCAGCTCGTGCCCCTGCCCGAAATAGAAAGCCGCATGGCGGAGCTGGACGGGGAGAAAAACCTGATCCTGTACTGCCGAACCGGCGGCAGGTCCGCCGTGGCCGCGGCCCTGATCAAGGACGCAGGCCCCAGGCAGGGGGTGCTCTACAATCTCGTCGGCGGCATCGCCGGTTGGGAAGGCAAGGGGTTGAAGGACATCCCGCATCTGGAACTCTTTCCCCGGGACATGGCCCTGAACCAGACCCTGTACCGGGCCATGAACATGGAAAAAGGGGCCTGGATATTCTACACGGATCTCGCCAGGGAATACCAGGGCACGGAACTCGGGGACATGGTCCAGGACCTTGGAGGCATGGAGGAGGTCCATGCCCGCAGCATCTTCGCATACTGGAAAAAGAACAGCCCCACTCCGGTCGCCGACAGCTTCGAGGACACCTTCGAACGCCTGGACGGACGGATCATGGAAGGCGGCAAGCCCATCTCGGCCTGGCTGGCCCGCCTGGGCAAGGACCCGCAAGACCGCATGCTGCGGCTGCTGGAGCTGGCCTGCGAAATAGAGTACTACGCCTACGACCTGTACCGCGGCCTGGCCAAGCGCGACCGCGACGCCGAGGCGGTGCAGGCCTATCTGCTGCTGGCCGAACAGGAAAAGGCCCATGTCCGCGTCATCACCAAGGCCCTGAACCGGTTCTTTGGTGATTAAGGTCTTTCTGAGGCAGGCTCCGGACTACTCCCTGGCCGCGAATCTGGTTCCGGAACTGCTGGACTGCGTGCTGCCGGAGGTTTCCGGTTCCCGGCTGCTGATCAAACCCAATTTCGTGGCCCTGCGCGGCGCGCACCTGTGCTGCACCCACCCCGTCATCATCGCGGCCGTAGCGCGACACTGCCTGGAGCGGGGCGCACGCGCCATTGTCGGGGATTCCCCCGCCTTCGGCACGGCCCAGGCCATCGCCCAGGCCATCGGATTGCCCCCGCTGCTGCGCCCTCTCGGCGTGGAGATCGTCACCCTCGGGACAGGAGTGAAGGCCACGAGCGCGGGCGTGCCCGTGCGGGTCGCGGCCGAGGCCCTGGACGCCGACCTCATCGTCAACCTCCCCAAATTCAAGGCCCACTCGCAGATGCGCTTCAGCGGCGCGGTGAAGAACCTGTTCGGATGCGTGACCGGGGTGCGCAAGGCCTGGCTGCACGCCCGCCATGGCGACAAAAAGGACCGCTTCGCGGCCATGATCTGCGGGCTGATGGAAGTGCTGCCGCCCACGGTCAGCCTGATGGACGCGGTGGAGGCCATGCACCGCACCGGCCCCATCGCCGGAGACCCCTTTCCGCTTGGGCTGCTGGGGGCCTGCGCCAATCCCGTGGCCATGGACACGGCGGCGGCCATGATTCTTGGGGCTCGCGCAGAACACTTTCCCATCTGGCGGCATTGCCTGGACAAGGGCCTTTCCGGATCGGACGCGCGGGAAGTGGAATACCCTCTGGACGGACCCGAAAATTTCGACGCGACGGGGTTCATTCTCCCGACGTCTCTCAAGCCGGAATCGTTCCGGCCGGACATCCTGCTCAAAAGCCTGGTCAAGCGCATGTGGATGGGACGGCACCGGCGCTGACCTGGCCATGGCGCGGCCACTGAACACACAAGGACATCGCACATGCTCATGCAACGCTGGAAATGGATCATCACCGGAGGGGTGCAAGGGGTGGGCTTTCGCCCCTTCGTCTACAAGGCCGCCCTGCACGCACGGGTCACGGGGCGGGTCCTGAACACCCCCGAAGGCGTGCTCATCGAAGTCCAGGGCGCGCCGGAACAGCTGGGCCTCTTCGAAGAAACGTTTCAAGCCACCATTCCGCCCCTGGCCCGCATCGTGACCTGGGACCGGGAAAATCTCGATCCTCTGCCCGGCGAAGACGCCTTCCAAATCCTCAAGAGCGCGGGAGGACATGGACACCAGGTGCTCATCAGCCCCGACGTGGCCACCTGCGACGACTGCATCGCGGACATGCGCGACCCCGAAAACCGCAGGCACCGCTACGCCTTCACCAACTGCACCAACTGCGGACCGCGCTACACCATCACCCGCTCCATTCCCTACGACCGCGCCACCACATCCATGGCCTGCTTTCCGCTCTGCCCGGACTGCCGGGAAGAATACGAGAATCCCCTGGACCGGCGTTTTCACGCCCAGCCCAACGCATGCCCCACGTGCGGCCCGAAGCTGTGGCTGACGGACAACAGCGGCCGGACGTTGTGCGAAAATGACGACGCCATCCGCAGCGCGGCCAGACTCCTCATGCAGGGAAGGCTCTTGGCCATGAAAGGACTCGGAGGCTTTCACCTTGTCTGCGACGCCCGCGGCCAGGAGGCGGTGCAAAAGCTGCGCGACCGCAAGAACAGGCAGGACAAGCCCCTGGCCATCATGGTCCGCGACCTGGACGCGGCGCGAGCCCTCTGCGTCCTGAGCGAGGCCGAGGAGGAACTGCTGTCCGGCAGGCAGAGGCCCATCGTGCTCGTCCGGGCACGCCCGGACACGGGCCTCGCGCCGGGGCTGTCTCCGGACACCGCCTTTCTGGGCGTGATGCTGCCCTACACGCCGTTGCACCACGTGCTTTTCGACGACCTGGAGCGCCACGGGGCCAGGCCGACGGCCCTGGTCATGACCTCCGGCAATCTGAGCTCCGAGCCCATCTGCCTGGGCAACCGCGAGGCGCTGCGCCGGCTGGGGGGCATCGCGGAGAATTTTCTGCTGCACAACCGCGACATCCTGATCCGCTGCGACGACTCCGTGCTGCGCGTGGTGAACGAAAGGCCCCAATTCATCCGCAAGGCGCGCGGCTACACCCCCGCCCCCATCGACCTGGCCCTGGACGGCCCAGTGGTTCTCGGAGTCGGCCCCCTGCTCAAGAACACGCTCTGCCTGACCAAGGGGAGGCAGGCCTTTGTCTCGCAACATATCGGCGATTTGGAGCACCTGGAGGCCTACGGCTTTTTTCGCGAAATCCAGGCTCATCTCCAGGACATCCTGCAGGTCACTCCCGAAGCCGTGGTTCACGACCTGCATCCTGATTTCCTGAGCACGGCCTTCGCCCGCGAGTCCGGCCTGCCCTGCCTGCCGCTTCAGCACCATTTCGCGCACATCCATGCGGTCCTGGCCGAAAACAGGCATCTTGGCCCGGCCATCGGCCTGGCCCTGGACGGCGTGGGTCTGGGCGACGACGGCACCCTGTGGGGCGGCGAGGCGCTGCTGGTGGACACCCAGGACCTCCGGCACCAGAGGCTGGCCCGCTTTTCACAGGTCATGCTGCCCGGTGGGGACGCGGCCACGCGCGAGCCCTGGCGGCTGGCGCGGGCCTTTCTGCACGCCCTTGGCGTCCATTCCCCCGATGGCACGCCGTGGCCATGGCTCGCGGACTTCGCCGCCGCCGACACGGTGGTCGGGCAGGTGCTCGACCGGCGCCTCAATGCCCCCCTGTCCTCCAGCTGCGGACGGCTTTTCGACGCGGTCTCGGCCATGCTCGGCCTGTGCGCGCGCATCTCCTACGAAGGCCAGGCCGCGATCCGGCTCGAAGCCGTACAAGACATGAATGAAAAAGGTGTTTATACCTGTCCCATTATCGAATATGATCAGATAGCGGAACTCGACACCTTGACGTTGTTCGCGCAGGTCCACGCCCAGTGGCGCGACGGAGAAAGCGCGGCCAGGATCAGCAGGCGTTTCCACTTGGGCCTCATGGACGGCCTGACCAGACTTTGCCTCCTGCTGGCCGAAAAGTGCTCCTGCCGCGCGGTGGCCTTGAGCGGCGGGGTGATGCAGAACCTGACCCTGGCCTCCGCGCTGCCCAAAGCCCTGGCCGACCACGGACTGACCGTGCTGACCCACCGGGACCTGCCGCCCAACGACGCCTGCATCTCGCTTGGCCAGGCCGCCTACGGACGCCTGGTCCTGAAACCCTAACAGGAGCGCATCCCGTGGAAGTACTCGCCCGCATCAAAGCAATCCTGAGCATGCTGTGGAAAATCCTGACCACCGCCAGAAACGTGCTGGCCAACGTTTTCTTCCTGATCGTGGTCGTCATTCTTGCCGGAGCTTTTTTCTCGGACACGGAAGAGACCCTGCACCAAAACTCCGTCCTGGTCGTCAATCCCGCCGGAGCCCTGGTCGAACAGGCCAGCGCCCCGGAACCGGCCGCGATTTTACTCAAGAAAATGGGCCGGGAAACGGCCAAACCGAACGAGACCAAGACCCAGGACGTCATCGACGCCATCCGCAGGGCCGCCACGGATTCCAAGATCCTGGCCATGGTCATCGACCCCCGCGACCTTCAGGGCTGCGACACCACCAAGATTCTCGACATCGGCAAGGCCATCCTGGACTTCAAGGAGACGGGCAAGCCCGTGCTGGCGCATTCCATGGTCTACACCCAGGGCCAGTACCTGCTGGCGTCCTATGCCGACACGGTCTCGGTCAATCCGCTGGGCGGGGTGCTGATCACGGGGTTCGGCATGTACCAGACCTATTTCAAGGGCCTGCTGGACAAGACGCGCATCAATTTCCACGTTTTCCGCGTGGGCGACTACAAGACAGCCGTGGAACCCTTTGTGCGCGAATCCATGTCCGACGAGGCGCGTGAAGCCGGACGAGAGTGGCTTGGCGGACTGTGGCAGACCTATCTGGCCGAGGCCTCCAAGAACCGCAGCGTGTCCCCCGAAGACATCACGGCCTACATCGAGAACATCGACACCCGCCTCGACGCCGTGGGCGGCGATGCGGCGCGGCTGGCCGTGACCACCAAGCTCGTGGACGAGATCAAGACATCCACCCAATTCGACCAGCTGCTGGCCGGCAAGACCGGAAAGAAGATCGACGATCTGCGCCGGGTCGACTTTCAGGACTATCTGGCCATGTCCCGGACCGCGCCCCAGGCCGGCAAGGAGACCATCGCCATCATCCGGGCCAGGGGAGCCATCCTGCCCGGCAAGCAGCCGGAAAACATGACCGGAAGCGAATCCATCGCCGAACTCTTCCAGAAGGCGCGTCAGGACCCCACCGTCCTGGCCGTGGTGCTGCGCCTGGACAGCCCCGGCGGCAGCGCGGCGGCATCCGAGGAGATCCATCAGGAGATCGCCCGCACCCAGGAAGCGGGCAAGCCCGTGGTCGTCTCCATGGGCAGCGTGGCCGCCTCCGGAGCGTACTGGATTGCGGCCGGGGCTAACCGCATAGTGGCCGCGCCGACCACCCTGACCGGCTCCATCGGCATTTTCGCGGCCTTCCCCACTTTCGAGAACACGGCCATGGACCTGGGCGTGACCACCGACGGCTTCGGAACCACGCCCCTGGCCGACCTGGGTAATCCGCTGCGCCCCCTGTCCGCCCAGAGCGAACGGGCCATCGGGCAGTTGCTGCGCTTCGGCTACGACCTCTTCATCACCCGCGTGGCCAACGGCCGCAGAATGGCTCCGGACGAAGTCGAAACTTCCGCCCAGGGCCGGGTCTTCCTGGGCCAGGACGCGCTGAACCGCAAGCTTGTCGACCAGGTCGGGGATCTGGACGACGCCTTGAAAACCGCCGCCAGCCTGGCCGGGCTGACCGTGGTCAACAGCAAGGAGCTGCGGCGCGAGCCATCGTCCCACGAAAAACTCCTCCAGGCCGTGTTTTCGTCGGCCCAAACCCTGTTCACCCCGCAGTCCCCGGCCATCTCCAGACTCCTTGGCATGGTCGAGACCCAGGCCCGCGTGCTGGGCAGCTTTGCCGACCCGAATCACATCTACGCCCGCAGCCTGGAGTGCGAAGCGTCCCTCTTCTGATCCCATCCCCCCCCCCCCCCCCCCGGGCGCCGCCCGGA
>JAEWKZ010000062.1 GCA_023393525.1 Pseudomonadota bacterium | reverse complement strand
GAATCCACCAACGAGCAAAACAAGGCAGGGCTGACCGCCTGCACCCCCGAAGAGTTTGCACAAATCCAGCAACTCAACGCAGACTACAACGCGCGCTTTGGCTTCCCCTTCATCTTGGCCGTGCGCGGCCCGCGTGGCACCGGCTTGCTCAAGCAGGAAATCATCGCCACCTTTGCACGCCGCCTGCATAACCATCCGGACTATGAGCGCGCCGAGGCGATTCGCAACATCCA
The DNA here is from genome assembly GCA_023393525.1 of Pseudomonadota bacterium. Lineage (GTDB taxonomy): Bacteria > Desulfobacterota > Desulfovibrionia > Desulfovibrionales > Desulfomicrobiaceae > Desulfomicrobium. The sequence goes on along the minus strand of JAEWKZ010000062.1, from coordinate 2,561 downwards.
CCGCATTGCCGAGATTCGCCTGAACGACAAGTTTGGCTATGAGCCCACGCTGGGCAACGACGTTTGGGACTGGCAGGAAAAACTGGCCCAGCACAGCGAGCCGGGCTACGCCGAAAAAGGCCAGCTCACCGTGACCTACCTGACAGACGCCCACCGTGCCTGCGCCCAGCGCATCAGCCACTGGATGCGCGACTGCGGCTTTGACGACATCGAGATCGACGCCGTCGGCAACGTGGTGGGCCGTTACCACCCTGCCGACAAGAGCGGCAAATACCTGTTGACCGGCAGTCACTACGACACCGTGCGCAACGGCGGCAAGTACGACGGGCGCCTGGGCATCTTTGTGCCCATGGCCTGCGTGCGTGAACTGCACCGCCAAGGCAAGCGCCTGCCATTTGGCATTGAAGTGGTGGGTTTTGCCGAAGAGGAAGGCCAGCGCTACAAGGCCACCTTCCTGGGGTCGGGCGCGCTGATTGGTGACTTCAAGCCCGAATGGCTGGATCAAAAAGATGCCGATGGCATCACCATGCGCGAAGCCATGCAGCACGCCGGCCTGTGCATTGACGACATCCCCAAACTGCAGCGCGATGCGGCCGACTACCTGGGCTTTATCGAAGTACACATCGAACAAGGCCCTGTGCTCAATGAGTTCGACATTCCGCTGGGCGTGGTCACCTCCATCAACGGCGGTGTGCGCTATGTGTGCGAAATGATTGGCACCGCCAGCCACGCGGGCACTACCCCCATGAACCGCCGCCGTGACGCCGCATTGGGCGTGGCCGAACTGGCCCTGTACATGGAAGAGCGGGCCCTCCAAGACGGTGACAGCGTCGCCACCATTGGCATGCTGCAAGTGCCCAACGGCTCCATCAACGTGGTGCCCGGTAAATGTGCCTTCAGCATGGACATGCGCGCCCCCACCGATGCGCAGCGTGACGCCATGGTGGCCGACGTGCTTGCCCAGCTGGAAGCAATTGCCCAGCGCCGCGGCCTGCAATACAAGACCGAGCTGGCCATGAAGGCCGCCGCTGCACCCAGCGCCCCCGCCCTGCAAACCCTGTGGGAAAACGCCGTGCAAGCCTTGGGTGTGCCTCTGCTGCGCATGCCCAGCGGCGCGGGCCACGATGCCATGAAGCTGCACGAAATCATGCCGCAGGCGATGTTGTTCACACGCGGCCTGAACAGCGGCATCAGCCACAACCCGCTGGAGGCAACGACCAGCGATGACATGCAACTGGCCGTTGATGCTTTCAGCCACGTGCTGCAGCAACTGGCCACCTCCTAAATCACAAACAAAAAGAGACAACGATGAACCAAGACCGCCAAGCCACTTACGCCGCATTGGATGCGTGGGTTGACCAGCACTTTGACGAGCAGGTGCAATTTCTGCAGGCACTGGTGCAAGTGCCCACCGATACGCCCCCCGGCAACAACGCCCCGCACGCCGAGCGCACGGCCGATCTGATTGCCGAATTTGGCTTTGAGGCTGAAAAGCATGCGGTGCCCACACAGCAGGTCAAGGACTACCGTATGGAGTCCATCACCAACCTGATCGTGCGCCGCCCTTATGGCGACGGTGGCAAGACGATTGCGCTGAACGCCCACGGTGACGTGGTGCCGCCCGGCGAAGGCTGGAGCAAAGACCCCTACGGTGCCCAGATTGAAGACGGCCAGATGTTTGGCCGCGCCACGGCCGTGAGCAAGAGTGACTTTTCCACCTTCACCTTCGCCGTGCGCGCGCTGGAAGCCGTGGCCAAGCCCACGCAAGGCAATGTGGAGCTGCACTTTACGTACGACGAAGAATTTGGCGGCCTGCTGGGCCCCGGCTGGCTGCTGGAACAAGGCCTGACCAAGCCCGACCTGATGGTGGCCGCCGGCTTCAGCTACGAAGTGGTGACCGCACACAACGGCTGCTTGCAGATGGAAGTGACCGTGCACGGCAAGATGGCCCACGCGGCGGTGCCCCACACCGGTGTGGATGCGCTGCAAGGCGCTGTGGCCATCATGAACGCGTTGTACGCCGAGAACACCAAGTACCAGCAGGTCACGTCCAAAGTACCCGGCATCAAGCACCCGTACCTGAACATTGGCCGTATTGAAGGCGGCACCAACACCAATGTGATCCCCGGCAAGGTAGTGCTCAAGCTCGACCGCCGCATGATTCCTGAAGAAAACCCGGTGGAAGTCGAAGCCAGCATCCGCGCTGTAATTGCCCAGGCGGTGGAAGGCTTCAACACCCAGCGCGGCTATCAGGATAACGACGCTGTGCGCGTAGACATCAAGCGCCTGCTGCTGGCCAACGCGATGACACCGCTGGCAGGCAACAAGCCTTTGGTGGACGCCATCCAGACCCATGGCGCTGCCGTGTTTGGCGAAAAGCCCGCTGCCGTGGGCACGCCGCTGTACACCGATGTGCGCCTGTATGTGGAGCGTGGCATTCCCGGCGTGATCTACGGCGCAGGCCCCCGCAGCGTGCTGGAGAGCCATGCCAAGCGTGCAGACGAGCGCCTCGTGCTGGAAGACCTGCGCCGCGCCACCAAAGTGGTCGCACGCAGTTTGGC
>JAEWKZ010000022.1 GCA_023393525.1 Pseudomonadota bacterium | reverse complement strand
CGATGTGCGCCAGGCATGGCGCGTAGTGCTTAGGCACTGTTCAACCGGTTGTGGTGACTGGTTGATGACTTGGGGGTGCAAGTCCCCTGTGGACCCTGATGGCGGGAACCACTAGCTAACAGCAATTGCGTTGTCGCGAGGCAAGGTGGGAAGGAAGCTGAAGGCAAACTCTCGGCCCGACGAACAGAAATCGCATACGAGGCAGTCGCACTTGGGCGAGGAAGCATCGGTTTTCAAAGCCCAATAGTCATCCGGAAAGTGTGGATGTAGATGCGGCGGGTATATGAGAGGAAGGTCACGCGTCTTACCCTGGGATATCTCTGAGCCTGCCCTTAGGCTACCGCAATCGAGAGGTTGCGGGAAGGGCTCAGAGAAGTCAGCAGAGGCCATAGTAGCTGAAATGCCATTCAGTGAAGGGCTGAACCGGTTCTGTGCGGCAGTATTGAGTTCCGATCCTTATAAAGCAGATGCCCGAAAGGGGCCTTGAAGCCAAAAGTATCGGTCAGAAACCGTGAGATAAGGCTGGGCGCGAACAAAGAGGATGGACCACTCGACAAAGAAAGCCAAAACACAGGACCGGAACCGCCGTATACGGAACCGTACGTACGGTGGTGTGGGAGCTAGGGGGAGGTGACTCCCCCGGCTACCCGATTCCGCTCGCGAGGGTGGGCTCAGCCCCAGACGTCGAGCTCCTGTCTGAGCAGGCTGGCCGCGATGTCCTTACCCTTGGGTTCATACTCTCCCGCCTCGATCCTGGCCTTGACGTCCGCGACCTTGTCGGGCCTCACGCCGTCATCTTCCTGGGCGGCCTTGAGCATGTTCATCTTGAGCCGGCCTTCCTCGGAAATGGAGATGCGGTCCGTGCCCGCTTCCGGGCCGGCGGCAGCCTTCTGGTGTTCCTGGCGCTGCTGCTCCAGCTGGTCCAGTCGTTGCGATTCGTAGCCGCCGAAGGGCTTGATGGTGTTTATTGTCATATCTGGCTCCTGCCGGTTTCTTCCGGCCGCACCGGCTTTTTGGGGCTGGGGCCCGAAAAGCCTAGAGCATTGTTTCGTTGACCCGGGTCAAGGCGATTTCCCAGAGACGGCGCATGAAAGCATCCTTTTCCCCGTTGGTCAATTCCGTGACGCCCTGATCCGTTTGTTTGAGTATCTGCAGGCCGCTTCCATCGGACGGATATCTGAAAAGCACTTCCTTTCCGAATTCCTTGGCCATCTGCGACTTGATTTCCCGAACCACCGGGTTGGCGGTGTCCGAGCCGATGAGGTTGTCCACGATCTCACCTGCGACTTTCTCGACCAGCTGACGTCGTTTGGCTTCCTTGGAAATGGAAACAGAATCCCCCTGGCCGGCGCGGTCCATGTATTTCTTGAACCTGGCGATGCGCCGTCCGGTCTCCTGGTGCTGGTCGTACGTGCGCACCACGTTTTTAACGAGAAAAGGGTTCACTGTCACAGCCTATACCTCTTATTTCTCCCTATCGGCCACTTGCCCCACAACTTTAGTTCTTTTTTCCAAAAAAAGAGACCCGGCTATTTCCGGGCGCCCCCTCGCCTCTTCTTGAATACCCGTGCCCTTTTGCTTACACTCCCGCAAATGGGAAAAATCATCAGCAACATCGTCATTGTCCATGGCGCCGGGAACGATCTGGCGGCCAACATGTCCAGGCAGATCCGGGAGTGGCTCGCGGGTGAGGGGCGCAAGGCCCGCATCGTGTCTTCCGACAAGGAAAAGGTGCATTGCGTCTCCACCTGGAACGGGGCGGACATGATCCTGACCCTGGGCGGAGATGGAACCCTGCTTGCCGTGGCCAGGGCCGTGCAGGACCTGGGCATTCCCATCCTGGGCCTGAACCTGGGCAAGGTCGGGTTTCTGACGGAGCTCTCCCCCACGGACTGGCGCGACACCCTGACCCTCATCATGCGCGGCGAATACGAGATGTCCCGCAGGCTCGTGATCAGCTTCCACGTGCTGCGGCGCGGACAGGAGTACTACCGGGGCTACGCCATAAACGACCTGGTCATCAGCTGCGGCAGCCTGGCGCGCATGATCCGCCTCGACATGTGGTACGGCACCGACCACCTGGGCTCCGTGCGCGCCGACGGCATGATCGTGGCCACGCCGACGGGCTCGTCCGGCTACTCCATTTCCGCCGGCGGTCCGCTCATCTACCCGGAACTCAACGTCTTCGCCCTGACGCCCATCTGTCCCTTCCTGCACGCCTTCAGACCCATGGTCCTGCCCTTCGAGAACGACCTGCGCGTCCTGGTCCAGGGCGCCGACACGGACGTCTATCTGACCCAGGACGGCCAGACCGGCGTGGTCCTGGCCGAAGGCGACAACATCTTCGCCTCCCGGGCCGAAAAAAGGCTCAACCTGATCCGCCCCCTGCACTCCCAGTACGCCCACAAGCTCAAGTCCAAGGGTTTCGTGCGGGAAAGTTGAGAGGGTGCCCGTTTCCATTGATCTTGCATTTTTTGAATTGAGCAATCAGCACCTCGCTTTCAAGGACAACCCATGCCTTCCCCTTCGCGTCCAGTCTCCCGTCACCTGCCGCCCGGCCTGGCCATCCTTCACGAGGACCGGGACATCATCGTCGTGGACAAGCCCGCCGGAATGCTGACCATGGCCACGGAGACGGAGAAGATCCGCACCGCCTATTTTGCGCTGACCGACTACGTGCGCAAGGGCAATCCCAAGTCCAAACACAGGATTTTCATCGTGCACCGTCTGGATCGGGAAACATCCGGAGTGGTCATTTTCGCCAAGACCGAGGTCGCCAAGCAGGCGTTGCAGGAAGGGTGGGCGGAAACGGTCAAGATGTATGCGGCCGTGGTGCATGGGCGGATGGGACAGCCCTCGGGCATGATCATCTCGCATCTGGTGGAGAGCGGCGCGCACAAGGTCTACTCCACCCGTGACATGGCGCAGGGCAAGCTTTCGCGGACCGCATGGACCGTGGTCCGCGAAAGGGGGGAATATTCGCTCCTGGATGTGGAACTGCTGACCGGACGCAAGCACCAGATCCGGGTGCAGATGGCGGACCTGGGGCATCCGGTGGCGGGGGACAGGAAGTACGGAGCCAAGGGGGACACATTTTCCCGTCTGGCGCTGCATGCCCGCCTGGCGACCTTCACGCATCCGTTTTCCGGTCGGCGCATGACCGTGGAGGCTCCGGTGCCGGCCATATTCGCGCAGTTGGTGGGGCGGGGCCAGGGGGCCTGAACCTAGTTCTGCCGGCAGGCGCCTACGATCTTGCCCAGAAAGTCCCGCAGACGGGGGTTTTCCGGGTTGCTGAAGAATTTGTCCGGGGTGTTTTGCTCCTGGATCACGCCCTGATCGATGAAAATGACCCGGTCCGCCACTTCGCGGGCAAATCCCATTTCGTGCGTGACCACGATCATGGTCATGCCCTCCGCCGCCAGCTTCTTCATGACTTCAAGCACTTCCCCAACCAGTTCCGGGTCCAGGGCCGATGTCGGTTCGTCAAACAGGATCACCTTGGGTTGCAGGGCCAGGGCGCGGGCGATGGCCACGCGCTGCTTCTGCCCGCCGGAGAGCTGTTCCGGATAGGCCTGGGCCTTGGAACCGAGGCCGACCTTGGCCAGGAGGTCGTAGCCCAGGTGTTCGGCTTCGGCGCGGGGCATCTTGCGGACTTTGACCGGACCGAGGATCACGTTGTCGAGCACGCTCATGTGCGGGAACAGATTGAACTGCTGAAAGACCATGCCCGCCTCGGTGCGCACGTAGTTGATGTCCGTGCGCGGGTCCATGATGTCGTGTCCGTCCACGACCACCGTACCCGATGTCGGCGTTTCAAGCCGGTTGATGCAGCGCAGCACCGTGGACTTGCCCGAGCCCGAAGGCCCGATGATGCAGACCACCTCTCCCGAGGCCACCCTCAGGTTGACCCCCTTCAAAACTTCCAGATCGCCGAACTTCTTGTGCAGGTTCTTTATTTCAATCATGCGCGTTTTCCGCTGGTCCTGTTGATCAGTCTGGTTTCGAGAATTTTCAGGGCCTTGGCGATGCTCATGGTCATGACCAGATAAACGATGGCCACGGCCATGTAGACCTCGAAGGCCCGGAAGTTGACGGCCACGATTTCCTGGCCGGTGCGCAGCAGTTCGCCCACGCCGATGACCATGAGCAGCGAGGTGTCTTTGAGGCTGATGATGAACTGGTTCCCGAGCGGCGGGATCATGCGTTTGAAGGCCTGGGGCCAGATGATGTAGCGCATGGTCTGGGCCCGGGTCAGGCCGATGGAGCGCCCGGCCTCGGTCTGGCCGATGTTGATGGACTGGATGGCCCCGCGCACGATCTCGGCGATGTAGGCGCCGGAGTTGATGGCGATGACGATGACTCCGGCGATCAGTGGCGGGATGCGCAGACCCACGGCCATGGGCACGCCGTAGTAGAGGAACATGGCCTGCACCAGCATGGGCGTGCCACGGATGAGCTCCACATAGAGATCCGCCAGTTTGCGCACGAAAAAGGGCCTGGACAGCTTCATGAGCCCTGTGGCCACGCCGAGGAGAAAACCGAAAAACAGGCCGCCGACGGTCAGGTAGATGGTGTACCAGACTCCGCGCATGAGCATGGGCAGGGTGTCGACGATGACGCTAGGTTCGAATTGAAAGGCCATGGGTGTCTCGAAATGGAGGCGGAAAGAGGGCTTTCCGCCTCCGTGGAGGGTTTACGCGGGATTACTTGGGCTCGGTGCCGAACCACTTGATGTACAATTCGCGGTAGGCGCCGCTGTCCTTGAGCTTCTTGAGGGCTTCGTTGGTCTTGGCGACCAGTTCGCTGCCCTTGGGGAAGCCGATGCCGTAGGACTGGCCCATGTACAGGGGACCGACGATCTTGGTCTGTCCCTTGCCTGCCGTGCGCACGAATTCGGAAATGACGGGGGAGTCGAAGATGACCGCATCGGCGCCGCCGGCCATGAGTTCCATGAACATGGCGTCATTGTTGGGGAAGAGCTTGACTTCCTTGGCTCCGGCTTCCTTCTTGGCGAAGTCTTCGCTGGTGGTGCCGAGCTTGGTGGCCACGATTTTGCCGGCCAGGCTCTTCACGTCGGCGATGTCGGCGTTGTCGGCCTTGACCAGGATCAGGAGGCCCGCGTTGTAGTAGGGGTCGGAGAAGTCGACCACTTCGGCGCGTTCGGGCTTGATGGTGATGCCGGCAATGCCGACGTCGACCTGGCCGGACTGCAGGCCGGGGATGATGCCGTTGAAGTCCATGGGCTGGAGGTCGTACTCGGCGCCGATTTCCTTGGCGATGGCGTCCCAAAGCTCCACGTCGAAGCCGGTGTGTTTGCCGGTTTCGGGGTCCTTGAATTCAAACGGCGGAAAATTGGTGTCCGTGGCCACGACCAGCTTCTTGGCTGAAGCGGCGGTCGCGCACAGGGCCAGGGCTAAAACGGCGAAAAGCAGGATGCGTTTCATGGAGCCTCCTTGGTATGGGATGAGAAAACGGGTTGGGCCACTATGGCGGAAAATCGTTTTTTGGCATGGGCCAAAAAGTCGGAAAATGCAAGAAGGCTGTCAAAATCGGAATAGTTGGTTCGCTGAGCGGAATGGATGTGTGGTGGTGCGTTATTTGGAGATGAATGGATGGGGCGCGCGGCGGTGCGGAAGGATGGTAGAGAAGTGTTGAGATCTGACAGAGCGTCTTCAACTCCCCTCCTGCCAAGGAGGGGTGCCCGAAGGGCGGGGTGGTTGCCTCTTCATGTGCGAGGGGCGCGCGGCGGCGTGGTCCGGTCAAGGTCTGCCGGAACTCCTTCGCCGGCCTCGTAATGCTTCCCGGCCTTGAGGCTCGGGCATTGATTTGCGCTTTGTACGGCCAACGGCCGGGAAACAAACGATGCCCTGCTCAGTCAAACAGCCGACAGCCCTCGCCCGGACCACGCCGCCGCGCTTGAGGCGGTGCGGAAGGAGGGTAGAGAAGTATTGAGATCTGACAGAGTTGCACCAACTCCCCTCCTGCCAAGGAGGGGTGCCCGAAGGGCGGGGTGGTTGCCTCTTCATGTGCGTGGGGCGCGCGCCTGCGTGGTCCGGGCAAGGTCTGCCGGGACTCCTTCGCTGGCCTCGTAATGCTTCCCTGCCTTGAGCTTTGAACATCTTTTGCGCTTCGTGCGGGGGGCGGCCGGGAAGCAAACGATGCCCGGCTCAGTCAAACAGCCGACAGCCCTCGCCCGAACCACGCCGACACGCTTGAGGCGGCGCGGGAGGATGGTGATAAGATGAAAGTGTAAGGGGTGCAGGGGGCGAGCCCCCTGCCCGCCGGAGGCATCTTACGCCATTTCCTGTTCCGTGCGGCGGATGATTTCTTCCTGGTGGTCGAGGTCCAGGTCGACGAAGTAGTCGCTGTATCCGGCTACGCGCACCAGCAGGTTGCGGTGTTCGTCGGGGTTGGCCTGGGCCTGGCGCAGGGTGTGGGTGTCGACCACGTTGAATTGGATGTGGTGGCCGCCGAGGCGGAAATAGGTGCGCACGAGTTGCGCGAGTTTGTCCAGGTCCTGATCGGATTTGAGCACGCCGGGCAGGAAGCGCTGGTTGAGGAGCGTGCCGCCGGACTTGATCTGGTCCATTTTGGACAGGGACTTGACCACGGCGGTGGGGCCGTTTCTGTCCGCGCCGTGGGAGGGCGAGGTGCCGTCGGATTCGGGCAGGTGGGCGAGGCGGCCGTTGGCCGAGGCGCCGAGCATCTTGCCGAAGTAGACGTGGCAGGTGGTGGAGAGCATGTTCAGGTGGTAGCCTGTGCCCTTGGTGTTGGGGCGGCCGTCGATGGCGGCGAAGAGCGAGTCGTAGACGCGGCGCATGAGGTCGTCGGCGCGGTCGTCGTCGTTGCCGAAGAAGGGGGTCTTGTTCCAGAGTTTCAGGCGCAGGGCTTCGGAGTCCTGGAAATTGTCGCGCAGGGCGCTTGCGAGTTGGACCATGGACACGGAGCCGGTGTCGAAGACGTGGGTCTTGATGGCCGAGAGGCTGTCCGTGACCGTGCCGATGCCGCAGCACTGGATGTAGTTGGTGTTGTAGCGCGGTCCGCCATTGTAGTAGTCGAGCCCTTTTTCGATGCAGTCATGGATGACGGTGGACAGGAAGGGCGCGGGGGAGTGGGCGGCGTACATGCGTTCGATGTAGTTGTTGACGCGGATTTTGAGGTCCGCCACCCATTCGAGCTGGCGGGTGAAGGCGGCGTAGAGGTCGTCGAAGGTGGCGAAGCTTTCGGGCTCGCCGGTCCGGGGGCCGATCTGTTTGCCGGTCAATTGGTCGCGGCCGTCGTTCAAGGCCAGTTCCAGAATTTTGGGTACGTTCAGGTAGCCGGTCAGGATGTAGGCTTCCTTGCCGAAGGCCCCGGTTTCTATGCAGCCGGAGCAGCCGCCTTCGCGGGCGTCCTCCACGGTCTTGCCCACGCGCATCTGCTCCATGACCACGGCGTCGGTGTTGAAGATCGACGGGTAGCCGTAGCCGTTCCTGATGACCCGGGCGGCGGCTTTCAGGAAGCGGTCCGGGGTCTTCTGGCTGATGTGCACGCTGGTCTGGGGTTGCAGGAGCCTCAGTTCGTCGACCACTTCGAGAATGAGGTAGGACAGCTCGCTGACCCCGTCGGAGCCGTCGCGCCTGAGGCCCCCGAGATTGATGTTGGTGAAATCGTTGTAGGTGCCGCTCTCCTTGGCCGTGACCCCGACCTTGGGCGGGGCGGGGTGGTTGTTGACCTTGATCCACAGGCAGGAGAGCAGCTCCTTGGCCGCTTCGCGGGTCAGGGTGCCGTCGGCCAGCCCCCTTTCGTAGAAGGGGGCGAGGTGCTGGTCGAGGTGTCCGGGGGTCATGGCGTCCCAGCCGTTCAGCTCCGTGATGGTGCCCAGGTGCACGAACCAGTACATTTGCAGGGCTTCCCAGAAGTCGCGCGGAGCGTGGGCCGGGACGCGGCGACAGACTTCGGCGATGCGGGCCAGCTCGGCCTTGCGCGCCGGGTCCGCTTCGGTCGCGGCCAGTTGCCAAGCCAGGTCGGCATGGCGGTTGGCGAAGATGATTGCCGCGTCGCAGGCGATGTCCATGGCGCGAAGCTGTTCGGCCCGGTCCGAGGCCAGAGGGTCGCTTAAATAATCGAGGCGGGTCAGCCGCTCGGCGATGCGCTGCTTGAAATCGAGCATGCCCATTTCGTAGATCGTGCCGTCGAGGGCGGTGTGGCCGGGCGCGCGCTGCTCCATGAATTCGGTGAAGAGCCCGGCCTCGTAGGCGGCTCTCCATTCGTCCGGAATCCGGGAAAAGACGCGCTCGCGCATGGAGCGACCCGTCCAGTAGGGGATGACCTCGCGTTCGTAGGTCGCGATGTCGTCCTCCGAGACATGGTAGCTTGTCATGGGGCGGGTGGCCAGGACGCGCAGGTCTTCGGCGGAGTGGCAGGTCAGTTCCGGAAAGGTCGGCACGCATTTGGGCCGGGGGCCGCGTTCGCCGACGATGAGTTCGCCGTCGCCGAGATAAATGGCCTTTTTCTCGCACAGGTCCTTGAAGACCAGCGCGCGCAGCACGGGCAGGGAATGTTTGCCGTAGTGTTCGCGGTAGAACGAGGTTTCGAGCAGGGCGCGCTCGATGGATATGGACGGGGTGGCGGCGAAGCTCTCTTCGCGCAGGCGCTCTATTCTCTGGTTCACCTATCCTCCGATGCGGACTTCAAGCCCGCAGTGCTGCAAAATGCCCACGGCCCGGTCCACGCTGTCCGGATCGCTCTGTTTTATGGATTCACCCGGGTAGGGCAGGCCGAGCTTGGCGTATTTCCCACGGGCCGAAGCATGGTAGGGAAGCACGTCGATGCTGCGGATGCCCGGAAGGGAAGCGGCCAGAAGCCCGGTGCGGCGGATGTTCTCTTCGTCGTCGTTCAGGCCCGGAATGAGCGGCAGCCTGAGCGCGACCTGCGCACCGGACTGCCCCAGCAGACGCAGGTTGGAGAGGATCGGGGCGTTGTCCACCCCGGTCAGGCGGCGGTGGGCGATGGGGTCCATGTGTTTCAGGTCGAAGAGAAAAAGGTCCGTGTGCCGGGCCACGCGGGAGACTGTCTCGGCGCTGGCGAAACCGCTGGTGTCCACGGCGCGGTGCAGTTCCAGGTCTTTGCAGGCCACAAGCAAGGCTTCAAGAAAATCGGGCTGGGCCAGGGGTTCCCCGCCGGAAAAGGTCACCCCTCCCTGATTTCCGGCGAAAAAGGGCGTTTCTTTTTCGATCTCGGCCACGACCTCGGTCACGGTCCGCTTGCTGCCCACAGCCTCGTGCGCCAGGGCCGGACAGACCTGGGCGCAGACGCCGCACGCGGTGCAGGCTTCCCGGTTTCTGCGCATGCCATCCGGGCCGGGGCTCAAGGCTCCTTGGGGGCAGGCTTCCACGCATTCTCCGCAGCCGATGCATTTGCCCGGAACGGTGAGCACGCCGGGGGCCGCCGCGATGCCTTCGGGGTTGTGGCACCACAGGCAGGACAGGGGGCAGCCCTTCAGGAACACGGTCACGCGCAGGTCCGGCCCGTCGTGCAGGGCATAGCGTTTGATGGCGAAGACGACGCCGGATGGGGAGGCGTTGGTCGACATGGTTAATTGGTAAGAAAAATCGTTAATTTTTTCAATGAGGAAAAGAAGAATGCTTGCGGGTAAATGCCGGAATTGCGCCCCGTTGGAAAGGCCAAAAAAAAGACGTGATTCGCAAGGAAACATTTCAAATAAACTCTTGCCTCTTTTTTCAGAACTACGTATTTTCCATAGCCATGTATCAACCATTTCGGTTGGTGCGAGGTACGAGGAGACGGGAAGGGTGTTGGCCCAAAGGCGCGACAGATCCGATGGGAGACTCAACCTGGATTTTTCAGTTTTTTTACAGGAGACAAGTGCATCATGTCGAAGAACATTTATGTCGGAAACCTGCCCTGGAGTGCCACCGAGCAGGACGTGGAAACCCTGTTCGCAACGTACGGCCAGGTTGCAAACGTGAAACTCATTTCCGACCGTGAGACAGGCAGAGCTCGTGGCTTTGGTTTCGTGGAAATGGAAAGCGGCGCCGAAGAGGCCATCGCCGCCCTGGACGGCGCCGATTACGGCGGACGTTCCCTGAAGGTCAACGAAGCCCGTCCCCGTCCCGAGCGTGAACGCCGGCCCAGATGGTAGTCGCGTCGATCTGAGCCTTAAAACCCTGCCCGGCAGGGTTTTTTTTTGCCCTCGGGCGGGCCTCAGAGGATTCTTCCAGACTTCCGGTCTTCTTCCCCGTCTTCCTCTTCCGCCGGAAGAGGATGCGGCACGCCTCAGGGGCGGCCTTTCATCAGGCGTTCGCCGCTGCCCACCCCGTCCAGCCAGAACCAGCCCAGGACTCCGGCCGCGGCGGCCAGCACAAGCAGTACTCCAAGCTCCACAACTCCTCCTTATTTGACCAGGGAGCGTCCGAAGCGCTTCAGGTCTTCCAGGATCATGTACAGGGACGGCACGATCCCCAGGGTGATGAAGGTCGAGAACACGATGCCGAATCCCAGCGACAGGGCCATGGGGATGAGGAACCGGGCCTGCCGGGAAGTCTCCCAGATCATGGGCGCCAGCCCGCCGAAGGTCGTCACCGTGGTCAGCAGGATGGGGCGGAAGCGCTGCACGCTTGCCTGATGGATGGAGGACAGGGCCGAATGCCCCAGGCGGCGCTTGCCGTTGGCGCAGTCGATGAGCACCAGCGAGGCGTTGACCACCACCCCGGACAGGGCCACGATGCCGAAAAGTGACACCAGGCTCAGGCTGTAGCCCATGAGCAGGTGTCCGAAAATGGCGCCGACCACGCCGAACGGGATGCTGGTCATGATGATCAGGGGCTGCGCGTAGCTGCGCAGGGGCACGGCCAGCAGGGCGAAGATGCACAGGCTGCCCATGCCGAGCCCCAGCACGAGGGCCCCAATCCCTTCCTTGATGTCGGCCTGCTTGCCTTCGAAACTGAATTCCAGGCCCTGGTAGCGGTCCTGCAATCGCGGCAGGAAGTTGTCCCTGACGGAATTTATGATCGAGGCGGCCTCGGACGGAGGGGTCACGTCGGCGGTCACGGAGATGATGCGGCGACCGTTGCGCCGCTCGATGCTGGTATAGGCATGTCCCTTGTTCACATCCGCCACTTCCCGCAGCAGCACGCTCTTTCCGGCCGGAGTGCGCACCAGGAAGTCCTCGATATTCTGCAGGGAGATGCGTTCGCCCTCGGGCAGGCGGACCATGACCTTTATTTCGTTGCGACCGCGCTGCTGGCGCAGGGCTTCGGCTCCGTAGAAGGCGGCGCGTATCTGGCGGGCCACGTCCTGGGAGGTCAGGCCCAGGCTGCGCCCTTCCGGACGGATGCGGAAATCGAGCTGGGTCTTGCCGGCGGAGAATCCGTCGTCGATATCCGAAACCTGGGCATAGGAGCCAAGCTCCTTGGCCAGATCCTCTCCCGCCTTTTCCAGAATCTGCGTCGAGCGGTGCGAAAGTTCGATGGTCAGGGCCGCGCCCGAACCCGGCCCGCCGCGATCCGATTCGAATTTGAGATACTCGGCTCCGGCGATGTCGCCGACACGTTCCCGCCATCGGTTGGTGAATTCCGTCGTGGACAGGGTGCGTTGTTCGGGCGGGGTCAGGAAGACGCGCACCGAACCCTGATGTCCGCCGGAACTTGTGCCGACCTGGGAAAAGATGCCTTCGACCAGTTCCGCTCCCCCGTTTTCACGGGCCAGGTCGTCTGCGATGCGGACCATGCGCTCTATGGCCGCCTCCGTGCGGGCCACCGGCGAGCCGAAGGGCATGGCCAGCTCGACATAGGCGTAATCCGACTCGACCTTGGGGAACATGACGATGCCCATGCGTCCGCTGGCCACGTATCCCACCGTGGCGACGAGGACGGCCACGGCCACGGCCACGGTCAGGTAGCGCAGGCGGATGGTCAGCATGAGCAGGGGCGAGATGAGGGTGTTCACCATATACATGAACCAGGCGCTGAATTTGCCCTGCCATTTGTGCACGAAGGCCAGCCAGGATCTGCCTCCCGACTTGAGATGCCCGAGGTGGGAAGGCAGCACGAAGAGGCTCTCCACCAGCGAGATGATAAAGACGCTGACGACCACCGCCGGAAGTGCGCCGAAAACCCGGCCCAGCACGCCGGGCACGAAGAGCATGGGCAGGAAGGCGACGACGTTGGTCAGCACCGAGAAGGTCACGGGCATGACCACCTCTCTGGCTCCGTTGGTGGCGGCCTTGAGGGGGGAGAGTCCCTGTTCCCTGTATTGGTATATGTTTTCGCCGACCACGATGGCGTCATCGACCACGATGCCGAGCGTGATGATGAAGGCGAACATGGATATCATGTTGAAAGTGACTCCGAGTCCGGGAAGGATCAGAAACGATCCCATGATGGAAATGGGGATGCCCATGCTGACCCAGAAAGCGAGCCGGATTTCCAGGAACAGCGCCAGCAGGACAAAGACCAGACACAGGCCCATGAGGCCGTTGCGGGTCAAAAGATCCATGCGTTGGCGAAAGATGTCGGAACTGTCGTTGCGCTTGGCGATGTGCACGCCCGGAGGCAGAATCTGGTTCAGGCGCTCCATGTGGCGCTTGACGGCGTCGGACACGGAGATGGGCGTCTGGTCGCCGACGCGGAAGATGTCCAGCAGGATGGCGGGCTGGTTGTTGTACAGGGCGTAGAGATCCGTGTCCTCGAATCCGTCGGTGATGCGGCCGAGGTCTTCCAGGCGGACCACGGATCCTTCCGGAGTGCTGATGATGGGCAGGTTTGCGAATTCCTTGCCCAGTTCGCGGCGGTCCTTGACCCGGACCAGGATTTCCCCCTGCGCGGTCTTGACGCTGCCTCCGGGCAGTTCCAGCGCCGAGTTGCCAATGATTTCCGCCACCTGGCGCAGGGTCAGGCCATGGGCGCGCAGGGTGTCCTGGGAAATCTCGATGCCGATTTCAAGATCCCGGGCGCCGCTCAAGTCGATACGGGTGATCTCCGGGTCCTGCAGAAGTTCGTCGCGCACGGTCTCGGCCATTTCGCGCAGCACTCTCTCCTCCAGATCGCCGTAGACGGCGATGGACAGGGTCCGGCGCTGGTTCGAGGCCACGACCACCTTCGGGGTCTCGGAGTCTTCGGGAAATGAGGAGATGCGGTCGACCTCGCCTTTGACGTCCTGGGCCAGGCGTTCCATGTCGGTCCCTTCCAGGGCCTCGATGGTCACCGTGCCCACGCCTTCCACCGACGAGGACGTGACCTTCTTGATCCCGTCCAGCCCCGTGACCCGCTCCTCGATGGCCAGGACAATGCCCTTCTCGACCTCTTCCGGACTGGCCCCGGGATAGGCCACGGACACGGTCACGATCTCGGACTCGAATTCGGGAAAGACTTCCTGCTTGATCTGGGAGGCCATGATCAGCCCGCCCACGAGGCACAGCAGCATGATCAGGTTCGCGGACACCGGGTTGGAGGCCATCCAGGCGATGGCGCCGTGCTGAATTCTCTGGCGCATGGATCTACCTTTCCTCGCCCAGGGTGACGGGCATGCCGTCGATGGGGGTGGCCAGCTCGCTGGTCACCACGGTGTCGCCGGAGGCCAGTCCGTCCGAGATCAGCACCGTGTGCGTGTCGCGCCAGACCACGGTGGCGGAACGGATGGCCAGGGTTGCGTTCCGCACGGTCCAGACCGTGTCGTTTTCGCGCAGGGCGGCCCTGGGCAGGCGGATCACGTTCTGAAGCCGGGTGCCCTCGATTTCAAGGCGCACGTATTCACCCAGCAAAATGGGCGCGGGTTTGGTTTCAAGGGGGGCCGGCAAGGAGACCTGCACCCGCGCCAGGCGGCCCTGTTCCTCCAGGTCTCCGCGTAGGCGCAGGATGTGCCCGCTGCGTTCGGCGCCGCTGGCCTGGGACAGGATACGCACCTTGGAGCCGGGGCTGTTCTTGCCCGGCAGGGTGATCCAGGGCAGACGGTCCACCGGGATGGCGGCTTCGACCCAGAATTCGTCTGTGGCGACCAGGGTGGCCAGGGTGTCGGTGATGGAGACCCGGGAGCCCTGGTCCACGTTCTTGTCCAGCACGAGGGCCGTGAAGGGCGCGGACACCGTGGTCCGCTTCAGGTCGAGGCGGGCCTGCTCCAGCGCCGCTTCGGCCTGGCGGACCCTGGCCCTGGCCTGGGCGAGTTGCGGTTTGCGCAGGGCCAGGTCCGAACTTTCCCCGGCCTTGCCCGTCATTTGAAGGAGATCCCATTCGTGCCTGGCCACCTGCTGGTAGCCGGTTTCGAGCTCAAGCGCGGCTGCGGCGCTTTGAAGTTCCGCCTCCCTGCTGGCCACGATCAGGCGGAAATCCTCGTCGTTGAGTCGCAGCAAGGGGCTGCCTTTGGCGACGATCCCGCCGGGAAGAAAGGCGGGGGCGATTTCACGGACGATTCCGGCCACCTCGGCCCGGATCTGGGTCTGGCGCGCGGGAACGACGGTGCCCAGGACCTGGACGACGGCAGTCTGCGGCCCTGCCGTGACCGTGGTGGTTTCGACCAGGGGGGCGATGAGCGCCGCAGGGCGTTGCGGCGGTTTGGGCCGGGTCTTGATGAAGCGCACGGCCATGAAGATTCCGGCTCCGATGACAATCAGGGACAAAACAAGAACCAGGAGCTTGATTCGTCTCGGCAGGGGCTTTGTGTTGTCGCAATCAGGGATGATCATATGCTTTATTCCGCTTTGATATTTGAGGACGCGTCGGGGAAAGATGTGCGCCAGCCTTTGCCCAGAGCCCGGCAAAGCCCGGTCTGCAGGGTCAGAAGGGCCGCCTGTTCACGAATGTGCGTGCGGTCGAGCTGCTGCAATTTCAGCAACAGGGAAAGGACCGTGTCGTATTCGAGCACGCCGTTCTGGTAGCGGATCCTGGCGCTGGTCAGCGCAGCCTGGGCGGCGTCGCGCTGCGATTTGAGGGCGCGGACCAGTTCGAACTGCTTAAGGACGGAGCTGACCGCGGTGTCCACTTCGGACAGGGCCGTGAACACGGTTTTTTCATACGTCGCCAGGCGTTCCCTGCGCACGGCCTCCTGCCGTTCCACTTCGGCCCTGCGGCTGCCTCCGTCGATGATCGGGGCGGTCAGGGACGCGGCGAGACCGGCCAGCCAGTTGTCGAAGATGCGGCTCGCATCGCCGCCGCTGTGCTCGAAATTTCCTGTCAGGCGCAGCGCCGGCATGCGGTCGGCCCTGGCGGCGGCCACGTCCCAGCCCGATTCGAGCAGGCGCTGCCAGGCGGCGCGGATGTCGGGGCGCTCGCGCAGCAGGTCCGCCGGAAGGCCCGTGCCTGGAAGAGGCATGGGTTCTGGGAGGATGGCGGCCCCGGCCAGATCCACGCTGCCGGGCGCTTTGCCCAGGAGCAGGTTGATCCGGTTTTCCAGGCGCACGGCTTCGGACTTCAGGGGGAAAATGACGGTTTCGGTCTGGGCGATGGCTTCACGCTGCTGCAGCACATCGAGGGCCGAGGCCAGCGAGTTGGCGAAACGCAGTTCAAGGGTGGAGAGGATGGCCGCATTGGTGCGCTGCTGCTCTTCAAGCACGGCGAGCTGCTGCCTGGTCGAGCACAGGGATATCCAGGCCCCGACGATTTCGCCGCTTAGGGTCAGGGCCGCCGTGCGCAGGTCGTCGCGGCTGGCCATGACGGAAAGCGTATCGGCCTGCCGCAGCGCCCTGACCCGGCCCCAGAGGTCGAGTTCATAACTGGCGGCCAGCCCCAGGCCGTAGGCGTCGCTCTCGACCTGGTTTTGGGCGTGGAGCTTGGTCCAGGACCGCGCCGCCTCGGCGCTGGCGTCCAGGGTCGGCCACAGGGTGCTGCCGGTTTTTCGCGCCGAGGCCTCGGCCTGTTCGAGCCGGGCCAGGGCCGTGCGAATGTCCGGGGCGGAGCGCAGGGCCTCGTCCATCAGGTTGTTGAGGTCTTCGCTGTGCAGGGCGCGCCACCACTCTTCGTCCGCCGCATGTTCCCCGGCCTGCAGACGGTACGCCTGCGGCGGCTGTTGCACGGATGGGGGCACGGGGGCGAAGGCGTGGCATCCGCTCAGAACGAGAACAAGAAAAACGAGTAGCCTCATGCGGTGCGCTCCGGAAGACGGGGATGGAAGCAGGTTGTGCGCGGCGTGATCATGCGTGCAATCTGAATCTGACAGGTGAATGGGAGAGGGCCGCTCTGCGCAGTCGGGTTGCAGGTCACGGACGGGTTTCAGGACGGCAGCGATGTCGAGAACTTCTTGTCGACCACGAGGATGTGGCTGGTCAGCCAGCCGCTCAGGAAATGGTACATGTCCCAGGCGAGCCCTTCCGAGGCCAGGATGACGTCCAGATCGAACAGCTGAAGCTGGTCGACGAAGGCCAGATGTTCGTCCCGATGCTCCGCCAGATCGGCGTAGCCCGAGGCTTCCATGATCGTTTCCTCGGTCCGGAAGTGGTACTGGGCGTAGTCCTTGAGCTGGGACAGAATTTCTTGCAGATCGTTCATGCTGGCCCGGCCGATGCCGTCCGCCAGGGTGTTCATGATTTCGACCAGCCGCCGGTGCTGGGTGTCGACTTCGGTGATGTTCGTTTCAAACGACTGATCCCAAACTATTTTATTATCCATTCCCTTTGGGCTCCTGAGCTTGGCGATGACGAATATCGGCTATCATTAACCCAGAGCGCCCTGCGGGAAAAGGGGCAATTCCGGCTTCATCCCGGATTTGGCCAACGGCGTGATCCGGGTTCAAGCGGATTCGGCAGCCGCGCCGGGGGGATAGGTCAGGATGACTCCGGGATCGGCCAATGCGCGCAGGGCGGCCAGGGCCAGGGCGGACATTTCGTCCTCTCCGGCGTGGACCAGGACCGGCCCCAGGAATTGCACGCGTTCGGCGATGCTGCCTGCCAGATCCCGGTCATGCACGAGCCCGCCGGTCAGGATCACGGCGTCGACCTGTCCGCGCAGCACCGCTCCCATGGCCCCGATCTCCTTGGCCACCTGGTAGGCCATGGCCTGCCGCACTTCGCGGGCGAGGGCGTCGCCCTTGCGGATGCGCTCCTCGATCTCCATGCCGCTGGCCGTGCCCAGGTAGGCCAGGAAGCCGCCCTGGCCCGTGATTTTGCGCCGGATGTCCCGCTCGGTCGCGCCGGAGGCGAAGCACCAGCCCACGACCTCCCCGGCGGGCAGGCCGCCGCTGCGTTCGGGCGAGAAGGGGCCGTCCCCGTCCAGGGCGTTGTTGACGTCCACCACCCGGCCCAGTTCGTGCGCGCCCACGGACACGCCCCCGCCCAGGTGGGCGACGATGAGGCGCAGTTCCTCGTAGGGCCGCCCCAGTCCTTCCGCCGCGCGCCTGGCCACGGCCTTGTGGTTCAGGGCGTGGAAGATGCTGCGCCGTTTTATGGAAGGGTGCCCGGAGTAGCGGGCCAGGGGCCCGAGTTCGTCCACGACCACGGGGTCGGCGATGAGCGCGGGGATGCCGGTGCTTGATGCCAGGTCGTGGGCCAGGATGGCGCCGAGGTTGGAGGCGTGGGTGCCGAACGCGCAGGAGCGCAGATCGAATAGCATCTGCTGGCCCACGGCGTATACGCCGCCGGGGATGGGGCGCATGAGCCCGCCCCGGCCGATGACCGCGTCGAGTTCCGCAACCCTCTGTCCGTGCCGGATCATGGCCTGGGTGATGGTTTCGCGCCGGAACTCCTCCTGGTCCATGACATGCTCGAAGCGCGCGAGATCGGCCGCGTCGTGGCGGATGGTTTCCACGAAAACCTTCTGCTGGTCGTCAAAAAGCGCGATCTTGGTGGATGTGGAGCCCGGGTTTATGGCCAGAATTTTCATGCGTGGGTCCCGTTTGCGGCCATGAGGATGCCCAGGGCCACGGCGTTGATCTTGGTCTGGTGGGAGTCGGCCCGCGAATTGAGCAGCACCGGGGCCTTGGTGCCTATGACCACCCCGGCGGAGCGGGCATGGGCGAAATACATGAGGCTCTTGTAAAAGATGTTGCCTGCCGCCAGGTCCGGGGCCAGCAGGATATCGGCCTTGCCCGCCAGCGGGTCGCGCATGCCCTTGTGCCGGGCGGCCTCGATGCTGATGGCGTTGTCCAGGGCGTAGGGCCCGCCCACGCGGCAGCCCGTCAGTTCCCCGCAGCGGTTCATTTCCACCAGGGCCGCGGCGTCCACGGTGGCCGGCATTTTCGGATTGACCTTCTCGGACTCGCACAGGACCCCGACCACGGGGTCCGGGTTGCCCAGTGCCTGGGCCACCTTGACGGCGTTGCGCACGATCTCGCGCTTGGTCTGAAGATCGGGCTTTATGATCATGGCCGCGTCGGTCAGCAGATAGAGCTTGTCGAAGCCGGGCACGTCCATGACCACGGTGTGGCTGACCGTTGCCCCGTTGCGCAGGCCCGCGTCGCGGTTCAGGACGGCCTTGAACAGGACCGAGGAGTCCACGAAGCCTTTCAAGAGGATCTGGGCGCGGCCCGAGGCCACGACAGCCACCGTGGCCGCCGCGCCGCAGGCCTCGCCCCGCGCGTCGACCAGCTCGAAGGGCGCGAGGTTCAGCGCGATTTTGTCGGCGATGGATTTGATTTTGTCGGTGTTGCCGACCAGTATGAAATCGGCCAGTCCCATGGCCTGGGCCTCGGCCACGGCCCTCATGGCCTCGGCGTCCTGGGCGCAGGCCACGGCCACGGTCTGCCGGGGCAGGGTCAGGGCCTTGTCGATGATGGACTTCATGGATGTGAGCATGGCATCTCCTTGCGAGCCATGCCGATAGATCATCGATTGATCGAAAACAAGAGGGCCGCAACCGTTTTTGCCGTTTTCGCATCCTTGGTTGCGGGACTTGCCCCTGGGGCCGGTCGGGACTAAGCAGGGCCGATCTTCGGAGGAAGCATGCATATTCGTACATCCGCGCTGGCCGCCGCGTCCGTGGCCAGCTTTCTGGTTCCGTTCATGATGTCCGCCGTGGCCATCACCCTGCCGGTCATGCAGGTCGAACTGGGGGCCACGGCCGTGGAACTCAGCTGGATCGCGGGAAGCTACATCCTGGCCCTGGCCGCCATTCTGCTGCCTGTGGGCCGTCTGGCCGACATCCTGGGCCGCAGGCGCACCTTTGTCTGGGGCACGGCGGCCTTCGTGATCTTTTCGCTGTGCGCGTCCCTGGCCTGGTCCGTGACCAGCCTCGTGGCCCTGCGCGTCGTGCAGGGCGTGGGCGCGGCCATGATCCTGTCCACGGGCGTGGCCATCGTCACGGAATTGTACCCGCGCACCGAGCGGGGCCGGGTCATGGGCATCATGGTCGCCTGCGTCTACCTCGGCCTGTCCGTGGGGCCGCTTGTGGGCGGAATGATGACCTCCCTGGCCGGATGGCGCTCGGTCTTCTATCTGTGCCTGCCTCCGGGCATCCTGGCCTGGATCATGGCCCGCAGGATCAAGGACGAATGGCGTCCGGCGCATGGCGAAGGGTTCGATCTGATCGGAAGCCTCCTGTATGCCGCCTTCGTGGTCTGCTGTGTCAACGGGCTGACCGGGCTGGCCACCCCGGAGCGGGGCCTGCCCCTGCTCGGGAGCGCGCTGGTCCTGGGTGTTTTCTTCGTGCTGCGCTCGCGTTGCGTCGCCCATCCGCTCATCGACCTTTCGCTATTCACGGCCAACAGGGTCTTTCTGCTTTCGAGCCTGGCGACTCTGGTCAATTACGCGGGCACCTTCGCGGTGGGCTTCCTGCTCAGCCTGTACCTGCAGGTGGTCAAGGGCTTTTCGCCCATGCATGCCGGGTTCATACTGATTGTGCAGCCTGTGGTGCAGAGCCTGCTTTCCCCGCTGGCCGGGGTTCTGGCCGACCGCTTCAACGCGGCCTGGCTGGCCAGCCTGGGCATGGCCCTGTGCGCCCTGGGGCTGCTGGGGATGTGCGGGGTGGGCCTGCACACCGGGCTGCTTGAGATCGGCGTTATCCTGGCCTTGCTGGGCCTGGGGTTCGCCCTGTTCGCCTCGCCCAACATGAGCGTGATCATGGGCAGCGTCGAGCCCCGGCACTACAGCATCGCCTCCAGCCTGGTCGCGACCATGCGCACCTTCGGCATGACCCTGTCCATGGGCATCGCGGCCGTTGTCTTCGGTTTTTTGCTGCACGATCGCCAGATAGCCCCGGAAACGGTGCCGGAGTTCCTGGCCAGCATGCGCATCATCTTCGCCGTCTGCGCAGGACTTGGCGTGGCAGGCGTGTTCTGCTCCCTGGGCCGCGTCGGAAAACGCTGAACACGCTTTCGAGTTTCGTCAGGATTGTCTTTTCTTCGCGTTCGTCTTGGCATAGACTGCCGCAGGATGTTTTTTCAGGTCGTTTTACGAGGAGGATTTGTGATGCGTACGATGAAAGTCATGATGGCCGGCGTGTTTGTCATGTGTCTGGGAACTCTTTGCGCCTTCGCGAGCGATCCCCAGGAACTGGTGGAGAAAACGTGCAGCTCGTGTCACGACATGGGACGGGTCCGCGCCGCCTACGGCGTGAAGGACCAGGCCGCCTGGTCGGCCACTGTGGCCCGGATGCTGGCCAAGGGCAACGCTCCAGCGGTCACTCACGAAGAGCATGGGCTCATCGTCGATTGGCTCTCGGCCCAGAAGAAATAACCGCCATCCGTTTTTCCATGCGGAAAAGTCCAGCCCGTGGCGCAGCCAGGGGCTGGACTTTTTTGTCGGCTTCGCATGGAGCCGACCTTTTTGGTCGTATTTAAAGTTGTGTGTCTTTGTTGACTTAAAAGTTGCGAAGGGCATAATGCTGGGCATCTTTTCCATCATACCAGGAGGTTGCTCATGTGTTCCTTTTTCTTGAGAATGCTGCTTTTTGTGGCCGTGCTTGGACTTTGCGCGGGGACTCTTGCCTTTGCCGAGCCCTCGGGCAAGCTGGTCATCTTTCACGCCGGGAGCTTGTCCGTGCCCTTTGCGGACATGGAAAAAGCGTTCGAAGCAAAATACCCGCAGGTCGACGTGCAGCGTGAATCCGGCGGGAGCACCAAACTCGCCCGCATGATCACGGAGCTTGGCAAACTCGCCGACATCATGGCCTCGGCCGACTACGAGGTCATCGACAAGATGCTTGTACCCGAGTTTGCGAAGTGGAACGCCCGTTTCGCCACCAACCAGATCGTGCTGTGCTACACGCCGTCGAGCAAGTACGCCTCCGAAATAAACGACACGAACTGGGCCGAGATCCTGCAACGCCCCGATGTGGTCTGGGGCCACTCCGATCCTAATCTGGACCCGTGTGGCTATCGCAGCCTGATGGCCATCCAGCTCGCCGAGAAGTTCAGCGGCCAGGCCGGGCTGTACGACAAGGTGCTGGCCAACCGGCCGGAAAAGAATGTGCGTCCCAAGTCCGTGGAACTCATTTCCATGATGGAATCCGGCAACATGGACTACGCCTTCGAATACATGTCCGTGGCCGTGCAGCACGGGCTCAAGTATGTGACCTTCGACGACCACATCAACATGGGCAACTACGCCATGGATCCCTTCTATAAAACCGCCGTGGTCAAGGTCACGGGCAAGAAGCCGGGCGAATTCGTCGAGCTCAAGGGCAGCTCCATCACCTACGGCGTGACCATGCTTGATGGCGCCGCCAATCCGGAGGCCGCCGAAGCCTTTCTGGCCTATCTGCTCGATGAGAAGGGAGGTCTTGCCATCCTGAAGGCGCAAGGGCAGCCGCCGCTTGTTCCCGTCAACGTGGCGACGCGGGAAATGCACGCCGCGCTTCCCGCATCGCTGGGGGCGCTGGTCAAGGTCGCCGAATAGATGGATACACGCGGCGTCGCGAACGGTCGGGGAGATTTTTTCGCAGCCCTCCCCGGCCGCGTCTTTCATGTCTGGCTTGTGGTCTCGTGCGCGCTGGTGCTCCTCTTCATCGTCGTCCCGCTGGCCAGGACCGTGGTTTCGCCAGACGGGCAGCGGATGTGGGAGACCCTGCTTGACGCGGATGTGCTGCGTTCCGTCGGGCTGTCCATGGGCGCCTCGGGCCTGGCCGCGCTGCTGGCCCTGATCTTCGGCACGCCCCTGGCCTTTGTCCTGGCCCGCAAGGAGTTTCCGGGCAAGAAGATCGTCGAGAGCCTCATCGATCTGCCGATCATGATTCCGCACCCGGTCATCGGCATCGCCTTCCTGACCCTGGCAGGGCGGAGCAACTGGTTCGGGCGGCTGCTCGGGAGCATGGGGATCGAGATCATGGGCACGGTCACGGGCATCACCGTGGTGCTCTTTTTCGTGGGCCTGCCCTTTTACATCAATACGGCCAAGGCCGGTTTCGAGAGCGTGTCCCCGCGCCTGGAGAAAGTCTCCCGCTCGCTCGGGGCCGGTCCCGGCGCGACCTTTTTCCGCGTGACCCTGCCCCTGTGCCGCCGCGCCATGCTGGTCGGCATGATCATGTGCATGGCCCGGGCCTTAAGCGAGTTCGGGGCCGTGGTCATCGTCGCCTACCACCCCATGATCGCCCCGGTGCTCATGTTCGAACGTTTCACCGCCTACGGGCTCACGTATTCGCAGCCCGTGGCCGTGATTCTCATCGTGCTCAGCCTGCTGTTCTTTTTCGCCGTGCGGGTCGTTTCCCGGCCCCGAAGGAGGGAGGCATGATCCGCGTCGACTCCCTGGGCCTTTGCTTCGGGGGCTTTTGCTTGCGCGATGTCAGCTTCGACGTGGCGCCGGGCGAGTTTTTCGCCCTGATGGGACCGACGGGCTCCGGCAAGACCTTGATCCTCGAATCCATCGCCGGGCTGGTCGATCAGGCCCGGGGCGGCATCCGTATCGCCGGGCAGAGGGTGGACGGCCTGCCGCCGGAGCGCAGAAACGTGAGCCTCGTCTATCAGGACAACGCCCTTTTTCCCCATTTGAGCGTGCTGGACAATGTCACTTACGGTCAGCGCTACCACGGCATCGCCGAGGATCAGGGGCGGCGCATGGCCCTTGAACTGCTGGAGCGGCTTGGCCTGTCCCATGTGGCCGGGCGTCTGCCCCTGAACCTGAGCGGCGGCGAGAAGCAGCGCGTGTCCCTGGCCCGCGCCCTGGCCTGCGAGCCGAATGTGGTGCTGCTCGACGAGCCGCTTTCATCCCTGGACCCCCAGTTTCGGGGAGATCTGCGCGCGACGCTCAAGGATCTGCACCGGCATTCGGGGCTGACCTTTCTGATGGTCACCCACGATTTCGTGGACGCCCTGACCCTGGCCGAACGGGCGGCGGTGATCCGCGCCGGGAGGTTGGAGCAGGTCGGCGCGGTCGGCGACGTGTTCCGCAAGCCCGCGACCGCGTTCGTGGCGGGCTTTGTGGGCATGAAAAACATATTTCCCGTGGAGGGGCGGGGAGAATGCCGCCTGGGCAAAGGGGAACGCTTTGCAGCTCCCGTCGCGACCGTTCCCGGCCACGTGGCTTTGAGGCCCGAGGACGTGTTTGTGTCTCTGCACGACGCGGTCGCGCCCGAGAGGATCAGCCTTTCCGGAACATTGCTGGCCGTGCGGCACGAAGGCTTTTCCTGGTTCGCGGACGTCTCGTGCGGCGAGTCCCGCTTCACCGCGGCCCTGGACCGCCAGTTTTTGGCCCAGGGCAGGCTTGATCCGGGACAATCCGTCTGGTTGGGTTTTTCCCCGCAAAGCCTGCACTTCATGCCGGGATGTTAGCTTTGCGCCCTTGCACTGCATAAAGATTGGGACCTATAGGTCCCGCAGGACCCATCGAACCTGTTTTTTCTTCCAAGGAGGAGCCTCCATGACCGATACTCCCGTCCAGCACCGCTACGCCGAGGATCTGAGCTACTGCTACGGTTGCGGCAAAAACAACGCCCAGGGTCTGCATATCCGGACGCACTGGGATGGAGAGCGGGGAACGGGGCGCTTCACGCCCAGGCCGGAGCATATCGCGCTGCCCGGATTTGTTTACGGGGGGATGCTCGCCTCCCTGGTGGACTGTCACGGGGTGGCCACGGCCGCGGCGGCCGCCTGCGGGAGCGAAGGGCGGCTTGCGCGTTATGTGACCGCTTCCCTGCACGTGGATTTTCTGCGGCCCACGCCCCTGGGCCCGGAGCTTGAGCTTGTGGCCCGGGTCACGGAGAGGCAGGGCCGGAAGATCGTGGTGGAAGTGGAGATTTCGGCGCTGGGGGACGTGCGGGTCCGGGGCCAGGTCGTGGCCGCGCCGATGCCCCAGACCATGGGTCGGGAGTGAGAGACTTCAGGCCCGCGCGGGTCAGCCCAGAAGCATGATGATCTTGGTGGCCACGATCTTGCCGATCAGCGCCGCCGGATAGACCGTGGCATAGGCTGTGGCGGCGTAGGTGGTGGAGCTCAGGGAAGAGGCCGCGTCCAGGCCGGTGGTGGAGGTCATGCCTCCGCTGATGACGCCGAGCATGCGCAGGAACGGCACGCGCAAGAGGGCGCAGAGCGGAATTCCCGCCAGGGCCGTGGCGGTGGTGATGGCCGCTCCGGCGAGAAACAGGGGCAGTCCGTATTGGGCCAGGGTGGGCACAAGCGTCGAACCGGCCTTGGTGCCGACCACGGCCAGAAAGAGTCCCAGCCCCAGGTCGCGCAGCATGGCCGTGGCGGTGCCGGGAAGTTCGGTGATCATGGGCCCGATCCGGCGCGCCGCCCCAAAACCCAGTCCGGCCAGGAGCACCCCGCCCGTGGGCCCCAGGGTGAAGACGCCCAGGCCGGGAAGATAAAGGGGGACCGCTCCCAGGAGCATTCCGCAGAAAAGCCCGAGCAGGATGACCACGACATTGACCACAAAGAGGGCCCGCACGTCGTCGCCCAGGAGCTTCTTGACGTTTTCCAGGGCTTCCGGGTGGCCGACCACATGCAACACGTCGCCCTGGTTCAGGCGGACATTGGCCCCGGCCGGGCAATCGAACCCGTTGCGGGTGACGCGCGAGACCTGCACTCCGTAGATGTGGCCCAGATTCAGCGCGCGCAGGGTTTTTCCGGCCACCTCCCTGCGCGAGAGCAGGATTTCCTTTTTGACCAGCGCGGAATTGAAGGCCAGGTCCGCCTGCACGCGCGGCCCGATGATGATCTCGGCCTCGCGCAGCATGTCCTCCGTTCCCACCACCCGCACCGTATCCTCCATGTCCAGCATCGTTTCCGCCGTGGCCAGTTCCGGGGCGCAGGCGCCGCTTTTGAGCACCCGCGTGATGGTCACCCCGGCCATGCGCTCGGGCAGAACCTGTCTGAGGGGCCCGCCGCAGAGGTTCGGATTGGTGACCCGCAGGTGGGTGAAGTCCATCTGCGGGTGCAGAAGGGTCAATTCCCGTTCCATGCCCTCCTCTTCATGCCGGATGTTCACGCGCAGCGCCCAGGGCATGAGCTTGATCACCAGGACCACGCCGACCACCCCGAAAAGGTACGCCACCCCGTAGGCCGCCGGGGCCTGGCTGTCGTGGGACATTTCAACGGCCACGGCCAGGGACGGGGTCGAGGTCAGGGCTCCGGCGAAGAGCCCGGCGGTGATGTCCGGCGAAAAACCGAGCCAGGCCTTGAGCCCCAGCGCCACGCCGAGCCCGGCGGTGGTCATGCCCAGGGCTCCCAGACCCAGGGCCAGCCCGCCCTGTTTCATGGAATGCAGGAAGCCCGGCCCGGCCTGCTGTCCCACGGAATAGATGAACAGGACGAGCCCCAGGCTCTGCATGACCCCGGGCAGGCTGAAGCCCGCCAGCCCGGCCAGCAGGCCGGTGAAGATGACGCCCGCGGAGCCCAGGGAAAAGGACAGGATTTTCACCTTGCCCAGCAGATGCCCGGACAAGATGACGGCAAGCAGAAGAAATATGGGGTTGTGCAGGAGTTCCACGCCAGGACCTTTGAGTGTTTGGTTGATCAATAATCGGAGGCCCTACTCTTTTAGCGCACCATTGCAAGGGGAAAATGCGGTCGCCGGCCAGGGGGCGCGCAGGCTTCTGGATGCGCGCCCCAGGCGTCGCGTCACGCGTTGCGTTCCACGTCCCGCTCCTTGAGCAGGGCATAGATCCTGGGTCTGGACAGCCCGGAGAGGCGGCAGGCGGTGGGGATGTCGCCCTTGCTGATGAGCATCAGGTTCTTGAGATACCAGGTCTCCAGTTCGGCCATGTGCTTGTCCCGGTACTCCCGCAGCGTCGGGAACGCCTCGGCGTTGGTCAGCGGCGGGGTTCTTTCTTTGAGTTCGGGAAGCTCGGCCACTTGGAGCCGCGCTATGCTGGCGCGGATGTTTCTGGAAAGATGCTGGGGGTAGAGGATGGGCTCGGTTCCGGCCCGCACCACGGCCTGGTCCAGGGCGTTGACCAGTTCGCGGATGTTTCCCGGCCACTCGTATTGCATCAGCGTGTCCAGAAAATCCGGTGAAAAGCCCTTGTTGTCGATGTTCAGGCGCGCGCAGGCGCGGCGGACGAAGTGGCAGATGAGATCGTTCAGGTCGTCGAGCAGGTCGCGCAGAGGGGAGAGTTCCAGGCGGATTCCGCGCAGGCGGTAGAACAGGTCCCGGCGGAAGGCGTCGGTGCGGACCATGGTTTCAAGATCGCGGTTTGTCGCCGCCACCAGCCTGAAATTGCTGGTGATCTCTTTTGCGCCGCCCACGGGCCGGAAGCTGCGCCCTTCCAGCACGCGCAAGAACACCTTTTGCGTGCTCAGGGGCAGCTCGCCCACCTCGTCCAGAAACAATGTCCCGCCGTCGGCCTGCTTGACGAGCCCCATGGAGCGGTTTTCCGCGCTGGTGAACGCGCCCCGTTCGTGCCCGAAGAGCATGCTTTCCACCAGCGTGTCGGGCAGCGCCGCGCAATCGACGACCACGAAGGGCTTGTTCGCGCGCGAACTGTTGGCGTGGATGGCCCGGGCGAAGAGCTCCTTGCCGGTGCCCGTCTCGCCGGTGATGAGCACGTTCACGTCCGTGGACGCGGCCTGGGCCACGATGTCCAGGCAGGAATTGAGCAGGCGGCTGTTGCCGACGATGCCCTCGCGCCGCAGGGACACGGGCGCGCATTTGGCCGGGCGTTCGCGGTGATATTCCAGCGCCCTCTGTGCCAGCACCATGAGGCGCTGCATGTTCACCGGCTTGGGCATGAAGTTCCAGGCTCCGCTGCGGATCGCGGCCTCGGCCGCGTCGGGATCGCGGTTTTTGGAGATGACGATGATTTCCGGGCGCGACGGCACCTCGCGCAGGGTGGCCAGGAAGTCCAGGCTGTTCTTGCCGCTGGCCTCGTCGCCGAGCAGAACCAGGGAGAATTCGCCCACATGCAGCATGGCCAGTCCTTTGGACAGCGTCGTGCTGTGGGCCGCGTGCAGGTTGTGCCTGGCCATTTCCGCCATCAGCAGGCCGCAGAAAACCGCATCGCCATCAATGATCAGAATGTTGCTCATGGGAACTCCTGGAGTGCCGTCTTGCCATGCAAGACGGCAACCTGGCCTTTTGGCGTGCCGCAAAAGTGAGAGGTACTGGTGTCGCAAGGACACGTGTCGGTATCTGCGAGACCATGGCACTCTCCTACACTGTTCCGCTGTCTCGTCAAGCAAGATTCATCTTTTGTCCCAAGACAGTCAGAGTTTGTCTCTCACCTGTTCTTCAGCGTGCAGCGTATCAATTTATCCACACATTTATCCGGATTAGTTGAGAATATAACATTCGGCATGCAATGTGTTTTTAGGGACAACATGAGAGAGTGACAAAGTTTTTGAGCGGAGTTCTTTTACATCATGAATATGGGATGAAATGTAACTTTGATGCCGGCGCATGGAAAGGGGATTCGTGGACTTTCCAGGCAAAGGGTCAACGACCTGATGCCGGGGTGCCCCTGCGAGGAGGGATTGAGGATGAAACGCAAATGGGACGCAAGGACCAAGGCGCGTATCGTGCTCGAAGGGCTCATGGGCGGGTGCGTGAACGAGATCTGCCGAAACCATGAGCTGCGTCCGGGCCTGTACTATAAATGGCGAGGACATTTTCTGGAGCATTGCCACCTTATTTTCGAGGAGCAGCCCAGGGCGCCGAGCCAGTCGGACCTGGCGGTCGAGAACGAGAAGCTCAAGCGTCTGGTGGGCGAGTTGACCTTGGAACTCAACAAGGGCGGAAGTCTTCGCTGATCATGGGACAAGGGGGATGACATGGCCAGAAGGATCGGGGTGTATGTCTGTCATTGCGGCTCGAACATCGCGGGCAAGGTCGATTGTCCGGAGGTGGCCGCTTTTGCCCGCAGGCTCAAGAACGTCGCCATTGCGCGCGACTACCAGTTCATGTGTTCGGACCCCGGGCAGGACATGATCATCCGGGACATAAACGAGCACGGACTGGACCGCGTGGTGGTGGCCTCCTGCTCGCCGCGCCTGCATGAAAAGACATTTCAGAAGGCCTGCGCCAGGGCCGGGCTCAATCCGTACCTCATGCAGCATTGCTGCATCCGCGAACACTGCTCCTGGGTGACCGCGGACAAGGGCGAGGCAACGGCCAAGGCCAAGCACATCGTCGAGGCCGCGGTGCTCAGGGTGCGCAGGCATCAGGAACTGCATTCCCGCGAAGTGGCCGTGGTGCCCGACGTCATGGTCGTGGGCGCGGGCATCGCCGGCATCCAGGCCGCCCTTGACGTCGCCCGTTCCGGGCACCGCGTCATCCTGGTCGAGAAGTCTCCGTCCATCGGCGGGCACATGGCGCAGTTCGACAAGACCTTTCCCACCCTGGACTGCGCGGCCTGCATCTCCACCCCCAAAATGGTGGCCGTGGCCCAGGAGCCGAACATCGACCTCTTGACCTGGAGCGAGGTCGAGGAGGTCACGGGCTTTGTCGGCAACTACACGGTCACGGTGCGGCGCAAGGCGCGTTACGTGCGTGAGGACATCTGCACCGGCTGCGGGGCGTGCCTGGAAAAATGTCCGACCAAGGTGGTCAGCGAATTCGAGGAAGGCCTTGGCATGCGCCGGGCCATCTACCGCAACTCCCCACAGGCCGTGCCCAGCACCCCGGTCATCGACGCCGGGCACTGCAAGATGCTCACCAAGGGCAAGTGCGGCATCTGCCAGAAGACCTGTCCCACCGGAGCCATCGATTTCACCCAGCAGGACCGCAAGGAGGTCTATCAGGTGGGCAGCGTGATCCTGGCCACGGGATACGACACCATGGATCCCACGCCCATGACCGAATACGGCTTCGGCCGGTATCCGGAGGTCTACACCGCCCTGCAGTTCGAGCGCCTGAACAACGCCGTGGGCCCCACCGGCGGCAAGATCCTGATGAAGAACGGCCAGGCCCCGGAGAGCGTGGCCATCATTCACTGCGTGGGCAGCCGCGACGCGAATTATCACGAATACTGCTCCCGCACCTGCTGCATGTACGCCCTGAAATACGACCACCTGATAAAAGACAAGGTCGGGCACGGGGCGCAAGTCTATAATTTCTACATCGACATGCGTTGTTTCGGCAAAGGGTACGAGGAATTCTACCGCCGCGTTCAGGACGAAGGGGTGACCTTCGTGCGTGGCAGACCTTCCGAAGTCGTGCAGGAAAACGGCAAGCTGGTCGTGGTGGGCGAGGATACCCTGCTCGGCGCGAGGCTGCGCGTGCCCGTGGACATGGTCGTCCTGTGCACGGCCATGGAGGCCCGTCCCGACACCACGGAAGTGGCCCGCATCTTCGGCGTGTCCCAGGGCCGGGACGGATTCTTCCTGGAAGAGCATCCCAAGCTGGGTCCCGTGTCCACGGCCTCGGACGGCATTTATCTGGCCGGAACCTGCCAGGGACCCAAGGACATCCCCGACGCCGTGGCTCATGCCGCCGGCGGCGCGGCCCAGGCTTTGGCGCTGGCCGCGCGCGGAGTGGTGTCGATCTCCCCCACGACCTCCTGGATCAACCCCGACATCTGCGTCGGCTGCAAGATGTGCATCGGGCTGTGCCCGTACTCGGCCATCGAGTTCGACGAGCGCCGCCACATCGCGGTCATCAACGAGGCCATGTGCAAGGGCTGCGGCAGCTGCGCCGGGCATTGCCCCAGCGGCGCGGCCCAGATCAAGCATTTCCGCCAGGTGCAGGTCTTCAACGAGATAGACGGTCTGCTGGACCGCAAACCGGACATGATGGCCCTGATTGGAGACATCCACGAAACCGCGAACCGAGCAGGGGCGTGAGGAGGATCGCATGAACCAGGAATTTGAACCCGCCATTCTGGCATTTGTCTGCAACTGGTGCACCTACACCGCCGCCGATCTGGCCGGGACCTCGCGCATGGTGCAGCAGCCCAACGTGCGCCTGGTGCGCATGATGTGCACGGGCATGGTCGATCCCAAGTATGTCATCAAGGCCCTCTTGTCCGGGGCCGACGGGGTGCTGGTCAGCGGCTGCCACCCCGGCGACTGCCACTACATAAACGGCAACTACAAGGCCCGGCGGCGGGTCAAGCTCTTGAACGAGATCCTGCCGCAGTTCGGCATCGACAAGCGGCGGCTCTGCCTGACCTGGGTCGGAGCCAGCGAGGGCAACGAGTTCGCGGCCACGGTCAACAACTTCATCAATGAAATACGGGAGCTCGGGCCGCTGGACGTGCGCGGCATGGCAGCCCTCTAAGCGGACGGGGAGGAACAATCATGGCCACCACTGTACGGATTGAAGTCGGCGATAACGGCCCGGTGCCGGCCTTGCAGGATTTTTTCAGGAAATTGCTGGCGGACGAGTCCCTGTCCGGGATCATGGTCCCCGTGCACCTTTTCGGCGGCGGCATGCCCATGCCGACCCTGGTCACCGATCCGGCGCAGCTGGACCGGGCCGATCCGCTGGCCCCGGCCTATCCCATGAACAGCGCCCGGCTCGTCTCGCGCCTGAGCAAGGGCTCGGCGGGCGAGCGTTTCGCCGTGGTCATGCGCCCCTGCGAGATCCGGGCCTTCGTGGAACTGGTCAAGCTCAACCAGGGCTCCCTGGAAGAGGTCATCCTCATCGGGATGGATTGTCCGGGCGCCTACGACAACATGCATTACCGCGATTTTCTGGGCGGGCGCGAGCCCATGGCCGCCAGCGCCGATTTCCACAAGGCCCTGTTCGAGGGGCGCAAACCCGCCGCTGTGGATCTGGCCGGGGCCTGCCGGGTCTGCGAGCATCCCACGCCGCAAGGCACGGACATGGTCGTCGGCCTTTTCGGGGGCGATGTTTCCACAGGCATCCAGGTCATGGCCGCCAGCCCTCGCGGCGAGGCCCTGCTCGGAGCCATGGGGCTGCCGGCGCAGGAACAGGACGGAAAGCGCGAAGCCGCTGTCGCCGCCCTGGTCGCTGAACGCGAGGCCGCGCGCGACGCCATGTTCACGGATGTGACAAAGCGGACCTCGACCCTGGAAAAGCTGGCCCAGTATCTGGGCTCCTGCGTGAACTGCTACAACTGCCGGGTGGCCTGCCCGGTCTGCTACTGCAAGGAGTGCGTCTTCAACACCGACGTCTTCGAGCACAAGCCCTGGCAATACCTGGACTGGGCCAAGCGCAAGGGCAGCCTCAAGCTGCCCACGGACACGGTCTTCTACCACCTGACGCGCATGGCGCACATGAGCACGGCCTGCGTCGGCTGCGGCCAGTGCTCCAACGCCTGCCCCAACGGGGTGGAGGTCGTGGAGCTTTTCCGCACCGTGGCCGCCCGCACCCAGAAGAGTTTCGAGTACGAGCCTGGCCTGAGTCTGGACCAGGCCCCGCCCCTGACGGTGTTCAGGGAGGACGAATATCAGGATACGGTTTCGCACCTGGCGTGAATCCGAGGAGGAGGCAATGAGGAAACAATACGGCGCGTTGGTGGTGGGCGCGGGCATCGCCGGAATCCGGGCGGCTCTTGACCTGGCCGTGACCGGACACAAGGTGGCCCTGATCGACAAACGCCCCAGTCATGGCGGCATCCTGAGCCAGCTGGATTACCAGTTTCCCTCGGATCACTGCGGCATGTGCCGCATGCTTCCGCTCATGAGCCGGGATGCGTCCAGCCAGTTTTGCCTGCGCAAGGGCATGTTCCATGAAAACATAGACCTGATGCTCTCCACGGAGCTGGCCTCCCTGGAGGGCGAGCCCGGCAAGTTCTTCGTCAGCCTGAACCGCCGCTCCCCGCTGGTCGATCCGCACAAGTGCGTCAGTTGCGGCAAGTGCTCCGAGGTCTGTCCGGTCAAGGTCCCGAGCGAATTCAACGCCGGGCTGACACAGCGTTCGGCGGTGTATCTGCCCGTGCCCCACGCCATCCCCAACCATTATGTGCTGGATCTGGACAACTGCATCCGCTGCTGGAAATGCCACGAGGCCTGTCCGACCGGGGCCATCGATCTCAAGTTCGAGGAGCGGGCGGGGTTCGGCATCCTGGTCGCGGACGAGGACGAACAGACCCGCCTGACGGTGCGGGAAAGCCTTGAACACCTGCATTTTCCGGTCTTCGAGGCATCGAGCGGCCAGGAGGCCCTGGATCTGCTCGAGTCCGACGCGCGGATCAATTTCGTGCTGGTCGGGCTCAACCTGCAGGGCGTGGACGCCCAGCGCGTCATGGCCCGCGCCAAGGAACTCTGCCCCGGCATGCCCGTGGCCGTCCTGACCGCCGCCGGAGAAGAGGAGGCCGCCGCCGATCTGATCCGGCGCGGAGCGCGGGACCGGTTCATGAAGCCGCTTTCGTCCAAGAAATTCGTGCCCTGGCTGGACAAGCACTACATGCGCATCATGTCCGACACCACGGAGGAACTGCAGGTCAGCGCGGTGATCCTGGCCGGGGGCTTTGACTGCTACCATCCGGACATGGACCCGAATGGCGGGCGCGACATCTGGGGGTACGGCCACCCGGCCGTGCTCACCGCCGTGGAATTTGAGCGCCTGTTGAGCGGCACCGGGCCTACGGGCGGAAAACTGACACGCCCGGGCGACAACAAGCCGGTGCGAAGGATCGCCTGGATCCAGTGCGTGGGCTCGCGCGACGTGGGCAAGAACGCCAACTACTGTTCCTCGGTCTGCTGCATGTTCTCCATGAAGGAGGCCATGCTGGCCAAGAAGGTCACAAACGGGGCGGTCGACGCCACCATTTTCTACATGGACATGCGCACCTTCGGCAAAGGCTGGGACGATTATCGCCTGCGGGCCGTGGAGCAGGGCGTGCATTTCGTGCGCAACCGGCCGCACTCGGTGCTGCCTGCCGCCGAGGGCGGCGGGGTGGTGCTTGAATCCTTGAGCGACGACGGCACGCGCCGTTCGGAAGAGTTCGACATGGTCGTCCTGGCCGTGGGCGCAAGGCCCCCCAGGGGCATGGATCAGTTCGCGGCCACGGTGGGCATCGAGACCAACGAGTGGGGCTTTTGCAAGACCCAGCCCTACGCTCCCGAGCGGACCAGCCGGGTCGGCGTGTTCGCGGCCGGTTCCTTCGGCGAGCCTCGGGACATCTCCGAGTCCGTCATGCAGGCCGGAGCCGCGTCCGAAGCCGCCGCGCGCATGATCAAGATCTACGACGTGCTTGGGCCGGCCCCCGCGCCGCCCGAGCCGGAGTATCCCGATGTTTCCCGCGAGCCGGTGCGCACATTGGTGGCCGTGTGCACCTCCTGCCCGACCCTGGGCCAGGCGGTGAATCTGGAAGAGCTGGCGCGCACCGTGGGCCGGGTCCACTCGGTCGGCACCGTGCTGCCCGTGTTCCAGGCCTGCACCGAGGCAGGCTGGAAGCAGATCCTGGAAACAGTCAAGCAGAAAAAGCCCAACCGTATCCTCATCGGGGCCTGCATGCCCTACGCCTACATCCCGCGCCTGAAAGAGATGGCCCGCACCGTGGGGCTCAACCCGGCGCTCATGGATGTGGTCGACGTGCACACCCCGACCTTCAACGGGCAGGACGCCGTGGATGTGGCCCGCGAGATATTCTCCGGTCTGTCCATGGCCGTGGCCAAGCTGCAGGGGGTCGATCCCGCGCCGCCGGACGTGCTCATGGACGTGTCGCGCTCGGCTCTGGTGGTGGGCGGCGGCCTGGCCGGCCTGACCGCGTCCATGGCCATCGCCGACCAGGGTTTCGGGGTCTGTCTGGTGGAGGCCGAGGAGGAACTCGGCGGCATGGCCCTGCGCCTGCACACCCAGCTCGATGGCACGGACCCGCGCAAATACATGGAGGACCTCATCGCCCAGGTGGAGAAGCACCCGCGCATCAAGGTCTTCAAGGACGCACGCGTGGTCCTGTCCCGTGGCAGCGCCGGACGCTTCCGTTCCGCCATCAGCGGCGAGAACGGCATCTTCCCGCTGGAGCACGGGGTGACCATCCTGGCCACGGGCGGGCATGAGGCCAAGATCTATGAGAGCGGCTTCTGCGTGCACAGGACCGTGATGACCCACTTCGGCCTGGAGGAGAAGCTGGCCACCGGCGCGCTCGACGTGGGCAGCCTCGGGGCGGTGGCCATGATCCAGTGCTGGCGGTCCCGCAAGGAAGGGGAGCGCAACTACTGCAGCCGCATCTGCTGCCCGGAGATGCTCAAGAACGTGCTGACCATGAAGGAGCGCAAGCCCGAGCTGCCCATCTATGTCTTCTACCGCGACATCATGGCCCAGGGCTTTCTGGAGAGCTACTATACCCAGGCGCGCAAGGCCGGAGTGATCTTCATCCGCTACGATCCGGAGAATCCGCCCAAGGTGACCTTTGTCGAGGGCAAGCCCGTGATCAGGGCCCAGGATCCGATCCTGGGCGCGGAAATAGAGGTGCACGCCGACATCCTGTCCCTGTCGAGCGGGGTGGAGCCCAATGACGTGGACGATCTGGTGGAGATCTTCGGGGTCAAGACCGACCGCAACGGATTCTTCCAGGAGGCCGACAGCAAGTGGCGGCCCGTGGATTTCCTGAAGCAGGGCGTCTACATGTGCGGGCTGGCCCATTCGCCCCGGCGCATGGCCGAGACCGTGGCCTCGGCCAAGGCCGCGGCCCAGCAGTCCCTGCGCATCCTCTCGGCGGGCAAGGTGGCCCGGGAGACCCTGGTGGCCACGGTCAGACCGTCATTGTGCTCCCTCTGCCAGGCCTGCGTGGCGGCCTGCCCTTACGGGGCGCGCACCGTGGACCTCGAAAACGAGCTCATACGGGTGGACGAGATGCTCTGTCAGGGCTGCGGCGCCTGCGCGGCGGTCTGCCCCAACAGCGCGACAGTGATCAAGGGCTTCCATGACGGACCGATGATGGCGGTGATCGACGCCGCCCTGGAACAATTGGCCTAGGCCAAGGGAAGGTGGATCATGAACCAGACGCAAGCAAAACCATGGAGCCCGGACCCCGCGACCCGGGAAATTCTTGAAGAGCTGCGCGGCGAGCTCGGGGCCTGCATGCAGTGCGGGACGTGCACCGCGTCCTGTCCCAACGGCTTCGCCATGGACATAACGCCCCGGCAGATGTGGCGCATGGTGCAGTTCGGCATGTTGGACCGGATCCTTGAGAGCACGACCTTCTGGATGTGCTCGTCCTGCTACATGTGCACCCTGCGCTGCCCGCGCGGGCTGAAGCTGACGCGGGCCATGGGCGCCCTGAAGCGCCTGGCCCGCGAACGGGGAACCTGGAAGGTCCGCAAGAACAGCGCCTTCTACGACGCGTTCATGGACAACGTGGAGAAGTACGGGCGCGTGCAGGAGACGAGCCTCATGCCCGGGTATTTCCTGAAAAGCCGCGATCCGCTCCTGCCATTGCACTACCTGCCTCTGGGAGTGCGCATGATGCGTGTCGGCAAGCTGCACGCGCCGAGCGCCGCCCAGAAGGGGCGTCTCAAGGAGCTCTTCGCCAAGGTGCGCGAGATGGAGGATCAGTCATGAAATACGCCTACTATCCAGGCTGCTCGCTGCAGGAAAGCGCCAAGGAGTTCGACGTGTCCGTGCGGGCCGTCATGGCCGGACTCGGGGTGGAGCTCATCGAAATACCGGACTGGACCTGCTGCGGGGCCAGCGCGGCCGAACCGGTCAGCGCGCTCATGAATTACGCCCTCCCGGCCCGCAATCTCGCCCTGGCCGAAAGGGATCTGGCCGGACTCGACGTGCTGGCCCCATGCAGCGCCTGCTATCTCAACCTTTTGAAGGTCAACCGCGAGGTCGTCGGCCACAAGGAACTGCACGACCGGGTCAACGAGGCCCTTGGCGCGGTGGATCTGAGTTACCGGGGCACGGTGGGGGTGCGGCACATCCTGGACGTCCTGGTCAACGACATCGGGCTTGATGCCATAAAAGAGAAGGTCGCCGTGGACATGGGCGGCATGCGGGTGGCCCCGTACTACGGCTGCCAGATCCTGCGCCCCTACGAGGTCTTCGATGATCCGCGCAAGCCCGTGACCATGGACAATATCCTGAGCGCCCTCGGGGCTAGGCCCCAGCCGTGGGACATGGGCAACAGGTGCTGCGGGGCCTCGCTCATGGTCACCCACCCGGAGGTGGCCATGCATTCCGTGGCCTCCATCCTGGAGGCCGCCGAGGGCATGGACGCCGTGGCCACGGTCTGCCCGCTGTGCCAGATGAACCTGGAGGCCTACCAGAACGATTCCGCTGCCGGGGGCCACCATGTGCCGATTCTGTACCTGACCCAGCTCATGGGCCTTTCGTTCGGACTGGAAGAGCCCTCCGTGCTCCTGAACACGAACATGAGCATGGACGGGAGCATGCGCGCCGGGATCAGATCCCGGGCCTGGCGGCATGAAGCGCCAGGCGACGGCGAGGAGACGCTTGCCCGCGAAACCTGATACAAACCAAAGGGGGTAGTTATGTTCAAGGACATCATCGTAGGCGTGACGCCCAGCGGCGTGGATGCATGCGCGGTCGAATCCGCGGTGGGTTTTGCCAAGAAGTTCGAATCCAACCTGTATCTGGTCCACGTGGCCGGCATGGAGCAGGGCTGGGGCTCCATCGAGACCCTGGAGGCCTCGGGAGAGACGGCCCGGCTGGAGGCGCGCATCCGGGAGATGTACGCCTCCCTGCTGGCGGATCTGCCTCATGCCAAGGTCCAGGTCGTGGCCGGAATCCCGCATAACGAGCTTCTGCGCCTGGCGCGCAAGAAGGATACCGACCTGGTGGTCATGGGCCCGCACACCAAGGAATACGAGGAGAAGCGGGCCCAGATGTGGGGCATGGCCGGCAGCACGTTGGAGCGGGTCAGCCAGAAGGCGCGCTGCCCGGTCATGATCGTGCATCGCGCCGTGGAGTGCAAGGATCCGGCATTCTCCAACATCCTCGTGGCCACGGACTTTTCCGAGCAGTCCGAATGCGCGGTCAGTTACGGCGGCCAGATGGTGCGGCAGTACAAGGCCAGGCTCACGCTCATGAACGTCAGCGAGACCTCCACGGATTCGCCCCAGGGCCGCACCGAGATCGAAGCCAGGCTGAAAGCCGAATACGGCGACCGGCTGCAGGGCATCGACAACTGCGACTACGTGGGGAGATTCGGGCGTCCGGCCATGGAGATCCTGAACATGGCCACCCAGATCGGCGCGGACCTGATCATCATGGCCCACCACTCCAACGCCGACGACCCGGAAGAGGCTTTTCTCGGCTCCACGGTGGTGCAGGTTTCGGTCAACGCGCCCTGTCCGACCATGAGCGTCAACCGCCATTTCGACCTGCGCTGCGGGCTGATGTACGACCAGACCGGCCAGGTGGTAGAAGTCGCGGCCACGGTATAACTGTTCGCGGGCGTGGGGCTGGCCAAAGGGCCAACCCCGCACCTGCCTCAGCCGCTTGGGAAACCATTCATTTCGGGGGATACCGGGATGTTGAACGGAAAGATGATCGAGCTTGGCCGCGGAAAGAGTTCCTTTCTGGAAACAGTCAGGGACATCCTGCCCGAGGGAGGGAACCTGAACATGTGTCTGACCTGCGGGGCATGTTCCTCCGGTTGCCCGGCTTCCGGCCTGGAAGACATGGACCCCCGCAAATTTCTGCGCATGGCGGCGCTGGGCATGGACGAGGAGATCCTGTCCACGCCGTGGGTGTGGATGTGCACCATGTGTCAGCGCTGCATCTACGCCTGCCCCATGAAGATCGACATTCCCCGCCTGGTCTACGAGGTGCGGGCGGCCTGGCCCAGGGAGACCCGCCCCAAGGGCATCATGGGCTCCTGCGACATGGCCCTCAAGAACGAGAGCGGCAGCGCCATGGGCACCGCGCCGGACGACTTCGCCTTCGTGGTCGACGACATCCTGACGGAATGCCGGGAGTCGCAGCCCGAATTCGCGGACATGGACGCGCCCATCGACAAGGAGGGCGCGGAATTCTTTTTGAACCAGAACTCGCGCGAGCCCGTGACCGAGCCCGACGAGCTCCTGCCCCTGTGGAAGATCCTGCACCTGGTCGGAGCGGACTGGACGTATGGGTCAAGGGGCTGGGCCGGGGAGAACTACTGCATGTTCCTGGCGGACAACCAGAGCTGGGAGCGCCTGACCCGGCAATCGGCGGACAAGGCCAGCGAGCTGGGATGCAAGGTCTTTCTCAACACGGAGTGAGGCCACGTCACGTACTCAGTCCGGGCCGGACTGGAAAAATTCGGCATAGAGCATCGTTTCGAAGTCAAAAACATCTACGAATATTACGCGAAATGGATCAGGGAGGGAAAACTCAAAGTCAACTCGGACTGGAACAAGGACCTGAAGATAACGTTCACCGTGCAGGACCCGTGTCAGATCGTGCGGAAAAGCTACGGGGACGCAATTGCCGACGACCTGCGTTTTGTCGTGAAATCGGTTGTCGGCGAGGAAAACTTCATCGACATGCACCCGAATCGTTCCAACAACTACTGCTGCGGCGGCGGGGGCGGGTTCCTGCAATCGGGGTTCAAGGATCAGCGCCTGGCCTACGGACAGACCAAGGACGCGCAGATCAAGGCGACCAGGGCCGATTACTGCATCGCTGCCTGTCACAACTGCCATGCCCAGATCCATGAACTGAGCGAACACTATGAAGGCCATTACGGCGTGGTGCACCTGTGGACGCTCATCTGCCTTTCCCTTGGCATCCTCGGGCCCAACGAACGGACGTATCTGGGTGACGACCTGAAGGAGGTGGGCGTGTTTCATCCGGAGATCGCGGTCTAGGAAGGGGCGCCCTGCAAAGATCGAAGCGGCCGTTTCCCGCGGGGGAGGCGGCCGCTTGTTCGTGGGGCGTTGTCCGGGTCAGGGCCTGGCCTGGGACCAGATCATGCCGGCGAGCATGAGCGCGCAGCCGACAAGGGCCTGGGCGGTGAGGGTTTCGCCCAGCAGCATCCAGCCAGCCACGGCGGCGAAGACCGCTTCAAGGCTCAGGATGATGGCCGCCGGAGCCGGGCGGGCATCGCGCTGGGCCACGACTTGCAGGGTGTAGGCCACGCCCACGCTCATCAGTCCGCCGTAGAGGATGGGGATGATGCCGGCCCACAGGCCGGACAGGGTGATGTCCTCGAACACGGCGGCTCCGGCCATGCTGACCAGGCTGCAAAAGGCGAACTGCACGGCGGCCAGCTTGATGGCGTCCACGGCGGCCAGGCCGCAGGTCAGCTTGCCGATGAGGATCACGTGCGCGCCCCAGAAGAACGCGGACATGAGGACCAGCGCGTCCCCCTTGTCCATGCTCATGCTCCCGGTCACGCTCAGGAGGTACATGCCCGCGATGGCCAGTCCCGCGCCGGCCCAGGTGCCAAGGCCGTAGCGCTGTCCGAGAAAGATGCCGATCAGAGGCACGAAGACCACGTACAGCCCGGTGATGAAGCCCGCCTTGCCCGCCGTGGTGTAGCACAGTCCGAACTGTTGCAGCCAGGCGCCCAGAAACAGGGCGCCGCCGATGAGGACGCCGCCCCGGACCAGGACGGACAGCGGCGGAGCCGCGCTGGTGCGTTTTTTGTCCATCCAGGCGATCAGGGGCAAAAGGGCCAGCGCTCCCAGCGCGAAGCGGACGGCGTTGAAGGTCAGGGGGCCCATGTGGTCCATGCCCATGCGCTGCGCCACGAAGGCCGCGCCCCAGATCAGGGCGGTCAGCAGGAGGAAAAGGTTGGCGCGAGCGGTTCGGGAGTTCATGGCAGGTCCTGGTTGAGACGGCCGCCGGCGGAAATGCCCGCGACCCAGCGGCAGCCTGTACCGGCCGGTTTTCAGCGCGTCAAGGCGGGGGAGGAAGGGGAGGGGGGAATGGACAGGGATGGACTGTAATGGACGAAATGGACAAACATGGACTGCACGCTCCGGCTATGCCCGTGCCAGTCCGTGATCGTCCATTACAGTTTATTCCCCCGTTCTTCCCTCGTCTATTTCTTTTTCCAGGTTCCGTCCGCGGCTTGAATCCAGGTGCCTGGGGATTCCTTTTCGGCTATCTGCGCGGCGCGGGTTTGTCCGACAAAGGCGGGGGTCGTTTTCTGGCGGGCGGCGATGGCCTTGTAGACGGCCTGGCGGTCCGTGTTCTCGGCGTTTATCACGTCCGCGTTGGGTTTTTTTCCGCTGCGGAATTCCAGGAATCCCTGGTTGTTCTCGCCGACCAGCCCCTGGGCCTTGAGTTCGTTGATAACGGGCAGCCGCGCGAGCATCCGGTCCTTGATGCCGTCGGCGAATACGACCTGCGCGCAGAACATGGCGAAGAAAAGGGTCGTCAGGATCAAAAGGGGGTGTTTCATGGTGCGCATATGATGCTCCGTCAGTTGCTTTGGTTCAGGTTCTGATCGGCCTTGTCGATGTCGCCGAAGAAGTCTTCCAGGTCCTTTTGGACCCGGACGTTGACGTCGATGGTGATGTGGATGGGTTTGACCTCCACCGGCGCCATCTGCACCTCGTGGCGGGTGCTGCAGGCACCTTGCAGGAGCAGCGTCGCGGCCAGGGCCATTAAGGGAATTCGCACGTTAACCTCCGTTTTTCATCAGTTCCAGGAGTTGTCTGTATTGCAAGAGTTGATCCAGCGGTAGGCGGAAATTCACGTCCAGGCGGATGCCCTGGAATACCGAACCCGGCGAGGATGCGCTGACCCGGGCGAAGCCGCCGATGTCTCGATCATAGGTGAAAGGCAGCGGCTTTTCGGGCTTGCCGTCAAGTTCCAGGGACACGACAAGTTCCCTGTCCTTGGTGTTCAGGCGGATTCTGGCCCAGTCGTAGGAAAAGTCCTTCAGGGCTTCCGCGGCCAGATCCAGCTGCCCGTATTGCGGCGTGTCCGGAGGGATGCCCGCCGTCAGAACCTCCGTGCCCTTTATTTTGAGTACGCCTTTTTCGCCCGGAGTGGAATACAGAAAGCCGTTGTCGAAGGACAGGTTTCCGTCCGCGTAATGCACCGGAATGCGGCCGTTGGCGGTGCCTCCGCCCTGGGCCTGGGTCATGCCGAACTGTTCCAGGGCCTGGGCCATCTGTACCCGGTCGCAATACAGCTCGACGGTGTAGTCCTCCACGCTCGGATTGATCCGGAAAGCCTGGCTGCCGATGCGGCCTCCGGCCCAGTCAAAGCGGCACCCCTCGACCAGGATGCTGTGCAGGGCCTCGATCTGGAAATGGATGTCGCCCTGTTCAAGGATGATGGTGCCCAGCTGCAGGCGGTCGAAGTTCAGGCGTCCGTCCGGGTCGGAGCGCATGTCCAGCAGATTGGAGAAGGCCAGTTCGACGTTGCCGCCCTGTAGCGCCGTCTCGCTTTCGGCGTGCGTCAGGGAGAGGGCGCCTATGTTCATGCTGACCGGAACCCTGGGGTGGCCCCGGCTCATG
The DNA here is from genome assembly GCA_023393525.1 of Pseudomonadota bacterium. Classification (GTDB taxonomy): domain Bacteria; phylum Desulfobacterota; class Desulfovibrionia; order Desulfovibrionales; family Desulfomicrobiaceae; genus Desulfomicrobium. Next base: position 53,668 of record JAEWKZ010000022.1, on the reverse strand, counting down.
TCCAGACGCGCGCTCGCGTCCAGGCGGGCGCTGCCGGACAGGTCGGAAAGCGCCGGGACGAAGGCTTTCAGATTGCCGGGCAGGGTGAGAGTCTGACCGGCTTTGAATTCGAGGCGGGTTTGCGAAATGTCCCGGACGTCGACGCGCCCCTTCATGCGTGCGCGGACCGCCACCGGCAGGATCGAAAGCGTTCCGTCGAGGCGCGCGCCATGCAAATCTTGCGCGATCGTGGATGAAATTTTTGCCAGCCCCTTACCCTTCCAGTTCAGGTCGAGGTTCATGCTGCCCGCCTTTGCCGCCGGGTCGGGCCAGGCCAGGGGCAGGCGCAGGGACAGCCATGCGGCGGCGTCAGCGCTGTTTGCGCGGGCGTTGGCGTTTATGGTCCCGTTGAGGCGTATTTGTTCGTCCATGGCGAAGTCGCACTGGCCGTCCAGGCGGGTCGCGGCAAGGGCGAGACCTGGCTGCCCCGCTTCCAGACGGGCTCCGGAAATGCTTGCCGTTCCCCGCAGTTTCGGGTCCTGAGCCGCTTTCCAGGTCAGGACCAGACCCGAGAGGGTCGCGCTCGCGGGTTTGCGATGCAGGCGCAGACGGCCCAGGGTCAGGGTTCCGTCGGTGGTCGCGCCTGTGGCGTTGGTGGCGGCGTCGATGCGCAGGACGCTTTTATCCAGGGCGAGGACAAGGTCCGGGATTTCACGGGGCCGGGCTTCGAGAGCGTCAAGTTCCGCCTCGGTGCGCATGCTCCAGCCGGACTCCGCGGACCAAACCCGGCTACGCCCGGAGAGTCGCAGCGGAGCGGGCAGGTCGATGCCCGGCAGGGTCGCAAGCCGGATGTCCCAGGCGCAGCCGAAGGCCATGGCGTCAAGGTCGGCCGTGATGTCGGTCACGCTGGCGATCAGGGACGCGGGCGCGGCCAGACTGAGCGGAGACAGGCTCAGGCGCGGGCCTTCGTCCCAGGCGGCCCTGGCCGTGGCGTTGCCCTCCTGGGACAGTGTCATGCCGCCGAAGGCGATCCGCAGGGCCTCCAGGCCGAGTTCACCTTCCACGCGCGGAGCGCCGCCCGGTGGCAGCGCCGCATCGAGGGCGGCTCGCAGCGTGCCCGAAAGGGGGGGAACGTCGTCCGGGAGCAGGCTGGCCAGCGCGGCCAGGGACGACGGGGGAAGAGCGCAGGCCAGGCGGAAATCGTTTTGGCGCAGGTCCGCGTGGATGCTCAGGCTCAAGCTCTGCCCGGCCAGGGAGGTGTCCGCATCCAGCAGCAGACGGGCCTGTCCGTCGAGGCCGCCCCGAAGCGAGAAGGGGAGTGAAAGCCGCGAGCCGTCATTGTCTAGACTGACCAAGGCATCCGCGTATATCTCGTCTATGCGCGGGACGAACGCTGGGGAACTGTTTGCGGCGGGCTGCTTCCGGGTCGCGGGCAGACCGGGAACCTCCCATCTTCCGGCATTTTTCCGGACCGAAATCGCAAGTCCGTAAATTCTGATCGCGTCGATGCGTCCCCGCAACAGGCCTGACAGGCTCCAGTCGACGAGCACGGCCCGGATTTTTTGGCCATCCTCGCCGGACAGGGTGATCTCGCCCAGATCCAGTCCGGAAAAATCCATTCGCCGAACGTCCACGCGCAAGTCCGGAGCGTTCAGGGCCTGGGCCAGAGCGGGCACGAGAAGGGTCTGGGCGAGTTTGGGCAGCGCAATCCACAGTCCGGCCAGGACAAGGCACAAAAGCGACAGAAAGACCGTCAGTCCCCGGAGGAAATGGCGGCCCGGCGGTCTTCGGGAGTGGTCGGACGGGTCTTCTTTGCCCGGCCCGGAATGCGTGGCGGTGGACATGACTCCTGTCTAGCAAAGGTCCGGCCAAAGGCAAAGGCCGCGATTGATTCGCATCGCGGCGCAGGGACAAAAAACGCCCCGCTTCGTGGTGAAGCGGGGCGAGTCGTTTCAAGGCATTTTACTGTAATCGTTTCCAGGTCTGATTTTGATGGTTTCCGAACTTTGAAAACTTCTTTCCGTAGCGTTTGGTGACGGTCTCTCCGTCTGGTTTGCCCGGGCTTTTGGGTGTTTGTCCCCGGCTCTTCGGGCCTCTTTCGCGACGCTACCTCAGCCTCTTGCCCGACGTTTAGAATGGCCCAATGGTCTTCCCTCCGTTGAGGTTTAAACACGAACAGGCTTTGATTCCTATATAAGCCCGAAGGCCGGGGCTGTCCAGATTCAAAATGATTTTTCGGGTCTTAAATCACGGTCAGTTGCATTTTTCCCCACACGCCGATTTTGCCTTCGCACTGCGTGAAGACGCCGTCGATGCCCAGAGGTTCCCATGCCTGGGCCTGGGCCAGGACAGCGTCCATGGCCCCCGCTCCGGTCAGGGCGTTGGCCAGGGCCGTGGCCGCGGCATCGGCCAGGGAGGCGTCCCGGGACCTGACCACGACGAGGTCGGCCCTGCCGAAGCTCAGCGAGTGTCCGATCGTGGCCGAGGAGGCGCAGAAGGAGCACGGGAATTCGCTGGCCGCCACCGGCACGCAGAGGCGCACGGTCTGATCCGGCATGTTCAGGATGCCGATGTTCCGCTCCCTGGTGGAGCACAGCCAGGTGTCGCCGCCGTTTTCGATCAACAGGTCCGGCGAGCGCTCCCGGAAGAATTCACCCAGCATCTGGGCCATGGTCCCGGCCACGGCCGCCATGGGTCCGACGCCGGTCAGCCGCCCGGCCCGGCACATGCGGCGGATGATCTCCGGATCGTGGGAGGAGGCCTCCAGGGGTTGGAGGGAGGTCAGAAATTCGGGGTGAAGAGTCGCGTATGTCTTGATTTGTCCGCGCAGGAAACGGGCATGGTCGGCCATGAGAAGACCGATGTCTTCCCGCGCCGCGACCCACAGGTCCGTTTCCTCGACGACCAGCTGAAAAGAAACGAGATCGTCGTTACGGGCGGCGCGGTAGGCGCGAAACGGGGACCGGTGGACGGGCCGGGTCATGTCGCGGGGTCGGCGCCGGCGGCGGTGATGAGCTGCTCTGCCTGCTCCTCGGGCATGGGCTTGCCCAGGAAAAAACCCTGCGCCAGATCGCAGCCGAGTTCCCGCAATGCGTCGAACTGTTCCCGCGTTTCCACCCCTTCGGCCACGATGCGCAGGTCGAGGATTTTTCCAAGTCCGACGATGGCCTTGATGATTTCCAGGTTGTTGGGGTTTTCGAGCATGGTCTGCACGAAAGAGCGGTCGATCTTGAGGATGTCCAGGGGCAGGCGTTGCAGGTAGGACAGGGACGAGTAGCCCGTGCCGAAATCGTCCATGGCGATCTGGAAGCCCATTCTCTGCAACCGTTCCAGCCGGGACGTGGCCTGCTCGGGGTTGTCCATGACCGCCGTTTCCGTGATTTCGAGCTTGATGTGCCGGGCCTTGAGTCCGGTTTCCTGGAGCAGGTCGGTGAGGACGGGGATGAGAGAGGCCTGGAGCAGATCTTTGGGCGAGAGGTTCAGGGAAAGGTCCAGATCGAGCCCGGGAAAGCGCTCGTGCCACCCGGCCAGGACCCTGCATCCGCGCAGCATGACCCATTTGCCGATTTCGGTGATCAGGCCGGTCTCTTCGGCCACGGGGATGAAGGCTCCGGGCGGGAGATGCCCGCGCTGGGGGTGGTTCCAGCGGATCAGGGCCTCGAATCCTTGCAGGCGCTGCGCGGCCAGGGTGTATATGGGCTGAAAGAAGAGTTCGAATTCGTTTCCGGCCAGGGCGTGTCGCAGGTCGTTTTCGAGCTTCACGGTCTGCACGACATGCTCGTACATGCTCTTGCTGAAGACCTTGAACTGGTTCTTGCCCAACTCCTTGGACCTGTACATGCTGATGTCGGCATCGCGCAGCAGGTCGTTGGGCGAGGTGTAGCGCTCGGTTTGCAGCACCACGCCGACCGAGGCGCTGACCTGCACCTCCTGATCCAGGATCATGAGGGGGTGGCGGATGGCCTCGAGCATCCGGCGCGTGATTGCGATGGCCTCCTGGTTGCTCTGGAAATCCTCCAGCAGCACGGCGAACTCGTCCCCGCCCATGCGGGCCACGGTGTCCACGTTGCGCAGGCAGTGGCTCAGGCGCGAGGCCACTTCCTGCAACAGATGATCGCCCGCCTGGTGGCCAAGGGTGTCGTTGACCCGCTTGAAGCTGTCCAGGTCGATCATGAGCACGGCAAAACGGTATTCGCGGTTGCGTTGCTGCCGGGTCATGGCCCGGTTCAGGCGGTCCATGAACAGCACCCGGTTGGGTAGCCCCGTCAGGTTGTCGCGCAGGGCCTGCCTGGTCAGCTGCGCCTCGTAGTTCTTGCGCTCGGAAATGTCGCTGAAGATGAAGAACGCGCCGGAGATCGTGCCGTCGAGTTCGTAGGGGTAGCCGAGCATGGATACGGGGATCACGCGGCCGTCCTTGGTCCTGCGCCGGGTTTCCGTGCTGACCGATGTTCCGCTCAGCACGGTGGAGATGAAGGCGAAGCTTTCATCCAGGCTGTCGGGGTGCAGCAGCATTTCAAAGAGCGAGTGCAGATCGCTTTTGGTGTATCCGAACAGGCTGGTGAAGCTCGGATTGATGTCCATGGGCGCGCCGTCCTTGCCCAAGAGAAGGATGCCCAGCGGCGAGTTGTCGAAAAGTTGCTGGAAGAGGCCTTTCTGAACAGCGAGCTTGCGCTCGGCCTTTTTGCGCATGGAAACGTCGCGCACGGAGCCTTCGAGATGGCTGATGCATCCGTCGGCGCGTTTCACGGTGCGCACGTTCATCGAAATCCAGGTTTTCGTGCCGTCCGCCTTCAAGGCGTCGAGCTCGACGTTGCGGGCAACGCCGAGTTGCAGGGCCTGGCTTAAAAGCCTGACCCGGTCGTCGGAGGATATGACGCGCTGCAGAAAGCCATGACCGTCGGTCATGAGGTCTTCCACTCCGGCGTATCCGAAGATGCTCGCCATGGCGGGGTTGGCGCTCATGAGGTCGTGATCGAGGGAAATCTGGAAGATTCCTTCCGTGGCGTTTTCGAAAATGGCGCGGTGTTTTTTTTCGCTTTGGCGCAGGGCCTTTTCCGTCGCGTTGCGGGAAATGGCCAGCGCCAGATGGTCGGCCACCGACGCCAGCACGTGGGTGTCCCCCGGAACGCAGCACCGGTTGTCGCCGGTGAATGAAATGACCACGGAGCCAAGAATCTGGTCTCCGTAGCGCAGGGGGGACGCGAACCACTGAGCGGGTTGCGCCTCGTCATGCTCCAGCCCCTCGGGCCTGGCGTTTTGAAGCAGAGGGGCCGGAGCCGTCCGGGCCTGGGAGGAGAGCAGGGCCAGGTGTTTCAGCGTCTCGTGCCTGGCCAGCGCCTGCCTGTTGAAATACGGAAAGGTGGTGGTCGATCCGTCCGCGTTCAGCAGAGAGACGTACATGATCCGCACCTGCAAATGCTCGGTCAAAACGCCGAAGACCTTGTCGAAAAGCTCCTTGTCGCCCAGCGGCGTGCTGGCCGCCGTGGAGACCAGATAAAGGACCCGGGTGCTTATCTCGGTGAGTTTCTTGTCGGTGATGTCCCGTATGGTCTGGATGGCGCCGGTGACGTTGCCGTCCTGGTCGAAGAGGGCTGATGCCTTGGCCCAGACGTATGCTCCCCTGCCCCCGTAGAGGGCCGGGACGAAGATTTCCGTGGCCAGCCCTTCGAGGTTGTTGTGCGCGGGCTCGAACATGGGATAGTCGCGGCTGGGATCCTTGCCGATGTAGTCGAGCAGGATGGGGCGCGGATGGCCGTAGAAGGGCGTGCCGTACTCGTATCCCGATTTGCCCAGGATCTCCTCCTTGGGCAGGCCGGTCATGCCTTCGATGGCCCTGTTCCAGGCAATGACGCGGTGCTCGTTGTCGACCACCAGCGTGGCGTCGGGAAGGAACTCGATGATGTGGTCAAGTCGTTGCTGCGTCCCGCGCAAGGCCTGCTCGGCCAGGGCGCGGTCGGAAATGTCCCGCAGCAGGACAAGAACCAGATCGGCGTTGAGGTTGGCGAAGCGGGCTTCGTAGTGCCCGCTTCGGCCTGCGCGGTGAATGGAGTACTCGGCCTGGAAAAAAGAGGTTTCCTCCAGCATGCGCATGGCCAGGGCGAAAGCCTCCGGATCTGCGATGTCGGGGAATTCGGCCAGGTTCTTCGTGATGACGCTTTGCGGATTCCGCCCGAAAAGGGCGGCGAGACCGCCACGGCAATCCTGTATCATGCCGTCGCGGGTGATCCACAAAAAGACGTCCGGCAAGGCCATGAACACGGCCCTCATCAGCTCGTTGCGCTGCGCGAGTTCGGCGGAGCAGGTCCGCAGGGCCTTTTCCAGCGCTTCCTTTTCCACGTCGAACTGCCGGTAGGCATCTTCGATGAGGTTCATGAGCGGCCCGAGGCTTTCGGGCACGTCGTCCGGTGCGAGCCTAGCCAACTTGAGCTGGTGCTGTAGAAAACGGCCTGCGCTCATCGTCGCCTCTGCTGAGTCCTTGCCGTCCGGGCGACGGTCGTTTCGAGCGCGTGGAAGCGCGACGCGGGACCCGGGACGTTCATGCCCGTGGTTCCTCCTCTGTCGAGTGGCGGCTTGGCGTGTGTCTGGCGCATGTCCATGGGATGTCCGGCCTGGCCTAGTCGTGCCACTGCCTGCGAATGGTCCGTATGTGGTCGATGTTGGCGAAAAAGGCTTTGACCACTTCCGGGTCGAAATGGCTGCCCGAGCTTTCGCGGATGATGGCCAGGCATTTTTCCTCCGGGAAGGCTTCCTTGTAGGGCCGTTCGCTGGCCAGGGCGTCGTAGGTGTCGACCACCGCGACAATGCGGGCCGCGAGAGGAATGGCCTCGCCGGCCAGTCCGAAGGGATAGCCGCTGCCGTCCCATCGCTCGTGGTGCAGCAGGGCCAGCGTGCGGGCCAGGTCGAGCAGCTCGTTGCCGCCCGCATCCCGCGTGTCCCACTGTTCGCAGCTTGAATGCGCCTCCTCCTTGCTGGTCAGGGGACCCAGGATTTCACAGCCGAACATGCAGTGCTGCTGCATGATCTTCCATTCCTGGGGATCGAGCTTGCCGGGTTTCAAAAGCACCTCGTCGGGAATGCCGATCTTGCCGATGTCGTGCAGCGGGGCGCAGTCGCGCAGATTGGCGCAGTCGGTTTCGCTCAGCCCCAGCGCCAGGGCCAGGACTGCGGCGATCTCGCCGACCCGGATGACATGGTGGCCGGTTTCGTTGTCCTTGTATTCGGCGGCGCGGCTCAGGCGGTGCATGATCTGGCGGCGGGTGCGCTCCAGTTCGGCGGTGCGCTCATGCACGAGCTGTTCGAGGCTGGTCTGGTAGATCCGGTTTTCCCTGATCAGCCGCGCCTTTTCCATGACCTTGTTCAGCGTGTGTTCGAGGACGCTGAAATTGTGCAGGGGTTTGGTCAGAAAATCCCATGCCCCGAGCCTCACCGCATGCAGGGCGTCATCGACCACTCCCACGCCCGAGAGCACGATGATGGGCAGTTCCGGCGCTTCGACCCGTGCCTGGTCCAGGAATCCGTAGCCGTCCAGGACCGGCATGTTCAGATCGACGATGACGGCCGCCAGATCCGACAGCGAGGCGCGCAGGGCCGCGAGCCCCTCTTTTCCGTTGGCCGCGTCGATGGTGTCGTATCCGAGGTCTTCGAGATACGCGCACAGGGAGCGGCGCAGTCCGTCTTCGTCGTCGATTACCAGGATGTTCATGGGGTGTTCCGCTTTTTCGGCGTGCGCGCGATGAGTGTCATGTAGGCCTTGATATGTTGAAATCCTGTCGTTCGTCTAGGCATGTGGTTCATTTTTCATGGATTCCCCCGAATTGGGGAGTTCGATGGTGAAAACGGTTCCGCCTTCGTCGGGGGAGGTGGCCGTCATCGTGCCGCCATGCCCCTTGGTGATGATGAAATAGGACACGGACAGTCCCAGGCCGGTTCCCGCTCCGGAAGCCTTGGTGGTGAAGAAGGGTTCGAAGATGCGCTTGCGGTGCTCCGGCGGGATGCCGGGCCCGTTGTCCCTGATGTCGATGCGCAACCCCGAGCCCAGGGGCCGGACCGTTATGCCGATGCATGGCTTCGGAGTCGGCGGGTCGGCCTCGGCCATGGCCTGGGCCGCATTGCGCAGCAAATTGAGCAGGACCTGCTCGATTTCCGTCTCCGTGCAGTGCAGGCTGGGCAGGTCGTCGGCGAAGTCTTTTTCGATCCGGATGGACTTGAAATCGTAGTTTTTCTTGAGGTCGTAGTCACTGGACGCGAGCCGCAACGAGTTGTCGATGATGGTTCGTATGTCGCACACCGAGCGCCTGGACTCGCTGCGCCTGCTGAAATCGAGCATGTGCCGGATGATGTCCGCCGCCCGCACCGCCGCGCCCTGGATGTCGCGGATGAAGACGTCGATCTTGCGTTCCTTGAGGTAGCGTTCCACCTGTCCGATGTCCGCGCCGATTTTCGCGGCCGCTTCGACGTTCTTGGGGAAGTCGGCCCGGGTGCGCAGGGTGATGGTCTGGGCCGCCTGCAGGACGATGCCCAGCGGGTTGTTGATCTCGTGGGCGATGCCGGCGGCGATGCCGCCGAGGGAGAGCATTTTCTCGGACTGGATCATGCTGTCCTGCAGGGCCCGGAGATGGGTTATGTCGCGGGTGATGGACAGGATGCAGGGCGTGCCGTCCATGGTCATCAGCCTGGCCGAGGCCGAGCATTGCAGGATGTGTCCGTCCCGGTGGCGCATGTCGAATTCGAAGTTTTCGACCTTGCCGCTCCGCCGCAGCGCCTCGGTGAATTCGGTCCGCCGTTCGGGCGTGGCGAATATTTTCAGGTCGAGGGTGCTTTTGCCCAGGGCCTCGTCCCGGGAATATCCCGTGGTGCGCAGGAACGCGTCGTTGACTTCCAGCAGAATCCCGTCCTCCTGCCTGGCCAGGGTGATGATGTCGGGGGAGAGCTGGAACAGGCGGGCGAACATTTCCCTGGAGCGACGCAGCTCCTCCTGGGCCTCCTTGAGGTCCGTGATGTCCACGGTCATGGACAGGATGCAGGGTTCGCCGTCAAGGGTGATGAGGCCGCCCGAATACAGGATGTGGCCGGTCGTGCCGTCGGGCCGCCGCACCTGGGTTTCCATGTTGTGGATGTCGCGCCTGGCCTTGAGGTTCACGAGTATCTCATCCTGGTGCGCTTCGGAAAAGGTTCCCGCTTCTCTGGGCGAGAGGGTGCGCAGAGTTTCGCGGCTGATGTTCATCCTTTCCAGGAAGGCTGTGTTGGCATCCATGTACCTTCCGTCCGAAAGACGGGTGATGACCATGGAATAGGGCGCGTTCTCGAAAATGGTGCGGAAGCGTTTTTCGCTTTCCGTGATCTCCAGCTGTTTCTTTTTCAGCATGGAGATGTCGCGGGCTTCGACGATGAAGTTGACGACACGGTTCGCTTCATCGCGGAACGGGGACATCGTGAAGTCGAAGAACGCTTCCCGGCCGTCGGGATCGGCCAGCATGACCTCGCGCCGTACGGTCTGGCCTTTTTTGACCTGATCGATGATCTGCAAAAGAAGGAATTCGGCCTTGGACCTGTCCGGCCACCAGGGGCCCTCCCAGAAGGGCCGTCCCAGCACTTCCGAAGCTTTTGCGCGGGCCCACTTCAGGGAGGCCTGGTTGGCGACGAGAAGGTTGCCCTGCGGATCGAGCAGGCCGATGAATTGGGACGTCTGTTCGAGCAAGGCCTTGTTCAGGGCTTGCGAGCGACGGATCTCCTCCTGGGCCTCCCTGGTCTTCTGGATGTCCAGGTTGAGTCCGATGAGGCGGGTCGGGCGCCCTTCGTCGTCCCAGGAAACGGCCCGTCCCTTGCCCAGAATCCATCTCCAGGAGCCGTCCTTGGCGCGCATTCTGTATTCGGCTTCGTACATGCCCTGCCCGCCTTCGCGGATGTAGGCGGAGAATGCGGCCAGCGCCTCTTCCCGGTCTTCGGGGTGGATCAGCCCGGTCCAGTCGTCCACGCCGCCGGTCACGACCCGTGCCGGGTAGCCGAGCATGGCGTACCATTCCTGGCTGTGCACTTCCCGCCCCTCTTCCGGAAAATGCTCCCAAAATCCGGCCTGGGTGGTTTCCATGGCCAGCCGGAAGCGGTCCACCTGCTCGCTCAGGGCTGCTTGGGTGTTCTTGAGTTCGCCGATCTTTTTGCGCAGCTTGCGGCTCAGTCCCCAGGCCGCAAGGGCCAGGACGACAAGGAGGAGGACCGTGAAAATGGCGGCGAGCTTCAGGGCATCGAGAGTCTGTTTGCTGAGCAGCGACGTGGAAAGTCGAATCCAGCGATCGACGATGCTTTTCTTGTCGGCCTCGGCGATGGATGCGAGGGCCTTTTCCACGGCGCCGGCCAGAAGCGGGTAGTGTTTGCTGACGCCGATGGACAAATCCTGGGTCACGTCCAGATCTCCGGCCACGCGCAGGTTGGGCAGCTTTTCCTGCTCGATGTGCCACGCGGCCACGGCCAGGCTCTCCACAAAGGCGTCGACCACGCCGAAGGACACGTCGCGCAGGCCTTCGCGAATGGTTTCCACTTCCCGCACTTCGAACAGCCCCCGTCCCTTCTCCTTGACCAGCGTCGCCGAGGCATAGCCTCGGACAACGGCGACGCGCATTCCGGCAAGGTCGTCCAGGGACAGCATGCCCTTCACGTTGCGGGAGGTGACGATGACGAGGGGAATGCGGGCGTAGGGGCGGGTGAAGAGTGTGTATTCGGAGCGCTCCTCGTTGTCGACGATGGCCGGGGCCAGGGCCGTGGTGCCTTTTTGCAGGCCTTCGAGAACCTGGGGCCAGGGAGCGCTTTGTTTGCGGAAGGTGACCCCGAGGCGATCCTCGATCCTGCCGATGAGGTCGGCGCTCAGGCCTGCAAACGCGCCGTCGGCCTTTTCGAATTCGATGGGTGGGAAAGAGCGGTCGAAGGAAAGGGTCAGGGAGTCCTTGTGCTCATCCAGCCAGGCGCGTTCCGCAGGATTGAGCTCCAGCCGCGAGTCGGCCGGACAGGGGCTGCCGAACGTCAGCAGCAGGATCAGGGCGAGAATGAAGGGCATGAACCGTTTCCGGGCAAAAGGTGCGGGCCGGGGGCGGCCATGGGTGTCTGTAGCATCACCGCGGTTGCGTGGGCAAGAGCGTTCCGCCGTGCTCCGTCTTGCGGTCCGTTCATGCGGAATGCGGCGCGTCATGGGCTTTCTGTGTATGACACAAGCGTATGACATACCTGCCTTGGCTGTCCTGCGGAGTCAATGGTCCAATGTTGTTGAAGATTTCCGGCGTTCGTAATTCAGGCCCGCGTTCCGCCATGCGGGTAGCCGTCCAGGGGGCGAAGGGGCGGGCCCGTCCATTCGGGGTAGGGGCCATCCTCGTGCAGGCGCCGTCCTTCCGCGCCCAGCCCGAGCTGTTCCATGCGTTCAAGCGCAGGCATCCCCGTGCGCGGGTCTTGCCCGTGCAATCGGTAGTAACGGTTCAGAAGGTCGCGATGCCTGCCCTCTTCCTTTTTCATTTCCTCCGGGGAGTAGTGGTCCGGATTGAGGGGGATGGAGTCGTGCGCGCTGGTGATGCCCTGGCGGGCGTTGAAGGCTTTTTCCAGCGTGTAGATGCGGTCCGCCGCTTCGATGAGGCTTGCCTCGGAAAAGGATTCTCCCGTGGCCGCGTTCAGCACGCGGGCCAGGCCGTCGAAAAGCGGGTATTTCCAAGCCAGGGGCAGGGCGTTGGCCCAGGAGTTGACCGCGCCCTTGCAGCGGCCCACGGCGTCGGCCAGGGTGCAGACCCGCTCGGACAGGATGATGGCCTGGACCGGGTCGTCCATGTCGGCGTGCATGGCGCCGGAGGCCTGAAGCTTGGGGTAGAGTTCCGGGTCGTTCTCGCCGTAGGCCCAGCTTCGGCCGCGCAGGTGGTCGGCCCCGCGTGTGGAGGTGGCATGGGCCAGGGCGAACAGACCGGCCGGGTACGGGCCGCGGCTCAATCCCTTGACGTGGTAGCAGTAGCGCATGGCTTCGGGTCCGAGGAGCTTGGCCATGGAGAGCATGCCTTCGGCCAGGATGTTGCCGAAGCCCTCGCGCAAGGCCGTGAGGTGGACCAGCTCGACCTGATCTTCGATATTTTCCCACGACAGGTCGAGGCCGCCGGTCTGCTCGCGGGTCAGAAGACCGCGCGCGAAGAGGTCCTTGGCCAGGGCCATGGCGTTGCCCAGGGGAATGACGTCGAGCCCGTAGATGTCTCCGAGGTTGCTCATCTCCATGATGGCCACGGGATCGGTCACGCCGCAGTTGGTGCCCATGCAGAAGATGGATTCGTATTCCAGGGCCTCGCCGCGTTCGCCTTTGCGCGCTCCTTCGGGAATTTCGTACACGTTCTTGCAGCGCACGGAGCAATTGCCGCAGCCCGTCCGACCGATCTCGTACCGTTTCCATGCCTCGGGCCGCAGGGCGGGCGGAACTTCGCCCGGCTCGAGATATTTCGAATAATTGCGGAAACCGGGCCGCCACTCGCTCATGCCGTGGTGCGAACCGTACCTGGAGGCCACGTTTCGCTGGAATTCGTCCGTGGCGAAAAATTCCCGGTCAAGCCTGGCCAGCTCCTTGAACGTGGCCGGATCGGCCAGGGTCACGGCATGATTTCCGGCGACCACGACGGCCTTCAGGTTCTTGGACCCGAGCACCGCGCCGCTGCCCCGGGCGGCGGAGGCGTATTTGTCGACGATGGTCGAAGCGAAACGGACCAGGTTTTCGCCGGCCTGTCCGATGCAGGCCACGGAGGCTTTTTGGCCGTGTTTGGCCAGAAGCAGGTCGGTCGTTTCCCAGCAGTTCCTGCCCCACAGGCCGGAGGCGTCATGCAGTTCGGCCGTTTCCGGTGTGACCAAAAGGTAGCTGGGCGTGGCGGCGCGGCCGGTGATGATGATCTGGTCGGCGCGGGCGCGTTTCATGACCGTGGCGAAACGCTCGCCGGCGTTGCCGTCTCCCAGGATGCCCGAATAGGGGGAGAGGGTCGAGACTTCCATGCGGCTGGTCATGCCCAGCACCGTGCCGGACAGGGGGCCGGGCGCGATGCAGTAGACGTTTTCCGGGGAGAGGGGATCGAGTCCCGGCGCGACGCGGTCGAAGAGGACTTTCGAGTTGAATCCGCGCCCTCCCAGAAAAGCCAGGGCTTGTTCGCGCGGCAATTCCCGGGAGTGGACCGCGCCCGCGGTCAGGTCGATCTCTATGATGCGTCCGGTCCAGGCGTGCATGGCATCCTCCAGTGGACAGAGGTTGTGCGGTTGGCGTTTTCCGCGCGGATTTTTTTCCAGCATACCAGACCGCGCACGCCTTGCCTAGACGGGACCGGTCCGGCTTCAAGAGTATTGGAACGGGTTGTGGCGCGAGGCGTGAGAGTATAGTCAGGGAGAAACGCAAATCAGGGAGAGGCAATGAAGGACACGTTCCAGGAAATTCGGGACAGGATTGAGGAGCTTGAGCAGGAGCTGCGTCGGGAGCTGGCGGCCAAGCAGCAGGAATTCCGTTACACGGTGGAAAAAAAGCGGGTCCGATTCAGCCGCGAGGTGCAGGAGGCGCACAGGGCCCTGGTCACGAGGTGGACCAGCTATGTCTACGAGTCGGGTGTTTTCAAGATCCTGACCATCCCGGTCATCTGGTTCGCGCTCATTCCGGCCATGGCGCTCGATTTCTTCGTCATTTTCTACCAGCTGATCTGCTTCCCGATTTACGGCATTCCGCGCGTCAGGCGGGGCGACTATATCGTTTTCGACCGCCACAAGCTCAAGTATCTGAACTGGGTCGAGAAGTGCAATTGCATGTATTGCAGCTACTTCAACGGGCTCATGGCCTATCTGCGTGAAATCGCCGCGCGCACGGAACAGTACTGGTGCCCCATCCGTCACGCCAGGCTGCCCAAAAGCACCCATTCCCGCTACGACAGGTTCGTGGATTACGGGGACGCGCAAGGCTACAAGCGGGAACTGCGAAAGATACGAAAGGATTTTGAAAAAGAGTGATTCTCCTTCTTTTTCACATCCCCTGCCACAATATCTTGCCCCCGATGCCCATGAGCACCAGGCCTCCGAGTACTTCGGCGTAGTGCCCCAGGCGGGTGCGGCAGCCCAGGAATCTGCCCATGTGCATGCCGGCGGCGGTGAAGAGCAGGGCCACCACGCCGATGACCAGGGCCGGGAACCAGATCGACATGCCGAGCATGGCCATGGTGAAGCCCACGGCCAGGGCGTCGATGCTGGTGGCCACGGAGAGCATGATCAGCCTTGAGCCTGCGGTCGGGTCCTGGCAGACGTCGTCTTCGTTCTTGCTCAGCCCTTCCCAGAGCATGTGTCCTCCGATATAGAGGAGCAGGGTAAAGGCGATCCAGTGGCCGAAGCGCAGGAAATAGTCGCGCACGAGGATGCCGCCGAACCAGCCGATGATCGGCATCCCGGCCTGGAACAGGCCGAAATGCCAGGCCAGCCGGAAGGTCTGCCTGCCGGTCACGGCTTTGAGCGCCACGCCCGAGGCGATGGCCACGGCGAAGGCGTCCATGGCCAGGGCGGCGGCCACGGCCAGAATTTCGAAAAATGGCATTGCGTTCTCCTGCGCGTGAAGTGGAACATGGCAGATAGCCCAAGCCCGCGCCCAAGGCAAAGTCGAATTTTTTGGCGCCCACTCGGGCGGAAGCACACGGGCGGCCAGCGCGGCACAAGATTTATTGACGGCTTGCCCCCGGCTGTTTAGAGGGGGGCGCTGGCCCGGATTCCAGCCTGGGCCGCAGGTTGCGGTCACCGCTGCGAAAAGACGGATAAACGCCGGGCACGGTCAATTTTCTCAAACCGGAAATCCATTTCTTTCAAATAGTTGGGAATGGCATGGCCGGTTTTTGCAGTCACTTCATTACAGGCGCGATGGCGGAGGGTTTTGATGCGATCTCGGAATCTCGAAAAATGGACTGTGGACCGTTCCGTGGAACTCTACGGCGTGGACAACTGGGGCGGCGGCTACTTCAAGGTCACCCCTGACGGAAAGCTCGGCATCACGCCCTTTCCCGGCAAGGATGTCTGCGTACCGATCCCTTCCATTATAAGCGGACTGCAGGAGCGCGGACTGGGACTGCCGGTCCTGCTGCGCATCGAGAACCTCCTCGACGCCCAGATTTCCCTGCTTCACGACTCCTTTGCCAAGGCCATCAAGGAACTTGAGTACAAGGCCGAATTTCGCGGCGTCTACCCGGTCAAGGTCAACCAGCAGCAGCAGGTCCTGGAAGAGATCGCCAAGGTCGGGGACCGCTACAACCACGGTTACGAGGTCGGCAGCAAGGCCGAACTGATCGCGGCGCTGTCCTTTCTGAAAAATCCCAAGGCCTGCCTGGTCTGCAACGGCTACAAGGATCAGGATTACATCGACCTGGCCCTGTACGCCTGCAAAATGGGTTTCCTGTGCTTTCTGGTGCTTGAAATGCCGAGCGAACTGCCGCTTATCCTCGACCGGGCCAAGGCGCTGGGCATCAAGCCGCGCATCGGCGTGCGCATCAAGGTTTCCACCCAGGCGGGCGGACACTGGGCCGAATCGGCGGGCGACCTGTCCATCTTCGGCCTGTCCACGGCCGAGGTCGTGGACGTGCTGGACCTGCTGCGCTCCCAGAACATGCTCGATTGCGTGCAGCTGCTGCATTTCCACCTGGGTTCCCAGATCCCCAATATCCGCGACATCCGCACCGCCGTGCACGAGGCCGCGCGCATGTACGCCGAGCTGGCCAAGGAAGGCTGCGCCATGGGCTTTCTGGACCTGGGCGGCGGCCTGGCCGTGGACTACGACGGGTCGCACACCAATTACGCCAGCAGCCGCAACTATTCCCTGGAGGAATACTGCACGGACATCGTCGAGTCGGTCATGGCCACGGTGGACGAGCACGAGCTGCCCCACCCGCACATCATCACCGAATCCGGCCGGGCCACGGTGGCCTATTATTCGGTGCTGCTCTTCAACGTCCTGGACGTCAGCCGTCTGGAGACGCGCACCGTGCCCCAGACCCTGGACGAGGAAGACCCCGAGGCCATCCACAATCTGCTTGAGGTCTACAACTCGCTCTCGCTCAAGAACCTTCAGGAGTGCTACAACGACGCCATCTATTACCGCGACCAGATGCGCCAGCTCTTCCGCCTCGGCCAGTGCAGCCTGCGTCAGCGCGCCATGAGCGACACCATCTTCTGGGCCGTGATCCGCAACATCGCCGAGAAGCTGCCCGAGATGAAGAATCCGCCCTCGGCCCTCAAGGACGTGGACCTGGCCCTGGCCAGCATCTACTACTGCAACATGAGCGTGTTTCAGTCCCTGCCCGACGCCTGGGCCATCGGCCACCTCTTTCCGATCATGCCCGTGCACCGCTTGGACGAGTGCCCCGAAGAGCAGGCCATCCTGGCCGACATCACCTGCGACAGCGACGGCAAGCTGGACAGCTTCATCGACATCCACGGCGTCAAGCGGGTGCTTGAGCTGCACGCGGTCAAGCCCTGCGAGCCCTACTACCTGGGCGCGTTTCTGGTCGGGGCCTATCAGGAGACCCTGGGTGATCTGCACAACCTCTTCGGCGACACCAACGTGGTCAGCGTGCGCATCAACGAGGACGGCACCTACGATTTCATCCGCGAGCTGGAGGGCGACAGCGTGGCCGACGTGCTGTCCTATGTCGAATTCGAGCCCAAGCAGGTTCTGGAGAATTTCCGCAAGGTGGCGGAGCAGGGCGTACGCACAGGCAAGATCAGCCCCCAGGAGCGCTTCATGATCATGCGCGCCTATGAACGGGGCATGCGTGGATACACGTATCTGAATGTGGGCCGGGACTGCGAGAATCCCGATGCCTGCCAGGCCGGACTATCGAGCGGATTGTAATTTAAAAACGCCTTTTCAAGGAGGAGTGCCATGTCCAAAGTGCTCATTATCGGCGCCGGCGGCGTCGGCCATGTGGTCGCCCACAAGTGCGCCCAGGTTCCCGAGGTCTTCAGCGAGATCATGCTGGCCAGCCGGACCAAGTCCAAGTGCGACGCCATTGCCGCGTCGGTCAAGGAACGTACGGGCCGCGCCATCCAGACGGCCGCCCTGGACGCCGACAACGTGGCCGAGACCGTGGCTCTCATCAAGAAGTTCCAGCCCAAGCTGGTCCTGAACGTGGCCCTGCCCTACCAGGACCTTGCGCTCATGGATGCCTGCCTCGAAACCGGCGTCGATTACCTGGACACGGCCAACTACGAGCCCCTCGACGAGGCCAAGTTCGAATACAAGTGGCAGTGGGCCTACCAGGACCGCTTCAAGGAGAAGGGGCTCATGGCGCTCCTGGGCTCCGGCTTCGATCCCGGGGTGACCAACGTGTACTGCGCCTACGCCCAGAAGCATCTTTTCGACGAGATCCATGAACTGGACATCATCGACTGCAACGCGGGCGACCACGGCCAGCCCTTCGCCACCAACTTCAACCCCGAGATCAACATCCGCGAGATAACCCAACGCGGCCGCTATTGGGAGCGGGGCGAGTGGGTCGAGACCGATCCTTTGTCCTGGCGCATGAGCTACGACTTCCCCGAGGGCATCGGCCCCAAGGACTGCTACCTCATGTACCACGAGGAGCTCGAATCCCTGGTCCGGAACATCCGCGGCCTGAAGCGCGCCCGCTTCTGGATGACCTTCTCCCAGAACTATCTCAACCACCTGAAGGTGCTGGAAAATATCGGCATGACCTCCATCGAGCCCGTGGACTACAAGGGCCAGAAGATCGTGCCCCTGCAATTCCTGAAGTCCGTGCTGCCCGAGCCCGGATCCCTGGGGCCCCTGACCAAAGGCCGGACCTGCATCGGCTGCGTCATGAAGGGCGTCAAGGACGGCAAGGAGCGCAAGGCCTATATCTATAATATTTGCAGCCACGAGGAGGCCTACCGCGAGGTCGGCTCCCAGGCCATCTCCTACACCACGGGCGTGCCGGCCATGATCGGGGCCATGATGATGCTGACCGGCAAATGGCGCGGCGAGGGCGTTTTCAACATGGAACAGCTCGACCCGGATCCGTTCATGGAAAAGCTGAACATCCACGGTCTGCCCTGGGTGGTGGTCGACCTGTGATGGACGGACGCACCGCGTACCGCTTTGATGCCAGGCAGGTCGCCACGCCGTCCTTCGTGGTCGATCTGGGGCTGATCCGGCGCAATCTGGACGTGTTGGCTCAGGTCAAGGAACGCACCGGGTGCAAGATTCTGCTCGCGCTGAAAGGCTTTGCCATGTGGAGCATCTTCCCGGTCCTGCGCCAGGTGCTGGACGGAGTCTGCGCCAGTTCGCCCCATGAGGCCAGGCTCGGCCGCGAAGAGTTCACGCGCGAGGTGCACGCCTTCGCGGCGGGCTTTTCCCAGGCCGACATCTTCGACCTGTGCACCACGGCCGACCATATCGTCTTCAATTCCTTCGGACAGCTGGAAAAATTCCGGGGACTTGTCGCCACCGAGGCGGCGCGTCTGGGACGCGAGATCGAGCTTGGCGTGCGCATCAACCCCGAGCATTCGGAAGGAGCTGTGCCCATCTACGATCCGTGCTCGCCGGGGTCGCGCCTGGGCATCCGGCGCAGGGACTTCCGTCCCGACCTGCTGGACGGGGTGACGGGCCTGCACTGGCACAACCTGTGCGAGCAGAATTCCGACTGCCTGGAGCGCACCATCGCCGCCGCCGAGAAGGGTTTTGGCGAGTTCTTCCCGCGCATGCAGTACGTCAACTTCGGCGGCGGCCACCACATCACCCGCCCCGATTACGACGTGGACCTGTTGTGCCGACTCATAAACGAGTTCAAAGAGCGCCACGGCGTGCAGGTCTATCTGGAACCCGGCGAGGCCGTGGCTCTGAACACGGGTTATCTGGTTTCCACCGTCCTCGACGTGACGCAGGCCGACATGCCCATCGTCATCCTCGACACCTCGGTCCCGGCGCACATGCCCGACGTGCTGGAAATGCCGTACCGCCCGCACATCGTCGACTCCGGCCTACCCGGCGAAAAGCCCTGGACCTGCCGCCTGGGCGGCCAATCCTGCCTGGCCGGCGACGTGGCCGGGGAATACTCCTTCGACAAACCGCTGGTCCCCGGCGACCGCCTGGTCTTCACGGACATGGCCCATTACTCCATGGTCAAGACCAACACCTTCAACGGCATCCAGCTCCCAAGCATCGCGGTCTTCGAACCCGAGGACGGTTCCATGCGGGTGGTGAGGAGCTTCGGCTACGAGGATTTCAAGGGCCGGTTGTCCTGAAGGCCTTTGGAAAATGGAACAAAAAGCGGGAGTCCGGATTATTCGGGTTTCCGCTTTTTTTATGAACAATTTGAATTGTAATACTCGATCTGACGGCTTACTTGGCGCAGGCCTTCCATTCGAACTGTTTCCATTTTGGAAACAGTTGCCGAGTGCTCAAGTTCTCCGCTGACATAGATATTCTTCAGGTGTTTGGAGATTGCCGATTTTCGCACATCGAAGAGCAGTGCCATCTGTTCCTGCGCGAGCCACACTGTGTCATGTTCCAGTGTCACCTCAATCCGCACTTGACCATCAGCGGTCTGGAAAATTTTTATTTTGCTCTGTTTCATTGTTATTATCTGTTCTTGAGTATCTATAAAAAGTCAATAATCACGTTTTTAAAATATATATCAAATATTGAATTGTTATATTGTTGACTGAATTTATTCATTTTAATTATATTGCTACGAAGGCCGCTCTGTATCCCGTAGACTACATATCGGCACGGCATAAAGCTGACTCCCGAAGGGAACGACGGCCTCGCCGTCGTACACCACGATACCGGCCGCAAAACGGTTTTCCACGGCCTGATGGAGTTTGCGCAGTCCTTTGAAATCACCGCCGGTCACGGTGGATGACGCCTTGACCTCTACCCCCGCGATCCTTCCACCGCACTCCAGCATGATATCCACTTCCGTTGTTCGTCCAATTGATGGTTTATGTCCGTCCAATTGTCAGTCATGATGCATAAATCTTGAGATAAATTTAATAAATTCAATGGACTGAATTTTTTGATATCTAACTGTAATATGAGACGGAAAAACATCAAGCTATTTCTCCTTTCCGCCACAGAAATCCTGGGTGCCGGATTCCGACGGTCTGGCCCGTCATTCCTCCCGCCTCCCCTTGAAATACTCCATGGCCTTGAGCACGAAGCGGGCGTAGGCGCCGGCCTGGCCGCCGCCCATTTCGATGGCCACGTCGATGGTCTCGTAGATCTCCTGGTCCGTGGCGCCAGTTCGCATGGCCTGGTCCAGGTGCCATTCCATGCACGGCTCGCACTTGGTGACGATGGAGATGGACAGGGCCATGAGTTCCTTGGTTTTCCGGTTCAGGGCGCCGTCGGCGAAGGCTTTTGCCTCCAGTTCCAGGAACGGGGTGTAGGTCTTCACATTTTTCAGGAACGCCAGGTGCAGGCGCTTGCGGTCCTTGATGCTCTGCTCGATCTTCGTGAAGGTCAGGTCGGACATGGTTTCCTCCGCAGGACCATTGCCTCCCGCTTTCGCATGCGGTTGGCGGTAGGTGTTCGGATTGCGTTTTCAGGGTTCAGGGGTGTGCGCGGCATCGCTCATTTTTTCCCCTGAAGGGTCACGATTTCGGTCACGCGCTCCATGAACAGATCCCGGTGCAGTTCCATGTGCGCGAAATAATCGTGAACCAGCGCTTCCAGGGAGATGTCCTTGTCGTCCCGTCTCCAGATGTGTCCCAGGGTTGCCTGGTTCATGTTTTCGATCAGGTGCAGGAGGAGGGCGTTGTAGGTTTTCCAGAGGGTGACCAGTGTGGCATAGTCGAAGGGTGTGATGTGGGTCGCGGTTCTCCATTCCTCAGCGTCGTATTTCGGGAAAACGAGCACGGCTTCGAGTTGCAGGCGGATGAAACGCTGGTGATTGTTGGACGCGGAATCGATGAGATGGGCAACCATCTCCTTCAAGGTCCATTTGTCCGGGGCCAGGCGGATGTCGGCCAGACTCTCGTTGTCGGCCATGAGAATGCCGAAGGACTCGATACGGGCTTTGTAGTTGACGCAGTCGATGTTCATGGGTGCTCCTGAAAGTGGTGTCGGGCACCTCATAGCGTGGGAAGCGTCGCGGGCACAAGCGAAATGCCTGTGTCGCACGCCCTGCTCCGCTTTTGGAGAGGGTATGTCCGCATACCCGAATCATCCCCGCTTGCCCCCCTTGTCCAGCAAGGCACAATAGTGTTTGTTTAGTACGGATGCGGTACATGTTTCGTGCCGTATGCGGCAATGCAGCGACATCGCACTGGCTCTTACGATGCAGGACAGGGTTGATCGTCATGACGTCAGGCATTGTTCGTCATCTCCGGCAGGCATTCTGATCTTCAGATCATGACCATGCCGCGCAAGAATCGAATGGCTGTTGTGCCTGGATTCTCCTTTCCGGAGAAGTCTCATTTCACTGAAACACGGGAGTATGCATGAAAATCAGCGTGCGTTTGCTGGCTGGGGCGGTGGTTTCGTTTCTTTTCCTTGGGCTCGTTGCCTGTTCCGACACGGAGGTTGATTCCCTCGAACGTGTGCGCAAGGCAGGCGAGATCAGTTTTGCCATGAGCGGTGGCTATCCGCCTTTCAATTTTTTCAACGAAAACAATGAGTTGGTCGGATTTGACGTGGATGTGGCCCGCGAGGTGGCCACCCGGTTGGGCGTGACCCTCAAGCCGGTGACCACCGAGTGGAGCGGCATTATCGAGGGACTGCGCTCCGGCGTGTACGACGGCATCCTGGGCAGCATGGCCGTGACCGAGGACCGGCTCAAGGTGGTCAATTTCTCCACGCCATACTATTATTCCGGGGCGCAGATGATGGTGATGAAGGATTCGCCTTTTACCTCTCCCGAAGACCTGCGGGGGCGGACCGTGGGCGTGGTCACGGGGACAACCTTTGCCGCCGACGCGGCCCTGCTTGGCGTGGGCGAGGTCAAGCTCTACAAGGATGATACCCAGACGCTGACCGAGCTGTCGAACGGCGTGGTGGACGGCGTTATCACCGACCGAGTCGTGGGCGTGAACGCCTTGAATTCCGGCAGGTTCGAGATCGCTCCCCTGGGCGCTCCCCTGCGCAGCGAGGACATCGCCGTAGCCTTCAACACCAATGACGACACCCTTCTCGCGGCCGTGGACCAGATCCTCAAGGGCATGCGCGAAGACGGCACCCTGGCGCGTTTGAGCGTCAAGTGGCTAAGTATCGACATCACCTCGAAGTAGCCGCCGCCCGGCGACGACATTGCGCCGGGGCGCAACGCCCCGGTCTGTATCAACCCTCAAGAAACCGGACACTCGCATGTATTTCGACTTTGCGGCTTTGCCCAAGTATCTCCCCTATTTTCTTCCGGCGGCGTGGATGACGCTCAAGGTTTCGGCCCTGGGCATCGCTCTGGGCGTGGCCCTGGGCCTTGGAACGGCGTTCATGCGCATCTCCAAACGCCGATTGCTCAGCATTCCCGCCCGCGCCTACATCTACGTGGTGCGCGGCACGCCGCTGCTGCTGCAACTGCTGTTCATCTATTTCGGCCTGCGCAGCCTGGCAGGGCTGAACGCTCTGACCTCCGCCGTGCTCGCCTTGGGCATCCACAACGGCGCCTACATCGCCGAGATATTCAGGGGCGCCATCGTCTCCATCTCCACCGGGCAGATGGAGGCGGCCCGCAGCCTGGGCATGACCTATCCCCGGGCCATGGTGCGCATCATCCTGCCCCAGGCCCTGAAGCGCGCGGTGCCGTCGCTGGGCAACCAGTTCATCATCGCCCTCAAGGACTCGTCCCTGGCCAGCACCATCACCATCAACGAATTGCTGCTCAAGTCGCAGCAGCTGGCTTCGTCCAATTTCATGATGATGGAGATGCTGTTCATCGCGGCCATGTTCTATCTGCTGTACACGGCTGTGTTCAGCTGGCTGTTCCGCGCCCTGGAGGCCCGGCTCGACGTCTCGGCGCAGTCATAGCCGGATGCGCGGCGCTGCGCGCGACGTCACGCGCGTGGCCCGGTAACGACACAATCTTCAAACCACGGGAGGGAGCGGTGTCTCAGACTCCGGTCATCGAAATACAGGGGCTGAACAAGTGGTTCGGCGAACATCATGTGCTGCGGGGCATCGACATGGCGATCATGCCGTCCGACGTGGTCTGCGTCATCGGAGCCAGCGGCTCGGGCAAGAGCACCCTGCTTCGCTGCGTCAACTATCTGGAGACGTACGACCAGGGCGAGATCCGGGTGGGCGGACAGCTCGTCCATGGCGACGAACGCTTCATCAACGCCCTGCGCTCGCGGGTGGGCATGGTTTTTCAGCACTTCAACCTGTTTCCGCACATGACGGTGCTCGGCAACGTCATCGAAGGGCCGATCCAGGTGCGCGGCATGTCCAAGGCAAAAGCCCGCGAACTGGGGCGTTGCTACCTGGACAAGGTGGGCCTCGGCGACAAGGAGGGCGCCTACCCCCAGACCCTGTCGGGCGGCCAGAAGCAGCGCGTGGCCATTGCCCGGGCCCTGGCCATGGAGCCGGAGGTGATGCTCTTTGACGAACCCACCTCGGCCCTGGACCCCGAGCTGGTGGGCGAGGTGCTGTCCGTCATGCGCCAGCTGGCCGACGACGGCATGACCATGATGGTGGTCACGCACGAGATGGGCTTTGCCCGCGAGGTGGCCGATTCCGTGGCCTTCATGGACGAGGGGGTGATCTTGGAGCGGGGCGGCCCGGACGCCATTTTCAACGCACCGCAGATGCCCCGCACGCGGGAGTTTCTCGGTCAGATACTGTAAACGAAGGATATCCGCAGCGGGTTTTCATGTCTCCAAGGTGAAGGCGTTTTGCTGGAAAGCGGGGAGCCGGTTGGAAATGGGTTGATTGGCGGCTTGGTCGATCACGCGGGCGTGAACCAAGATTCTTTATCAAAAGACGAAAAAAAGCCCCGAACGTTCGCTCGGGGCCTTGGGTGATGTTTCCCGGAACCTCCGGGGGGGCGGGATAAATCCCGTTATGGTCGTGTGTGGCGTCCCCAAGGGGATTTGAACCCCTGTTATCGGCGTGAAAGGCCGGTGTCCTGGACCGAGCTAGACGATGGGGACGCGTTGGCTGGGCGACTTAGATTCGAACTAAGATTGACGGAGTCAGAGTCCGCTGTCCTGCCGTTGAACGATCGCCCAGCAGGGAAAAAATCCATTAGGGAAAGACAGGTTGGCTGTCAAGATTTGAGATGTCGATTCCTACCAGGAATTTCCCGCCGAGAGGTTCGGACTGTACATGGTTTTGATCACCAGGATGTCGGAGTCTGAAAAGACGCTGTTTTTTTCTTCCTGGGCCTGTCTGGAGTTGAGGACCGTGTCCAGGGTCTTCCTGGGGTGGGTCATGATCCCCAGCGCGTGCATGAGTTCGTGGCGCACGATCCAGAGTTTCTGGCCTCCGGAGGTCTGGAAGTCCAGGTGCAGCACGATGTCCGCCTTTTTGATGACCCCTCCGCTTGATGCCAGCAGGGTGAAGCCCCGAATGAGATCGCCCATTTCCTTCCATCCGGCCATGCCCTGGGAGCTTTTGGTCACCGCCTCCTGCCATTCCTCCTTGGAGTCGGTCAGGTAGAAGCGGACGTTGGCCTGGCTTGCGGACGAGGTCTGGCTGAATTGCAGCTCCGGGATGATGCGCCGAACTTCGTTCATCACCGTGTCGATGTAGTATTGTCCTTCGAGGCGGTCCTTGCCGCCTATCCAGAACCGCACCGGCTCCTCGAAGCGGGTGATCCTGCCGCTGGGGATGTAGTCGCGCAGGATCTCGTCCGTGTCGGCGTGAGAGCTCCCGGCCAGGAATACAAGGATGGCGAGGATGAAGAGAGGGAGTTTGCTCATTCGTCCTCCGGGCCGAGCAGATCCGGCCGGAAATGCTTGACATATGCGCGGTAGCACGACGTTACCGGCGAGGAAGGATCCATGCAGGGCAGCAGGTTGCCTAGGACGTCCGGCTCCGGCGGCTTGGGCGGGGGCGGGATTTTCGGCAGCAGGGACTCGTCCAGAGCGGGCCGTCCGGCCATGAGTTCGATCTGGACCTTCTGAAAATAGGCGTTGCCCAGAAATTCGTTGGCCTTGTCCAGAATGTTCTGCGCGAAATAGGAAAACTCCTGCATGACCATGGAGTTGGTCGCGCCCAGAAGCATGGTGGTCTGGCGATGCCCCAAGGGGCGGATCATCGCCGCGATGTCCTCGCCCAGGATTTGCGGCCAATGGCGCCACAGCCGGGCGATGGCCAGTTCCAGGGCGGCTTCCGGCGTGCCCAGAATGGAGTCGAGCGCTTCGGAAACAGAGCGTACTTTTTTTTCGCGCTTGTGCATGTTCTCTGCCTAACCATCTTGCCTGCGCCGCGCAAGACAGGTTCTTGACCTTTGCGGACGGGGCATGTAGGCAATACTATATCAGGATATCTTGATATAGAAAAATAAAGGCTGCCACATCCATGAAACTGTTGACCCAGACCAAGGCCCTGGCCGATGAAACCAGGCTCCGCCTCATCGGCGTGCTCGCCGCCCACGAACTCAACGTGGGCGAGATCGTGCAGGTTCTGGACATGGGCCAGTCGCGCATCTCGCGGCATCTCAAGATCCTCATGGACGCCGGGTTGGTCGCCTGCCAGCGCCACGGCCTGTGGGCCTTTTATTCGTCGTCCACGGCCAACGGTTCCCGCGCCCTGCTCGCCGCCGTGCAGGAGGGGCTCAAAGACCTGCCCGAACACCGCCAGGATTTGGACCGAGCCGCGCAGGTGCTGAATGACCGCCGCCTCTCCACGACCCGCTTTTTTGACTCCGTCGCCTCGGACTGGAACCGCCTGAGCCGCGAGATGCTGGGCGACTTCGCATTGGGGCCGGCCATCCTGAAGCGTCTGGCCGCCGCCGAGGGGCCGGCGGACACGGTGGTGGACCTGGGTTGCGGGCCGGGCCTGCTGCTTGGCCATCTGGCCGGAGTCGCCGGGCGGGTCATCGGGGTGGACAACTCCCCGCGCATGCTCGACGCGGCGGCCAAGCTTCTGCCCGAGGGGCCGGAAGTGAGCCTGCGCATCGGCGATCTGGAGCACCTGCCTTTGCGCGACGGTGAGGCCGATGCGGCCATCATGTCCCTGGTGCTGCATCATCTGGCCGCGCCCCAGGACGGCATCGCCGAGATGGGGCGGGTGGTGCGGCCCGGCGGCCAGGCGGTGCTGGCCGACTTTCTGCCGCACGACAACGAGACCCTGCGCACGAGCTACGGCGACCGCTGGCTGGGATTCGCCCCCGACGACCTTCGCCAGTGGCTTGAGCGGGCCGGATTTCAGGATCTGACCTGTGAAGAGCACCCCGTCAATCTGGGGCTCACCCTCATGCTCATCACCGCCCGCCGGGAACATTTTTCAGTTTAACATCAGGTGGCCATGGCCACACTTTACGGAAAGGAGAAAACATGACGTTACCCATTGACTCAAAGCTTGATCACAAGGTCGCCGACATGAGTCTGGCTGATTGGGGTTCCAAGGAGATGCAGCTGTCCGAGCGCGAGATGCCCGGACTCATGGCGCTCATCGACAAGTACGGCGACGCCAAGCCTCTTAAAGGCCTGCGCGTGACCGGCAGCCTGCACATGACCATCCAGACGGCCATGCTCATCAAGACCCTCCATGCCCTGGGCGCGGATGTGCGCTGGGCCTCCTGCAACATTTTTTCCACCCAGGACCACGCCGCGGCCGCCGTGGTGGCCGAGGGCCTGGCCAAGGTCTTCGCCTGGAAGGGCGAGACCCTGGAAGACTACTGGTGGTGCACGGAAATGGCCCTGACCTGGCCCGACGGCACCGGCCCGGACCTCATCGTCGACGACGGCGGAGACGCGACGCTCCTGGTGCACGAGGGCGTGAAGGTCGAGAAGGACCCGTCCCTGCTGTCCCGCGCCACGGACAACAAGGAGTTCCGCTGCGTGCTTGACCGCCTCATCGAAAGCGCCAAAGTCGACCCGCAGAAGTGGACGAAGATCGCCGCCCGCATCCGCGGCGTATCCGAGGAGACGACCACCGGCGTGCACCGCCTCTACCAGATGGCCAAAAACGGCGAGCTGCTTTTCCCGGCCTTCAACGTCAACGACTCCGTGACCAAGTCCAAGTTCGACAACCTCTACGGCTGCCGCGAGTCCCTGGCCGACGGCATCAAACGCGCCACGGACATCATGGTGGCGGGCAAGGTCGTGCTGGTCTGCGGCTACGGCGACGTGGGCAAGGGTTGCGCCCAGTCCATGCGCGGTTTCGGCGCGCGGGTGCTGATCACCGAGGTCGACCCCATCTGCGCCCTGCAGGCGGCCATGGAAGGCTACGAGGTCACGACCATGGCCAAGGGCTGCCAGGAGGCCGACATCTTCGTCACGGCCACGGGCAACTACCACGTCATCCGGTCTGAGCACATGCTGGCCATGAAGGACGAGGCCATCATCTGCAACATCGGCCACTTCGACAACGAGATCGACATGGGCTTCCTGGAGAACACCCCCGGCTGCGCCAAGATCACGGTCAAGCCCCAGGTGGACAAGTGGATCCTGCCTTCCGGCAAGAGCCTCATCGTCCTGGCCGAAGGGCGTCTGGTGAACCTGGGCTGCGCCACGGGCCACCCCAGTTTCGTCATGTCCAACTCCTTCACCAACCAGGTACTGGCCCAGCTCGATCTGGCCAAGAACGACTATCCTCCGCAGGTCATGACCCTGCCCAAGATCCTGGACGAGGAGGTGGCCCGCCTGCACCTGGCGCGTCTGGGCGTGGAGCTTGAAACCCTGTCCAAGGAGCAGGCCGACTACATCGGCGTGCCCGTGACCGGCCCGTTCAAGCCCGATCATTACCGTTATTAACAACCTCCCTATGTAAAAGGAGATTTTTCATGATACTCAATGCCGACCATTATCTGTTCACTTCCGAATCCGTGACCGAGGGCCACCCGGACAAGATCGCGGACCAGATCTCCGACGCCGTGCTCGACTGCCTCCTGGCCCAGGACCCCCGTTCGCGCGTGGCCTGCGAAACCCTGGTCACCACCGGCATGGCCGTCATCGCCGGTGAGATCACCACCGATGCCTACGCCGATCTGCCCGAGATCGTGCGCTCCACGGTGCGCGAGATCGGTTACGTCAGCTCCGACATGGGCTTCGACGCCAACACCTGCGCCGTGCTGTCGTCCATCGACAAGCAGTCCCCGGACATCGCCATGGGCGTGGACCGCGCCAAGCCCGAGGATCAGGGCGCGGGCGACCAGGGCATGATGTTCGGCTACGCGACCACCGAGACCAGCGCGCTCATGCCCGCGCCCATCTACTACGCTCACGGCCTGAGCCGCAGGCTGGCCGAGGTGCGCAAGAGCGGCATCCTGGGTTTCCTGCGCCCGGACGGAAAGACCCAGGTCTCCGTTGAATACCGCAAGGGCAAGCCCGTGCGCATCGACAACGTGGTCGTGTCCTCCCAGCACACCCCCGAAGTGACCTATGACGAGATCGTGGACGGCATCAAACGCGAGGTCATCGCCAAGGTCATGCCCGCCGAGATGATGGACGCGAACACCCGCATCTACATCAACACCACCGGACGCTTCGTGGCCGGCGGCCCCCTGGCCGACTGCGGCCTGACCGGACGCAAGATCATCAACGACACCTACGGCGGCATGGGCAATCATGGCGGCGGGGCGTTCTCCGGCAAGGACCCGTCCAAGGTCGACCGCTCCGGCGCGTACATGGCCCGCTACGTGGCCAAGAACGTGGTCGCCGCCGGTCTGGCCGGAACCTGCGAAGTGCAGATCGCCTACGCCATCGGCGTGGCCGAGCCGGTCTCCGTGCTGGTCACCACCGGCGGCACCGGCGTGGTGCCCGACGAGGTGTTGACCAAGGCCGTGAAAGAGGTCTTCGACCTGCGCCCCTATTACATCATCAAGCGCCTGAACCTCATTCAGCCCATCTACAGAAAAAGCGCCTGCTACGGCCATTTCGGCCGCGAGGACGTCGTCTTCCCCTGGGAAGTGACCGACGCCGTCGCGGATCTGAAGACCGCCGCCAAGGTCTAGTCCTTTGCCGGTTTGTCGCGCGCGGGGCGGGAGAGTGCATCTCTTCCGCCCCTTTTTGTTGGCGGCGCTCTTGACCGGGGTGGCCGAGAAGGTCAAGAAAAGCCATGTCCCAGCCCACGAAGCACGTCACCGTACGCACGCCCACCGACGCCATTCTTGAGAGCATCTCCGACGGGGTGTTCACCGTCGATCTCCAGTGGCGCATCACGTCCTTCAACCGCGCCGCCGAAGAGATCACCGGCGTACCCCGGTCCGAAGCCATTGGACGCCTGTGCTCTGAGGTTTTCCGCTCCAGCCTGTGCGGGGACAACTGCCCCTTGCAGGACACGCTGGGCAGCGGCAAACCCCGTATCGGGACCTGCGGATACATCATCACGGCACAGGGGGAGCGTATTCCCATCAGCGTGTCCACGGCCGTGTTTCGCGATGAGAACGGCCAGGTCATGGGCGGGGCCGAGACATTCCGCGATCTTTCGGAAGTCGACGCATTGAAGCGCGAGCTCGAGGGCCGCTATCACGTCGGCGAACTCTTCAGCCGCAGCCCGCGCATGCACAAGCTCTTCTCCATGCTTCCCGCCATCGCCGCCAGTCCGAGCACCGTCCTGCTGACCGGCGAGACCGGCACCGGCAAGGAGCTTTTCGCCCGCACCATCCACTCCCTGAGCGCCCATGCGAACGGACCTTTCATTGCCGTCAACTGTGCCGCCCTGCCTGACACCCTGCTCGAATCCGAACTCTTCGGCGTCAAGGCCGGGGCCTATACCGGCGCGACCCGCGACCGGCTCGGCCGCTTCGCTCAGGCCCGGGGCGGGACGATTTTCCTGGACGAGATCGGGGAAATCAGCCCGGCCCTTCAGGTGCGCCTTTTGCGCGTCCTGCAGGAGCGGACCTTCGAGCCGCTCGGTTCCTCCGGAACCGAATCCACCGACGCCCGGGTCATCGTGGCCACCAACCGCAATCTTGGCGATCTGATCCGCGAAGGCGCGTTCCGCGAAGACCTCTACTACCGCATCAACGTCATCCGCCTGGAACTGCCCCCCTTGCGGGAGCGCAAGGACGACCTGCCGCTCTTGGTCGAACAGTTCATCCGCCGCCTGAACCGCGTTCAGGGCCGCTCGGTCTCGGGAATCGGCACCGAAGCCCTGTCTTTGCTCATGGCCTACGACTGGCCGGGCAACATCCGGGAACTGGAGAACTGTATCGAGCGTGCTTTCGTGCTGTGCGGCGAAGGCCGCATCGACATCGATCACCTGCCGGAGGAATTGACCCGTCTCGTCCCCCGCCGCCAGTGCGTCGAAGGTCGCACGATGCACGACATGCTCGACCGGCAGGCCATCCATGCCGCCCTGGAGCGCAATAGCTTCAACCGATTGGCCGCTGCGCGCGAGCTTGGAATCCACAAGACCACGCTCTTTCGGCGCATGAAGCGCCTTGGCATGGCCCTGCCCGAGCGCGACGGCCGGTCTGTCCCGAAAGAGTAGCGTCGGGGCTACTTGTTTGCCTGCTTGTGGTGCGCCGGTGCACCTCCGCCTCCTGATCGTTTGCAGAAAAACTCTTTTTAATCAGTGGTTTGCCTTGTCTTTCAGGCGGTTTTTTGAGACGGCACGCCTCATGCTTTGCGTTGGGCAAAGAGGAGCTTCAATGTCGCGCATCGCTTTGCACCACTGGCAGGATCGCATAGCGCCGGTCTTTGACGTCGGCGGGCGGATCCTGCTGCTGCCGGAAGGAGGCGGAGAACGGGAAGAGCATGTCCTGGTCCGTGACGAGCCGTTGCACAGGGCGGAAGACCTGCTCCGTCTGGGCGTCGGCACGCTGATCTGCGGGGCCATTTCCCGGCCCATGCAGGAAGCCGTCCTCGCCGGCGGGATCAACGTGGTCGGCTTCGTGGCCGGCGATCTGGAACAGGTCATCGAGGCCTGGGAGCGTGGCAATCTGGATGAAACCTTCGACATGCCGGGCTGCCGCGGCAGAGGCCGCGGACGCAGGAGAGGCATGGGCCGAGCAACAACTAACCGCGCATCGTGGAGAACGTGAATGGAGAATATGGAAAACAGCGCCCCCAGGGCCGGATCGTGCGAGTCCTGCAAGGATTCGAGCTGTTCCGCGTCCAAGCGTCAGCAGGGCGAGAACGATCAGGATTTCGAGGACCGTCGGGCTCTGCAGTCGAGGCTGTGTCATATCGGGCACAAGATCATGGTCATGTCCGGCAAGGGCGGGGTGGGCAAGAGCACGGTGGCCGTGAACCTGGCCATGGGGCTCATGCTCGCGGGCAAGAAGGTCGGGCTTCTCGACGTCGACATCCACGGGCCCAGCGTGCCGACCATGCTCGGTCTGGAAGGGGCGAACATCGAGGCCGGGCCCGACGGCCTTGTGCCGGTGGAGCTCGGGCATCTCAAAGTCATGTCCATGGGCTTTCTGCTGCGCGATCCCGATGACGCCGTGATCTGGCGCGGCCCGGTCAAGGGCAACGTCATCAAGCAGTTTTTGAAGGACGTGGCCTGGGGCGATCTGGACTATCTGATCATCGACGCCCCTCCCGGCACCGGCGACGAGCCTCTCTCCATCTGTCAGCTCATCAACCCCATCGACGGAGCCGTGGTCGTGACCACGCCGCAGCGCGTGGCGGCCATGGACGTGCGCAAGTCCATCACCTTCTGCGCCCAGGTCGGCATGAAGGTTCTGGGCGTGGTCGAGAACATGAGCGGTTTCGTGTGCCCCAAATGCGGCGAGGTGACACACATCCTGCGTTCCGGCGGCGGCAAGCGCATGGCCGACGACATGGGCGTGCCCTTTCTGGGCTCCATCCCCATTGATCCGATGGTGGCCGAAGCTGGGGACATGGGCGAGGCCTTCGTCATGCATCATGCCGCAAGCCCCACTGCGGAAATCATGCGCAGCGTGGTCACGCCCTTGCTGGAGCTGCCGCTTGTGAAACTGAACCTCTGATTGTGGAGTACGCATCATGCAGAAGACCGTGCTGACGGTGCTGGTCGACAATCAGGCCGGTTGCGGCTGTCTGGCGGAGCATGGCTTCGCCCTGTGGATAGAGCGCGGCGACCGGCGCTATCTGCTTGATACCGGCCAGGGCTCGGCCCTGGCCGAAAATGTCCGCGCTCTTGGCGTCGATCTGGGACGCGCGGACGCGCTCGTGCTCAGCCATGGCCACTATGACCATACCGGCGCGGTGCCCATGGTGCTGGGTGCCGCGCCGCATGTCCATGTCTACTGCCACAGCGGCGTGACCGAACCCCGCTACAGCATTCGCGACGGCCAGGCGCGGGACATCCGCATGCCCATGTTCTCCATGCGGGCCCTGGCCACCCTGCCTATCGAGCGCATGCACTGGAACGGCGGCTCGCAGCTGATCGGCGACCGGATCGGCCTGAGCGGTTCGATTCCGAGGTGGACGGATTTCGAGGACGCAGGAGGTCCGTTCTTTTTTGATCCCCATGCCTTGCGCGCCGATCCCGTCAGCGACGACCAGGCCCTGTGGATCAGTACAGACAAGGGCCTCATCGTCTGCGTGGGCTGTTGCCACGCGGGTCTCATCAACACCCTCTCCCATCTGCGTGAAGTCACCGGCGAGAGTCGCATCCGCGCCGTGATCGGCGGATTGCATCTGGGATCGGCCAGCCGGGAGCGGTTGGAAAAAACAGCTCAGTCCTTGCGGGACTTGAATCCCGGTCTTATGATTCCGTGTCACTGCACAGGGGAGGGCGCCATCGCCTACCTGCGCGACCATCTGGACTGCCCCGTGCACACGGGCTACAGCGGTTTACGGTTGGACACGGCCGAACTCTGACCGGTGTGAGCGGCCGCAGCGCATCGACAACGATTCCAACATATCACGGAGCGGGAAGCATGGCCTACATCATCCATCCCATTGTCATGGGCACCAAGGTCTTCGACAAGGGCATGATGACCTATCAGCACGACTACGGCACGCCCTACACCATTCCCATCTATTGCTGGTACCTGGAGGGCGGGGAGAAGAAGATCCTGGTGGACACGGGCGAGATGCGGCCGGTCGTTTCCGAAGAACGGGAAAAGGCCATCGGCGGGAAGATTTACGGCTTCGAGGAAGGGCTGGCGAGGTACGGCCTTGTCCCGGAGGATATCGACATCGTCCTGCATACCCATCTGCACAACGACCACTGCGAAAACGACGCCAAGTGCGTCAACGCGAAGATCTACGTGCACGAGAAGGAACTGGAGCGCATCCACGATCCGCATCCGCTGGATTTCCGCTATCTGGAGGACTACATCGAAGAGGCGGAGGAGAACGGTCAGGTCGTGGCCCTGACGGGCGACACGGAGATCGTCCCCGGCATCACCATGATCCACACCCCGGCCCACACCGAGGGCGGCATGTCCGTGCGCGTGGAGACGGACAAGGGCAGCGTGCTGATCTGCGGCTTCTGCACCATCTTCGAAAACCTCTACCCCCCCAAGGCCGTGACGGCCATGGAGATGGAGGTCATCCCTCCCGGCACCAACGTGAATCCCTATCTGGCCTACGAAACCCTGGTCCGGGCCAAGACCCTGGCCGACCACATCCTGCCCCTGCACGAACCGAAATGGGCCGGGATGGAGAGCGTGCCGGAATAATGCTGGTCATCAAGTGCGCCGCCTGCCGCAAGAAATTGTGGCGCTACCGCAAGCTGGGGCCGGGCGAGGTCCTGAGATGCCACCGGGAGAGGATCGAAAAGGTCTGGTTCCTGGAGGAGCGGGACGGAAAGGTCTGGTGCGAATGCGGCAAGGCCGTGGGCATCGACAAGGGGACGTTCATCAAGATGAACAGGAACGCGTTCACCTATTCGGGGACCAAGATCCATATCTAGTGGCAGGAATTGGGGGCGCAGGGCGGCCGCGAACCGGGGTGATTCGGGCCGGGGCCGCCGAAACTCCTTCTCCGGCCTCGCAATGCTTCCCCGCCGCGTGCGGGAACTTCGGTTTGCGCTTCGGGCGGCGAAGTTGCGGGAACATCGTTTTGCGCGTTGAGCGTGAGGGCAGCGGGGAAGCAAACGATGCCTGGATCAGTCAGACAGTCGGCGCCCCCGGCCCGAACCACCCCGGCCCGCTCCGCCTGAGCTTTGGGCGGGCGAACAACGCTGCCCGCAGGGAGCTTTGGTTTGCGCTTGTGGCGACTGAGCAGCGGGGAAGCAAACGATGCCTGGATCAGTCGGACAGTCGGCGCCTCCGGCCCGAAACGGCCCGAACCGCTCGGACCGGGATTTCGGCGGGCGATTTTTTTTCTCGAATTCGGCATCAAAGAGGTGCCGTTTCTGTTTTCATCACGCCTGAACGACGCCTGCGAGCCTCGTCCCTAACTCGAATGCACGCCTGCAATCCTGCGGGAAGATTTCCTCATGCCGCTTCTTTTTGGCCTCCGCGTCAAAGCCCGTCGAAAGATATTTCGAATAGTCGCTGAACTGGTACGTGTCGGTACTCAGCAAGAGTTCACAGTTCCCGAAGATTCGAGTCAGAGACCTCTGAGTGGCGGCGAAAATCTTGTCGTAGTTGTAGGTGGGCAAAGCTTTTTCGGGGATATTCATCGTATAGACCAGCCCGACCCGGAGCTTGCCGGGGAAGATGGATGCATAATCGGGAGTGTAGGTCAGAAACGGAAACATGAGGCGTTCAAGAAACGACCTCATTTCGCCGGTTTCGGCGCCGAAATAGACGGGGCTGCCCAGGATGAGGGCGTCCGCCTCCGAAATTATCCTTAGGATGGACGTCAGGCCGTCGTTGACAGCGCAACGGCCATAATGCTTGCCGCCAATTTTTTTGCAGGCAAAGCAGCTGATACAGCCCTTGAATTCAAGGTCATAGAGATGCACCATCTCGGTTTCGGCCCCGTTCCCGGCGGCGCCCGCCAGAGCATGTTCCAGTAATGTTGCGGTGTTCCATGTCTTCCTGGGGCTGCCATTCACTGCGATCACGTTCATGTGTCCTCCTTGTTGCGCGGGATGATCGATATTTATCTTGCTATTTCAATGTGTTGATGAGTTTCAGAGTGCTTTTCGCCAGGCGTGAAGGCAGGGAGTGGGTCAACAGCTTGCGAAGGGAAGATCTCGATGCCCTGTTTCCGGGAGTTCTCGACTCCATCATCGCTGCGCTGCGTGCGGAGCGGGAGACGGAGGCCGGTCCGTGCCGTTCCTGACCTTTTCATTCAGAAATCCGCTGCAATTTCTTGATATCCCGCAGTGGCGGCGCGCCGAACAGGCGGCTGTACTCGCGGCTGAACTGGGATGGGCTCTCGTAGCCGACCTGGAATGCCGCGCTGGTGGCGTCCTGGTGTTCGGTCAGCATGAGCCGCCTAGCCTCGTGCAGGCGTATCCATTTCTGGTACTGGAGCGGGCTCATGGCCGTCATGGTCCGGAAATGGTGGTGGAATGTGGACGTGCTCATGCCGGCGGATGAGGCCAGTTCGTCCACCCTGAGCGGCCTGCGGAAGTTTGCCCGCAGCCAGTCCAGGGCCCTGGCGATCTGGTGGCTGTGGCTGCCCGCCGTGGCGATCTGGCGCAGGCGCGGTCCCTGGTCGCTCATCAGCAGGCGGTACAGGATTTCTCGCTGGATGAGCGGCGCCAGGACCGGGATGTCGGAAGGCCCGCCGAGCAGGTCGATGAGGCGTTCGAAGGCGTTGAGCAGGGGCACGCTCAGCCTCCCGACCGTCATGCCCCGCCCTGACTGTTGGAGCCGTGCAACGGGCAGGCTGCTGTCGACCATGAGCTGTGCAAGCTCACGCAGATCCAGCTTGAGGACAATGCCCAGGTACGGCTTGTCCGGACTCGCCTGAATGATCTGCGCGACTATCGGGAGCCCGACCGAAGTGATGAGGAAGTGGTTCTCGTCGTAAACGTATTCCTCCTCGCCGAGAAACACGCGTTTGGCGCCCTGGGCGATGAGGCAGATGCTCGGTT
The DNA here is from genome assembly GCA_023393525.1 of Pseudomonadota bacterium. Lineage (GTDB taxonomy): Bacteria > Desulfobacterota > Desulfovibrionia > Desulfovibrionales > Desulfomicrobiaceae > Desulfomicrobium. Next base: position 17,703 of record JAEWKZ010000022.1, on the reverse strand, counting down.
CGTGCATGTAGCTCACCGGTTCGCTGGGGGCTGCGTATCGAAACAGGCTCAATCCGGGAATCGCCGTCTCCACCGCATTGTCATGTTCTGTCCGCCTCGCGACCTTCTCTCCCAACGCTTCGCGCGCATCGAACAAACCGCCGTCCAAAGCCAGATTCGTGCTGGTTGCCATTGTCGTTTCTCCTTTCCATGGACCCTATCAGAACTCTCCCGGCGTGAACAATCCATTGCTTCGAACTTTCGGATGATCGGGCAAGAATTCGAGAGGATCGTTCTACCCGCTTCGGCTTCTTTCGACGTAGATGTCCCTTCAAGAATGGGCAAGCCCGCCGTGGACGGATGCGTCCGCGAGAGCCGCCGATCCTGGCGGAGCGGGCTGGCAGGCAAGAATGTCATGAAATATGGACGCTCCGCATTTCGGGGCAAGGAGAATCATATGCAGTTCACATTCCACAATCCTACGAAAATCATTTTCGGCGCAGGCAACCTTTCCCGGCTTGGAGACGTGGCCGGCGAATACGGCCGCAAGGCCCTGCTCGTGACCGGTGGCGGCAGCGTCAAGCGTTGCGGCGTCTTTGACCGAGCCGTGGCCAGTTTGCAGGCCGCTGGCATAACCTTCGCCGAATGCACCGGCGTCGAACCCAACCCGCGCATCACCTCCGTCGCCCGCGGCGCGGCCATCGCCCGCAAGGAAGGCTGCGACATGATCATCGCCCTGGGCGGTGGCAGCGTCATGGACGCGTCCAAAGTCATTTCGGCCGCGGCCTTGTACGACGGTGATCCCTGGGACATGATCCAGCACGGCCAGGACAACGTGTATGTGCCGACGCGGGCCCTGCCCGTCATAACCGTGCCCACGCTGGCGGCCACCGGCTCCGAGACGAACTGCGGCGCGGTCATCACCAACGAGGAGAGCAAGGTCAAATCCTTTATCCAGATTCCGCTCCTGTACCCGAAAGCGGCCATCGTCGATCCGGAGCTGACCGTCAGCGTGCCCAGGGATCAGACGGCCTACGGCGTGTGCGACCTCATCACCCATGTCACCGAATCCTACTTCAACGGCGTCGACAACACGCCTCTGCAGGATCGCTTCGCCGAAGGAGTCATCCTGACGGCAATGGAATGGGGCCCCAGAGCCATTGCCGACGGCGCGGATCTCGAAGCACGCGCCCAGGTGCAGTGGGCGGCTTCGGTCGCGTTGATCGGCTGGGTGCAGGTCGGCACCAACGGGGCGTATCCGGTGCATATGATCGAGCACACCGTGTCGGCCTACCATGACGTGACGCACGCCGCCGGGCTGGCCATCATCAATCCGGCCTGGATGCGCTTCGCGGCCAAGGCTCGTCCTGCAAAGTTCGCGCAGTTCGCGCAGCGGGTCATGGGCGTGCCGGCCGGTACTGATGATCTGGCCTGCGCCATGGAAGGCATCGACCGCTTCGAGGCCTTCCTCAAGTCCATCGGCTGCCCGACGCGGTTCTCGGAGCTGGGGATCGGCGACGAGTTGATCGAGACCTACGCCAGGGACACCCTGAAAATCATCCGCGACGAGAACGGCGACCTCCCGGCGCGTCCGGCCATGACGGAAGCGGACATTGTCGAGGTGCTCAGGGCCGCGCTGTAACGGACTTCCGCCCGGCTGAAGCCCGTTACAACAACTCTCCACGACACCAAAAACATGCAGAGGTGCATATGAACACAATGATCCAATTTTGCATAATGGCTTTGGTAGTCAGCGTTACAACGCTCCTGGGCGACTGCGTCTGGGCGCAGGACAAGCCGGTGGACGCGGATAATTTTTACACCAGCAGCGCGGTGGACGTGCAGAAGGTTTCGTTTCCGAACCAGTATACGATGAAGGTCGTCGGAAATCTGTTCACGCCCAAGAACATGGACAAAAACAAGAAATACGGCGCCATCGTCGTCGGCCACCCCATGGGCGCGGTAAAGGAACAGAGCGCGAATCTGTACGCCACAAAAATGGCCGAACAGGGCTTCGTCGCCCTGTCCCTGGACTTGTCCTTCTGGGGCGCGAGCGAAGGGCAGCCGCGCAACGCGGTCTCCCCGGACATCTATGCCGAGGACTTCAGCGCGGCTGTGGATTTTCTGGGCACCAGGCCGTTCATTGATCGGGAGCGCATCGGCGTCATCGGCATCTGCGGCAGCGGCAGCTTCGCCATCAGCGCGGCCAAGATCGACCCGCGTCTCAAAGCCATCGCCACCGTGAGCATGTATGACATGGGCGCCGCCAATCGCAACGCCCTGCGGCACTCCCTGACCCTGGAGCAGAGAAAGCGGATCATCAAGGACGCGGCGGAGCAGCGCTATGTGGAGTTCACCGGGGGCGAGACCAAATACACCAGCGGTACGGTGCATGAGATCACCAAAAAGTCGCATCCGATCGAGATTGAGTTCTTTGAATTCTACCGCACTCCAAGAGGAGAATTCACGCCGGAAGGATCGTCGCCAAAGGTGACGACCCATCCGACGCTGACCAGCAACGTGAAGTTCATGAACTTCTACCCGTTCAACGACATAGAGACCATTTCGCCGCGCCCCATGCTCTTCATCGCCGGGCAGAACGCGCACTCCATCGAGTTCAGCGAGGATGCGTACAGACTGGCCGGCGAACCGAAGGAACTCTACATCGTTCCCGCCGCCGGACATGTGGATCTGTACGATCGGGTGGGGCTGATCCCATTCGGCAAGCTGACCGACTTCTTCACGAAGGCGCTCAAGTAAACCGCTCTCTTCACGTGTGACGAAGGCAGAGTGAGCGGGATCCCCGGCTCCACGCCGGGGGGCCCGGTTTTCTTTGCCCGGAAATATCGAATGTTTGGTCGGTATATGAACCATATCCATTACCCCAAAAAAATCACTCGTTTCTGACCATCAAACAACAGGAGAGCATATCATATGAGAACTGCATTCAATGGAGAGGGCATATTTCCGAAAGGAGCCCTGAACGAAGCCTACGCAATGTTTTTTACCGGCGCCAGTTATCTGGAAATGCTTTCCAAGGAAGGCGTATCTATCTGGAACGTCACTTTTGAACCGGGCTGCCGGAATTTCTGGCACATGCACCACGGCGGGGGGCAAATACTCTTGGTGACCGGCGGACGCGGCTGGTATCAGGAAAAAGGAAAGCCGGCCAGAGCGCTTCACCCTGGCGACGTGGTCAATATTCCGCCGGAAACCAAACACTGGCATGGCGCGGCCAAAGATTCTTGGTTTGCTCATGTGGCCGTGGAAGTCCCGGCAGAGGGGCGGTCCAACGAATGGTTCGAGGCGGTGGCTGAAGAGGACTACGAAGTTCTCGAGTGAATGGCCCTTACTGTGGCCAGTATCCGCCCCGGTCGGGACTGGCCGCTGTGGGGACGGTTGGAACGCGGATATCGGGATAACGTCCGGTCTGACTTGCTGGCCGGAGAAGGGGATACCAAGCAGAGGTACACCATGAAGAGCGCACGTTCACGGAGGAGTCTGCTGGCCAGGGGACGGATTGTTCTTGGAGCCTTCGTCCTTCTCGTCATGAGCGGAATTGCAGGTTTAGGCGCGGCACAGGGCACGCCGCGCGCAACAAACATGGAGGAGAGCGGCATGAAGCTGATCGTCAACGCCAGTGGACAGCGCATTGTCTTTGCGCTCAATGACAGCAAGGCCGCCAGGGATTTACAGCGGCAACTGCCGCTCACTCTCGCGGTGGAGAATTACGGCAGCAACGAGAAGATCTTCTATCCGCCGGAAAAACTGGATACTGCCAACACCCCGCCAGTTCGCGGTGTTCAGCCCGGAACCCTTGCCTACTATGCGCCATGGGGCGACGTCGTGATGTTCTACGGACCGGCAGCGCCCGCCGCAGGCTTGTATGAACTTGGCCATGCGATTGAGGGAGGCGAACTGATCGGGATGCTGTCCGGCACGATCCTGCTCGAAAAATAGACTCGGCATGGGAGGCGCCGATTTGTCGTCCCTCGCCACGCGGGTGACCCACTTCAGCAGAATCAGGCAAGAATTTGCAAGGATTGAGTATGCCGTAGACGACCCTCGGGTGGTATCTAACTGGCTGAAACCATACACTGTCGATCAACCCGGCATGATGCAAGGAGCTGAAATGAGAAGGCGGTTGCGCAACATGTTTCTGACAACCATCCTGGCCGGAGTGGGCCTGGGCCTTGGCGCCTGCGCCATCCTGAGCCAGGATAAATTCGGCCGTCAGCCCGAAGGCGAGCGGTTGGCGGGCTTCCAGGCTTCGTCCAATTTTAAAGGCGGGGAATTCCAAAACACCGTGCCCACCCCGATGCTGGTCGAAGGTCAGAGCACCCTCAAGATCCTGTGGGACAATCTGTTTGCAGGCAGTGCACGCCTGCGTCCCGAAGAGCCGTTGCCCACGGTCAGGCTCGACCTGACGGACCCGCAAGTCCTCGACCGCTCCAGGGACATGGTGATCTGGCTGGGGCACTCGTCGTATTTCATCCAACTCGGCGGCAAGCGCATCCTGGTCGATCCCGTGTTCAGCGACCACGGCGCGCCGTTTTCCTTTGCCAACAGGATATTTCCCGGAACGGACCTGTACGCAGCCGCAAATATGCCAAAGATCGACGTTCTTCTCATTTCGCATGACCATTGGGATCACCTCGACCACCAGACTGTCGTGGACCTGATGCCCAAGGTGGGGGCCGTTGTCTGCCCTTTGGGAGTCGGGGCGCATTTCGAGCGCTGGGGGGGTATCCCAAAGAGCGGCTACGGGAGGGCGACTGGAACGCGGCGATGCAGTTCGACAGCGGCTTGACCATCCATGTGCTTCCGGCCCGCCATTACTCCGGCCGCGGGCTCTCGAAAAACAAATCCCTGTGGGCCGGCTTCGTGCTGGAGACGCCGCAGCGACGGATATTCCTGAGCGGAGACACCGGATACGGCCCGCACTTCGCGGAGATCGCCCGCACCTTCGGCAGCTTCGACCTTGTCGCCCTCGATGGCGGGCAATATGATCCCCGCTGGCCACTTATCCACATGACGCCTGAAGAGGCCGTGCGTGCCGCCGATGAGCTCGGGGCAAAATCGATGATGCTCGCGCACGTCGGCCGGTTTTCCATCGCCAGCCATTCGTGGGACGAACCGTTTGTCCGCGTTGTCGAAGCCGCCAAGGACAAGGACTTTCGCCTGCTCACGCCCAGAATCGGCGAGCCCGTGTGGATTGACGGGGCGGCGCAGGACTTCATCCGCTGGTGGGAAGGTGCGAAGTGATTCTGTGCGTTTTGAAAGTGGATCCGCTCGGACGCAGGGGGTGCGGTTTTGTGGTTTCGGAGCAGCCTGCGCGGAATATCGGACACGCGGTCACAAAGCTTGATTTCGGAGGTGGCTTTCCGTCAGCCAGCGGAGCTTTCAGGGGCGTCTGAGCGTCAAGTCAAACGGCGTCCCGCCGAGACCGTGGATATCAGATGATTTGCGCGTCCCGCCCGCTGGAGGCATTTCCAATTTCCCCTTTTCTACTCACCACTCGGCGTCGGCGTGAACCGGATGCGTACGATGCGGCGGCGTTCGAGGCGTTCGACCTTGAACACGCCTTCCTTGATCGGCACTTCATCCCCGGCTTCGAGGACTCTTCCGGCTTCGGAGAGCAGGAATCCGGCCACGGTGGTGTAGGCCTCGTCCTCGGGCAGCTTGAGGCCGAGCTTGCGGTTCAGGTCGCGCACGGCGAGCATGCCGTCGAGGATGAAGGCCTTGCCGTCGCGCACGATCTGTGAACGCACCTCCTCGTCGTATTCGTCGTTGATCTCGCCCACGATCTCTTCCAGCACATCCTCCAGAGTGACCAGCCCTTCCAGGCCGCCGTATTCGTCCATGACGAAGATCAGATGGGTGCGCGTGGCCTGCATCTGCTTGAGCAGGCTGCCCAGCCGCTTGCCCGAGGGCACGAAGGTGGGCGGGTGGAGCAGCGCGGTCATGGAGAAGACGAGCCCCGGTTCGCGGGACATGAACGGCTCCATGTCCTGGCGGAAGAGCACGCCGACCATGTCGTCCAAATCCTCCCCGTAGACCGGCAGGCGGGAGTAGCCGTGGATGCGGAAGGCGTCGAGCACTTCGTCCAGGGTGGAGGTGACGGGCAGGGCCGCGATCTCGGAGCGCGGGATCATGGCCTCGCAGGCCTCGGTGGTGTTGAAGTCGAAGGCGCGGCGGATGAGGCGGCGTTTTTCCTCTTCGATCTGGCCGCTGGAGTAGCTGGCGTCGATGAGCATGCGCAGTTCGTCCTCGGTGTAGACCGAGCCGTGGTGCGGGCTGGGGGTGAAGCCGAGCAGACGGACCGTGCGGGTTCCGGACCAGTCCAGCAGGCGGATGGGCCAGTAGAAGAGGCGGTAGAAGATCTCCATGGGCAGGGCGATGGCCAGGGCCGTTTTTTCGGCGCGCTCCAGGGCGATGGTCTTGGGCGCGAGTTCTCCGAGCACGATGTGCAGGAAGGTGATCAGGCTGAATGCGACGGCGAAGGAGATGGAGTGCAGCACGGCGGGGGGCACCCGTCCTTCGAGCAGCGGTTCCAGCAGCCGGGCGATGGCCGGTTCGCCGATCCAGCCCAGGGCCAGAGAGGACAGGGTGATGCCCAGCTGGGTGGCGGAGATGTATGCGTTGAGGTGATCGATGAGACGCAGCAGGAGTTTGGCTTTTCTGTTGCCCGCGTCGGCCAGGGTCGCGATGCGCGAACGGCGCACTCCCACCAGCGCGAATTCCGATGCGACGAAAAAGCCGTTGGCCAGAACCAGCAGGATGACCAGCGTCAGAAATGCTAAAGAGCGGAACATGGACGAACCCTTGATGAAAACGGACTGTTTGAACGTGTGGCCGGCGTGAACGGGATTGCGCGGCGTTGCGCTTCACCTGTAACCATGATCCGAGGCGGGGGTAAAGGACCAAATGGCGTGGACGCCGGAATTCGCGGGTCCCGGCCTAGTCTTCGATTTCGATCAGCCCCAGGCGCGCCGCGTGGCGGACGAAGGCCACGGGGCTCTTGATGCCGAGCTTGGTCATGATGGCGTAGCGGTGGTTGAGGACGGTCTTGCGGGACACGAAGAGCTTGGCCGCGATTTCCTCGGGCGTGAGCCCCTCCGCCAGCAGCCGCATGACCTGCTGTTCGCGCAGGGACAGGCTGCCGTAGGAGGCGTCCACGGTCTTGGCCTTGCGTCCGGAGATGTCGTTCAATCTGCGCAGCACGGACGGGGAGAGGGACCCGTCGAGGTACTGCCCGCCGGAGAGCACGGTGCCGATGGCTTGCAGGATGCCTTCGCCTCCGGATTCCTTGGACATGTAGCCGCTGGCTCCGGCCTGGAAGGCGGCGGCGATGAAATCGAGCTTGGCGTGCATGCTGACGATGAGCACGGGCAGGTCCGGCCTGGCGAGGCGGAGCTCGCGGGTCAGTTCGATTCCGCTGCCGTCGGGCAGGGAGATGTCGACGATGGCCAGGTCCGGGGACAGGTTCTGGCTCTGGCGCAGCCCTTCGGCGCAGGTTCCGGCCTCGCCGACGACGCAGAGGTCGGGGCGTGACGCCAGGCGGGCCTTCAGGCCGTCGCGGTAGAGCGGGTGATCGTCGATGATCAGGATGCGTTTAGGCGTGCTCATGGCTGCTCCGGTTGAGAGGGGTTTCGATGCGGATGTGCAGTCCCTGGCCGGGTTTGGAGCGGAAACTGAGTTTTCCCCCCAGCAGCCTGACCCTTTCGCGCATGCTCCACAGGCCCATGCGCTTGGTGCGTCCTGCCTGGGCCAGGCAGCGGTCCATGTCCGCTCCGCAGCCGTCGTCCTCGATGCGCACCAGCAGGTTCGGGTAGGAGCCGAGCAGGCGGATGGTCACGCGGCTGGCCTTGGCGTGCTTGCGCACGTTGTTCAAGGCCTCCTGGATGAGGCGGTAGATGTTGATTTGCGTGTCGAAGTCAAAGGAAACGCCGTTCAGCCCGTCGGCAAAGACGTCCACGGCGATGCCGTTGCGCAGGGAGAAATCCTCGCAGTGCGCGAGCACGGTTTCGACCAGCCCGAGTTCGGTCAGTCCCGGGGGGAGCAGCCCGTAGGCCAGGTCGCGGATGGAGCGGATGGCCGTGCCGAGGCGTTCGGCGATGACCCCGGCCTGGGCGCGCCATGGGCCGCTCTCGGGCAGGCCGCAGCCGATGCGTTCCAGGTCCGCCCGGGCCAGGGAGAGATCCTGGGCCAGGTGGTCGTGGAGTTCGCGGGCGATGCGCTGGCGTTCGTTTTCCTGGGCCATGATCAGCTCCTGGGACAGGGCGCGCATCTGTTCCTCGGCGCGGCGCTGGGCCACGATGCGTCCGATCTGGTCGGCCACGGCGTCGATGAGGCTGCGCTCTTCGCGCAGGAACGGTCCTTCGTCGAACTCCGGGCGTTCTTCCAGATAGCAGACGTCCACCGCACCGCATTCCTCCGCGCCGATGACGATGGGACTTGTCTGGCACCACTGCGTGCGCTTGAAGTTGCCCGAATTGTGCATCGCGTCTCCGAGGCGGATGGAAGCGCAGGCGATGTCCGGGTATTGCCAGGAAGCGCGGATGAGTTCCGCGATGCCCGTCAGCAGTTCTTCCAGGGGCTGTTCGCGCTGCTGCGCCAGTCGGGTGATGCCGTAGAGGCAGTTCAGCTCCTTGATGCGTTCGAGCAGGTCGTGCTGTGTCTTCTGGCTTTGGGCCAGAAAGTTCCGCCACTCTTCCGGAGAGGCGGGAAAATTTTCGGTGTGATCGGGGCGGGTGGTCATGGGTGTTACTCCTGGGCATCGGGCGCGTCGGCCGTGTAGCACAGGACGGGGCGAGGTGCCAGAGGCGGAACCGGCCTTGTACCGGTTCCGTCTCTGGCGATTGATTTCTAGGACAGGATCTTGCGGGCGATCTCGTCCTGCACGTCGGTGATGAAGCGGATGCCGGTCTCCTGCGCTGTCTCACGGTTCCCGGAGACGATGTCGTCGCGGGTGATTTCCGTGACCGAGAACTTTCTGGCGCCAGCCAGGAGCTGCTGCAGGCCAGCGCCGAGCTTGTCGGCCAGGGTCCAGGCGGCGATGGCGCCGTAGGGCACGGTCTTCATCTCTTCAGCGCCGATCTTGGCCTTGAGGGATTCGTACCCGGCGAAGATCTGTTCGGCGTTTTCGCCGATGTCCTTGACGGTCTTGGGCAGGCTGTCCCAGTTGCCGGAAACCTTTTCCTTGCGCTCGGGGTTCAGGGCTCCCTCGATGTTGGATCCCAGGAAGCCGGGGATCATGAGCGTGCGGCCCATGCAGATCAGCTTGACGAAGGGCGCGCCCAGGGCCAGGGCCTTGAAGATGTGGTCTTCGCGGGCCAGGCCGCCGGCAAAGGACATGTCCACGACCCTTTGTCCCTTGGCGGCCAGGATGTTGCCGTATTCCACGGCCTTGGAGTGCAGGAGGATGGACGGAACGCCCCAGGTCTCCATCATGTTCCAGGGGCTCATGCCCGTGCCTCCGCCGGAGCCGTCGATGGTCAAGAGGTCGAGGTTCGCCTCGGTGGCGTACTTGATGGCCATGGCCAGGGCTTCCATGCCGTAGGAGCCGGTCTTGAGCGAGATCTTGGTGAAGCCGAGCCCCCGCAGATAGGCCACGGTCTCCATGAAGTTCTGGTGCACGGCGTCCGAGGAGGGCAGGTCGGTGTAGCCCAGGCGGCTGTGGCGGGCGAAGCCCTTGATGCCGCCGTGCTTGAAGGCTTCCTGCACTTCGGGCAGCTCCGGATCCGGATCGACCAGATAGCCGCGTTTTTTGAGGAACAGGGCGTAGTCGAGGCTCTTGACCTCGATCTCGCCGCCGATGTTCTTGGCGCCCTGGCCCCACTTGAGTTCGATGCAGACCTTGTTGCCGTATTTGCCGATGACGTATTCGGCCACGCCGTTGCGCGCGTCCTCGACGTTGAGCTGCACGATCATGGTGCCGTAGCCGTCGGAGTAGCGGTTGTATATCTCGATGCGGCGGTCCAGCTCAGGGGATTTTTCGATGCGGCCGTTCGCCATGCTGGAGGCGCGGTCCACGCCGACCACGTTTTCGCCGATGACAATGGGAATGCCGACCAGGGCGCAGCCCGCGGCAAAGGAGTCCCAGTATTTGGCGGCGATGAAGGTCGAGCCGAGCGCGCCGGTCATGAGCGGCATGCGGACCTTGGTCTTTTCCGTGGCGCCGAAGGACGTTTCCAGGGAGACGTTGGTGAACAGGCAGTCGTCGGGATTGGTGGTGCGGCCCGCGGCGACGCCGTGGGCGCCGTAGCTGAAGCCCTGGATGCGCAGGGAGTTGTAGCTCACTCCGACATGGCAGGTGTTGGCGCTGCCGGCGGTCACGGAGCCGAAATCCCTGGGGTAGAGCATGTGCCGCCCTTTCAGGCAGGACATCCAGGTTTCGCATTTTCCGGCGCAATCCGAGCGGCATAACGTGCACAGGCCTGATTCGGCCGGGTTTCCGCGGTTTGTGGTGCCGAGAACATCATTGCTTTTGGGCCATTGGATCATGTCAGTCTCCCGTATGGAAATTTGAGTATTTTTTCTCCAAAACGCAGGCCGCCACCAGAGAGACGGGCAAGGTTTCCGTGGTGGCGCAACGCATCGATACGCGGTTCGCAGATCAGGCGTTCAATGGTGGAGCTTGGAGAAATTCAATAGATTATCTATGTTTGGACCCGGAATGTGTCGATAGGATCGCCTCCCCTTTTCCTGGTCATTTTGGCATGGGTATATGGGAAAAATTCCCAAAATTCGGGAAATTTCCCAGATCTCGAAGGTCTGGGGAACGGCATTTGCGGCTGAAAGCGGAGAGCGCCGCGTGTCATGACGCGAAATCACGCGCCAAAATGAGAAGCGGTTGGGAAACCCGAGCCCGGGCGCTTTGCCTGGAAGTGCGCGTCTTCGCCGGGAATGGTCGGATTTGAGGCGCCCCGGGGCTGGGCTCCGGACGCAAAAAAACCCTCGGCGAGGAGGGCTTTTTGCTCGTTATGCCTGGGCTTTGGGAGCTTTTTTCCGCTTTTCCCAGAGCTTCATGCCCTGCATGGTCTTGCGGCGGTCGCGGGCCAGCGACTTGGCGACCAGGGAAGTGCCCTTCTTGTAGCCGTATTTTTCGCGGTACTCTTCCGGAGTCAGGCCGTGGGTGGCCAGATGGCGCTTGGTCAGCACCTTGAAGGACTTGCCGCATTCGCAGCAAATGACGCTCTTTTCGCGGATGGCGTTTTTGGGATCAACGGCGGGTTCGGTGTCGGCAACGGGAGCGGTGCCTTCTGCGACGCCACGGATGCTCTGCGCCAGGGCCCGGATCATGGAGGTGATTTCCTCTTCATTCATGTTGCGGACGGATGCCTGGGCCTTCACGATTTCAATTGCTTGCTTCAGATAGTCTTCCATTTTTACTCCGTAGATATAAGAGGGGCATTGATGACGATGTAGTTCATCAAACAAAGTAGCTTATTCCATAGTAAAGAATTATGGAATGTCAAATGCTTTGTTGATATTCTTTCATCACTTCCCTTGTCTGTCCCGGCAATCACTCCGGACGTGTCGTGTTCCGTTGCGGGATGTTGTGCATTTTGGCGCGGAGTCGTGCCGTCCCCGAAGAATACATTCGGCCGGGAAGCTTGACGGGAATGGGGTTTTGGGGTCAGCTGGAAGCGTATTGCGAGAGGCGGCGCGACGAAAAGGAGGACAAATGCCATCTTTTGATATTGTGAATGAAATCGATTTGCAGGAAGTTGATAATGCGGTGAACAATGTGCGCAAGGAAGTCGAGACCCGCTACGACTTCAAGGGCGTGATTACGGAAATGGACTTCAACCGCAAAACAAAGATATTGTCGCTGGTCACGGGCGACGAGATGAAGATCCGAGCCATAAGGGACATGCTCATTTCCCACTTTGTGCGCCGCAAGGTCGATCCCAAGGCCATGGAGTTCGGGGAGCCCGAAAAAACCTCCCGCGGCCAGCTCAAGCAGGAAATCAAGCTGCATGACGGCATCGACAAGGATGCGGCCCGCAAGCTGGTGAAGATGATCAAGGACAGCAAGCTCAAGGTCCAGGCCGCCATCCAGGACGAGCAGGTGCGCGTGTCCGGCAAGCAGATCGACGATCTGCAGGCCGTCATGGCCCTGCTCAGGGAATCGAAGTTCGAACTGCCGTTGCAGTTCGTGAACATGAAAAAATAGCCGGAGGCGCTCATGCACGCACTGATGACGGGCATCTGGGCCTGGATCGCGGCCAATCCATTGATCGGAGCGGGTGTGGCGGCGGTGGTCGCGCTTCTTTTCTGGAAGCGGCCCCGCCAGGCCATGAAGCTTGCGCTCGCGCTTTGCGTGCTGGTGGCCCTGGGCTACCTCGTCTCGGGCATCGTCGACTTCACCATGGGCAGCGCCCTGGTCAAGGAACGGGTGATCGAGAAGAGCCAGTAGGTTTGCGGCGATTTTCGCGCGGAAGCGGATCGGCGGGCCCGGAGAAGGCTATCGCATCATGGGCAGGAGCATGCGCACGACGGTGCCCTGGCCCGGCTGCGAGGAGAATTCCAGGCGTCCGCCGTGGTCGTGCATGATGGCCGACGAGATGGACAGGCCAAGGCCCGTTCCGCCCATTTCACGCTTGGTGGTGAAGAACGGGTCCTGGATGTATTTGAGGTCCTGGGCGGGGATGCCGCAGCCGTTGTCGCGGACTTCCACCCCTGCCCAGGCCTTGTCTTCCCCGAATCCGGACAGAACCTGCACGGTGATCTCGCCGCCCGTGGCCGGTACGGCTTCGCAGGCGTTGACCAGCAGGTTGATGAGCACCTGGATGAGTCGTTGAAGGTCGGCCTCCACCGGGACCGGCTCCGGGGCCATGCGCGCCAGGTAGCCCGGTGCGGCGCTCTTGAGCTTGTGGCGCACGAAAGCCAGGGCCCCGGTCACGACGTTGTTCACATCCGTGGGTTCGAGTTCCCCTTCGGGCCGCTGACGTGAATAGTCCTTGAGCCGTGAGACGATGTCCTTGATCCGTTCCGACCCGTCCACCATGCCCTGCAGCACCAGCGGCAGCTGCTGCCGGAGTTCCGAATATTCAAGCCCGCCGAGCACGAAATCGCCGTGCTCCTCCTGGTAATCGTCCAGCACATGCAGGGCGTCGGTCCAGACGTCGCGCAGCAGCGGGAGGTTGAGGGTCAGAAAACTGTTGGGGTTGTTGATTTCGTGGGCCACGCCCGCCACCAGCACGCCTAGCGACGACATCTTGTCCGCCTGGATCATCTTCTGCCCGCGCAGTTCGGCCTTGCGTTCGGCCTCCTTGCGCGTGGTGATGTCGGTGAGCTTGCCCTCGATGAACACCGTGCGCCCCTCGTCGTCCTTTTCGCTGCGGGCGTTGAATTCCACCCAGATTTCGCTTCCGTCCTTGCGCCGCATGCGCGTCTCGAAGTCCTTGAGCACTCCGTCCCGGCGCAGGATGGAGAAGACCAGATCCCTGTCGTCGGGGTCGCAGTAGAGCTGGCGGCTGATGTCGGTGATCGTGGACATGAGGTCCTGGGGTGACTCGTAGCCGAGGATGCGGGCCATCTCGCGGTTGGCCTCGATGAACCGTCCCCCTGCCGTGGAGCGGTAGATGCCCTCCAGGGCCTTTTCGAAAATGGCCCGGTATTTCTTGCCTTCCTCTTCGCGTTCGCTCCATTCGGTGATGTCGTGGGCAAAAACAACGGCCCCCAGGATTTCCCCTCCGCGCATGATCGGGACGTAGGTGTTCTGGTAGAATCCGATTTCCCCCTTGGGCTTTCGGTATTTGCGGCGCAGGATATAGGATTCCCCGCCCAGCACGCGGTCGAAATTGCGGCGCGAGGCGGCGCGTTCGTCCGGATCGCTCAGGATGTCGAACACGTGCATGCCGGGGTGGATGTCCAGGTTCCAGTTGTGTTTGACGAATTCCCGGTGGGCCTGGTTGAAGGTGATGTAGTTGTAGTTCAGGTCGAGAGAGAAAAGCATGACGTTGAGCGGCGTGTCGATGAGGGTGCGCAGGTCCTGCAATTCGCGGGAGAGCAGACGGTTGGCGCGCTCCAGCTCGCGCAGCCGTTGCAGCAGATCCTCCCGGTTGCCGTTCATGCCGAGGCGTCCTCTTTCTCACGGAGCTTGTTCAGGCGCTTGTTGAGCGCCTGCCGGGACACGCCGAGCATGCCCGCGGCCATGGCCTGATTGCCGCCGGTGCGGCGCATGGCCTCGCGCACGAGTTCGGCGCAGACATGTTTCAGCGTCGGCAGTTCCGGCCCGAACTGCAAGCGCGCGCCCTGGCCGGGCTGGGTCCTGCGGGGGGCGGAGGGGTGCGTGTTCACGTGCGCCCTGATGCGGTTAAGGTCCAGTTCGTCGTCTCCGGAACAGCTCAGGGCGTCCAGGATCAGGAACTGGAGTTCCCGGATGTTGCCCGGAAAGTCGTAGCCGGAAAAAAGGGCCAGGAGTTCCGAAGGCGCTGCGGGACGCTTGCGCTGCTGGCAGCCCTGGCGCAGGAAGTGGTCGATCAGGAGGGGCAGGTCCTCGCGGCGTTCGCGCAGGGGGGGCAGATGCACGTGATGGGCGCGCAGGCGGTAATACAGGTCGGAGCGGAAGCGCTGCGGCTCACCCATCTTTTCCGGGTCGACATTGGTGGCCGCGATGATGCGGGCGTCGGTCTTGCGGGTCACGTCGGAGCCGATGGGCAGGTATTCGCGTTCCTGCACCAGACGCAGCAGCTTGACCTGGGAGGCCTGGGGCAGATCCCCGATCTCGTCCAGAAAGAGGGTGCCGGCCTTGGCGTTCTCGACCAGCCCGGGGCGGGTTCTGTCCGCGCCGGTGAACGCGCCTTTCTTGTGCCCGAACAGGGTGTCGGCGAAGATGTTGTCGTCGAGACCGGCCACGTTGACCGGCACGAATTCGCCCTGCCGTCCGCTCAAGTCGTGGATGACCTTGGCCACCAGCTCCTTGCCGACTCCGGATTCGCCGGTGATGAGCACGGGTTGGGTGCTGCCCGCGATGGCCTCGATGTACTGGAAGATGGAGCGCATGGTCTTGGAGCAGGTCACGATGGGCGCGAAGGCCTCGGGGCGCTCCAGGGTGTCCTGCAGGAAACGGGTGCGCAGGCTGCTGTTCTCGCGCTTGAGTTCGCGGATCTCTATGGCGTGCCGGATGCCCGAGACGAGGCTGCTCTTGTCGTTGGTCTTGACGAAAAAGTCGAAAGCCCCGCGTTTGATGCACTGCACGGCAGTCTCGACCTGGCTCATGCCGGTGATGACCAGGATGGGAATGTCCGGGTTCGTCGCCGACACGAGGTCGATGAGATCCTGCCCTGACAGGCCGGGCATGGCCAGGTCCACGGCCATGACCTCGATTTCCGTTTTGGCCAGGATCTCGGGCACCTTGGAGCTGTCGTCGCAACAGAGGATGTTGTCGATGCCGTGGGATTTGAGCGCCAGGGAAAAGGAGCGCAGCCAGGTGTCTTCGTCGTCGACGAGCAGAACGGGATAGGTGGGGAATTTGGTCATGGTTGTTCCCTAATCGTATGTTCGTTCGTCAACAAGAGCCGGAGCGCCTTCCGGAATGCTTTCCCCCTGGCCCAGGACAACCACCGCCGGCCGCAGCTTGATCGTCTCCTGAAAGGCGGCGCCGATGGCGGCCGGGTCCGCCGGGCCAGTGGTCTCGATGCGCAGGGTCAGGCCTTCCTTTCCCCCTTTGTTGTCGACGAACAGCTGGTGGCGCAGGATCTGCGGAAAGCGGCTCAGGGCCTGGGCGACCTGGGCGGGGTAGATGAACTGTCCGCGCACCTTGGCCGTATCGTCCACCCGTCCGAGGATGCCCATGAGTTTGGATGCGGTCCGTCCGCAGGCGCAGGGCTTGTCGGACAGGCGCGAGAGGTCGCCCGTGGCCAGCCGGATCAGGGGATAGTCCGGGGAGAAGGGCGTGACCACCACCTCGCCGAGTTCGCCCGTGGGCACGGGCATTCCCGTGGCCGGATCGCAGATTTCCACGAAGCAGCGGCTTGAGAGGTGCATGCCTCCGAGTTCCGGGCATTCGTAGGCGATGCATCCCACGTCGGCCGTGCCGTAGCCCTGGCGGATGAGCATGCCGAACATGTCCTGCGTTTCCGTGCGCAGGCTTTCGGTCAGGCGTTCGGCGGCCACGAAGGCGACCTTGAGGCTGAAATCCTTTTTGGGGTCGAGTCCCTTGTCCCGCGCCTTCTCTCCCAGGGTTTTGAGAAAACTGGTCATGCCGACGAAGGCGGTGACCGGAAGATCCTGCATGAGCTGCAACTGCACGCCAGAATTGCCCGGTCCTGCGGGGATGACGGCGCAGCCCAGGGCGCGCAGGGGCTCTTCGAGCATCAGTCCGGCGGGGGTGAGGTGGTAGCTGAAGGTCATCTGGACCAGATCGCCGCCACGGAAGCCCGCCGCGTAAAAGGCTTCGGCCCAGCCCCAGTAGTCCGCGCCGCGTCCTTCGGGGTCATAGATGGGACCGGGGGACTGGTAGATGTGCGCCAGCTGTCCTGGTGCGCAGGACAGGAACCAGGGCAGTCCTTTTTCGCGCTGCAACCGGGACAGCTCCTTTTTGCGCAGCACCGGAATGGAGGAGAAATCGTCCACCGAGCGGATTTCATCGGCAACGATGCCCGCCGCCGCGAGGCGCTCGCGAAATTCGCCGTCGACGGACAAGGCCTTGTCGACCAGGGCCTGGAGGGATTGCCACAGTCTGTTTGCCCTGACCGACTGGGATTGGGTTTCAAGATCGTGATAGTAGCCCTGTGTCCTGTCCATGAACGCTCCAAGATGTTGGGAGTTGTTTGGATGAGGTCGGGATGCGGGACAATTTCCGGGGTGAGGCGCTCACCCGAGCCAGCGTTTTCTGCGCCGGTAGTGTTTCACATCGTGGTAGCTTCGTTTTTCCCCGCCATGCCCCAGGCCGAGATAGAACTCCTGCACGTCGGGGTTGCGCAGCAGGTCCTCGCCCTTGCCGTCCATGACGATGCGGCCGTTTTCCATGATGTAGCCGTAATCGGCCAGAGACAGGGCCAGGCGCGCGTTCTGTTCCACCAGCAGCACGCTCACCCCTTCCGCCTTGTTGATCCGGCCCACGATTTCGAAAATTTCTTCCACCAGAAGCGGGGCCAGGCCCAGGGACGGCTCGTCCAGCAGCAGCAGTCTGGGGCAGGCCATGACCGCCCGCCCGATGGCCAGCAGCTGCTGTTCGCCGCCGGACATGTAGCCCGCCAGCTGGTGGCGTCGTTCTTTGAGTCTGGGGAAATACGCGTACACCTTTTCGGAGTTGTGGGCAAAAAGGCGCGCGGGTTGGGTGTAGCCTCCGCAACGCAGATTCTCCTCCACGGTCAGGTCCTCGAAGATGCGGCGTCCCTCCATGACCTGAAAGACCCCGGCCCGGACCAGCTTTTCCGGGACGAGACGGACCGTCTCCGTGCCGTCGTACAGGATGGACCCGGAGGTGACCTTGCCGTTCTCCCCGGCCAGAAGCCCGGAGATGGCTTTTAAAGTGGTGGACTTGCCCGCGCCGTTGGCGCCCAGGAGCGTGGTGATGCTGCCCGCGGTCACGTCCAGGGACAGGCCTTTCAAAACAAGGACCACATCGTTGTAGACCACTTCCAGGTTCATGACTTGGAGGATGTTCATTACGGTATCTCGAAAAATGGGTTTGCGTCGCGCTCTTTCTTTGAATGCGGCAGGGTTCCGGGGGCGGGGGGGCGGCCCGGCCCCGCGCCGGGTGCGGAA